>CP051231.1:742397-845825 GCA_017792405.1 Oceanicola sp.
ATCCTATCCCAAGCAGTTCTCCAGGATCATAGGGTCGCGGACCCTGTTTCAACGCTCGGCGGAGCGCACATCCGGCGCGGGGTTTGCCGCCCCCATCGTCGTGACTGCCTCCGACTTTCGCTTCATCGTCACCGAGCAACTCGCAGAAGCAGGCATCGATCCGGGTGCGATCCTCATTGAGCCGGAGGGGCGCAACACGGCGCCTGCCGTGCTGGCCGCGACCTTCCATGCGCTGACGGACAACCCGGACGCCATCCTGCTCGTCGCCCCTTCTGACCACCTTATCCCCGACACGGATGCCTTCAAAGCCGCGGTTCGGGCTGGCTTGGCTGCAGCCGAAGAGGGACGGATCGTGACCTTCGGGATCACGCCGACACGTCCGGAGACCGCCTATGGTTACCTCGAATTGCCCGAAGCCCCAAATGGCGAGACCAAGCCATATCCGTTGACTCAGTTCGTCGAAAAGCCGGACCAGAATACCGCGGAGCGGCTGCTGGCAGATGGCACCTACCTATGGAACGCCGGGATTTTTCTCGCCCGCGCCAAGGACATGCTCGAAGCCTTCGCCACCCATGCATCAGACCTCGTTGAACCAGTCCGCGAGGCTGTTGCGGAGGGTAGGCCCGACCTCGGGTTCTTGCGCCTTGATCCCCACGCGTGGAGCGGCGCGCAAGACATCTCAATCGATTACGCGGTGATGGAGCGGGCAGACAACCTCGCCGTGGTCCCCTTCACCGGGCACTGGTCGGACCTTGGCGACTGGGATGCCGTCCGTCGGGAGAGCGACGCCGACCTGCGCGGTGTTGTGACCTCTGGCGAAGCCGTCGCGATCGATTGCGACGATACCCTGCTGCGATCGGATAGCGACCGTCTGCAAGTTGTCGGCATCGGTCTGAAAAATATCATGGCGATCGCGATGAATGATGCCGTGCTGGTGGCGGATGCTTCCCGTGCTCAGGATGTCAAACTTGCGGTCACCGCGCTAAAGCAAAAGCAGGCCGCTCAGGCCACCCAATTCCCGAAGGATCACCGTCCTTGGGGGTGGTTCGAGAGCCTCGTGGTCGGCGACCGCTTTCAGGTAAAACGCATACACGTGCATCCCGGTGCGGCGCTTTCGTTGCAAAGCCATTTCCACCGCTCGGAACACTGGATCGTGGTGGAGGGCACGGCGCAGGTAACGATCGACAACCAAGTCAAACTCGTGACGGAAAATGAGTCCGTCTACATCCCGCTGGGGTCGAAACACCGAATGGAGAACCCGGGCAAGGTGCCGATGGTGCTGATCGAGGTGCAGACCGGGACTTATGTGGGCGAGGATGACATTGTGCGGTTCGAGGATGTCTACGCGCGGAGCTGATCCCTGCTCTGGCCGCCCCGCGCTGGGCTGGCTCCTCGCCGCGGGTCTCGCTTGGGCCCTTGCGCCATCGGCCTCCGCCCAGACCCTCTCGTTTTATGGTACGCCCGGCCTCGTGGACATGCCGACCGCCGAGGCTCTGCCGGATGGCAGCCTTGCCTTAACGACGGCAGACTACGGGCCGATTTGGCGGCATACGCTGACCTTCCAGCTCTCACCGCGCGTTTCTGCGTCATTCCGATATGCCGCCCAAGGCAATGATCCGGGGCCGGGCATTCCCGAGTATGACAGGAGTTTCGACCTCAATATCCTGCTGAGCGAGGAGGATGCTTACTGGCCTGCAATTGCCCTCGGTCTGAGGGACTTCGGCGGCACAGGCATCTACAGCGGCGAATATCTCGTGGCCTCCAAATACGTGACGCCCAGGCTTCAGCTGACCGGCGGGATCGGCTGGGGCCGGTTCGCGGGCCGGGGCGGGTTTGAGAACCCGCTGGGCATTCTGGATGACAGGTTTGAAACGCGCCCCGAGCAGGACACGCGCACCGGTGAAATCGGGTTCGACCAGTGGTTTCGCGGCGATGCCGCCTTTTTCGGCGGCCTCAAGTGGCACGCGACGGACCGGCTGACGCTGGTGGCCGAATACTCCAGCGATACCTACGCGCTGGAGACCACTGGCACGCTGTCGCCGCAGGCCTCTCCCTATAATTTCGGCCTCAAATACCGGTTCAAGAATGGGCTCGATATGGGGGCCTATTATCTCTACGGCAACACCGTTGGAGTGCGGTTCTCTTACGTGATCGACCCGGCGCACCCGCGTGCGCCCGGCGGGCAAGAAACGGCACCGCCGAGCCTTTTGCCGCGCTCCACCGTTGCAGGCCAGAGCTGGAACCTCGGCAGCCCCGAGCGACAGGTGATTCCGGCGGGCGAGGCTGTGCGCGGCAGGCTCGGCGAGCAAGGGCTGCGGCTGATGGCCTATGATGTCAGCGCCCGTGCCGCGCGGGTGCAGATCGAGAACCTGCGCTTTGACGCAACCGCTCAGGCCGTGGGCCGTGCCGCGCTGGTTTTGGCCAACACGGTAGCCCCCTCGGTCGAACGCTTCGAGGTCACCCTGACCGAAGCGGGCATGCCGATGACGACCGTCACCGTTGAGCGCGCCGACCTTGAGGAGCAGGAACACGCGCTGGAAGGCGAGTGGCACATGTTGGCGCGCGCGCAGATCACCGATGCCTTCGGGGTTGGCCGCGCTGGTGCTATCGAAGGGGCCTACCCGCGCCTGTCTTGGGGACTTTCCCCTTATACTTTTGTCTCGCTCTTCGACCCTGACGATCCGCTGCGCTACGAACTGGGCATTCAGCTCAACGCCGCGTGGGAGCCGCGCCCAGGGCTCATCTTCTCGGGCCAGCTCCGCAAGCCGCTCACCAGCACACTCGACGATGCCACCCGCCGATCTGACAGCGTGCTGCCCCATGTGCGCTCCGATGCCGTGCTCTATGCGCAGCAATCCGACCTCCAGATCAGCTACCTGACGGCTGAATACTTCTTCCGCCCGCGTGAGGACATGTTCGGCCGCGTGACCCTTGGTTACCTCGAGCCGATGTTCGGCGGGGTCTCGGCCGAGCTGCTCTGGTACCCGCTCAACAGCCGTCTCGCGCTGGGGGCGGAGCTGAATTACGCAGTGCAGCGGGACTTCGACCAACTATTTGGCTTTCAGGATTATACGGTCTGGACCGGCCACGCCTCGGCCTATTACAACCTCGGGCGCGGCTATTATGGCCAGCTCGATATTGGCCGCTATCTGGCGGGCGATTGGGGCGCGACCCTCACGCTGGATCGCCGGTTCAAGAATGGTGTGACGGTCGGGGCCTTTGCGACGCTCACCGATGTTTCCTTCGACGATTTCGGAGAGGGTTCTTTCGACAAGGGCATCTTCGTCGAACTGCCGCTCTCTTGGGTCACCGGGCAGCCGTCACGGGCCAAGCTCAGCCAGACGGTCCGCCCGGTATTGCGCGACGGTGGCGCCCGGCTGGGCGTGCGCAATCGGCTTTATGGCGTGGTGGAGCCGTTTCGCGAGCGGGAAATCACGGACAGTTGGGGTAAGTTCCTGCGATGACCGAGGAGAGGCACATAGCGGCAGTGGTTCGATGGCTCCTGCCGCTCGCAAGCTGCGTAACGCTGGTCGCCTGTGGCGGGCTTGGGGTTGGGTCCGAGGGCCCGCCGACGCCCAACCAGACGCGCGCGCAGGCCACGGCCCGCTACGCCCAACTGCTCCGGTCCGACACCACCGCGCTCCAGATTGCGGTGGAAAAAGATGAAACCGCCACCATCGCCCTGCGTGAGGTCAGCCGTGACGGGGTGGAGAGTTTTGTGAGCAGTGATGGTGTCGTCCTCAAGACCCGCCGCGGCTTTCTGGTCGGCACCGCAGGCCTCGGGGCGGATATGACCGGTTCGGATGTGTCGCAAAGCCTCGCCCTGGTGACCGGGCGCAGCAGCGGCACTGCCGAGCGGTTTCATACCTTCCTGAATGGCGAGAACGAGGCGGTCACCCGGAGTTATGTGTGCGTCGTCGCCGTGCGGGGCGAGCGGAGCATTCAGGTCGGCACCCGAGCCGGGGCTCTGAAGCCGGTGGCGACCACGCTGGTGGAAGAAAACTGCCGCAGCCTCGATCAGACCCTTACCAACCTTTACTGGCTCAGCGCCGGTTCGGGGCAGGTGCTGCAATCCCGCCAATGGGCGGGCGATTTGACCGGGCCGCTGGTTATGCGCCGGGTGATCGAATGAGTGTTAAGAAAACCGAGGGACGGGGACGCATGCGTAAAATCGGACTGCTCTGCCTGATCGTGGTCCTCGCGGGGTGCGGCACGGCCTACCAGAGCCCCAAGGTGCGCGATGGCGTGGCCGATGGCACCCGCGTGCGCGTCGTGCCGCTCACGGCCGAAACCACCCTGCTCGCCAACCGCTTACGCTACCGGCCAAAGGCCCTTCCGGCGATCTTTTCGACCGGGGCAGGCACGGGCGGCGGGCTGCGCACGAGCGGCCCGGTGCCAGAGCCGGTGATCGACCGCGCGAGCAGGCCCGGAACGCTCGAAACCCGCCTGCCGCCGCAGGCCAACCCCGGCCCCTATACGATCGGCGTGGGCGACGTGGTGCTTCTGGCCACCCCGCGAGCGGGTGATACGGTGGAGGAACTAACCGGGCTTCTCGCCGCCCAGAACGCCCGGCAGGGCTACACCGTGCAGGATGACGGCTCCATCAACATCCCCGGCGTCGGGCGGGTCCGCATTGCGGGGATGACGGTTGAGTCCGCCGAGGATGCGCTGTTTCAACGGTTGGTGGAAGCCCAGATCGACCCGACCTTCTCGCTCGAGATCGCCGAATTCAACTCGCAGAAGGTCTCGGTGGGAGGCGCTGTCTCCAACCCCGGCGTGGCGCCGATCCGGCTGACCCCGCTCTACCTCGACCAGGCCCTTGCCACGGCGGGCGGCATCTCTGCCGCCGATCAGGATTACACCTCGATCCGCATCTACCGCGACGGGGCGCTCTACCAGATCCCGCTCAAGGAGTTCTACGCCCGCTCTGGCCTGAAGCGGGTGCGGCTGATCGATGGCGACTCGGTTTTTGTGGATACCGAATACGAGCTGGAGGAGGCGCAGGCCTATTTCGAGCAGCAGATCACGCTCGCGGGCTTCCGCAGTCAGCAACGCCGCGATGCTCTTGCAGAGTTGTCGACCGAAATTGCCATCGGCCGCGACGCACTCAACGAGGCGCGGCAGAACTATCGGGCTCAGGTGGAGTTCGACGCGGTGGCGCGCGACTACGTGTATCTGACCGGCGAGGTGCAGAAACAGGCCCGCTTCCCCTTGCCGCTCGGGCGGCAGGCGAGCCTTGCCGATGCGCTCTTCGAGGGGGCAGGGGGCATTCCGCTCGAAACCGGAAATGTTCGCGAAATCTACGTGCTGCGTGCCTCGTCTGACCCGCGCGAGTTTGGCGCCGTCACCGCATGGCACCTCGACGGGCGCAACGCGGCCAATTTCACCCTCGCGGCCCGGTTCGAGTTGCGCCCGAATGATGTGGTCTTCGTTGCGGAGCAGCCGGTGACCCGCTGGGGCCGCGTCGTGCGCCAGATCACGCCGTCGCTCATCACCACAGGTGCGCGAGCAGCAGGCAACTGACGGCGTAACTAGATAAGTAGAGGGGGGAGTGGTGGGCGACCCTGGAATCGAACCAGGCATGGGTCTCCCCGGCGGAGTTACAGTCCGCTGCCGCACCTTGCAGCTCGTCGCCCGACGCCGGAGCGGAATACAAAGCCCGCCCACCCCCGTCAAGGCGAAAAACCTTGCGATTTTCTTGCGTCGCGACCATGCAGGGGCGCGGCAAGCGGAGGCGATGTAGCGTGGCAAAGAAACCGAGCTGGGTGGTAGACAAAGAACGCGCCAAAAGGGCGAGCGCGGCAGAGACAGTGTGGCTCTTCGGGCTGCATGCGGTGCGCGATGCGCTGGCCAATCCCGTGCGTGAAAAGCTGCGCCTTGTGCTGACTCGCAACGCCGCCGACCGGCTGGGGGAGGCTTGCTGGCAAGGCGCCGGGATCGAGACTGAAATCGCCGATCCACGCAAGTTTCCGGTGCCGCTCGATCCGGGCTCGGTGCATCAGGGCGCGGCGCTCGAGGTCAAGCCGCTGGACTGGGGCAGTGTCGAGAGCCGCTGCATCGCAGGTGAGGGCCGGCCCCTCGTGGTGCTGCTCGATCGCGTGACCGACCCGCACAACGTGGGCGCCATCCTGCGCTCGGCTGAGGTGTTCGGCGCCCGTGCCGTGGTGGCGCCTGCCCGTCATTCGGCCCCCGAAACCGGCGCATTGGCCAAAACCGCCTCCGGCGCGTTGGAGCGGCAACCCTACCTGCGGGTCCGCAACCTCGCCGATGCAATGGAGGAGCTGAAGAGGGCAGGGTTTACCCTGCTTGGCCTCGCAGGTGAGGCCGAGGCCGCGCTCGACCCGGTGCTGGAGACCCTGCCCGAAGGCGCGGCCATTGGTCTTGTGCTCGGCGCAGAAGGGCCGGGCCTGCGTGAACGCACGCGCGAGACCTGCGACCATTTGGTGAAAATTCCCTTCGCCGGGGGCTTCGGCTCGCTCAACGTGTCCAACGCCGCTGCTGTGTCGCTCTACGCCTCTGCGCGAAAGTTTTCATAAGTTCACCTTTGCGCGAAGGGGCTGGTCAAGGCGCAGGCCGCGGCTCCATCCTTTGGCCCAGCCAAGGAGGACACCCATGCTCACCCGCCGCCTCATGCTCGCCGCCGGCCTTGCCGCCCTCGCCATGCCTGCCATGGCCGAGGAACCGCCGATCTTTGCCACCAACCGCCTCGCGATTCAGGGTTACGACCCCGTTGCCTATTTCAACGAGGGCAAGCCGGTGGAAGGGAGCGAGGCGCATCAACTGATGTGGATGGGGGCCACGTGGCGATTCTCCAGCGCGGCCAATCGTGAGGCCTTCGAGCGCAATCCGCAGCGCTTTGCCCCGCAATACGGCGGATATTGCGCCTATGCGGCCTCGCAGGGCTACGTCGCCCCAACCGACCCGTCGGCCTTTACCGTGCACGAGGGAAAGCTCTATTTGAACTACTCCCGCCGTGTGCGCGGCATCTGGGAGCAGGACATCCCCGGCCACATCTCTTCCGCCGATGCGAACTGGCCCAAACCTCTGAAAAACTGAGGTTTCGTCAGAACTGAAAGGCAGGAAAGTCTTTTTCAGCTTTGCTCTCTCGCGTTAACCTCGTGTTCACAGGTTTATTACATCCTCTTGGAAAGTGTTTCCTCGTGACTACCTCGAAGAGCATGAGCGCTGGTTCGGAACACCAGCGTTTCACTTCACTGTCCCTCGTTCCGCGACTTGCGCTCGGGCCTCATGGTCCGGGCGCTTTTTTACGCCGGAGGTGCCGCTGATGCGCTACCCAGACGCGCTGCTGCGCCGCATTTTGACCGAAACCAAGGTGATCGCCTGCGTTGGTGTCTCGATGAACGAGGTGCGCCCGAGCTACTACGTGGCCCGTTACCTTGCGCTTAAGGGCTTTCGGGTGATTCCCGTAAACCCCGGTCATGCGGGCAAAACGCTCTTCGGCGAAACAATCATGCCCGACCTTGCCTCGATCGATGCGCCTGTAGACATGGTCGATATCTTCCGCCGCTCCGAGCATGTGCCGCCCATCGTGGAGGAGGCGCTCGCCGCTTTTCCCGCGCTCAAGACGGTGTGGATGCAGATCGGCGTCGAAAACGCCGAAGCCGGCGAGATGGCCGAGGCGCGCGGTGTGACGGTGATCCAGAACCTCTGCCCCAAGATGGAGTATCAGAGGCAGTTCGGCGAGTTGAGGATGGGCGGGATCAACACCGGGGTGATTTCTTCGAAACTCTAGACCTTTCCGCGCCGCTGTTGCATATCAGGCGAGACCAAGAGGAGCCGAGCCGATGGGTATCATGAACACTCTCCTGCGTGCCGTCACATGGTGGAACGGCTCCACGCTCGGCACCCAGCTGTTCACCTGGCGCAAGGGCACCAAGGTGGGCGAGGATGAAGAGGGCAACACCTTCTACCGCAACGCCGATGACACCCGGCGGTGGGTGATCTTCAAGGGCGAGGTCGAGGCCTCGCGGATCAGCCCCGACTGGCATGGTTGGCTGCACAAGACCTTCAAGGAGCCGCCAACCGACCGGCCGCTGACCCACAAGACGTGGGAAAAACCGCACCACGAAAACCTCACCGGCACGCCGCTGGCCTATGCGCCCGCCGGGTCGATCCGCCGCGCCCAGCCGGTGGAGCGGCAGGATTACGAGGCCTGGAGCCCCGAGTAAGGGGCCGGAGGGGGCAATGTCAGAGACCAAGACCGAAGCGCTGGTTGGGGCCGGTGTGCTTGTCGCAGCAGCAGGCTTCCTGTGGTACGCCGCCGGGGTGACCGAAGCGGGTGGATCTGGTGGCGCGAGCTATCCACTGCAGGCAAGCTTTCGTTCTGCCGAGGGCATCTCGGTGGGCACCGATGTTCGGCTCGCCGGCGTCAAGATCGGCTCGGTGCGGGCGCTGGAACTGAACGCTCAGAGCTTCCGCGCGGAGGCGACCTTTGCCATCTCAGAGGGCATCGAATTGCCGGAAGACAGTTCGGCGGCGATCTCTTCGGAGGGGCTGCTCGGGGGCAATTTCATCGAGATCGTTCCGGGCGGATCGCCCTTCAACCTCGAGGAGGGGGGCGAGATTCTGGACACTCAAGGTGCGGTGAGCCTGATTGGCTTGCTGACCAAGTTCGTGGCCGGGTCGGACGAATGAAGCGCACGCTGCAAGCCGTTCTGGCCGCTGGTCTTTTGGCTGGTGGGGCCGCTGAGGCCCAGACGGTGCTGGAAGGCACTGGGGCGGTGCTGCGCGGGCTCGACAAACTCTCGAGCCTGACCTCCGATCTCGAAGTGAAGATCGGCGAAACGGTGCGCTATGGGCACCTGCAGGTCACGCTCTCCGATTGCCGCTACCCCGAGGGCACCCCCGCGCGGGCAACGGCCTATCTGGTGATCGAGGATGGCGCCGGGGATGCGCCTGCCTTTGCGGGTTGGATGCTCGCTTCGGCCCCGGCGCTCAACGCGCTGGACCACCAGCGTTACGATATCTGGGTGCTGCGCTGCACCACCGAGTGACCGCTTGGAACCTCGGTTATGCTTCTGAAATCACAGTCGAGTTTGCGCGCGGCGGCGAGGCGCTTGCGGTAGTCATCACGCGGGACCTCGATGGCGCCGAGGCTGGCGAGGTGGGGTGTGATGAACTGGGTATCGAACAAGGTAAAGCCGCAGCGCCGCAGGTGATCGACGAGATAGGCGAGCGCCACTTTGGAGGCATCGCGGCGGCGCGAAAACATGCTTTCACCGCAGAAGCAGCCGCCGAGGGCGACGCCATAGACGCCGCCGACCAGAGCCGCGCCTTCCCAGACTTCGAGCGAATGGGCATGGCCCTCGGTGTGGAGTTGGCGGTAGATCCGGTGGATCTCGCTGTTGATCCATGTCGTCTCCCGGTCGGCGCAGCCATCCATCACGCCACCGAAATCGGCATTTATCGTAATAGTGAAAGCCTCGCGCCGGATTAGCCGGGCCAGCGACCGAGAAATGTGGAAATTCTCCAAGGGGAAGATTCCCCTTAAGCGGGGCTCGACCCAATAGACCTCTTCCGCCCCGGCATCATCTGCCATAGGGAAGAGGCCCATCCGGTAGGCGCGCAGCAGAAGGTCGGTCGAGAGCGGCTCCACCCGCCCGGCCTCAGGCTTGCAGGTTGGTTTCCAGCCAGCCTTCCAGCCAGTGGATATCGTAGGCACCGCTGTGAATGTCGCCCTCTTCCAGCAGCGTGCGGAACAGCGGCACGGTGGTATCCACCCCGTCCACGATCAGCTCGCCGAGTGCCCGGTTCAGCCGGGCCAGCGCCTCGGGGCGGTCGCGGCCGTGGACGATGAGCTTGCCGATCAGGCTGTCGTAATAGGGCGGGATCGAGTAGCCGTCATAAAGCGCGCTATCCATCCGCACGCCCAAACCACCGGGCGCATGAAACTGCGTGATCCGGCCGGGGCAGGGGGAGAAGTTGGGCAACTTCTCGGCGTTGATCCGCACCTCGATCGCGTGGCCGTTGATCTTGAGGTCGTCCTGGCTGAACGAGAGCGGCATGCCGGCGGCGACGCGGATTTGCTCGCGCACGAGATCCTGCCCGAAGATCAGCTCGGTCACCGGATGCTCCACCTGAAGGCGGGTGTTCATCTCGATGAAGTAGAACTCGCCGTCTTCATACAGAAACTCGATGGTCCCCGCACCGGCGTAGTTGATGGAGGCCACGGCCTCGGCACAGGTCTTGCCGATCTGCGCGCGCAGCTCGGGCGTGATCGCAGGGCCGGGGGCCTCTTCGAACACCTTCTGGTGCCGCCGTTGCAGGGAGCAGTCGCGCTCGCCCAGATGCACCGCGTTGCCCTTGCCGTCGCCAAACACCTGCACCTCGATGTGCCGGGGTTTGCCAAGGTACTTTTCGATATAGACCTCGTCATTGCCGAAGGCCGATTTGGCCTCGCTGCGCGCAGTGCGGAAAGCGGTCTCGAGATCCTTGGCGGTTTTTGCCAGTTTCATGCCGCGCCCGCCGCCACCTGCGGTGGCCTTGATGATCACCGGATAACCGATCTCTTCGGCGACGACCTTGGCCGTTTCCATATCAGGCACGCCGCCGTCGGAGCCGGGCACGCAGGGCACGCCGAGCTTCTTCATCGTGTCCTTGGCGGTGATCTTGTCGCCCATGATCCGGATGTGCTCGGCGGTCGGGCCGATGAAGGTGAGGCCGTGATCCTCGACGATCTGCACGAAATTGGCATTCTCGGAAAGAAAGCCGTAGCCGGGGTGGATCGCGTTGGCGCCGGAAATCTCGCAGGCCGAGATGATGGCCGGGAAGCTCAGGTAGCTCTGGGCCGAGGAGGGCGGGCCGATGCAGATGGCCTCGTCGGCCATGCGCACGTGCATCGCATCGCTGTCAGCGGTGGAGTGCACCGCGACCGAAGGAATGCCCATCTCGCGGCAGGCACGGACCACCCGCAGGGCGATTTCGCCGCGGTTCGCAATGAGGATCTTGTCGAACATAACCAGTGCCTTACTGGATGATCATCAGCGGGGCGCCAAACTCCACCGGCGCGCCGTCTTCGACGAGGATGCGCTTGACGGTGCCACCGCGGGGCGCGGGGATCTGGTTCATCGTCTTCATCGCCTCAACGATCAGCAGGGTCTGGCCCTCTTCGACCGTGTCGCCAACCTTGACGAAGGCGGGCGAGTTCGGCTCGGGCTGGAGGTAGGCGGTGCCGACCATCGGGGAGGTCACCGCGCCGGGGGCCTGCGCCGGATCATCATTGTCGCCAGCGGGGGCGGCGGCGGGGGCTGCCGGAGCGGCTGGGACTGCAGGCGCAGCGGCCGGGGCCGCGGGGGCCATCGCCACCACCTGTTGCTCCATCTTGCGGCTCACCCGCACATTCAGGCTGTCATCCTGACCGTAATCGCGCTTCACCTGAAGCTCGGTCAGATCGTTCGTCCGCAGCAGTTCTGCCAGCGCCTGGATAAAGGCGACGTCTGCATCGTGGGTCTTACTCATGCCGTCCTCTTTCTGCCTGCGCCGGTTCATGCCGGGCACAAATTATGGGCAGGCTTATACGCTCTCTGCGAGGTAAGTGAAAGCGCAAGCGCTTTGAACCCCCGATTTGGGGATGGGGCGAAATTTGTGGTCCGGCAGACGGCGCAGGCTCCATCTATGCTTCCGCTCTGCCTTTTGGGGCGCCGTTCGACCCGGCCAGACCGAGCCGGACCTGTTGACAAGCGCGACCCGCATGGACAAATAAGTGTTTCATTACAGCACTGTCCGCAGCAGCCATATTACAGGCACTCATCCGCTACGGCAATTTCATGACTTAAACCTATGACTTGAGGACCATACCTATGGCCGGAGAAAATTCAGCAACCAATATCGTCGTCACCGTCTCCTCCGAAGGGCTCTCGCGCGCATTGGGCGGCGGCGTTCGCGGTGGCGTGGCAGGGCTCCTTGTGCAGCCCGCCGTGTGGATCGCCACCGGCACCGGCCCCGATGCGGGCGATGCCTTTATCTACGGCACCGGCGCGGCAGGCGTTGTGGCCGGTGCCATCCTCGCCGTGCCGGCCATGGTGACCGGCGTGGTGAAAGCCGCCGTCGATGACCACACCGCCTCGCTCGTGGCGGAGGTGAAGGCCAAGGAACCGGAGCGCTACCGCAACGGGATCTACCCGGTGGACGACTACAGCTTCTTTGCCTCGGGCGGCCACATTCAGGCGATGACCATTGCCGCAGCGGGCGGCGTGGCGTGGCAGGATGAGAACGGCGTGTACTGCTTCATCAAGGACGCCAACGAGCGGCTTGTCTGTGATTATCGCCCGAAATCTTACAAAAAGCTTTACTACCCCGAACTGCCGCTGACCAAGGTGGGCAATGGCTTCAAGTGGAACTACCTGAACGGCTGATCAGCCCCCGGGCGTGAGCATCTTGCGAAACATCGCATCCACATGGCGGGCGGCCTCCGGAAAAGGGTCGCCCGCTTCGCTTTGGGGCAGCACGGCGCGCACCTGCACGTCGAAGTCGGCGTAATGCTGGGTCAGTGACCAGATCGAGAACAGCAGGTGATAGGGGTGGACCGGCGCGATCCGGCCCGCCGCGCTCCAGCTTTGGATGACGGCGGCCTTTTCATCGACCAGCGGCTTGAGGTGCTCTTTCAGCACGCCTTCGAGGTTGGGCGCGCCTTGCAGCACCTCATTGGCAAAGAGCCGGCTCTCGCGCGGCATCTCGCGGCTCATCTCCAGTTTGCGGCGGACATAGGCCATGATCTCTTCCAACGGGTCGCCCTCGGCTTTCATCGCGTGAAGGGGCGCAAGCCAGGTATCCAGCAGGCCGCCCAGCAGCTCCCGGTGAATCGCCTCCTTGGAGGGGAAGTAATAGAGCAGGTTGGGCTTGGAGAGCCCGGCGGCCTTGGCGATCTGGTCCACGGTGGAGCCGCGGAACCCGCGCGATGAAAACACATCGAGCGCGGCCTCGAGGATGGCGGCAGTGTTCTTTTGCTGGATCCTCGTGCGCGGTTTGCGCGCGTTTGCTGTCACCGGTCAGACCTCGCTTCAATGTCCGTTTCAAATGCGCCCAAAATCCAGCCGTTTTGCCCGGCTCGCGCTGAAAAATCATCGGAGGGGCTGCAGCGCGGCGGCGCATTTTCTTGACCCGTCCCTTGAGAGTGGTAGCGTCCTTCTGACCAATTGGTCAAACAACAAGGCGCCGCACCAAAGCCGCGCCACACAGGGAGGGCCTGCGCCCTCGATATTGAAGACCCGAGGAGTGCGCATGGCTGCCCCAGGAGAAAATCTCAGGATCAACGGAGACAGGCTGTGGGACAGCCTGATGGAGATGGCCAAGATCGGCCCCGGCGTGGCGGGCGGCAACAACCGCCAGACGCTGACCGATGAAGACGCCGAAGGGCGTGCGCTGTTTCAGAGCTGGTGCGAGGCCGCCGGGATGACCATGGGGGTCGACGAGATCGGCAACATGTTCGCCCGCCGCGAGGGCACCGACCCCGATGCGCTGCCCGTCTATGTTGGCTCGCACCTCGATACCCAACCCACAGGCGGCAAATACGACGGCGTGCTGGGCGTGCTCGGCGGCCTCGAACTGGTGCGCACGCTGAACGACCTCGACATCAAGACCAAACACCCGATCGTGGTGGTCAACTGGACCAACGAGGAGGGCACTCGCTTTGCCCCGGCCATGCTGGCCTCGGGCGTGTTTGCGGGCAAGCACACGCTCGAATGGGCCAATGACCGGGTGGACGCCAAGGGCAAGCGCTTTGGCGACGAGCTGGAGCGGATTGGCTGGAAGGGCGAGGAGAAGGTTGGCGATCGCAAAATGCACGCCCTCTTCGAACTGCACATCGAGCAGGGGCCGATCCTCGAAGCCGAGGGCAAGGACATTGGCGTGGTCACTCACGGGCAGGGGCTGCGCTGGATCGAATGCACGGTGACGGGCAAAGAGAGCCACACCGGCTCCACGCCGATGCACATGCGCAAGAACGCTGGGCGCGGGCTGGCGCTGGTGACCGAGCTTGTGCATGAAATCGCGATGAAAAATCAGCCCAACGCTGTGGGTGCGATCGGGCATATCGACGTGTATCCGAACTCGCGCAACATCATCCCCGGCAAGGTGGTCTTCACCGTCGACATGCGGACCCACCTGCTTGACAAGCTGAACGGCATGGTCGACGAGCTGATGGAGAAGGCGCCGAAACTTTGCGAGGATATCGGTGTCGAATTCTCCGCAGAGATCGTCGGCCAGTTCGACCCGCCCGCGTTTGACGAGGGTTGCGTGAAGGCGGTGCGCGATGCCGCCGAGCGTCTGGGCTATAGCCATATGGATATCGTATCCGGCGCAGGCCACGATGCCTGCTGGATCAACGACCTGTACCCGACCTCGATGGTGATGTGCCCCTGCGTGGACGGCCTCAGCCACAACGAGGCGGAGGAGATCAGCAAGGAATGGGCCACCGCCGGGACGGATGTGCTGTTTCACGCAGTGGTCGAGACGGCGGGGATCGTGGAATGAGGAAGGCGCTGATGTTGCTGCCCTTTCTGGCCGCATGCCAGACCACGACGAGCGGCGCTCCGGCCGGATACGCGCCCGCCGACCAGCCCATTCCGGAGAACGTGATGGCATCGGTTCCGGCCGATGTAGGGCTGGATCAAATCGTGGTGCGGGACGGGTGCTATTACATCTTCTACGAGGGGGCGATCTACCCTGTGACCACCCAGGAGATGCGCGACGGGGGCTTTGACGGGCAGCCCTACTGCATCGGCTAGGGAGGCGGAGATGGGACTGACGGCGGGACTGACGGCACTAGGGATCTTCATCATCGGAGGGAGCGAGCAGGCCTACTGGGACTGGCAGCTCACCCACCCCTACGACCTTGATGTCAATGTCAAAGTTCTCGCCCTCGACAAGGACGATCACGACCGCGACACGATCATGGCGCTGCGCGACCGCGGCGTGAAGCCGGTGTGTTATGTCTCTGTTGGATCGTGGGAAGAATACCGCGACGACAAGGACAGCTTTCCCGAGGAGGTGCTCGGCAAGCCGCTCGGGGACTGGCCCGATGAGCGCTATGTCGACATTCGCGACGACCGGGTGATGAAGATCATGCAGGCCCGGCTGCAGGACTGCGCCGACCGGGGCTTCATGGCCGCAGAGCTTGATAACATGGACGTTCTCGAAAACGACAGCGGCTTTGACATCAGCGAGGAGGCGGCGCTCACCTATGTGAAGAACCTCGCCGCATATGCCCATCTGCTGGGGCTGGAAGTGGCCCAGAAAAACGCGCCGCAACTGGTGCCGGCGCTGGTGGAGACGATGGATTTCATCATGGTCGAGGAGTGCTACGCCTACGACTTCTGCGATGACCTGAAGCCCTACACCGAGGCGGGCAAGGATGTGTTGGCGATCGAATACGACGATGCGGATCTCGACTGGGACGCGATCTGCGAAGACAGCAAGGCCCGCGGGATAAAGCTGCTTCTGAAGAGCCATGAAATTACGGCGGGCGGTAAGTCCTGCAACTAAAACGGGGAGTTAGACCATGAGCACAGTCATCAAGGGCGGCACGGTGGTGACCGCCGACCTCAGCTATGAGGCCGACGTTCTGGTTGAAGGCGGGCAGATCGTGGAGATCGGCAAGGGGCTGAAAGGCGACGAAGTGCTGGATGCCACGGGCTGCTACGTGATGCCCGGCGGGATCGACCCGCACACCCACCTCGAGATGCCCTTCATGGGCACCTATTCGAGCGATGATTTCGAGAGCGGCACCCGCGCGGGGCTGGCGGGTGGCACGACGATGGTGGTCGACTTTGCCCTGCCGAACCCCGGCGAAAGCCTGCTGGATGCGCTGAAGCGGTGGGACAACAAGAGCACCCGCGCGAACTGTGATTACTCCTTCCACATGGCCGTGACGTGGTGGGGGGAGCAGGTGTTCAACGAGATGGCGACGGTCGTGAAAGACCGCGGAATCAACACCTTCAAGCATTTCATGGCCTACAAGGGCGCGCTGATGGTGAACGATGACGAGATGTATTCGTCGTTCCAGCGGCTGGCCGAACTGGGCGCCACGGCGATGGTGCATGCCGAGAACGGCGACGTGGTGGCCGAGCTGACCGCCAAGCTGCTGGCCGAGGGCAACACCGGCCCGGAGGCGCATGCCTATTCGCGGCCCAGCCAGGTGGAGGGCGAGGCGACCAACCGGGCGATCATGATCGCCGATATGGCGGGCGTGCCGCTCTACGTGGTGCATACCTCCTGCGAGGAGGCGCATGAGGCGATCCGCCGGGCCAAGCAGAACGGCAAGCGGGTGTGGGGTGAGCCGCTGATCCAGCACCTGACGCTGGACGAGAGCGAGTATTTCAACCCCGACTGGGACCACGCCGCACGGCGGGTGATGTCGCCGCCGTTCCGCAACAAGAAGCACCAGGATTCGCTCTGGGCCGGGCTGCAAAGCGGATCGCTGTCGGTCGTGGCGACCGATCATTGTGCCTTTACCACCGAGCAAAAGCGCTACGGCGTGGGCGACTTCTCCAAGATCCCCAATGGCACCGGCGGGCTGGAAGACCGGATGCCGATGCTCTGGACCCACGGCGTGGCGACCGGGCGGCTCACGCCCAACGAATTCGTCGCCGTCACATCAACGAACATCGCCAAGATATTGAATTGCTACCCGAAAAAAGGCGCAATCCTCGTGGGTGCCGATGCCGATATCGTGGTCTGGGATCCGAAAAAGGGAAAGACGATCTCTGCCGGGTCTCAACAATCCTCCATCGATTACAACGTGTTCGAAGGCCAAGAGGTGAAGGGGCTGCCGCGCTTTACCCTGACCCGTGGCCATGTGGCCGTGCATGACGGAGAGATCCGCACGCAGGAAGGCCACGGCGAGTTTGTAGCACGCGAGCCTAACGCAACGGTTAACAAGGCGCTTTCCACTTGGAAGGAGCTGACGGCGCCGCGCCCGGTGGAGCGCAAGGGCATTCCGGCCACGGGGGTCTGATGGGTCGGAAAGTGCTGAGAATACGGAAGAAAACCACGTGAACGATACGGTCATCCGTGCCGACAACCTCGACCTGACCTTCCAGACGAAGGACGGGCCGGTTCATGCCCTCAAGGGGGTTTCGCTCGATATCGGCAAGGGCGAGTTCGTCAGTTTTATCGGGCCGTCTGGTTGCGGGAAGACGACCTTTTTGCGCTGCATCGCCGCCCTCGAAACCCCGACCGGCGGCAACCTGAGCGTGAACGAGATGACCCCGGAGGAGGCCCGCAAATCAAGGGCTTACGGCTATGTCTTCCAGGCCGCGGGGCTCTACCCTTGGCGGACCATCGCGGGTAACATCAAGCTGCCGCTGGAGATCATGGGGTTCGACAAGGCCGAGCAGGAGGAGCGTGTGAAAAACGTGCTGCAACTGGTTGATCTGGAAGGCTTTGGCGGAAAATACCCTTGGCAGCTTTCGGGCGGGATGCAGCAACGGGCCTCGATTGCCCGCGCGCTGGCCTTCGATGCCGAGATCCTGCTGATGGACGAACCCTTTGGTGCCCTTGATGAAATTGTCCGCGACCACCTTAACGAACAACTGCTGGCGCTCTGGGCCCGAACGGGCAAGACGATAGGGTTTGTTACCCATTCCATACCCGAAGCGGTCTATCTCTCAACCAAGATTGTCGTCATGTCGCCCCGGCCGGGCCGGATCAGCGATGTGATCGACAGCCCGCTGCCCGCCGAAAGACCTTTGGAAATCAGGGACTCAGCGGAGTTTATTGAAGTGGCGCACCGGGTGCGTGAGGGGCTGAGAGCGGGGCATTCCTACGATGATTAACCCTGTGAAACCGCCCATGCACAACCGATGCACAACTGATGCACATCCCATGCATACGCACGCTGCATTCAGGAGCATTAACTAATGCACCGCGCGCTCCCCGTTCTGGCGGTTCTCGCCGTGCTGACCGCCATCTGGTACCTCGGTGCGTGGCGGATGAACACACCCTGGGCGCTGGCGCAGGCGGAGCGGGCCGGGGTGGAACTGAGCGCCGGAGAGCTCTTTACCGAGACCATGCGGCAGGAGCGGCCGCGCCTGCCCGCGCCGCACCAAGTGGCGGCCGAACTGTGGAAGACCACCGGCGAGATGGCGCTGCGGGGCCGGGCCTTCAGCAAGCGGAGCCTGATCTACCATGGTGCGATCACGCTGGGGGCCACGCTGACCGGCTTTGCGCTGGGGGTCGCGCTGGGCATTCTCGGTGCGGTGGCGATCACCTACAGCCGGGTGGCGGAGATGAGCCTGATGCCTTGGGCCATCGTCAGCCAGACGATCCCGATCGTGGCGCTGGCGCCGATGATCATCGTGCTCTCCAACGCGGTGGGGATCGAGGGGCGAACGGTGCCGAAGGCGATCATCTCGGCCTACCTGTGCTACTTCCCGGTGCTGGTCGGAATGGTGAAGGGGCTGAACTCGCCCTCGGCCAGCCAGCTTGACCTGCTGAAGACCTACAACGCGAGCGGGCGCGACAGCTTCTTCAAGCTGCGGCTGCCGGCCTCGATGCCCTATCTCTTCACCTCGCTGAAGGTGGCCATCGCCGCCGCGCTGGTGGGGACCATCGTGGGCGAGTTGCCGACCGGGGCGATCAGCGGGCTGGGCGCGCGCATTTTGATCGGTGACCAGTTCGGCACGCCGCTGGCGATCTGGGCGGCGCTCTTTGCCGCCGCGATCCTCGCGGGCGTGCTGGTGACGGTGATCGGCGGGGTGCAGGCGCTGGTGCTCAAGCGGATGGGGATGGCGCGATGACGGCGGTTGTTGCGGCAGTGGCCTTCTGGCTCGCGGCATGGGGCCTGAACGTGGCGCTCGCCCGCTCGCGCTGGCGCAAGGCCCGCGCGGTGCGGATTGCCGTGCCGGTGATCTTTGGCCTCGCGGTGCTGGCGCTCTGGCAGGGGCTGGTGCGAGGGCTGGAGGTGAGCCCGGTGATCTTGCCTGCGCCCACCGACATTGCCCGCACCTTCGTGACCTCGACCGATGTGCTCTGGCAGGACTTCGTGCAGACCGTGCTGAAGGGCGCGCTCTCGGGTTATCTGATCGGCTGCGGAGTGGCCTTTGTGACCGCCATCGCGATTGACCGCAGCGCCTTTTTGACCGCCGGGCTGCTGCCCATTGGCAATTTCGTGGCGGCGCTGCCGATCGTAGGCATCGCGCCGATCCTCGTGAGCTGGTTCGGCTTTGACTGGCAATCCAAGGCCGCCGTGGTGGTGGTGATGGTCTTCTTCCCCGTGCTCGTGAACGTGGTGCAGGGGCTCAAGGAGACCGAGGCGATGCAGCGCGACCTGATGCGGACCTATGCGGCGAGCTATTGGCAGACGATGGTAAAGCTGCGGCTGCCTGCTGCCATGCCCTTTGTGTTCAACGGGCTGAAGATCGCAACCACGCTGGCGCTGATCGGGGCCATCGTGGCCGAGTATTTCGGCAGCCCGATCCGAGGCATGGGCTTCAGGATTTCGACCGGCGTGGGACGTCTGGCGATTGACCTCGTCTGGGCCGAGATCGCCGTGGCCGCCCTTGTGGGCACTGCGTTTTACGGCATCGTCGCCATGATCGAGAAACTCGTGACCTTCTGGCATCCGAGCCAGCGGGTTGGTTGAGTGGGAGGAGACCCGCGCCGGGGGGCGCACTGATACCCAAACCAAAAACCAACAAGGAGAGTGACAATGAAAAAATTCGTACTCGGCGCCGGTCTGGCGCTGGCCGCGGGGGCGGCGCAGGCGGCAGATGACGTGACGCTGCAGCTCAAGTGGGTCACCCAGGCGCAGTTCGCGGGCTATTACGTGGCCGCCGATCAGGGCTTCTACGAGGAAGAGGGCTTGAACGTGACGATCAAGCCGGGCGGCCCGGATATTGCCCCGACGCAGGTGATCGCCGGTGGCGGCGCCGATGTGATCGTGGAGTGGATGCCCGCCGCGCTGGCCGCGCGGGAGAAGGGGCTGGCGCTGGTGAACATCGCGCAGCCGTTCAAGTCTTCCGGCATGATGCTGACCTGCCTGAAGGAAACCGGGATCGAAGGGCCGGAACAGTTTCCGGGCAAGACGCTGGGCGTCTGGTTCTTTGGCAACGAGTACCCGTTCCTGAGCTGGATGAGCACGCTGGGCATCCCGACCGAGGGCGGCGAGGATGGCGTGGAGGTGCTCAAGCAGGGCTTCAACGTGGATCCGCTGATCCAGAAGCAGGCCGATTGCATCTCGACCATGACCTACAACGAATACTGGCAGGTGATCGACGCTGGCATCCCCGAAGAGGAGCTGGTGACCTTCAAGTATGAGGATCAGGGCGTGGCGACGCTGGAAGACGGGCTCTACGTGATGGAAGAGAACCTCGCCGACGATGCCTTCAAAGACAAGATGACCCGGTTCGTGCGGGCCTCGATGAAGGGCTGGAAATGGGCCGAGGAGAACCCGGAAGACGCGGCGATGATCGTGCTCGACAATGACGAGACCGGCGCGCAGACCGAGGGCCATCAGGTGCGGATGATGGGCGAGATCGCCAAGCTGACCGCCGGTTCCAACGGGGCGCTCGACCCGGCCGACTACGAGCGCACGGTGGCCACGCTGCTGGGCGGCGGCTCGGACCCGGTGATCACCAAGGAGCCGGAAGGCGCCTACACGATGGATATCTCGGACGCCGCGCTTCAGTAAGCCGGCCCCAGGTGGTGGGCAGATAGCCCGCCCTGCAAGACACGGCCCGCCGGGGAGACCTGGCGGGCCTTTTGCATGGTCAGAGGGAGTCAGATGGTTTCGAGGTCGCTGACTTTCTTCATCTGACGCTTGTTGTACCAGGCTTGGTAATACTGCATCAGCCCGGTCTCCACGCCCATGCGAGTGCGCTTGTCGCTCTCCCAGCCGGACCAGCGCAGGTAGATCTTGTCATCCGACGAGACGTTGATGCGGTGGTGGTAGATCCAGATGCAGCCGGAGTGTTTGACGATGGGTCCGTTCACCGGGTCGGGGTGGAGGTAGGTGCGCAGGCGCGAGCGCAGGCCGCCTTCCTGCCCGGTTTCACCGATGTAGAGCACGCGGCCCACCTCGAGTTTGCCGGGGTCTTCGTTGAAGGCATAGAACCCCTCGAAATCGGGGATCAGCTTCATGTCGGCGATCAGGTCGGAGAGGCGGTGCGGTTTGCTCCACTTGATGTGTTGCAGCCAGTCGGGGGCAGCCATTTGGGGTCCTCGCGGGTTGAATCGAAAATTGGTGCTCAAATGCGAGGCGAGTTTAGCAGGCCGGGGCCGTTCGGCAAAGTGACGGTCCGGTAAAAACCGGCGGCCAGCGCCCCGGTGTGGGGCGGCTGGCCGGGCAGGTGGGGTGGGGCGGCGTCAGGCCTGATGGTCGAGCTGGCCGGGGGCGGAGGCTGGCCCGTTCACCGCGCTGAGGCCCGAGGCGTAACGCGGCGGGGAGGCGCTGGGCGGGGCGGCGGCGGTTGCCTCGGTGCGGTTCGCCTCCGCGGTATCGGCGCTGGCCTCTGCCTCGCGCGCGGCCTCTTCGGCGGCTTCGGCCTGGGTGGCGGCGGCGCGGGCGGTTTCAGCCGCGCCTTCGGCCTCGGTGGCCTCCTGAGCCTTTTCGCGGGCCTCTTCCTGCAAGCGGAGAATCTCGGCCGTCATCGCGGTGGGGATGCGGGCATATTCCTTCAGCGGCGGGGGTGGGCGGCGCTCGCCATCGGAGCTGAGCACCTCGTCGCGCGCGGTGTCGAGCCGCGCCTTTGCGGGCGCCTCGGCCTTTTCGGGCGGGCGGATATCGGTGGATTGCGAGGCCACCGTGTTTTGCCGGTGGCGTGCGGCCAGCACCTGCGCCGGAAGGGCGAGGGACTGGGACGACTGGCCTTGGGTGTCGAGCCTCACCATGGTCATGTTTTTCAAGCTCCTGCGTTAACGGACCCCATGGCTGACACGATATCTTCATGAGAGTGGGCAAGAGGTTAACGCGGCCCGGAAAAGTGACCTGATGGTTAATGCACCGGGCTGGTGGTGGCCGGTAGGGACTCAGGTGCGGATCACGAAGCCGCGGGCGATATGGCGGCGGACGAAGACGATCATCAGCACGCCGGGCAGCAGCGAGAAGACGGTCATCGCCATGACGAGGCCGATATCGGTGCGGAAGGAGAAGAGCGCGTTGATCGCCATGGTGATCGGCTTGCCGCCGGTGCCGGTGAGGATACGGGCGAACACCACCTCGACCCATGAGAAGATGAAGCAGAAGAAGGCCGCCACGCCGATGCCGGGCGCGATGGCCGGGATCAGCTTTGAGAAGAAGAAGCCAGGCAGCGACTGGCCGTCGAGAAAGGCGGTTTCGTCGAATTCGCGGGGCACGGCGGAGATGAAGCTCTCCAAGATCCAGATCGCGATGGGCAGGTTGAACACGCAATGCACCAGCGCGATGCCGACGGGTGTGTTCACCAGCCCGAGGTTGGCGAAGAGGATGAAGATCGGCAGCGACAGCACCACCGGTGGCGTGACCCGGAAGGCGAGCATGAGGAACAGCACATGCCGGTCGCCGGTGAAACGGTAGCGCGAGAAGGCATAGGCCGCGGGCAGACCGGCGGCGAGGCAGAGTGCCACGTTGAGCGTGACGTAGATGAAGCTGTTGCCGATGGAGGCGACCAGCGCGGGCGTGTCGAAGATGCGGGCGTAGTTCATAAGCGTGAACTGCCCGGTCTCCAGCCCGTCCTGCGGCAGGGTGGCGGTGAAGGAGAGCACCACCGTCTGCACCAGCGGCAGGGCGATGAAGATCAGCAGCGCTGCGAGCGCCAGCGTGCGGGCGGCGGCGCTCATGGCGTGCGCCTGCGGGTGACCTGCACGAAGGCCCAGACCACGGTGATGACGATCAGGAAGTAAGTCATCGCCCGCGCCGCCGCCGAGCCGTAGCTGTAGGCGTTGATGTCTTCGCCGAGGTCGAGCGAGAGGAAGGTGGTGGCGCCCTGCGGCCCGCCCGCGTTGATCCGGAAGGCCTCTGTGTAGATCATGAAGCTGTCGACGAAGCGAAGCAGGAGCACGATGGCCAGTGCCCCGGCGATCTTGGGCAGCTCGATGTGGCGGAAGATGGCGGCGCGGGAGGCGCCGTCGATCTCTGCCGCCTGGTAGTAGGGGCGGGGAATGGCGGAGAGGCCGGCGTAGGAGAGGATCACCACGAGGCCGAGCCAGTGCCATGTGTCCATCGTCACGATCAGCGCCCATGTGTGGAGCGCGGTGAACTTATAATCGAACCCGGCGGCGATGAGCGAGGGCCCCACCAGCCCCTGCGGCCCGACAAGGGTGAGCCACATGCCGGGGATCATGTTCCACGGCACAACGAGCGGCAGGGCGAGGGCCATGAGATAGAGCGTGGGGTGGCGGGTGGAGCGCAGCAGCAGCGCCACGGCGATGCCCAGCGGCACCTGAATGGTGAGCACCACGGCGGAGAACAGCGCGGAGCGGGCGAGCGAGGCCCAGAACCGCTGCGAGGTGATGATCTCGCCATACCATTCCAGCCCGATCCAGTAGCGGCTCTCGAGCGTGAAGATGTCGTGGAAGGAGTAGTTGAGCACCGTCAGCAGCGGGATGACGGCCACGAGGCCCATGATGGCGATGGCGGGCAGAAGGAGCAGCCAGGCGCGGTTGCTGTGGGGCGTCATCAGGAAATAGATGTCGTTAACATGTAATCAGTTGGCGGTGGAATGCGGGGCGAGTCAAGCGGGCGGACGGGCGGAAAGCGGGTTCTCTTTGCAATTTGTTAACCATTGCACTATCTAAGTGACCGAACGACAACAAGAATATCGGCAGGCTCACAATGCTTACCTATGTCCGGCACGCTTGGGCGGAGTATCTTCGCCCCATGCTGCAACGCCCCCGGCGTTTGCAGGTCGGCGCGCTGTGCTATCGCAAGAGCGGTGGCGAGAAGCAGGTTTTGCTGGTGACGAGCCGGGGCACGGGCCGTTGGATCATCCCCAAGGGCTGGCCGATGCGCGGCAAGGATGCTGCTGGCGCGGCGCTGCAGGAGGCCTGGGAAGAGGCCGGTGTGCGCAGCCAGAAGCGGCCCAAGGCGGCGATCGGCAGCTACACCTACGAGAAGACACGCGACGAAGGCTGGGGCGTGCCGGTGGAAACACTGGTGTTTCCGGTCAAGGTCGAGGAGCTGGCCGAGGAGTTCCCCGAGGCCAGCGAGCGGCGGCGCAAGTGGGTCAGCCCCAAGGATGCTGCCAACATGGTGCAGGAGCCCGAGTTGCAGGAGATCCTGCGCGGGCTCTGAGCCGCGTGCTGGTTGACTCCGCTCCCCCCCGCAGGGCAGGTGATGCCCCAGACTGACTGAGGGGGGATGCCTGTGTCCGAGACCGACTATGATGCCAGCCATATGGAGACGCTGGACCGCGACCTAGGCCGCATCTCCAACCTCGAGCTTGCCACCAGTTACGTGGCGCGGCCGATGGTGGGCTATGGCGTTGCCTTCGTGTTCGTGGTGCTCGCCGGGCTTCTGGCGGCGCTGCTCTTCGGCCAGACCTCCAGCACCTTTATCGTGATCATCGCCGCCGTCTTCGGCGCCTATATGGCGCTGAACATCGGCGCCAACGACGTGGCCAACAACATGGGGCCGGCGGTGGGCGCGAATGCGCTCACCATGGGCGGAGCCATCGCGATTGCCGCCGTTTTCGAGAGCGCGGGTGCGCTGATTGCGGGGGGCGACGTGGTGGGCACCATCGCCAAGGGCATCATCGCGCCCGAGAGCATGGGCTCTGCCAATGTGTTCGTCTGGGCGATGATGGCGGCACTGCTCTCCTCGGCGCTCTGGGTGAACCTTGCCACATGGGTCGGGGCGCCGGTTTCGACCACCCACTCGGTCGTGGGCGGGGTGATGGGCGCGGGCATTGCCGCCGCGGGCTTTGCTGCCGTGAGCTGGGGCACGATGGGCGCGATTGCCGCGAGCTGGGTGATCTCGCCGGTGCTGGGCGGGGTCATCGCCGCCGGGTTCCTGTGGTTCATCAAGTCGAACATCATCTACGTCGAAGACAAGATCGCCGCCGCCCGCCGCTGGGTGCCGGTGCTGGTGGGCATCATGGGCGGAGCCTTTGCCAGTTACATCGCTTTGAAGGGTATCAAGAAGCTCATCAAGATCGACCTGCTGACCGCGCTGGGCGCAGGCCTTGCCGTGGCAGTGCTGATATGGCTGGTGATGATCCCGGTGATCCGCCGCCAATCGGAAGGGCTGGAGAACCGGAACCGCTCGCTGAAGGTGCTCTTCGGCATTCCACTCATCGTTTCCGCCGCGCTCCTCAGCTTTGCCCATGGCGCGAATGACGTGGCCAACGCGGTGGGCCCGCTCGCCGCCATCGTGCAGGCGCTGGGCACCGGGGATTTCACCGATGCGGTGGCCATTCCCTATTGGGTGATGGTGATCGGGGCGCTGGGCATCAGCTTTGGCCTCTTCCTCTTCGGCCCCAAGCTGATCCGGATGGTGGGCAGCCAGATCACCAAGCTGAACCCGATGCGGGCCTACTGCGTGGCGCTCTCGGCGGCGATCACAGTGATCGTCGCAAGCTGGCTGGGGCTGCCGGTGTCGTCGACCCATATCGCCGTGGGCGGGGTCTTTGGCGTGGGGTTCTTCCGCGAGTGGGATTATGACCGCCGGATGCGGCGAGCCCGGGGCAGCCTGCCCGCGCGGCCCGAGCACGGTGCCGAGGAGCGGCGGCGGCGCAAGCTGGTGCGGCGGAGCCATTTCATGACCATCGTCGCCGCATGGATCATCACCGTGCCAGCCGCTGCGCTACTGTCGGCGGTGCTGTTCTGGGGTATGGTCAACATTGCTGGATAGGAGAAGGTCATGACGCTCAAGGTTTATCTCTCGGGTGAAATCCACACCGATTGGCGCGAGGAGATTATCGCGGGGTGTGCGGGGCTGGACCTTTCGTTCAGCGCGCCGGTGACGGATCACGCGGCGAGCGACGATTGCGGCGTGGCCATTCTGGGCGCGGAGCCGGACAAGTTCTGGCACGACCACAAGGGCGCGAAGCTGAATGCGATCCGCACGCGGCGGGGCATCGAGCAGGCCGATGTGGTGGTTGTGCGCTTTGGCGAGAAGTACAAGCAGTGGAATGCGGCCTTTGATGCGGGCGTCGCCTCGGCGCTGGGCAAATCGCTGATCGTGCTGCACGGGGCCGAGCATCAGCATGCCTTGAAAGAGGTGGATGCGGCGGCGCTGGCAGTGGCAGAGCGGCCGGAACAGGTGGCGCAGATGTTGCGCTATGTGCTGGAAGGCGCGCTGCCGGGGTAGCCGCCCGCCTTCCGCAATTTCCCGCGCTCAGCCCTTGGCAATTGCGTCGTACACCGCCGTTTCGAACTCCATGTAGCCGGTGAAGGAGGCTGCATCGGCAAAGGGCAGGATCTGGGTGGCCCAATAGCCGCCCACGCCATTCTGGCGGTCGATCCAGTAGAAGCAGTTGGCCAGCCCGGCCCAGCCGATGGCCCCGGCGGGACGGCCAGTCGGAGCCTGCTCGGAGTTGACCATGAAGGTGTAGGACCAGTCCTTTGGCGCGCCGGGGAAGAACTCGGCGTCGTTGGAGAGCGACGGGATCACGCCGGGCAACATGGTGACCCTCTGGGGCGGAACAAGCGCGCCTTTCACCGCCCACTCCACGGTTTCGGGCTTCAGCACCTGACCGTTGGGGCCTGCGCCGTCGTTCAGCCACATGCGGATGAATTTCATGTATTCAGGCACGGTGCCGTAGAGACCGTGACCGCCCATGTGGACCTCGGGATCATCGGGCAGGGCGAAGTCGTCCATAGGGGTCAGGCTGCCATCCTCGCCGCGGGCGTGGATGGTGGCGGTGCGGTCCTTCATCTGCGGCGTGCGGGTGAAGGCGATGTCTTGCATTCCCAGCGGGGCGAAGATGCGCTCGGCCATGACCTCGCCCAGCCGCTTGCCGCGGATGCCCTCAACCACCTGGCCGACCCAGTCGATGTTGGAGCCGTACTCCCAGCGCTCGCCGGGATCGAAAAGCAGGGGTGTTTCGATGCATGCGCGGGAGCCGGTGACGACCGAGGGCTGGCCTTGCTCGGTGGCGAGGCGGGCGTAGGTTTCGTTGAAGAAATCGTAGCCGAAGCCCGCGGTGTGCAGCAGGAGCTGGCGGGTGGTCACCTCGGACTTGGGCGCGCGGAGCTTTGGCGTGCCGTCGTCCGAGAAGCCGTCGATCACCTGAAGGGCGCCGATGGCGGGGGCGTAGTCCTTGGCGGGGGCGTCGAGGTCGAGCAGGCCCTCTTCGACGCATTGCAGCGCGGCGGTGCTGGCGATGGCCTTGGTGGTGGAGAAGATGGCGAAGACGGTGTCTTCTGTCATGGGGTCGCCGCCAATGCGGCGCTCGCCGGAACTTCCCGCGTAGATGTCGCCGTCCCGGTCGGTGACCATGGCGACGATGCCGGGCACGCGGCTGTCGCCGGTGGCGAGGCCGTTCAGCACGGCGTCGCACCGTGCGGTGATGTCGGATGTGATGGTGTCTTTCATGAGATCCTCCCTTGATCGCGTGACGGGGAGGGTAGCGCGGGCAGGGCGGCGCGGCTGTTCGGGATCGGCAGGGACTATCCGGTTTCGGAAGGAAACTTAGTGACGGGTGCGGGCGCGTGTGTGCGAGGGCAGCTCGCCGAAGCGGTCGCGGTAGCGTGCCGCGAGCGCCCCGAAGTTGGCAAAGCCCCAATCGGCGGCGATGCGGCTGACGGTGTGGCTTGGCGGGGCAGTCTCGAGCGCGTGCTTCAGCCCGTCGAGGCGGCGGGCGGCGAGGAAGTCGCGGGGCGACAGGCCGCGGAAGCGCCGGAAGCCGCCAGAGAGGGTGCGGGCCGATACGCCCACGCGGGCCGCGACCTCGCCGATGGAGTGGGCCTCGCGGGCCTCGGCCTCCATGATCTCTTCGGCGCGGCGCACGTAGCCGGGCGCGGCGGCGCGGGCGCCGTCCTCCAGCCGGACGCCCGCCTCTGCGGCCCAGAGGCGGAGCAGTTCGACGCAGAGCATCTCTTCTATGTGCCGCGACAGGGCGGTGGTGGTGGCGACCGGGCCGGGGCGGGTGAGCGCGCGGGCGGCGTAATCGAGCAGAGACAGCCACGCGCTGCCCGGGCCGCCGATCTTGACGCGGCTTGTCCAGAGGTCATCCCCCGGCACGAAGCCGAACCAGCGCTCGGCGGTTTCGGCCATCAAATCGTGGGGGATGGTGAGGTTGAGCTGCATGTGGTCGGCATCGCCCTCGAGCCAGTAATCGGTGCGGGAGCAATCCACCACGAAGCTCTCGCCCGCCCCCGTGGCGACGGAGCCGCCGGTGATGGAATGGTCGAGTGCCCCGCGCAGGGTGTTGAGGACGAGGATATTGCCGGCCTCGGGATCGAACCGGTCAAGGTGGATGCCGGTGCCATAGGCGAAGCGGGTCATGGTGATGCGGCCAGCGCGCGCGGAGATCATGGTGGCATCGGGGCGGGAAAGGCGCTCCAGCGGGCGGACGCGGTAGGGCATGTAGACGGTGCGGCAGAAGGCCTCGACCTCGTCCCAGTCGGTCGAACGGGAGCGGGCGCCGTGCCGGATCGGCGCGCCGAGAGAATCCCGTATCAGGGCATGTTCAAGCATGGGCGCCGCTCCTCCTCGTCACGGTGCATGGCGAGCAGGGTAGCATCTTTGCGCGGAATTTGACGCTGGACTTTGGAAGGGGGGAAGGCCGGGCGTTTCGGCCCGGCCTTCTGGATGGTCGCATGGTGGGCAGAGCGCCCGCATTACTTGTTGGCGCGGTTCTCGATCAGTTCGTCGACCACGGAAGGGTCGGCCAGTGTGGAGGTGTCGCCGAGGGCGCCGTAGTCGTTTTCGGCGATCTTGCGCAGGATGCGGCGCATGATCTTGCCGGAGCGGGTTTTCGGCAGGCCGGGTGCCCACTGGATGAGGTCGGGGGAGGCGATGGGGCCGATCTCGGTGCGGACCCAGGTGCGCAGTTCCTTCTTCAGCTCCTCGGACGGCTCCTGCCCGTTCATCAGGGTGACGTAGCAGTAGATGCCTTGCCCCTTGATCTCATGCGGGTAGCCCACCACGGCGGCTTCTGCCACCTTGGCGTGGGCCACAAGCGCGCTCTCCACCTCGGCGGTGCCCATCCGGTGGCCGGAGACGTTGATCACGTCATCCACCCGGCCGGTGATCCAGTAGTCGCCATCGGCGTCGCGGCGGCAGCCGTCGCCGGAGAAGTAGTAGCCCTTGTAGTCGGAGAAATAGGTCTTCTCGAAGCGGTCGTGGTCACCCCAGACGGTGCGCATCTGGCCGGGCCAGCTGTCTTTGATCGCGAGCACGCCCTCGGTGGGGTAGTCGTGGATCTCTTCGCCGGTGGTCGGCTCCAGCACCACGGGCTGCACGCCGAAGAAGGGCTTCATCGCGGCACCGGGCTTGGTGGCATGGGCGCCGGGCAGGGGGGTCATCATGTGGCCGCCGGTCTCGGTCTGCCACCACGTGTCGACGATGGGGCATTTGCCCTTGCCGACAACGTCATTGTACCAGTTCCAGGCCTCGGGGTTGATCGGCTCGCCGACGGTGCCCAGCAGCTTGAGACTGCTCACGTCGCAGCCGGTCACGTAGTCGTCGCCTTGGCCCATCAGCGCGCGGATGGCGGTGGGGGCGGTGTAGAACTGGGCGACCTTGTGCTTCTCGACCACCTGCCAGAAGCGGGAGGCGTTGGGGTAGGTGGGCACGCCCTCGAACATCAGCGTGGTCGCGCCGTTCGCCAGCGGGCCGTAGACGATGTAAGTGTGGCCGGTGACCCAGCCCACATCGGCGGTGCACCAGTAGATGTCGCCCTCGTGGTAATCGAAGCTGACCTCATGGGTCAGGGAGGCGTAGGTGAGGTAGCCGCCGGTGGTGTGGACGACGCCCTTGGGTTTGCCGGTGGAACCCGAGGTGTAGAGGATGAAGAGCGGGTCTTCGGAATTCATCGGGCGGGCCGGGCAATCGGGCGCGGCGGTTTCCATCAGCGCCTTCACGTCCACGTCGCGGCCGTCGATCCAGGTGGTCTGGTCGCCGGTGTGCTTGACGACGAGGCACCGGACCTTGTCGGAGCAGTGCAGCAGGGCGGCGTCGGTGTTGCTCTTGAGCGCCGTCACGCGACCGCCGCGGGGGGCGGTGTCAGCCGTGATCACCAGCTTGGCGCCGCAGTCGTTGATCCGGTTGGCCAGCGCGTCGGGCGAGAAGCCTGCGAAGACGATGGAGTGGATCGCGCCGATCCGGGCGCAGGCCAGCATGGCGTAGGCCGCCTCGGGGATCATCGGCAGGTAGATCACCACGCGGTCGCCGCGCATGACGCCCTGGCTCAGCAGCACGTTGGCCATGCGGCAGGTCTTTTCGTGCAGCTCGGCGTAGGTGATGTGCTGCGCGGGCGTCTCGGGATCGTCGGGCTCGAAGATGATCGCGGTCTGGTCGGCGCGCTTTTCGAGGTGGCGGTCGATGCAGTTGGCGGAGACGTTGAGCACGCCGTCCTCGTACCACTTGATCGACACGTCATCGGACTTGAAGGTGGTGTTCTTGATCGTGGTGGGGAAGGTCATCCAGTCGAGCCGACCGGCCTGCTCCTTCCAGAAGCCCTCGGGGTCGTTCACCGAGGCGGCATACATCTCTTCGTACTTGGCAGCGTCGACCTTGGCGTTGGCGGCAAAATCGGCGCTGGGCGGATAGGATTTGGTTTCGGTCATCAGGTCCTCCTCTCGGCCGCGGCGCCTGACTGCGCTCTGCTGGCCGGTCTTCCTCTATGCCATGTGGTAGGGGGCGGGCCGGAGAAGGGCCAGCCCCCGAAAGGTCGCACAATCAGATGGCGAGATATTCGGCGCGCAGGCTTTCATTCTCCAGCACCTCGGCGGCGGTGCCGTCGAAGACGATCTGGCCGGTGTCGAGGATCACGGCCCGGTCGGCCAGCTCGAGCGCACGCACGGCGTTCTGCTCCACGATGATGGTGGTGATGCCCTGTTCCTTGATGATGCGAAGGGTCTTCTCGATCTCGTCCACAATCACCGGGGCGAGGCCCTCGTAGGGCTCGTCGAGCAGGAGCACCTTGATGTCTCGCGCCAGCGCCCGTGCAATCGCCAGCATCTGCTGCTCGCCGCCCGAAAGGGTCACGCCCTCTTGCAGGCGGCGCTCGCCGAGGCGGGGGAACAGCTCATAGAGGCGGTCGAGCGACCAGCCGATGGGCGGGGCGATCTGGGCCAGCTTGATGTTCTCCTCGACGGTCAGGCCGGGGATGATGCGGCGGTCTTCGGGCACGAGGCCCATGCCGAGCTGGCTGGCCTCATGGGCCTTTTTCAGGTGCAGCGGCTCGTGGTCGAGCCAGATCTCGCCGCGGGTCACCTGCGGGTCGTCGAGCCGGGCGATGGCCCGCAGGGTCGAGGTTTTGCCTGCCCCGTTGCGGCCCAGCAGCGCGAGGATCTCGCCCTCGTGGACGTTGAAGCTGATGCCCTGGACGATGTAGCTCTCGCCGTAATAGGCCTCGAGATCCCAGACCGAAAAGTAGGCCGGGGCGGTCGCCGCCTGGTTGGCGTTCTTGGAAAAGTCGGGTTTGACGTTCATGTCGCTTTCTCCTGCGGCCTCAGCCGTGGCCTCCGAGGTAGGCTTCCTGCACCTTGGGGTGGCCCTTGATGTTCTCGGGCGTGTCTTCCACCAGCGGCGTGCCCTGAGCCAGCACGGTGATCCGCTCGGCGAGCGAGAACACCACGTGCATGTCGTGCTCGATGATGGCGATGGTGATGTCGCGCTTGTCCTTGATCTCTTTCAGCAGGTCGATCGTGTTGTTGGTGTCGGCGCGCGCCATGCCGGCGGTGGGCTCGTCGAGCAGGAGCATCTTGGGCTCCTGCGCTAGGCACATCGCCATCTCCAGCCGCCGCTTGTCGCCGCGCGACAGGGAGGCGGAGTGGACATCGGCCTTGTCGGCCATGTTCACGTCTTCGAGCATCGCCATCGCCTGATCGCGGATGTCGCGCTGCGAGCCGACCGAGCCGATCCCGTTGAGCTTGAACGTGCCGTCGCGCTTGGCGAAGCAGGGGATCATGACGTTCTCGAACACGGTGAGGTCGCCAAAGATCTCGGGGGTCTGGAACACCCGGCTGATCCCCATCTGGTTGATCTCGTGCGGCGTGCGCCCGAGCACCGACTGGCCTGCAAAGCTGACCGAGCCGCTATCGGGGATCAGCTTGCCGACGAGGCAGTTGAGCAGGGTGCTCTTGCCCGCCCCGTTGGGGCCGATGATGGCGTGGACGGTGTTCTCCTCCACGGAGAGGTTCACATCGCCCAGGGCCTGCAACCCGCCGAAGCGCTTGTTGACGCCTTTGACTTCAAGAATTCCCATCTGTCCGTCTCCTTATTCGCCGGGTTGCTGTTTGGCGGCTTCGGCCTCTGCGCCCGAGGCCTTGGCGCCGCGGCGCCGGAACAGGCGGCCGATGCGCTGGCCCCCCTCGACGAGACCGCCGGGCAGGAAGATCACCACCAGCATGAAGAGGATGCCGAGGGTCAGGTGCCAGCCCTTGCCCACAAAGGGGTAGACGATCGAGACCATGAAGTCTTCGAGGCCGTCAGGCAGGAAGGCGAACCAGCCGTGCAGCACGGTTTCGTTGATCTTCGAGAGGATGTTCTCGAAGTACTTGATCATCCCTGCGCCAAGCACCGGGCCGATCAGAGTACCCGCGCCGCCGAGGATGGTCATCAGAACCACCTCGCCCGAGGCTGTCCACTGCATGCGTTCGGCGCCTGCCAGCGGGTCCATCGCCGCCATCAGGCCGCCCGCGAGGCCGGCATACATGCCGGAGATCACGAAGGCCGCCAGCGTGTAGGGCTTGGGGTTGAGTCCGGTGTAGTTCATCCGGGTCTGGTTGGATTTGATCGCGCGCAGCATCATGCCGAAGGGCGAGCGGAAGATCCGGATGGCGAGGTAGAAGGCGAGGATCAGGATCACCGCGCAGAAGTAGTATCCGGCGGAGAAGGTGAAGGTCCACGGACCCACGGCCATATCCCACGCGGCCCGCATCTCGAGACCGAAGAGGTTGGTCACCGGGATAGAGCCATCGGGCATGGCGGAGCTGCCGAGGATGCGCGGATCGCTCAGGGTGATCTGCAGGCCGGTCTCGCCGTTGGTGATGGGGGTCAGCACCGAGTAGGCCAGCGCGAAGGACATCTGCGCGAAGGCCAGCGTGAGGATCGAGAAGTAGATCCCCGAGCGGCGCAGCGAGATGTAGCCGATGAAGAGCGCGAAGAGGCCCGCGATGATCACCGAGAGGATGATCGCCGGAAGGATGTTCATCGACAGCAGCTTGAACATCCACACCGCCGAGTAGCTGCCCACCCCCAGAAAGGCCGCGTGGCCGAAGGAGAGGTAGCCGGTGAGGCCGAAGAGGATGTTGAAGCCGATTGCGAAGATCCCGAAGATCACGAAACGCTGCATCAGGTCGGGGTAGCCCGCGTTGAACTGGGCCATGGCGCTCCCGGTGGGGAACGGGTTGAGGATGAAGGGGGCCAGCATCGTAAGCGCCAGCACCACCAGCAGAAGGTTGGTATCTTTCTTGTTCAGTCCGAGCATGTTCTTAGTCCTCCATCACGCCTTTGCGACCCATCAGACCGCGCGGACGGGTCAGAAGGATGATGATGGCGACGAGGTAGATGATGATCTGGTTGATCCCGGGCAGGGTAGTGGTGGCCCAGGTGGTGGAGGCGAAGCTCTCGAGGATCCCCAGCAGGAAGCCTGCGAGCACGGCGCCGGGCAGAGAGCCCATGCCGCCGACGACGACCACGACGAAGCTCAGCACGAGGAAGTCCATCCCCATGTGATAGTTCGGCGCGTTGATCGGGCCGTACATCACCCCCGCAAGGCCGGCCACCGCCGCGGCGAGGCCGAACATGAAGGTGAAGCGCTTGTCGATGTCGATGCCCAGCAGCCCCACTGTCTCGCGGTCGGCCATGCCGGCGCGGACCACCATGCCGAAGGTGGTGAACTGGAGGAAGGCAAACACGCCCGCGATGATCGCGGCGGCGAAGCAGAAGTAGACGATCCGCCAGACCGGGTAGACCACGCCGGGCAGCACCTGAGCCACGCCGGAGAGCGCCTCGGGCGCAGGGGTCTGGATCGGGTTGGCGCCGTAGTAGAACTTGACGATCTCTTGCAGCACGATGGCGAGGCCGAAGGTCACGAGGATCTGGTCGGCGTGGGGGCGCTTGTAGAAGTGCTTGATCAGCCCGCGCTCCATCACGTAGCCGACGACCAACATCACCGGGATGGCGAAGAGGATGGCCAGCGGTACCGACCAGTCTTGCAGGGCCGAGCCCATGCTCTCCCCGAACCAGTCCTGAAGGTAGGGCACCTTCACCTTGAGCGGGTTGCCCAGAAAGTCCGTCTGCGTTTCGTCGATCACCTCATGGGAGAGGTTCAGCAGGCGCTGGATGGTCACGGCGCAGAAGGCACCGATCATGAACAGCGCGCCGTGGGCGAAATTCACCACACCGAGCGTGCCGAAGATGAGCGTCAGACCGAGGGCAATGAGCGCGTAGGCGCTGCCCTTGTCGAGCCCGTTCAGGATTTGAAGTAGGATGGCGTCCATCTGTCCCCACCTTTTCAAGCGGCTAGCGTTATGAGTGTGACCATGCGCGCGGCGGCAACTGCCCTCGCGCGTTCGGCCTCGATAGATCCCTGTATGGGTATGTTTCTAAGTCTTGCCGGGCCCAGCCCCGGTGCCCGCTCGTGGCGGGAGTGGAGGGCGGCGCGTGGCCGCCCCCCGTGGTGCCTGATGCGATCAGACGCCGTTGTTGCAGGTGCCGAGGTCGCCGCCGGCGAACATCGGGTGATCCGGCTCGTACCAGACCTGATCCACGGGCGTGACTTCGACCACTTCGAGCAAGTCGAACTCGGAAGTCGGGTTCTCTTTGCCCTTGGTGACCAGCACGTCCTTGAAGCACTGGTGGTCGGCGGCGCGGTACAGCGTTTTGCCGTTGCCGAGGCCATCGAACACGAGGCCCGAGTTGGAGGCGCTGTCGATGCCGTCCAGCGAGGAGCCGTCGCCCTCGAGGGCAGCCACCACGGCGCAGGGCTCGAAGGTGCCGGCGCGCTCGACGGCGTCGGCATAGAGCAGGGTCTGCACGTAGCAGGTGTGCGCAGCCTGGCTCGGCGGGAAGCCGTACTTGGTGCCGAAGGACTTCACAAAGGCCTTGGTGCCCTCGTCCTGCAGCGACCACTGCCAGTTGCACGAACCGAGGATGCCCTTGATGTTCTCACCGGCGCCCTTGGCCATCAGCTCGGAGTAGAGCGGCACGACGATCTCGAAGTTCTTGCCGTTCACCTGCTTGTCGCGCAGGCCGAACTGGACGGCGTTGGTCAGCGAGTTGACCATGTTGCCGCCGTAGTGATTGAGCACCAGCACGTCTGCGCCGGAGTTCAGCACGGGGGCGATGTAGGAGGAGAAGTCGGTTGCCGCCAGCGGCGTCAGCACGTTCTCGACGGTCTCCCAGCCCAGGGCCTCGGTGGAGGCCTGGATCGACTCCTGCTGGGTCCAGCCCCAGGTGTAGTCGGCGGTCAGGTGATAGGCGCGGCGCTCCTTGCCATACTCGTTGGCCAGCACCGGAGCCAGCGCGGCGCCGGACATGTAGGCATCGAAGAAGTGGCGGAAGCCGTTGGCCTTCTTGTCCTTGCCGGTGGTGTCGTTGGAGTGGGTGAGGCCGGCCATGAAGATGACGCCGGCTTCCTGGCAGAGGCCCTGAACGGCCACGGCCACGCCCGAGGAGGAGCCGCCGGAGATCATCACCGCGCCGTCCTTCTCGATCATGGACTTGGCGGAGGCGCGGGCAGCGTCAGACTTGGTCTGGGTGTCGCCGGTGACGAAGGCCACCTTCTTGCCGAGGATGCCGTTGCCCTTCAGGTTCTTCATCGAGAAGGTGTTCATCATGCCACCGTCGCCTTCACCGTTCAGGTGCTCGACGGCGAGTTCGAAGGCGCGCAGCTCGTCGGCGCCCTCGTCGGCGTAGGGGCCGGACTGGGGCACGTTGAAGCCCAGCGTCACGGTATCGCCGGTGGGCTCGTTGACGTAGGCGTTGGCACGGCTGGTGAAGATGGTGGGCAGGGCGAGGCCCGCACCGGCAACGGCGCCGGTTTTCAGCACGCCACGGCGTGTGAACTTGGATGTCGACATGGATGTCCTCCCGTTATGTCTATGGGCGCTCGGGGCTCCTCCCCCGTATCACGCGCCACGGCCCATTGAGGGCCTGCTTCATTATCAGGTGGTCGGGGCAAATCTGGCAACAAGCGCTTTCATGGAAACGATTTTTCTGTAAATATTTTGTCAGGCGTTGTGGCGAAGTTGTAAAAATCTTCTCACGCAGTTGCAGCACGGCGTTGAAAAGACGGGAGAATTGCCTTGGCAAAGAACGTGCTTACCGGCAGCCGGATCCGCGCCCGGCGGGCCGACTACGGGCTCAAGCAGAGCGAGCTGGCCGAGCGGGTCGGGATCTCGCCCTCCTACCTCAACCTGATCGAGCACAACCGCCGCAGAATCGGCGGCAAACTCCTTGTGGCATTGGCCCGCGCGCTCGAAACCGAACCGGTAGCGCTATCGGAAGGCGCCGAAACTGCGCTGGTGGATGCACTGCGCGAGGCGGCGGTTGAGGCGCCTGCCGGGCGGGCCGGGCCGGAGAAGGCAAACGCGCTCTCGGCGGAGGAGCTGGACCGGGTGGAGGAGTTCGCCGGGCGCTTCCCCGGCTGGGCGGCGCTGCTGGCCGAGACCCATGCCCGCGTGCGCGAAGCGGAGCGCAGCGTGGAGGCGCTTTCGGACCGGCTCAGCCATGACCCGCACCTCAGCGCCAGCCTGCACGAGATGCTCTCGTCGGTCACCGCGATCCGCTCGACGGCGGCGATCCTTGCGGACACGCCGGACCTCGACCGCGATTGGCTCAACCGCTTTCACCGCAACATCAACGACGATAGCGCAAGGCTGGCCGAGAGCGCCGAGGGGCTGGTGCGTTACCTCGACGATGGCGGCAGCGCCGATGCGGGTGCGGGCACGCCGCAGGAGGAGGTGGAGGCCTGGTTTGGGCGCAGCGGCTTTCACGTCGAGGCTCTGGAGGCGGGCGGCGCCGCGGGCGGCGAGGGTGGACCGGAGAAGATGGTGGCCGAGGCGCGGAGCGCCGGGCAACTGCGCGGCGCGGCGGCGCGGGAGATGGCCACTGCCCGGCTGGAGCGCTACCGCGCCGATGCCGAGGCGATGCCGCTCGCCGCCTTTGCCGAGGCGGCGCATGAGGCAGGCTATGACCCGGGCATCCTTGCCGGGCGTTACGGCCTGCCGGTGGAGGCGGTGCTGCGCCGCCTCGCCAGCCTGCCGCGCGAGGGGCTGCCCGGCGAGATCGGGCTGGTCAGCTGCGACGGCTCGGGCACGCTGACGTTTCGCAAGCCGGTGCAGGGCTTTCCGATGCCACGCTTCGGGGCGGCCTGCGCGCTCTGGCCGCTCTATGCCGCGCTGACCCGCCCGGCGATGCCGGTGCGGGCGGTGGTGGAGATGGCCGGGCGCAGCCCGCGCCGGTTTACCGCCTTCGCGATCTGCCGCCCGGTGGGCGCGTTGGGCTTTGGCGCGCCGCAGGTCTTCGAGGCGCATATGCTGCTGCTGGACGAGGGCTTTGGAGGCGCGCGGGAGGCGCGGGAGGTGCTGGAGCTGGGCACCAGCTGCCGGATCTGCCCGCGCGAGGCCTGCCCGGCACGGCGGGAGCCGTCGATCATCGGGCGGCAGGGGTAGGCGCGCGGCTCACCGGTAACGAAACGGGCCGCCCGGTGAGGGGCGGCCCGATGGTTTTGCAAGATAGGCCTGATCAGCCGATCAGAGCGCCGTCGTCACGGGTGACCTGGATCACCGCGGAACGGGGCAGGCCCTCGCCCGTGGGCCAGGAGCCACCGGGGTGCTGGATGCCGACGAACATGGTGCGGCGGTCGGCCGACCAGCAGACGCCGGTGACTTCGGAGCCGTTGGGGCCGGTGAGGAAGCGGGCGATCTCGCCGGTCACCGGGTCGCCCACCAGCATCTGGTTATTGCCGTGGCCTTCAAACTCGCCCTCGTTGCTGTAGTCGCCATCGGTCTGGATCCAGAGCAGGCCGTTGCTGTCGAAGGCCATGCCGTCGGGCGAGTTGAACATATTGCCCGGCGTGACGTTGTCGGACCCGCCGTACTCATTGTTCGGGTAGACCTCGGGGTTGCCGGCCATGACGTAGAGATCCCACGCGAAGCTGTCGGCGGCGTGGTCATCCTCGGCAGGACGCCAGCGCACGATCTGACCGAAGTTGTTGGTCTCGCGTGGGTTGGGGCCGTTGGCCGGGGTTGCGTCGCCGCCGGCGTTCTTGCCATCGGCGCCGCGGTTCTTGTTGTTGGTCAGGCAGCAGTAGGCCTCGACCGCGTGGGGGTTCACGGCGATCCACTCGGGGCGGTCCATCGTGGTGGCGCCTACGGCGGAGGCGCCCATGCGGGCGAAGATCAGCACTTCGGCCAGCGAAGTCATGCCGGTGCTCTCGGGCGTCAGCGCCAGCCATTCGCCGGTGCCGTCATCGTTGAACTTGGCGGCATAGAGCGTGCCATCGTCCAGCAGGCCCTCGGTGGAGGCGCCGGGTGCCCAGGTGCCGTTCGAGACGAACTTGTACATGTACTCGCCACGCTCGTCGTCGCCCATGTAGACCACGATGCGGCCATCGGGGGCCACGGCGCAGGCCGCGTTCTCGTGCTTGATGCGGCCAAGGCCGGTGTGCTTGATCGGCGTGCTCTCGGGATCGGTCGGGTCGATCTCGACGATCCAGCCCACGCGGTGCGGCTCGTTGGGGTTTTGGGAGTAGTCAAAGCGCGCATCGTGCTTGTGGTAGTCGTAACCCCAGCCATCGGCGCCGATGCCGTAACGGTCGTAGCCATCGGGACGCGCCGCATCGGCATCGGTGGAGCCGAAGTAGCCGTTGAAGTTTTCTTCGCAGGTCAGGTAGGTGCCCCAGGGCGTGCGGCCGGAGCCGCAGTTGTTCATGGTGCCGAGGCTCTCGGTGCCTGTCGGGTCGGCCTCGGTTTTCATCAGGTCATGGCCAGCGGCGGGGCCGGCGATTGTCATGGGCGTGTTGTGGGTGATGCGGCGGTTGAAGGGGCTGTCCACCACGACGGCATAGCCATCGTCGCCCGGGGCCACTTCCATCACCGTCACGCCTTGGAGGTTTTGCAGTTTCAGCACGTCATCGGCATTGGCCGGGGTGCCTTCCTGCTCGGCGGGCAGGTTCTCATCGTTGTTGGTGTACTCGGAGTTCACCGCGATGATCTCGTGGCCGTCGAAGGAGAACAGCTCCATGCCGTCGGTGTTCTCGCCGAACACCCGGTCGGAGCCCGCGACGGCGCCGCCATCGGCGTTCACGTCGTAGCCCTCGGCATCGGAGAAGAGCGGATCACCCCAGCGCACGAGCACCTTGGCGGTGTAGCCCTCTGGCACGTGCACCTCGTGGTCGGTGGCAATGTCGATCGGCGTGAAGGGGAAGCGGGACTTGGCCATGCCGTGGCCCTCGGCCAACGCGGTGGTGCCTTTCAGCAGGCCGGTGCCCATTACGGCAGCGCCGGAGCCGAAGGCGAGGACCGAGCCGAGGAAGCCGCGGCGGGAGACGGCGCGCTCAACCACGCGGTCAAAGTCGTTTTCTTCGGGGCGGGGGAAGTTGACCTCATCCCAGTCGTCGAAGGAGAGGTTGTGCTTTTGGTCTGTCATGTGGGGGCTCCCTGGCTAAATGGCTTGGATGCAAGCGTTCCGGCTTTGCCTAGGCAGTGCTGGAATCGGTTTTGTGACCAGAGTGTAACGGTTGGGTGACGCCGTGCGTGACGCTGGGGAAGGCGGCGGCAGTTTCCCGCCGATCGCCGGTGCACCGTATTGTTGCTTCAGGCCGTGGCAGGCGGCGGGAAGGGGAAGGTGGCGGCGGTCTCGTTGCGGGCAGGGCTGCCGAAGGGGGCAGGCGGCGGCATCAGCAGCGCGGCGGGCGGCTCGGGCAGCTCAGGCTGGCCGGGGCGGGTGCGCAGCAGCAGGCGGCCGCCGGAAAGCTCTGTGCCCAGCGCGGCAGCCTCTGGCCAGAGCGCGGTGTAGGGTGGGCCCAGCAGCAGGGCGCGTGCGGGGCCGGGGGGCAGGCCGCGCCAGAACCAACTGCGCTGTGGGCATTCGCCCTGACGCAACTCAGCATAGAAGGCGCCGGTGATCTCGGCGGCGTGGGGCATGAAAGCGATGATCGCCTCGATCAGGGCAGGGTCGGTGAAGACCTTGGGCCGGAGTTCGAAGGCAATCCGACCGGCGACGCAATCGCGGCGGATGAAGTGATTGGGGTGGTAGCCTTCCAACGCCTTTGTGGTCAGCAGCGAGCAGAAGATATGGCCGAAGGGGGTGGCGGCTTTCATCAGCAGCTCGGGATCCTCCTCCCAGGCGCGGGCAAGCTCCGAGAGATCGCGCCCTTCGACCTTGCCCTGAAGCGGCTCCCAAGGGCCGAAGCGACGGGGCAGGGCTTGGGGCAGGTGCTCGGCCAAGGCCGAGAGGAAGGCGGCGGCCCGAGAAGGGTGGAAGGCATTTGCGTCTTCGAAGAAGAAGCTCAGCTCGCCCGGCTGCGGCCGCGCCAGCCTTGCGGCGCTGGCCAGGGGGCCGCTGTCGCGGGCGGTGACAAAGCGCTCGGCTGCTTCGTCGATCAGCACCGCGTCATGGGTATGGAGTATCGAGGCGAGCAGCACCTCCAGCCGGTCTTGTTGGTGCGCATCGAGGGTGCCCTCCACGGTCACATGCCACATATGCAGCCGCCCGGCCGCCGCCGCCCGGTGGGCCGGGGGGATCTGACCTGAGGTCAGCAGGCGCGGCCCCTCGAAGCGGAAGGCCCAGCCCTTGCCTTCGAGGGCGTAGGGAAGGGTGGTCGCGCTGGGGGGCGGGACGGGGGCGGCAAAGTAGAGGCGGAGGGAGGGGCCGAGGGGCGGGGCGGCCTCGGGCTCGGGTTGCGGAGGCAGCAGGGGGCCGCTCTTGCGGGAGGTCTGGTAGCTGCCGGTCTGCTCATCCACCAGCACCGCCTTGTGATCGGCAAGGGCGGCATCGAGCAGGGCCTGCAGTCGGTCCAGCGCCTCCGGCGGCGGCGCGCCTTCGATATGGATCTGCCAGAGCTGGCGCCGCGCGCCGATGACGGCGAGATGCTCGGGCGGAATATCCTCATCCTCCACGCCAAGCGGCCCGTGTCCCACCACCTGCCAGCCAGGCCCGGAGAAGCTGGCAAAGGGAGCGGCGGCGCGGCGCAGGTAGAGGGAAAGGTCGTAGCTCACGGCTCAGCCGAAGGTGGCGATGAACGCACGGTGCAGCGCGAGATCAAGGTCGTCCATCGTGACAGGGAGGCCGAGGTCGACGAGGCTGGTGACGCCGTGGCCCTGGATGCCGCAGGGGGTGATGCCGGAGAAATGCTCGAGGTCGGGCTCGAGGTTGATCGAGATGCCGTGGAAGCTGACCCAGCGGCGCAGGCGGATGCCGATGGCGGCGATCTTGTCTTCGCGCGGGGAGCCGTCGGGCAGGGGAGCCTTTTCGGGGCGGGGGATCCAGATGCCCACGCGGCCCTCGCGCCGCTCGCCGGTGACGCCGAATTCGGCGAGGGTGGCAATGATCCACGCCTCAAGCTGGTGGACGAAGGCGCGCACGTCGCGGCCGCGTTCGGTGAGGTCGAGCATGACATAGGCGACGCGCTGGCCGGGCCCATGATAGGTGTACTGCCCGCCGCGCCCGGTGGCGTGGACCGGAAAGCGATTGGGGGCGAGCAGGTCGCCCGCATCGGCGGAGGTGCCGGCAGTGTAAAGCGGTGGGTGCTCCACCAGCCAGACGGCCTCGGCGGCCTCGCCTGAACGGATCGCGGCGACGCGCGTTTCCATCTCGGCCACCGCCGCATCGTAGTCGGTGAGGCCCTTTGATGTGATCCATTCCACCATGGCGCGGAGCTAGGCGGGAATCCTTGACAGGTCAAGTGACGTGGGGGGAAGGTGGAGGCAAGACAATTGAGGTCGAGTTGAACGAGTCGCCGGGCCGGAATTTTGGCCCCGTTTTGCCGGAAGTCATCGTGGGGTCGAGGGGCCCTAAAAGAGTGGCATTGGCTGTCCTGATTTCACGGGGATGGATATGAAATTTTTGAAGAACCGGCACATTGTGGCCGCATTAACTGCTGCGTCGGTCGCCATGCCGCCAGCGCAAGCCTCCGCAAATGACGCAGCGGCCCTGATCGGTGGGGCCATCATTGGCGCCGCCATTGCCAATGGCTCGAAGAACAAGCGCGTAGTGCGGCGGACGACCGGCGGAACCAAGCGCTACAAGAGCAGCGCGAATTCGGCAGCCCGTCAGGAAAACCGCGAAACGCAGACGGCGCTCAACTATTTCGGCTTCGATGCCGGGGGTGCCGATGGCGTGATGGGGCGGCGCTCGCGCGCGGCGGTCACGGCGTTTCAGGCGCATCTGGGCTACCCGCCGACCGGGCAGCTCACGGTCTATGAGCGCAACTTCCTGATGTCGGCCTACCACCGCGCCCAGGCGGGCGGCCCTGCCGTGGCGCAATTGGCGGCCTCCAACCCGCTGGGCATGCGCGGCGTGCTGCTCACGTGGCGCGACGAGGCCGGGGCCGGGATGCCGGGCGTTCAGAGCGCCGCGGTCTCGCAATGGGGCCTGCCGCCGGTGGTGGCGCAATCCGTGCATGAGATCGCCCGCAGCTCCGACCCGACCGCCGACCAGCTGGTGCAGCGCTCGGGCTTCATCCAGCTGGCCGACATGAACGGCGATGGCCGGACGGACTATATTCTGGATACCTCGGTTTCGGGCTCGGCCTTCTGGTGCAGCGCTCAGGCCTGTGCGGTGCGGGTGTTTGCCTCGACGCCGCAGGGCTACGAGCGCAATGACTTTCAGGCCTACAACGTGACGCCAGCGATGTTCAGCTGTCAGCACGGGGTATGCTCGAAGTCTGGTGAGGCCGGCACCCAGATGGCGGCGGCTCCGGCAACGACCGCCCCGGCGCTTCCGCAGACCCAGACCGCCTCGGCGCAGGTGTCGCTTCAGGCGGCCACGCCGGTTGCCCCGGCCCAGCCGGTGGTGCAGGGCGGCGCGCCGGTTGAAGCTGCCGCTGCAACAGGCGGTGCGGCCATGCCGGACTTCTTTGCCGCCGCGCCGATGGCTGCCTCGCTGGAGTCGCACTGCAACGAGGTTGGTCTGCAGACCTCCACCAATGGCGGCTACATCACCGCCGCAACGCTGGTTGACGCCGATCAGGCGCTAGGCCAGCAGCTTTGCCTCGCCCGCACCTATGCGATCGCGCAGGGCGAGGAACTGGTGGCCAAGCTGCCGGCTGCCGCGCAGTCCAGCGTTGGCGAGCAGTGCGAGGGCTTTGGTGCCCTGCTGAAACCGCATGTTGCGGCGGCCTCGGTCAAACCGGCAGATGCGGTGCTTTCCGATGTCGGAGCCTTCGTGCTGCAGAGCGGCCTGCCGCCCGCGCAGATGGAAAAGACATCGGTGGTCTGCCTCGGCGTCGGCTACAAGATGGATGATCTCGACACCGCTCTTGGCTCCGCCTTGGTGCTGGTTGCGCTCGGCAAGCAGCCCTACGCCGAGCTGGTCGGCCACCATCTGAGCCAAGGCTACGGCACGCCCGACCGCGATGATCTGGCCGGTGTCTGGTACACCCGCGCCATTGATGCGCTCGAGGGCGGAACGGCGGCGGTGTTCAACCCCGGACAGCCCGGACGCACCGAGTTGCTGCGCAAGGCGGTGATGCTGAAAGGCGGGCAGGGCGCGGCCCAGCCCGAGGAGTCGGTGACGGTGGTTCCGATCTTCAATATCGCCGACTGAGACGCCTGAAGACCGGGCCCGAAAAAAACCTGTGCGGGGGGATGAATTTCGCTTTTCATCCCCCCGCGCTTTTTGTACACACCGCCGCACCAAGCCAAGATGTGCGGTCGTGGCGGAATTGGTAGACGCGCAGCGTTGAGGTCGCTGTGGGGTAACACCCGTGGAAGTTCGAGTCTTCTCGACCGCACCATTCGCTCCCCGAGGTGGGAGTGATCCTCTCCTAGACAGTCGAATAACAACCCGGCCAGCTCAGGCCCGTTTCGCGGGCGTCGGGGCTGGTTCTTGCTGTGCCTGAAGGCGCTGCACTCTGCCCGGATAGCGGGCGCGGGGGCGGTTGTGCGTGGGGGCACAGTGGCTCTACTGACCTGTTTTCGGAAAAAGTGAACTAAACGGTTTGCTTTTTCGCGGGGAGGGCTTATCTCGGCGCAGATTGACGTCAACTCCGTATCGGAAGCCCTTCTTCGTGTCCTATCTCTCCCGCGCTCTGCCCCTCGTGGCGCTGCTCCTCGCCCTTCCCGTTCATGCCCAGGAGGCCGAAGTGCCTGCCGTGGTGCCCAAGCCGGTGAAGCTGATGACGCTCTCCTCGGAGCCGGTCACGCTGCAGCGGCAGTTCTTTGGGCAGGTCACGGCGCGGCAGACGGTGGATCTGGCGTTTCAGGTCGGCGGGCAGCTTGAGGTGCTCAATGCCGACGAGGGCACCAGCATGGAGGCCGGGGCGCTGATCGCGCAGCTCGATCTGGCGGTCTACGAGCGGGCGGTGGCACAGGCGAAGGCGAATTTCGACAAGGCGCAGCGCGATGCGGACCGGCTGGCCAGCCTGCGCGGGCAGGCGGTGTCGGACGTGTCGGTGCGCGATGCCCAGACCCAGCTGCAACTGGCGCAGATCGCGCTGGACAATGCGCAGGCCGATCTGGGCGACGCCTCGCTGCGGGCGCCTTTCGATGCGCTGGTCGCGCGGCGGCTGGTGCCCAACTACCAGACCGTCTCTGCCGGCACGCCGGTGGTGCGGCTGCATGACGTGTCGGAACTGCGGGTCGACATTCAGGTGCCCGAGGTGCTGTTCCGGCAGGCGGGCGCGGGCGACAACGTGGCCTTCGAGGCCGCGCTGCCGGGCGATGCCACCCGCTACCCGATGGAGCTGCGCGAGTTCGAGGCCGAAACCTCGAATGTGGGCCAGACCTTCACCATCACGATGGCCTTCACCGAGAGCCCCGGCGCCTTTGTCTTTCCCGGCGCTTCGGTGACGGTCTACGCCTCGGCGGAGGGCAAGGTGCCCGATGGCATCATCCTGCCCGAGACGGCGCTGGTGTTTGACCCGGCGGGCGCGGCGGCGGTGATGGTTTTTGCCGATGGCACGGTGCGCCAGACCCCGGTGGAGATCGAGCTGCACGAGGACGGGCGGCTCTACATGACCGAGGGGCCGGAGGAGGGCACCCAAATCGTGGTGACCGGGGCCTCGCAGCTCAGCGATGGCCAGCCGGTGCGCCCCTTCACCCGTATCGGGGAGTAGGCCCATGTCTGTTGCGCGCGCCTCCATCGACCGGGCGCTGATCACCTGGATCCTCATGCTGATCTGCCTGCTGGGCGGCATCTGGGGGTTTGCCACGATCGGCCGCCTCGAAGACCCCGCCTTTACCATCAAGAACGCAATCATCATCACGCAATACCCCGGTGCCAGCGCCGAGCAGGTGGCGCGGGAGGTTTCGGAACCGCTGGAATCCGAGATCCAGAAGATGGGCGAGATCGACTTTATCACCTCGTCCAACAAGCCGGGCGTGAGCCGGATCTCGGTGAACATCGAGAGCACCTATGACGGCACCGAGCTGCCCGCGATCTGGACCAAGCTGCGCAACCGGGTGGAGGATGCGCAGCGCAACCTGCCGCCGGAAGCGGGCACGCCGATCGTGAATGACACCTTCGGCGATGTGTTCGGCGTGTTCTACGCGGTCACCGCGCCCGGCTTCACCGATGCCGAGGTGCATGAGATTTCCGAGTTCCTGCGCCGCGAGCTTCTGGCGGTGGAGGGCGTGGCCGATGTCGCGGTAGCCGGGCTTCCGGCCGAGGCGGTTTATGTGGATGCGCGCACCTCGATCATCACCAACCTCGGCATCAGCGCCGAGGCGATTGCCGGCGCCCTCTCCAACACAGACAGCCGCACGCCTGCGGGATCGGTCACCCAGAACGGGCAGGACATTCGCATTCAGGCGCCCGAGGGCTCGGACACGGTCGATGAAATCGCCAACCTCACCATCGGTGTGGGCGGCGATGTGATCGACCTGCTGGACCTTGCCACGGTGGAGCGCGCGCGGGTTACCGACCCGACTGAGATCATCCGCTTTCAGGGCGAGGAGGCCTTTACGCTGGGCGTTGCCGGCAAGGCGGACCTGAACATCGTGGAGGTCGGCAAGCGGGTGGATGTGCGCCTTGCGGAGATCATGCGCGATGTGCCTGCGGGGGTGGAGCTGCACCCGGTCTACCAGCAGCATGTGGTGGTCGATGAGGCCTCCAACGCCTTTCTGGTGAACCTCGCCATGTCGGTCGCGATCGTGGTGATCGTGCTGGCGCTCTTCATGGGCTGGAGGGCGGCGGTTGTGGTCGGCGCCACGCTGCTGCTGACAGTGGTGGGCACCATTTTCCTCATGGCGATCTTCGGGATCGAGATGGAGCGGATTTCGCTCGGTGCCCTCATCATCGCGATGGGGATGCTGGTCGATAACGCCATCGTAGTGGCCGAGGGGATGCAGGGCGACATGGCGCAGGGCAAAACGGCCCGCGATGCCGCTGAGGACGTGGCCAGCAAAACGCAAACACCGCTTTTGGGCGCGACGGTTATCGGGATCATGGCCTTTGCCGGGATCGGCCTGTCACCCGATGCGACCGGCGAATTCCTGTTCTCGCTCTTTGCCGTCATCGGCATCTCGCTGCTGCTGTCGTGGGTGCTGGCGATCACCGCCACGCCGCTCTTGGCGCATTACTTCTTCAAGGTGGGTTCAGGCGAAGGCACCGACCAATACGGTGGCCCTCTGTTCCGCGCCTATCGGTCGGTGCTGAGCGCCGCGCTCACCCTGCGCCACCTTGTCATTCTGGCGCTGATCGGGATCACGGTGCTTTGTTTCATCGGCTTCGGGCAGGTGAAGCAGCAGTTCTTCCCCGACAGCAACACGCCGATCTTCTACGTGCACTACAAGTTGCCGCAGGGCTCGAGCATCCATCAAGTCTCCGAAGACATGGGCGTGCTCGAAGAGTGGCTGCTGGAGCGGGATGACGTGACCTCGGTGGCCACCTTCATCGGCGGCGGGGCGACGCGCTTCATGCTGACCTACGCGCCGGAAGAGGCTCTGCCGACCTATGGCCACCTGATCATCCGCACCGAGAGCCTTGAGCAGATCCCGCCGCTGCGTGCCGATCTGGAGACTTTCGGGCGCGGAACGCTGACGGCGGGCGAGTTCCGCACCGAACGGCTGGCCTTCGGCCCCGGCGGCGGCGCACCGATTGCCGCGCGCTTCTCCGGGCCGGACCCGGTGGTGCTGCGCGATCTTGCCGAGCAGGCCGAGGCCGCGCTCAGGAGCGCATCGGACCAGCTGATGGACCTGCGCACCGACTGGCGCGAGCGTGAGCTGGTGATCGTGCCGGACTTTGCCGACGAGCGGGCCAAGGCGGCCGGTGTCTCGCGCGAGGATCTGGCGCAGTCGCTTCAGGTCGGCACGGATGGCAGCCAGGTGGGCTACTATCGCGAGGGCGACCGGCTGATCCCGATTATCATGCGCTCGGACAGCGCGCAGGGCGAAGGCGCGGCGCATCTGGTCGACCTGCCTGTCTATTCCGAGGCGGCGGGCGCCTACATTCCGGTCGCGCAGATCACCGATGGCTTCCACTGGGAGGCGCAGAACACCTTCGTCGTGCGCCGCGACCGGGTGCCGACGATCACCGTGCTCGCGGGCGTGCCTGCCGGGGTGAACGCCTCGGGCGTGTTCAACGAGATCCGCGGCGTGATCGAGGAGATCCCGCTGCCGGAGGGCTACGTGCTGGAGTGGGGCGGTGAATACGAGAACTCCACCGAGGCGCAGGCGAGCCTTGGCAAGCAATTGCCGCTCTCGCTGATCATCATGGTGCTGATCTCGGTGCTGCTCTTCGGCAAGATCCGCCAGCCGGTGATCATCTGGCTGCTGGTGCCGATGAGCGTGAACGGCGTGGCGATCGGACTGCTCGGCACTGGCCTGCCGTTCTCTTTCACCGCGCTGCTCGGCCTGCTCTCGCTCTCCGGCATGCTGATTAAGAACGGGATCGTGCTGGTCGAGGAGATCGACCTCGTGCGCGCCGAGGGCGTGCCCTTCCGCAAGGCGGTGCTGGATGCCTCGACCTCCCGTCTGCGGCCCGTTGTGTTGGCGGCGGCGACGACCATCCTCGGGATGATCCCGCTGCTCTCGGATGCCTTCTTTGCCTCGATGGCGGTGACGATCATGGGCGGCCTCGGCTTTGCCTCGATCCTCACCCTCGTGGCGGCGCCGGTGTTCTACTACAGCTTCTTCCCCCGTGCGCGGCGGGAAGATGCGAAGCAGCGCAAGGCGGAGCGGAAGGCAGCCAAGGCGGCCAAGGCCGCAGCGGCCTGAGGCTGGCGCTTGGCGGGGCGGGTCAGCCGCCCCGTGCCGTGCCCACAAAAAAGCCCGCCGCGAAGAGCGGCGGGCTTCTGTATTTCTGTCGCGCGGCTTACTGCTTGGGCAGAAGTACGCGGTCGATCACGTGAATCACCCCGTTGGACTGCTCCACATCGGCCACAGTGACGGTGGCCATGCGGCCGTTCTCATCGGTCAGGGTGATCTTGCCGCCGGTCATCTTGGCTTGCAGCGTGCAGCCGCCCAGCGTGGGCACGGGGTGCATGCCGCCGTCATCGGCGATCATCCCGGCGATGGCGGTCGACATCGCCTTGGCGCCGATCACGTGGCAGGTGAGGATCTCGGTCAGCTGCTTCTTGGCACCGGGCTGCATGAGCGCGTTCAGCGACTCGGGCGTGACCATCGCAAAGGCGGCATCGGTCGGGGCGAAGACGGTGAACGGGCCCTCGGAGGCCAGCGTATCGACAAGGCCGGCCTGCTTGACAGCGGCAACCAGCGTGGTGTGGATCGGCGAGTTCACCGCGTTCTCGACGATGTTGCGCTCGACCAGCATGGGCGCGCCGCCGACGGTGGGGTTGGCGGCCATGGCGGCGCCGGTGGTGAGAGCGGCGGCGGTGGCGGCGAGGGTCAGTGTGCGAAGCATGAGATGTCCTTCCTGTTGGAGTCTGGGCGGGATGCCCTTGAGGAGAGACACGGGGGGCGGACGCGCAAAGTTTCACCGCCGGGCACAAAAAACCGGCGGGGCGGCTCAGATCACCGCGGTTTCGAGCTGCCGTGCGGCGGCGGCGATGCGGGCGTAGCCCATCGGCGCGAGGTCGAGCGAGGTGTAGCGCCCGTGGGTGATCAGCTCGGCCAGACCGCGCCCGACGGCGGGGGCCTGTTGCAGCCCGTGGCCGGAGAAGCCGTTGGCGAAGTGGAAGTTTTCCACCTCATCCGAGGGGCCGACCACCAAGTTATGGTCGAGCGTGTTCATCGCGTAATGCCCGGCCCAGCAATTGACGACCTTCAGCGCCTCGAAGGCGGTGGAGCGGGCGGCGAGGGCGGGCCAGATGATGTCTTCGAAATCCTGATGGCGCGGCTCGAAGTCATCGAAATCCGCCGCCGTGTCGACGGGCGGGGCGCAGCCGGTCAGAAAGTAGCGGCCCTCGGGGCGCACGTAGATGCCGGAGGGGTCGATCATCAGCGGCAGGCGGCCCGCGTTGACCGTGGCGCTGCCCTCTGGGCTTTGGGCGCAGTCAAAGACGAAGCTGGTGCGCTTGCGCGGCTCGACCGGAATGTGCAGCCCGGCCATGCGGGCGGTGAGTGCGGCGCGGGGGCCGGAGGCGTTGACGACATGGCCGGCGGCAATGGTCTCGCCGGTGGCGAGGGTGACATGGGTGATGCGGTGGCCGGTTCGGGTGAGGCCGGTCACCTCGCCGGTCAACAGCTCGGCCCCATGATCACGCGCGCGGGCGCGGTAGCCCTGCATCATCATGGCAGAGTCGAACCAGCCCTCGCCGGAGTGGCCGTAGGAGGCGAGGCGGATGTCGGTGGTGTGCAGATGCGGGAAGGCGGCGCCAAGCTCCTCCGGCGACCAGAGCGATACATCGGCCCCGACCGCCCGCTGCACCGCGTGGTTGGCCCGAAGCTCGGCCTCCTGCGCGGGGGTTTCGGCCAGAAACAGGTAGCCGCCCGGGTGGTAGCCGAGGCTGGGCTTGTCGGTTCCGCTGCCCATCACCTCCGGCCAGTCGGCGATCACCTGCCCGGCGTGGAGCGACATGGCGACGTTGGTGGCGTGGGAGAACTGCACCCGGATCGAGGAGGAGGAGAGCGCGGTGGAGGAGGTCTTGAAGCTCGGGTCACGCTCGATCACCAGCACCGTGCCGGTGAAGTCGGTCGAGGTGGCGAGGTGCCACGCGACCGATGCCCCGATCACCGCACCGCCGATGATGACGACATCGTAGCTGGAGCGGGCAGGGCGTTGGGTCATCGTGGTCATCCGGGCAGGGGGTTGCCCGGAGACATTGAGCGAATTGCGCGCAGTGGCAAGAGGCTTTGCGCCTCAGGTGCCGTGCGTCAGGCCGTGTGGCCCCGCTCGATCCGGGCATATTGCGCCGGGCGGGCCTCGCCGTGGGCGGTGGGGCGGCGCAGGGCGGCTTTGGTGGCCGGGTGCGCGCCTTCGGTGTCCTGGCGCTTGGCGGCTTCGGTCATGTGTTTCAGAGTGGTGTCGGGGGTCTTGTCGGTCATCGCAGGGTCCTCCTTGGAGTCTCAAGGTAGGACCGGATCGGACCTATTGCAAGGGTGGGCTCATTCGCCCCGGTGCGGTCTTCGCCCCGGTGCGGGCCGGGGCGAAGAGACGCCTAGGCCGTGGATAAGCCGGGCCGGTCAGGCGACGAAGCGGCTGACGAGGTTCTCCAGCTTCTCCTGCTTGCCGGAGCGCGGCTCGGGGTTGATGCCCTCTTTCGCCACACGCTCTGCAATGGCGGCGAGGTCGCTGGAGAGCATCGCCTTGTTGGACGGGTCGTTCCAATCGGCGTAGCGGGAGTCGAGCGCGGCCTGCAGGGAGCCTTCCTCGATCATCGCGTGGGCCTTCTTCAGCCCGAGGGCGCAGATATCCATGCCGCCGATGTGGGCGGCGACGAGGTCTTCGGGGTCCAGCGACTGGCGGCGCAGCTTGGCGTCGAAGTTGGTGCCGCCGGTGGTGAAGCCGCCTGCCTTGAGGATCTCGTAATAGGCGAGGGTGGTTTCGCGGAGCGACACCGGGAACTGGTCGGTATCCCAGCCCGACTGATAGTCATTCCGGTTCATGTCGATGGAGCCGAGGATGCCGAGGGAGGCGGCGAGGGCCAGTTCGTGCTCGAAGCTGTGGCCGGCGAGGATGGCGTGGCCTTGCTCGATGTTCACCTTCACCTCGCCTTCTAGGCCGAAGTCCTTGAGGAAGCCGTAGACCGTGGCCACGTCATAATCATATTGGTGCTTGGTCGGCTCCTGTGGCTTGGGCTCGATCAGGATGGTGCCGCCAAAGCCGATCTTCTTCGCGTAATCCACGACCATCGACAGCATCCGCCCGGCCTGCTCGCGCTCGCGCTTGAGGTCGGTGTTCAGCAGGGTCTCGTAGCCCTCGCGGCCACCCCAGAGCACGTAGTTCTCGCCGCCGAGTTTGGCGGTGGCGTCGATGCATGTTTTCAGCGTGGCCGCGGAGAAGGCAAACACGTCCGGGTCGGGGTTGGTCGCCGCGCCCGACATGAAGCGGCGGTGCGAGAAGAGGTTGGCGGTGCCCCAGAGCAGCTTGGTTTTCGCGCTCTCCATCTTGGTTCCGATGTAGTCGACCATCTCTTCGAGGTTCGCCGTGTTCTCGGCAAAGCCCGCACCCTCGGGGCGGATATCGACATCGTGGAAGCAGAAGTAAGGCTGGCCGAGGATGGCGAAGAGATCAAAGGCCGCATCGGCCTTGGCCTTGGCCTTCTCCATCTCGGAGCCGAACCACGGGCGGTCGAAAGTGCGGCCACCGAAGGGGTCGCCGCCCTCCCAGGCGAAGCTGTGCCACCATGCGACGGCGAAGCGCAGGTGCTCTTCCAGCGTCTTGTCGCCCAGCATTTCGGTGGGGTCGTAGTGGCGGAAGGCGAGCGGGTTGAGGCTCTCAGGGCCTTCGTATTTTGCGGCTTCGATACCGGCGAAGTAGGACATCAGCTCAGGCCTTTCAGGGCGGTGTAGGTTTTCTGGTAGCGGGTGTGGGCCTCGGCGAAGGCGTCTTGTAGCGCCGCCTCGGGCTGGATCACGCGGGCGATCTCGGGGCGCTTGGCGGCCTCCGGCCCGGCGCCGGTGGCGGCCATGAGGGCGAGGCGGGCGGCGCCGTAGGCTCCGCCGAAGTCGCCTGCGACCGGGATCTCGACGGGCACGCCGAGCGATGTAGCGATGGCCGATAGCCAGTAGTCGGAGCGGGAGCCGCCGCCGACGGCGAGGATGCTGTCGTAATGCGTGCCGGTTGCGGCGAGGGCATCGTGGCAATCGCGGATGGCGTGGGTGACGCCTTCGAGCACGGCGCGGGTGCCGGCATCCAGATCGGTCACATGCTCAATGCCGGTGAGGGAGCCGCGGATCTGTGCATCGTTGTGCGGGGTCCGCTCGCCGCCGAGGTAGGGCAGGAAGAGCGCGCGGCCGGGGGCCTTCAGCGGGCCAAGCTCTGAGGTGAGCTGCGCGGCGGGCGACCCTGTAAGGCGGGCATACCATTCGAGCGCATCGGTGGCGGCGAGGATCACGCCCATCTGGTGCCAGATACCGGGCAGCGAATGGCAGAAGGTGTGCACCGAGGTTTCGGGCGCGGGGGCGTAGCTTTCGGTCGCGGCCAGCAGCACGCCGGAGGTGCCGAGGCTGACAAAGGCCTGGCCCGCGGCCACCACGCCGACGCCGACCGCCGAACAGGCATTGTCGCCGCCGCCGCCCGCCACGACCACCCCGGAGCCCATGCCCCAGCGGGTGGCCAGCTCGGCGCGGAGGGTGCCAGAGGGGGCGGAGCCTTCAACGAGGCCGGGCATCTGGGCGCGGGTGAGGCCGGAGGCCTCCAGCAGCGCGTCGGACCAGTCGCGGGCACCGGTATCGAGCCAGCTTGTGCCGGAGGCGTCGGACATTTCCGACACCGCCTCGCCGGTGAGCCAGTAGCGCAGGTAGTCCTTGGGCAGGAAGACGCGGGCGATGCGCTCGCGCAGGGCGGGCTCATGCGCGGCCATCCAGTGGATCTTGGGCGCGGTGAAGCCGGGGAAGACGATGTTGCCGGAGATCGCGCGGAAGCTCGCGTCGGCATCGAGCGCGGCGGCCTCATGGGCGGAGCGCGTGTCGTTCCACAGGATCGCGGGGCGCAGCACCTCGTCGGCGGCATCGACGCAGACCGCGCCGTGCATCTGGCCGGAGAGGCCGATGCCCTGCACCTTCGCCAGCGAATGGCGGGAAGCCAGGGTGTCCAGCGCCTTCTCGGTGGCTGAGAGCCAGTCTGCCGGGGATTGCTCCGACCAGCCGGGGTGGGGGCGCTGCACGGTGAGCGGGGCATGCGCCTCGCCCACCACGTTTTGCGCATCGTCAATGAGCACGGCCTTGAGGCCGGATGTGCCGAGATCGAGCCCGAGGAACATGTTACGCAGGCTCCTCTGCACCCTCGCGGAGGGGGTTCTTGCCGAGGATGATCATCGACAGGATGTCGTCTTCGGTCACATCCTCGACCCGCTCGGTGCCCACGACCTTGCCGTTCTTCATCACCGAGACGCGATCGCAGAGGTCCATCATCTCGCGGGTGTCGTGGCTGATGAGAAAGATGCCGAGGCCTTGCTTCTTCAGCTCCTGAATGAGGTCGGCGACCATCTGGGTTTCATGCACGCCAAGCGCCGCCGTCGGCTCGTCCATGATCAGGATGCGGGCCTTGAAATAGACGGCGCGGGCAATGGCGACCGACTGGCGTTGGCCGCCCGACAGCGCGGAGACCGGCTCCTTGTGCTTTTTGAAGTTGGGGTTGAGCCGCGCCATGATCTTGCGGGTCTCGGCCTCTTGCTGGGCGTCATCGACAAAGCCAAGCGGTGTGGTCAGCTCGCGGCCGAGGAAGAGGTTGGCGGCGGCATCGAGATTGTCGGCCAGAGCAAGGGTCTGATAGATCGTCTCGATGTTGTAGCGCCGGGCGTCGCGGGGGCTTTCGATGGTCGCCTTTTCGCCGTTGATCCGGATTTCGCCGCTATCCATCTGGTAGGCGCCCGAGAGGATCTTGATGAGGGTCGACTTGCCCGCGCCGTTGTGGCCGAGCAGGCCGACCACTTCGCCGGGGTAGAGGTTGATGCTCACGTGATCCACGGCATGGATGCCGCCGAAGGAGATGCAGATATCCTTCATCTCCACGAGGGGTGTTTGATCGGTCATTTGGATTTCCCCCGGTAGAGGATGTCGAGGAAGACGGCGAGGACGAGCACCGAGCCGACGACGACCTGCTGGATCGCGGCGTCGAAGCCGATGAGCACCATGCCGGTCTGGAGCGACTGCATGACAAGCGCGCCGAGGATGGCGCCGTAGATGGTGCCGACGCCGCCTGCGAGCGAGGTGCCGCCGATCACCGCCGAGGCGATGACGTAGAGTTCGTCGAGCGTGCCGAGCGAGTTGGTGGCGGAGTTGAGGCGGGCGGAGGCGACCACGGCGGAGAGGCCTGCGAGGCCGCCCATGATCGAGAAGATCTTGACCGTCATCAGGCGGGAGTTGATACCCGCGAGCTCTGCCGCCTCGGGGTTGCCGCCGATGGCGTAAACGTAGCGGCCAAAGCGGGTCATCGTCATCAGGATGGTCATGGCGATGGCAACGGCCAGCAGGATTAGCACCGGAATGGCAAAGCCGTGGCTTATGAAGAGGCCGCCATCGGGCACGGTGATGCCCTCGGCTTCGGCGTAGCGGCGGACGATCCCGCGCGGCCAGGGGTAGGCGTTGACCAGCAGCACCGCGCCGATGACGAGGCCGCAGCCGAGCAGGCCGAGGAACCATTCGGCCCAGACCGGGCGCAGCGGAAAGTGGAACTTGCGGCGTTGGCGGCGGCCCCAGAGCAGCAGGCCGACGATGGCGGCGCAGGCGATGAGGCCAACGATCCAGCTGCCGGTCGCTCCGATGGAGCCATAGGGCCCGCCGCCCAGCAGGGCAAAGGTGCTGTCGACCGGCGAGATGGTTTCGCCGCGCGCCACGAGGAAGGCCGCGCCGCGCCACACGAGCAGGCCACCGAGGGTGACGATGAAGGCCGGGATCTTGCCGTAGGCGATGAGGAAGCCGTGGAAGCTGCCGATCACCGCGCCGAGCGCGATGCCGCAGAGCGCGGCGATGACCCAGATCATCGGATGGCCGAGGCCGAGCCATGCGGGCAGCACATCCACCTGGATCACGCCCATCGAGATGGCGCAGAAGCCGAGGATCGAGCCGACCGACAGGTCGATGTGGCGGGTGATGATGACCAGCACCATGCCGCAGGCCATGATGCCGATGGAGGAGGTCTGTACCGAGAGGTTCCAGAGGTTGCGGGGGGTGAGGAAGGCGCCGAAGCCGTTGACCAGCGCGCCGTAGAGGTGGAAGCCCACCCAGATCAGCGCCAGTGCGCCGACCATGCCCAGCAGGCGGGTATCAAGCTCGGTCGCATCGAGAAAGCCACGGAGGCCACGGGTGGTGTGGTGCGGCTGGTTGGCCGGATCGATATCGGCCGGAATGTCGGTGGTGTCGCTGCTCATGCCTTCCTCCCCAAAAAGGCGGTGCCCGCGTGGGGCAGGGGTGCCCCGGCGCCGCGAGGGGTGCCGGGGCGTTTGTTGCTATCGCGTCAGGCTCAGCAGCCGTTCACGCCGTCCATCGCGCCTTCGCAGGCCTGCTCCTTGGAGATGTGGCCCGCGTCGATTGCCTCACCGATGTTGGCCTTGGTGATCGGGGTGGGGGCGAGGAAGATGGCGTTCATCTCGACGCCCTTCTCACCGCCGGACCACTTTTCGGACCCGTCGACATCGGCCATAGCGGTGCCACCGGCCAGAGCCACGGCGATCTCGCCGGCGGCCTTGCCGAGCTGGCGGCTGTCTTTCCAGACCGAGACGGTCTGGGTGCCGCGGGCGACGCGGTTGATGGCGGCGAGGTCGCCATCCTGACCGCCGACCGGGATACCGTCGAGGCCCTGAGCGGCCAGAGCGGCGATCACACCACCGGCCATGCCGTCATTCTCTGCCAGCACGGCCTGAATGTCGTTGCCGGTGGAGGTGAGGCACTGCTCCATGTTCTTCTGGGCGTTGTCGGGCTTCCAGCCGTCGGTGAAGGTTTCGCAGGCGATGGTGAGTTTGCCGGATTCCACGTCGGCGCCGATCACTTCCATCATGCCTTCGAGCAGGAATAGCGCGTTGGGGTCGCCCTTGTCGCCCTTGATGATGGCAATGTTGCCCTTGGGCTGAGCGGCGGTCACCTCTTGCGCGATGATCGAGCCAACGCCCTTGTTGTCGAAGGTGATGTAGAAGGTGCGGTCATCTTCGATCAGGCGGTCGTAGCCAATGACCGGAATGCCTTCGGCGTCCGCAGCGTCGATCGCCGGGCCGATGGCGTCCTTGTCCATCGCGAGGATGATGAGCGCGTCGGCGCCCTGGGTGATGAGCGATTCCACATCCGTCAGCTGCTTGGCGGCAGAGGCCTGCGCGTCGGCGGAGATGTAGGTGGCACCGGCGGCTTCGAGCGCGGCCTTGATGGCGGCTTCGTCGGTCTTCCAGCGTTCTTCCTGGAAGTTCGACCAGGAGACGCCCACGGTCTGGGCGAAAGCGGGTGCGGCAAAGGCGGCCGACGCCATGGCGGCGGCGATGAGGGTCTTCTTCATGATGTCCTCCCAAGGGTCCAGCCCGGCCTGCCCGGAGGCATGGCAAGGCACCCGACTCTTTCGTCCGGGCAGGGCAAGAGTGGCGATCTTTAGTTTTGTTGTCAAAATAATTATTTCGGCGAAAACGGTGCTTCACACGGTAACTACTTGATTTGTGATTAACTCCTTGCGCGACGCGCCATGAATGTGGCTAGATCAAAGGCAGGGAGAGAAGATTAACTTGATAATGTAAAGCAATGCAGCTCGATCTGACACATCAGGGCGTGGACGATGGGGCCGAGCTCGCAGGATGCGGGCCGGTCTACTTTGGCGCGCCGCCCGAGAGTGCCGCACCGCTCAGGCAGCTGGCCTACGAGCGGATTCGCAGCGCCGGGCAGATCCCGAGGGTCGAGCTGGCCCGGGTGCTCGATGTCAGCCCGGCCACCGTGACGGCAGTCGTCTCGGAGCTGATCGGCGCGGAGCTGGTCGAAGAGGTCGAGGGCACCGCGCGGCCCGGCGCAAGGGGCCGCCCGCCGGTGGCGCTGCGGGTGCGCGGCGGGGCGGGCTATGTGGTCGGCGTGAAGATCGCCGAGTTCAAGCACACCGCCGTTCTGACCGACATGGCCGGCACCACGCTGGCCTCCGCCACGCTCTCCCGGCCCTCGCAGGCCCGCTCGCTGAAGGCGGTGCTGGCCGAGACGGGCGAGCTTGTGCGCGAGGTCACGCGGCGGGCCGAAGTCTCAGAGCGCAAGGTGATCGCCCTGGGCGCAGGGCTGCCCGGCCTGATCGACCACCCGGAGGGCCGGGTGCTCTGGTCGTCGGTGCTGGAAGGCGAGGGCGTGCCACTGGCCGAAAAGCTGACTGAGGCGCTGGGCATCCCCGCCTTCATCGACAATGACACCAACCTGCTCACCCTCGCCGAGCTCTGGTTCGGCCGCGGCCGGATGGCGCGCGACTTTGCCGTGGTCTCCATCGAGCAGGGCGTCGGCATGGGGCTGGTGCTGGGGCAGGGGCTTTACCGGGGCGCCCATTCGCTGGCGCTGGAACTGGGCCACACCAAGGTGCAGCTCGACGGCGCGCTCTGCCGCTGCGGCCAACGCGGCTGCCTCGAGGCGTACACATCGGACTATGCCCTCGTGCGCGAGGCCCATACCGCGCTGGAGCTCGACAGCCGCTTGCAGCTTTCGCCCCAGATGGTGCTGGAAAGCCTGCATGACCGGGCGAAGGCGGGCAATGAGGGTGCGCGCAGCATCTTCCGCCGGGCGGGCCGCTACATGGCCGCCGGTCTGGCCAATGTGATCAACCTGTTCGACCCGTCGCTGATCATCCTCTCGGGCGAGCGGATGCAGTATCAATACCTCTACGCGGAGGAGGTCATGCGCGAGATGCAGGGGCTGATCGTGGGCCGGGGCCGTAAGGCGCCCGATGTGGCGGTGAACGCATGGGGCGATCTGGTTTGGGCGCGGGGCGCGGCGGCGCTGGCGCTCGAGGTCGCCGCAGGCAAGCTGGCCGGGCGGGCCACGGCGTGATCCGGCATGCTCTCGTGGCGGCGCTGGCCGCCAGCCCGGCCATGGCCGAGCCGCGCTTCACGCCGGTGGAGCTGCCAGTGGATCATCTCTACTCGGGCGGATGGGAGCACTTCGTTGGCGGCGGCGTGGCGGTGTTTGACTGCTCTGGCGACGGGCTGCCCGAGATCGTGGCCGCCGGGGGCGCCTCCCCGGCGCGGCTCTTCCTGAATGGCGGCGGCATGGGTTTCACGCTCGGCACTCTCCCCGAGATCACCGGCGTCACCGGTGCCTTTCCGATCGACATCGACAGCGACGGGCTGACCGACATCGTGCTCACCCGCGTGGGCGAAAACCGCATCCTGCGCGGCACCGGCGATTGCGGGTTTGAACCAGCAGGCTGGGGCTTTGACGGCGGCGACCGCTGGAGCACCGCCTTCTCCGCCACGTGGGAGGCGGGCGAAAGCTGGCCCACGCTGGCCTTTGGCAATTACGTCGACCGGGATGATCCGGATGGCCCCTTTGAGGCCTGCGACGTGAATGACCTCTACCGCCCGGAGGGCGAGGGCTATGGCGAAGTCACCGTGCTGGAGCCGGGGTTCTGCGCGCTCTCGATCCTGTTTTCCGACTGGGCCCGCCGCGGCGCGCAGGATCTGCGCATCTCCAACGACCGGCATTACTATGTGTCGGGCGGCACCGAGCAGATGTGGCGCTTCGACCCCGCGCCGCGCCTGCTGGCCGAGGCGGAGGGGTTCGAGCCGGTCTCGATCTGGGGCATGGGGATCGCCAGCCGCGACCTGACCGGCGATGGCCGCCCAGAGGTGATGCTCACCTCGATGGGCGATCAGGTGCTGATGGAGTGGGATGGCACGGGCTACGTGCGTGCGCCCTACGAGAGCGGCACCACCGCCGCCCGCCCGCACACCGGGCAGGATGGCCGCCCGAGCACCGGCTGGCACGCCGAATTCGGCGATGTCGACAACGATGGCCTCACCGATCTGTTCATGACCAAGGGCAATGTCGACCAGATGCCCGGCATGGCGATGGACGACCCCAACAACCTGCTGATGCAGGGCGCGGATGGCCGGTTTCACGAGGTCGCCGCAGAGGCCGGCGTCGCCTCGCCGCACCGCTCGCGGGGCGGGGCGCTGGCCGATCTCGACGGCGACGGACAGCTCGACATCGTGGTCATCAACCGCCGCGCGCCGATGGAACTATGGCGCAATGTGACCGAGGGCACCGGCAACTGGCTGGCGATCGACCCGGTGCAGGCCGGGGCCAACCGCAACGCCGTGGGCGCATGGGTCGAGCTGCGGGCGGGCGACCGGACCGAGGCGCAGGAGCGGACCCTCGGTGGGGGGCACGCGGGGGCGCAGCTGATGCCACTCCACTTCGGTCTGGGTGCCGAGACGGGCGGCGAGGCGCGGGTGATCTGGCCGGACGGCACCATCGGCCCTTGGGTGACGCTCACCGCCGGAGAAACCTATCGTGTCACCTATCCCGGCGAGGACTGGCAGGCCCAGTAAGCTGCGCCCCGTTCATTTTCTTGCTGCAAGTATCCTGCGGGGGGGGGGTGAAAAACCCCCACCGCGCTACGGCGCCACCTGCACCCCGGCCAGCCCGTCCAGCGCCAGCCCGGCCACCATCGCGGCATAGTCATCGCGCTCCTGCGGCGTTGCCCGGGGCTGCCACATGTGGAACCAGTTCAGCATCCCGAAGACTGACATGGTGACATCGCGCATGCGGGCCTTGCTCGTCGCCAGATCCGCCGGGGCAAGCGCCGCCAGTGCCGCTGAGACCCGGCGCACCATGTCGCGCTGATAGTCCTTCAGCACCGCCTGGCTCTCCTCCGGCAGGGTCGCCAGCGCGTTCATCTGGAGTTGGTGCTTGTGGTCCGCGCCCTCGTAATCGCGCAGGATCACCCGGAGCATCGCCACCAGCCGGGGCCGGGCCTCCGCCTCTTCGGCCTCCACCGCGCGGATCCGGTCGCGCAGGCGCTTCAGATGCACGTCGAGGATGCCGAAGAGCAGCGCCTCCTTGCTCTCGTAATAGTGGTAGATCAGCGCCTTGGAAATGCCGCAGGCCCGCGCCACCTCGGCCATTGAGGCCCGGTCATAGCCGCTTGTCGCAAAGACACGGGCGGCGGTGAGCAGGATGTGCTCACGCTTTTCCTCGTGGTCTGCGGCGATGGGGCGGGCCATGGCTCAGCCTTTCGGGCGGTTGTCGACCACCCGCTGCGCCTTGCCCTGCGAGCGGGCGACGCCCTCCGGCTCATGCACCTCGATCCGCGCGGTGATGCCGACGACCGACTTGATATGGTGCGCCAGCTCCTTTGCCGACGCCCCGGCAGACCCCGCCTCGCCCATATGCTCGCAATGCACGGTGAGCGCATCCATCCGGCCTTCGCGGGTCAGCTCGATCTGGAAGTGCGGGGCGAGGCCCTTGCACTTCAGTAGTTGCTCCTCGATCTGGGTCGGGAAGACGTTGACGCCGCGCAGGATGATCATGTCGTCGCTGCGGCCCGTCACCTTCTCCATCCGCCGCATCGAGCGGGCGGTGCCGGGCAGCAGGCGGGTGAGGTCGCGGGTGCGGTAGCGGATGATCGGCATGCCCTCCTTGGTCAGCGTGGTGAACACCAGCTCGCCCATCTCGCCATCCTCCACCGGCTCGCCGGTCTCGGGGTTGATGATCTCAGGGTAGAAGTGATCTTCCCAGATGTGCAGCCCATCCTTGGTTTCTACACATTCGTTCGCCACGCCGGGGCCGATCACCTCCGATAGCCCATAGATATCAACGGCATGCATGTTGAACGCTTGTTCAATTTCTTGCCGCATCGCGTTGGTCCAAGGCTCGGCCCCGAAGATGCCCACCTTCAGCGGGCTTTGCGCGGGGTCCAGCCCGGCAGCGCGATACTGGTCGAGGATCGAGAGCATGTAGGAGGGGGTGACCATGATGACCGAGGGCCGGAAATCCTCGATCAGCGTCACCTGCCGCTCGGTCATGCCGCCCGAGACGGGGACCACGGTGCACCCCAGCTTTTCGGCCCCGTAATGCGCGCCGAGGCCCCCGGTGAAGAGGCCGTAGCCATAGGCCACGTGGATGATGTCACCGGGCTTGCCGCCGCTGGCGCGGATGGAGCGGGCGACGACGGTGGCCCATGTGTCGATGTCTTTCGCGGTGTAGCCGACGACCGTGGGCTTGCCGGTGGTGCCGGAGGAAGCATGCAGCCGGCTGATCCGCTCGCGCGGCACGGCGAAGAGGCCGAAGGGGTAGTTGTCGCGCAGGTCGGATTTGACCGTGAAGGGAAATTTGGCGAGGTCTTTCAGGCTCTTCAGGTCATCGGGGTGAACGCCCGCCGCATCGAACTTGGCACGGTAGAACGGCACGTTCTCATAGGCATGGGCGAGCGACCATTTCAGGCGCTCCAGTTGCAGCGCCTCGATCTCGTCGCGGGAGGCAACCTCGATCGGGTCGAGCGTATCGCGGGGCGGGGTCAGGTCGATCATGTGTCGGCTCCTTCGTCGAAGAGCGTGCCGGGGATGGCGCGGGAGAGGCCGCGGAACTGCGCGATCACACGGCCCTCTTCGCCGGTGACGGTCACATCGGTGAGGCCGGTGCGGCCGTGCAGGGAGGTCTCATTGGCGGTCGCTGTGAGCGTTTCGCCAAGGCGGCCCGGGGCGAGGTAGGTGATCTGGTTCTGCTGGGCCACGGTGGACTGGTTGCGGCTGTTGCAGGCGAAGGCGAAGGCAGAATCGGCCAGCGCAAAGATGATGCCGCCGTGGCAGATGCCGTGGCCGTTGCAGTGGTGCGGCTCCACCTTGAGGGTGAGCGTGGCCGCGCCCTCGGTGATCGGCCCGAGCTCCATCCCAAGCCACTTGGAGGCCGCATCCTGCGCCCACATCACAGCGGCGGATTGCGCCGCGCGCGCCTCGGGGGTCATGGCTTTGCCCCGAAGTTTGGGGCGCGCTTTTGCAGGAAGGCGGCGACGCCCTCGGCATAGTCCGGGTGCGCGCCGCAGAGCTTCTGGGTGGCGGCTTCAAGGTCGAGCTGCTCGTCCATCGTGTTGCCCGGCGCGGCGTGGAGGGCGGCCTTGATCTGGCCCAGCCCGTGGGTCGGGCCTTTGGCGAGCTTTACGGCCAAAGCGCGGGCCTCTTGCATGAGCGCATCATCCGGCAACGCCTTCCAGATCAACCCCCAGTCGGCGGCTGTTTCGGCGGGCAGCGGCTCGGCTGTGAGGGCAAGCGCCTTGGCGCGGGCCATGCCGACGAGATGGGGGAGGGACCATGTGCCGCCGGAATCCGGCACGAGGCCGATCTTGCCGAAGCTCTGGATGAACTTGGCCGAGGTCGCGGCGAGCACGATATCGCAGGCGAGCGCCACGTTGGCCCCGGCGCCCGCCGCCACGCCGTTCACGGCGCAGATCACCGGGCAGGGCAGGGCGCGGATCTGGCGGACCAGCGGGTTGTAGAACTTGGTGAGGGTCTGGGAGAGGTCGGGCGTGCCTTCCATCTTCGCGGGGTCGCGGTCGCCAAGGTCTTGCCCGGCGCAAAAGCCACGGCCTGCGCCGGTGAGCAGCACCGCGCGGGCCTGCGCCGCGCCATCCAGCGCGGCCCGCAGCGCCAGATGCATCTCTTCGTTGAAACTGTTGAGTTTTTCCGGCCGGTTGAGGGTGATTTCAACCCAATCGCCGTGAGACTCCACCCGTATCGTTTCGCTCATTTTGCAGTCCTCCCGGCGGAATCGTTTGCATAAACCGTCCGGTTGGTCAATTAATTCTCGCAACAGGGAGGATTTCAGCATGATCGAAGTTGGCAGCTATGTGGGCGGCGCGTGGATGGCCCCCGGTGCGGGCGCGCGGGACATCTTTGACGCGATCACCGGCGAGCGCATCGCGCGGGCAGGCAATGCGGCGCTGGATGCGGGCGCGATGCTGGACCACGGCCGCAACGTGGGCGGGCCGGTGCTGCGGGCGATGGGCTTCAAGGCGCGGGCGAAGATGCTGAAGGCGCTGGCGCTGCATCTGTCGGGCCAGAAGGAGGCGCTCTACGAGCTGAGCTACACCACCGGCGGCACCGCCGTGGACCACATGATCGACGTGGATGGCGGCATCGGCACGCTCTTCGTTTACGCCTCGAAAGGGGTGAAGGAGCTGCCCGAGGAGGGGCCGCTGCTGGATGGGGACGTGGAGTTCTTCGGCAAGGCCGGCACATTTGGCGGGCGGCATATTTGCGTGCCGCTTCAGGGGGTTGCGGTGCATATCAACGCCTTCAACTTCCCGGTCTGGGGCATGCTCGAAAAGCTCGCGCCCTGTCTGCTGGCGGGCATGCCGGCTGTGGTCAAACCGGCCACGGCAACCGCCCATGTGACCGAGGCCTGCGTGCGGATGATGCTGGAGAGCGGCGTGCTGCCAGAGGGCGCGGTGCAACTGGTGACGGGGGGCCTGGGCGACACGCTGGACCGGCTCGGCCCGCAGGATGTGGTGACCTTCACCGGCTCCGCTGACACCGCGCTGAAGCTGCGCGGCACCCCCGCGATCCTGCGCAACTCGGTGCGATTCACGGCGGAGCAGGACAGCCTCAACGCCTCGATCCTCGGGCCGGACGCGGGGCCGGACAGCCCGGAGTTCGACCTCTTCGTGAAAGAGGTCCACCGGGAGATGACCGCGAAGGCGGGGCAGAAATGCACCGCGATCCGCCGCATCCTCGTGCCCGAGGCGCGGGTGGACGCGGTGATCGATGCAATCTCGGCGCGGCTGGCCAAGACCGTGGTCGGTGACCCGCGCGAAGAGGGCGTGCGGATGGGCGCGCTGGTGAGCTCGGGGCAGGCGGCAGATGTGCTTGAAAAGGCGACGATTATAGGCTCGGAGGCAGAGCTGGTTTATGGTGGGATGGACGGCTTTACGCCGGTTGGCGAGCGGGCCACGGGCGGGGCCTTCGTGGCGCCACACCTCTTCCGCGCTGATCCGGATGCGGTGAGCCGCGTGCATGACACCGAGGCCTTCGGGCCGGTCAGCACGGTGATGGGCTACCGCGACATGTCCCACGCCTGCGAGATCGCGGCGCGGGGCGAAGGCTCGCTTGTGGCCTCGGTCATCACCCATGATCCGTCGGTGGCGCGGCAGGCGGTGATGGGCCTCGCGGCCTGGCACGGGCGGGTGTATCTGAACGACCGCGTGTCGATGAAGGAGAGCACCGGCCACGGCGCGCCGATGCCGCACATGGTCCACGGCGGGCCGGGCCGCGCGGGCGGCGGCGAGGAACTGGGCGGCATTCGGGCGGTGAAACACTACATGCAGCGCACCGCGGTGCAAGGCTCGCCCGAGATGTTGCGCGCGGTGAGCGGCGTGCAGGTGAAGGGGGCGCCGGAGGTGGCTTCCGAGGGCCATCCGTTCCGCCGCGCCTATGGTGAGCTGGAAGTCGGGCAGGTTCTGGAGACCGAGACCCGCGAGATCACGCTAGAAGATATCGAACATTTCGCCGAGTTCACCGGAGACACCTTCTACGCCCACATGGATGAGGAGGCCGCCGCGCGGAACCCCTTCTTCCCCGGGCGCGTGGCCCATGGCTACTTGCTCCTGAGCTTTGCCGCCGGGCTGTTCGTGGACCCCGAGGAAGGGCCGGTGCTGGCCAATACCGGGCTCGAGCGGCTTGCATTTATGCAACCTGTCGTGCCGGGAGACGGCATTCGCGTGCGGCTCACCGTGGCGGCCAAGAAGCGGCGTACCGCGGAGCATGGCGAAGTGCGCTGGGCGGTGGAGATCCTGCAGCAGGACGGCGCGACAGTGGCCGAATACGAGCTGTTGACGATGGTGGCGGGGTGAGCGACGCGGCGCTATGCTGCCCGCATGAGCGCCGCCCCCGAAGCCACTGACCTATCGCCCGAATTCCTCGCGGCCGCCGCGCCGCTGAGGCCCGGCGAGCACCGGGTCTGGTCGCTCATCGTCACCGTCTTCGGTGATCTGGCCCGCGCCGAGGGCGCCGAGATCGAGGGCGCGGCGCTGGGCCGGATCATGGCGGCAATGGCGGTGAAGCCCGAGGCGATGCGCGTGGCCCTGCATCGGCTGCGCAAGGAAGGCTGGATCGAGAGCCGCAAGGCGGGCCGGGGCGCAGTACATCGGCTGACCGAGGCCGGAAGGGCCGGGTCCGAGGCCGCTGCGCCAAGGATCTATGCCGCCCGCGCCGAGGGGCCGGAGCAGTGGTTTCTGGCGCTCTCGGAGGGGACAGTAGAGGCCGGGCCGGGCGAGGTTCAGCTCACTGCCAGTGCCGTTCTGTCGCCCGCTCCGGGGCCGGAGTGCGCCGCTGGGCGGGTGGAGGCCTTGCCGGTCTGGGTGCAGGCAAGGCTTTGTTCTGAAGCGCTTTTTACCGAGGCCGCGCGGCTGGAGCAGGCACTGGCCGCCGTGCGGGTGCCCGAGGGGCTGGCGCCGCTGGAGGTGGCCGCGCTGCGGGCGCTGGTGGTGCATTCGTGGCGGCGGGTGGTGCTGAAGGCGCCGCAGGTGCCACCACGCTTCATGCCCGACGGATGGGCCGGCGAGCGCTGCCGGAGCCTTGTGGTGAGCCTGCTGGCGGTGCTGCCACGGCCGGAGGTTGGCGAGGTCTAGGGAGCAGATTGCCCGTCCTAAGCGTCCTGCACCTCACTACGCAGGGTGCCGAGGCCGGGGCTGGTGACCTCGACCACATCTCCGGGCTTCAGGAACTTCGGCGGATCGAACCGCGCGCCCGCGCCGGTGGGGGTGCCGGACACGATTATGTCGCCCGGCACCAGCGTTGTGAAGGTGCTGATGTAGGCGATCTGGTAGGCGACCGGGAAGATCATCCGCGCCGTGTTGTCCTGCTGGCGCAGCTCGCCGTTCACGCGGGTTTCGATATCGGCTTCGGTGATCTGCGCGTCATCGGTGAAGGGCACCAGCCAAGGGCCCATCGCGCCGGAACTATCCCAGTTTTTGCCCTGCGTGACGTTGAACTTGGCGTGGCGCACCCAGTCGCGCAGGGTGCCCTCGTTGCACAGCGTCAGGGCGGCGATATGGCTCAGCGCATCTTCCTGCGCGATCCGGCGGCCCCCCTTGCCGATCACCACGGCGATCTCGCCCTCGTAGTCCAGTTGCGGCGTTTCCGGCGGGCGGATCAGCGGTTGCCCGTGGCCGGTGAAGCTGCGCGGGAAGCGGATGAACAGCGAGGGCTTGGGCGGGGCTTCCTTGCCGTCCTTGTACTCGGCGTTCCGGTCGGGGAAGTTGACGCCGACGCAGATGATCTTCTCCGGCGAAGGGATTGGAATCTGGTACGAAAACTCGCCCGGCCCGTGGGTGACCGGCCCTGCCTCCGCCGCCATCTTCTCCAGCGCCCCCGCCTCGATCACCTCCCGAAGGGTCGGGTAGGCGACGTGATGCGGGGAGAGGGCGGTGAAGCCCTCATCGCTGATGGTGCCCCAGAGGGTGTCTCCGGTGGCGTGGCAGGTCACGGTGGCGAGGCGGGTCATGCGGGCTCCTTGGTGGGGTGGGTGGTGATCTCACCCACCCTACAGATCGGTTTCAAACGTCCATGCAGAGGTATTTCAGCTCCATGAACTCCTCCATGCCGTGGGACGAGCCCTCGCGGCCGAGGCCGGAGTGCTTGACCCCGCCGAAGGGGGCGACGGCGGTGGAGATCAGGCCGGTGTTGATACCGACCATGCCGTAATCCAGCGCCTCGGAGACGCGCCAGACGCGGGAGAGGTCGCGGGCGTAGAAGTAGCTCGCAAGGCCGAATTCGGTGGCATTGGCGGCCTCAACGGCCTCTTCCTCGGTTTCGAACTTGAAGAGCGGGGCGACGGGGCCGAAGGTTTCTTCGGTCGTAACCTTCATCGAGGTGTCGACGCCGGTCAGCACGGTGGGCTGCCAGAAGGTGCCGCCCTTTTCATGCGCTTCGCCGCCGAGGATCACCTTGGCGCCTTTCGACTTGGCGTCTTCCACATGGTCGCGGACCTTCTCCAGCCCGGCCTCGTCGATCAGCGGGCCGAAGTTGACGCCCTCGTCGAAGCCGTCGCCGGTTTTCATCGTGCTGACCTTCTTGGCCAGCTTCTCGGCGAACTCGTCATAGACGCCGGATTGCACGTAGATCCGGTTGGCGCAGACGCAGGTCTGGCCGTTGTTGCGGAACTTGGCGATCACCGCGCCTTCCACGGCGGCATCCACATCGGCATCGTCGAACACCAGGAAGGGGGCGTTGCCGCCCAACTCCAGCCCGAGCTTCTTGATGGTGGGCGCGCATTGCTCGTAGAGCTTGGCGCCCACTTCGGTCGAGCCGGTGAAGGTGAGGGCCCGGACGGTCTGTGAGGCAGTCATGGCGCCACCGATGGCCGAAGCCGAGCCGGTGAGGATGGAGAAGAGCTCCAGCGGCAGGCCGGCGCGTTCTGCCAGAACGCCGAGGGCAATGGCGGAGAAGGGGGTTTGCGAGGCGGGCTTGAGCACCATCGCGCAGCCCGCGCCAAGCGCCGGGCCGGCCTTGCGGGTGATCATCGCGTTGGGGAAATTCCAGGGCGTGATTGCCGCCACCACGCCCACCGGCTGTTTCAGCACCACGATGCGCTTGTCGGGCTGGTGGCCGGGGATCACCTCGCCGTTGGTGCGGCGGCATTCTTCGGCGAACCACTTGATGAAGCTGGCGCCATAGGCGACCTCGCCCTTGGCCTCGGCCAGCGGCTTGCCCTGTTCGGCGGTCATGATCGCGCCGAGGTCGTCCTGCGCGGCCATCATCAGGTCGTGCCACTTCATCAGCACGTTGGCGCGGTCTTCCGCCGTGCGCGCGGCCCAGGGCTTTTGCGCGATACGGGCGGCCTCAATGGCCTCGTCGGTTTCCTTCGCGCCGAGCTTGGGCACCCGGCCGATCACCTCGCCAGTGGAGGGGTTGGTCACCTCGATGGCATCCGCGCCCGCAGGCACCCATTTGCCCGCTACGAGGCAGGCCTCTTTCAGCAGTTCGGGGTCGTTCAGCTTTGGCATCGGCATGGTCGGTCCTCCGTGTTGTCCGTTGGGGCGGACTGTAGTGCCTTGGTGCGGGGCGGCAATCCCTGCGCCCCTCTGCGGCGGCAATCCCCGCGGTGCTAAGGAGCGACGATGGGCTGTGCGGCGAGGGTGGCCGGAACCGGCTCTGCGCCCTCGAAGAGCGAGCCTTCCTCGAACCAGCTTTTCGGGGCGGGGGCGCCCCAGAGTGTCTGGCGCTGCGGATCCTTGAGATCCCATTTGATCGGCTCGAGATCGGGGTCCACCGTCTGGTAATCGGAGCAGTAAATCTCGATCCGGTGGCCATCAGGATCGCGGATATAGAGGAAGAAGGCGTTGGAGATGCCGTGGCGGCCCGGGCCGCGCTCGATGTTCTTCACCCAGCCGGTGGTGGCCATCAGGTCGAGCAGGTCGATGATGTTGAGCGGCGTCGGCACCCAGAAGGCGGTGTGGTGCAGGCGCGGGCCGGTGCCGTTGGTGAAGGCCATGTCATGCACGCCGCCCTTGCGGTGGCACCACGCGGCCCAGAGGCGGCCGGTCTCTTCATCCTCGGTGTATTCGGTCACCCGGAAGCCGAGCTCGTTGTAGAAGGCGACGGAGGCATCCACATCCGGCGAGAAACAGTTGAAGTGGTCGATCCGCAGCGGTTTGACCCCGTGGTAGAGCTTGTATTGCTGGTGGATCGGGGGGAGCCGGTCCATCCGGGCGTAGAACTCCAGCGGAATTCCGTGCGGGTCGCGGGTGCGGAAGGTGCGCGACTGGTAGGGGCGCTCGACCCACTCGGTCGCATGGCCCTTCTCGCGGAAGAAATGCTCTGCGCGGTCGAGGTGCTCGTCATCGAAGACCTTGAAAGAGAGGTCGCGGGCACGCGGCTCGGTGCCCTTTTTCAGCACGATGCAATGGTGGCCGCGCTCTTCCATCGCCCTCAGGTAGATGGTCTCGGCGTCCTCGTCGGTGACCTGAAGGCCGAGCGTGTCCACGTAGAAGGCGCGGCTCTTGGCGAGGTCGGTCACGACCAGCTCGACATGGCTGAGCCGGAGGATGTTGAAGGCGGGCGAAAGGTTGGGTGCGGGAATGGGCATTGCGGGTCTCCTCCCAGAGGGCGCGTTTCCGGGGTGTATCGTCAGGCGCCGAGACGCGGGATCTTGTGGGTGCCGGTGGCGAAGCCGATGTGCTTTTGTTCCATGTAGAACTCGAAGGACCAGTCGCCGCCGTCGCGGCCGATGCCGCTGGCCTTCACCCCGCCGAAGGGCGTGGGCAGGTGGCGGACGTTTTCGGAGTTTACCCAGATCATCCCGGCCTCCAGCCCGCCGGTGAAGCGCATGGCGCGGGTGATGTCCTGCGTCCAGACATAGGCGGTGAGGCCGTATGGAATGTCATTTGCGATCTGGAGCGCCTCGTCCTCATCCTTGAAGCGGATCGCGGTGAGGACGGGGCCGAAAATCTCTTCCTGCGCGATGGCCATCTGGTTGCTGGCCGCGGTGAAGAAGGTGGGGTTCACGAAGTGGCCGGGACCGTCGGGGCAGGTGCCCCCGGCGCTGATGGTCGCGCCCTCGGATTTGGCCTTGTCGAAGTAGCTGGTGACCTTCTTCCAATGGGTTTCGTGGATCAGCGGGCCGATCTCGGTTTGCGGATCGAGCGGGTTGCCAACGCGGATGTTGGAAACGCGGGTGGCGAGCTCGGCCTCGAATTGCTCGGCAATCGACTCCTGCACCAGCAGGCGCGACGAGGAGGTGCAGCGCTCGCCGTTCAGCGAGTAGAGCATGAAGATGGCGGCATCGAGCGCGCGGGGCAGGTCCGCGTCATCAAAGACCACCACCGGGTTTTTGCCGCCCAGCTCGAAGTGGACGCGCTTGAGGGTCGGCGCGCCTTGGGCCTGGATCATCGAGCCGGTTTTCGACTCGCCCACGAAGGCGATGGCCTTGATGGCCGGGTGCTCGGTAAGCGCCTTGCCGGCCTCTTCGCCAAATCCGTTCACCATGTTCCAGACGCCGGGCGGCAGGCCGGCCTCCTCGGCGATTTCGATCAGCAGACGCGCGGTGACGGGCGAGAACTCGGCCGGTTTGTGAACCACGGTGCAGCCTGCTGCGAGGGCAGGGGCAATCTTCCACGTGGAAAGCATGAAGGGCGTGTTCCACGGGGTGATCACGCCCACCGGGCCGATCGGCACGCGGGTGGTCACGTTCATCAGCGTGGGCGAGGGCAGGTGCTGGCCGTCGCGGGCGGCAGGGGCGCGGTCGGCGAAGAAACGGAAGTTCTCGGCCCCGCGCAGCGCGGCCTTGGCCATGAAACGGATCGGCTGGCCGGTATCCCACGCCTCGCAGAGCGCGATCTTCTCGGCATTGGCCTCGATGGCATCGGCCACGGCGTGTAGCAGCTTTTTGCGGGCGGTGCCGGACATGTCGCGCCATGCTGGAAAGGCGTCTTTGGCGGCCTGGGCGGCAGCGTCGATGTCAGACGCGGTGCCGCGGGCGACCTCGCAGATCACGCTGTCATCGACCGGTGAATGGTTGGTGAAGGTGGCCCCGGTCACGTCCTGCCCGCCGATGCGGTGGGCGATGCCGGTCTCGCGCAGGGCGGCGAGGTGGGGTGCGAGCTTGGCAGTGTTGCTGGCGAGGTCGGTCATTTGGCCTCCTTGGCGGCGAGATGGTCGCGCACGGTGTTGAGCTTGGGCGAGAGCGCCGGGTCGATATCCCGCATCTCCAGGGAGAGCATGACGGGCTGGCTTTCGATCACCGGCGCGAGAAATTTGCGGGCGGCCTCGAACACATGCGCCGTGGCGGCCTCCTTGGCGTCCTGCGGGCGGCCGCCGCGCAGGCGGATCGAGATGTCGACGAAGATGTTGGCCGCGTCACCATCGGCGATTGAGTAGTGGTCGCAGCGGGCAGCCCGCACCCGGATGCCCGCGAGCGGGAAAATACCCGTTTCCAACCCGGCAACACGCAGCGCCTCGCAGAGCGCGGACACATCGGCGTGGCGCTCGAGGTTGGCGGAATATTCGACGCGGATATGAGGCAAGCTGTCCTCCCGAAACTTTTTAACTCGTTAAATAACTACGGCGGGCGTGTCAAGTTTTATTGGCGCGCCCGCTGCGACAAGTCTGCTTGATGCACCGTCCTGCGTAAGTCATACATATCATATGCCTAACGATGGTCCGAAGTCTTCTGGAGGGACTCGGGAGGGGGAGGGTACAATGCGCCATACGTCCCGGTCCCTGCCAATTGCCCTGCTGCGCGCGCGGGAGGCCGTGATGGCCCCGCTCCGGGGCATGCTGGCCTCGACCGGGGTGACCGAGCAGCAATGGCGGGTGCTCCGCGTGCTCGACGAGAATCGCACGATGGAGCCCAAAGAGCTGGCGCATCAGGCCTGTCTTCTGCTCCCCAGCCTCACCCGGATCATGCAATCTCTGGAAGAACGCGGGTTGATCACCCGGGCCAAAGACCCCTCTGACGGGCGCAAGCTGCAACTGGCGATCACCGATGAGGGCCGCGCGCTGATTGCCCGCCACATGGGCGAGAGCAACCGGATCTTCGCCGAACTCGACGCTGCCTTCGGGCGCGAGCGGGTGGATGCCCTGCTGGACCTGCTGAACGAGTTGGCCGAGCAGAAGAGTTGAAGCCTTTGCGGCAACGGGCGCCGCTGTCTCAACCAATTGTTCACGGTTATGGGGTCTTTGGGCGGGGTGCCCTTGCAGCCCCCCCATGCCAGCACTAAGACAAGGGGCAGACAACCACGGCCCCGCCGAGCGGGGGCCCAAGATGCCGAGGCCCGAGTCATGAACGATCCCGTTGAAACCTACATGAACCTTGTCCCCATGGTGGTGGAGCAGACCAGCCGTGGCGAGCGGGCCTATGATATCTTCTCCCGCCTGCTGAAAGAGCGGATCGTCTTCGTGAACGGTCCGGTGCATGACGGCATGAGCCAGCTCGTGGTGGCGCAGCTGCTGCACCTCGAGGCGGAGAACCCGAAAAAAGAGATCTCGATGTACATCAACAGCCCCGGCGGCGTGGTGACATCGGGCCTCTCGATCTACGACACGATGCAGTACATCCGCCCCAAGGTGAGCACGCTGGTCATCGGCCAGGCCGCCTCGATGGGCTCGCTGCTGCTGACGGCGGGCGAGGCGGGCATGCGCTTTTCGCTGCCCAACAGCCGCATCATGGTGCACCAGCCCTCCGGCGGCTACCAGGGCCAGGCGACGGATATCATGATCCACGCGCAGGAAACCCAGAAGCTGAAAGACCGGCTTAACCAGATCTATGTTAGGCACACCGGCCAGACCCTGAAAAAGGTCGAGGCCGCGCTGGAGCGTGACAACTTCATGAGCCCCGAAGAAGCCAAGGACTGGGGCCTGATCGACGAGATCGTGGAGAACCGCGACAAGGGCGGCGACGACAGCGGCAGCAAGTAAGCTGCGGCAAAGCATGCGTCGTTCACTTTAATTTGGCGTTGTGTCCCGTTGGGTGCTGCCCTAGGATTCTCCAAATCCGGGGCGCATACGGGGCAGAACGCAAGAAACGGGCAGAGCAGCCCGAGGGGTTATGAATGGCGACGAATTCAGGTGGTGACAGCAAGAACACGCTCTACTGCTCTTTCTGCGGAAAGAGCCAGCATGAGGTGCGCAAGCTGATTGCAGGGCCAACCGTGTTCATCTGTGATGAATGCGTCGAGCTCTGCATGGACATCATCCGCGAAGAGACCAAGAGCTCCGGACTCAAATCCTCCGATGGCGTGCCCACGCCCAAGGAGATTTGCGAAGTTCTCGATGATTACGTGATCGGCCAGTTCCACGCCAAGCGCGTGCTCTCCGTGGCGGTGCACAACCACTACAAGCGGCTCAACCACGCCGGCAAGACCGGCGATATCGAGCTGGCCAAATCCAACATCCTGCTGATCGGCCCGACCGGCTGCGGCAAGACCCTGTTGGCGCAGACGCTGGCGCGCATCCTCGATGTGCCTTTCACCATGGCCGACGCCACCACGCTGACCGAGGCCGGTTACGTGGGCGAGGACGTGGAGAACATCATCCTCAAGCTGCTGCAGGCCTCCGAGTACAACGTGGAGCGGGCGCAGCGCGGCATCGTCTACATCGACGAGGTCGACAAGATCACCCGCAAGTCCGACAACCCCTCCATCACCCGCGACGTGTCGGGAGAGGGCGTGCAGCAGGCGCTGCTGAAGATCATGGAGGGCACCGTGGCCTCCGTGCCGCCGCAGGGCGGGCGCAAGCATCCGCAGCAGGAGTTCCTGCAGGTCGACACCACGAACATCCTGTTCATCTGTGGCGGGGCCTTCGCGGGGCTCGACAAGATCATCAGCCAGCGCGGCAAGGGCTCGGCCATCGGCTTCGGCGCCGATGTGAAGGACAACGACAGCCGCGGCATTGGTGAGATCTTCACCCAGCTGGAGCCGGAAGACCTGCTGAAGTTCGGCCTGATCCCCGAATTCGTCGGCCGCCTGCCGGTGCTCGCCACGCTCGAAGACCTCGACGAAGACGCGCTGGTCACCATCCTCACCGAGCCGAAGAACGCGCTGGTGAAGCAGTACCAGCGCCTGTTCGAGCTGGAAGACACCGAACTGACCTTCACCGACGACGCACTCCGCGCCATCGCCAAACGCGCCATCGAGCGCAAGACCGGCGCGCGCGGCCTGCGGTCGATCATGGAAGACATCCTGCTCGACACCATGTTCGACCTGCCCGGCATGAGCGAAGTGGACGAAGTGGTGGTGAACGAGGAGGCCGTGACCTCCGACGCCCAGCCGCTCTTCATCTACTCCGAGGACAGCAAGGCAGAGAACGCCTCGGCCTGAATCACGGTGGGTTTACCCACATCACAGGGCCTCGCGGGAGCGGGGCCTTTCTTGTTGGTGCGCCATGATGGCGTGCCCCACACATGGAGGAAACGATGAAACGGACCCTGATCAGCTCTGGCGGGCCTTTTGAGGAGAAGATCGGCTACAGCCGCGCCGTGGTTTGCGACGGCTGGGTCTTCGTGGCGGGCAGCACCGGCGCGGACCCGGAGACGGGCGAGATGCCGGAGGGCGTGGTGGCGCAGTGCCGGAACACGCTGGAAACCATCCGCCGCGCACTGGAGCAGGCGGGCGCTTCGCTGGATGACGTTGTGCGGGTGAACTACGTGCTGCCGGTCGCCGCCGATTTCGAGCCCTGCTGGCCGGTGCTGGCCGAGGCCTTCGGCAAGGCCCGGCCCGCGGCGATGATGATCGAGGCGGGGCTGATCAGCCCGACAATGAAGATCGAGATCGAGGTGACGGCGCGTTTGCCTTGAGCGTGGTGTTGGACTGAGCTGTAGAGCCAGTGGGGGCGCTGCCCCCACACCCCCGGGATTTTCGGAGGACCAATGAGGGGCGGGCGGGGCCTAACGAGAGGCCTTTTCCGAGATACCCGATTGGTTCTGGCGTGAGGCCAGCTCGGCTTCGATGTCGGCCAGGGTCACGTCACGCGCGGCGCACATCACCAGCAAATGGTAGAGCGCATCGGCGGCCTCGGCGGTGAGCTTGGCGCGGTCGCCCTTGACCGCTTCGATGATCGCTTCGACGGCTTCCTCGCCGAACTTCTCGGCGCATTTCTCTGGGCCTTTCGCCAGCAGCTTCGCCGTCCAACTCGACTCGGGGTCGGCGGATTTGCGGGCTTGAATCGTGGCGGCGAGATCGAGCAGGCTCATGTCATCCTCACGGGAATGCCGGCGGCAGCCATGTGGGCCTTGGCCTCGCCGATGGTGTAGGTGCCGAAGTGGAAGATCGAGGCGGCGAGCACGGCAGAGGCGTGGCCCTCGGTGACCCCCTCGACGAGGTGATCGAGCGTGCCCACGCCCCCCGAGGCTATCACCGGCACCGGCACCGCATCGGCGATGGCGCGGGTGAGGGGCAGGTTGAAGCCCGCCTTGGTGCCGTCCCGGTCCATCGAGGTCAGCAGGATCTCTCCCGCGCCTTTTTCGGCGATCATCACGGCGAACTCGACTGCGTCGATGCCCGTGGGGCGGCGGCCGCCGTGGGTGAAGATCTCCCACCGGCCCGGCTCGACCGTTTTGGCGTCGATGGCGCAGACGATGCACTGCGAGCCAAAGCGCATGGCGGCCTCGGTGATCACGTTGGGGTCGGCCACGGCGGCGGAGTTGAAGCTTACCTTGTCGGCGCCCGAGAGCAGCAGCTTGCGCACATCCTCATGGGTCCGCACCCCGCCGCCGATGGTGAGCGGCATGAAGCACTGCTCGGCGGTGCGCGTCGCCAGATCATACATGGTGCCGCGGTTTTCATGGGTGGCGTGGATGTCGAGAAAGCAGAGCTCGTCGGCGCCGGCGGCGTCATAGGCGCGGGCCGATTCCACCGGGTCGCCGGCATCCACGAGGTCGACGAAGTTGACGCCTTTCACCACGCGGCCATCGGCCACGTCGAGGCAGGGGATGATGCGGGTCTTCAGCATGGGGCTGCGATAGCCGGTTTTGCTGGCGGAGGGAAGCGCGGGGCGGTAGCTGGGGGCATGGAAAAACTGGAGATCTTTCTGGTGGTCGCGCCGGGGCTGGAGGAGGTAGCCGCCGCAGAGGCCCGCGAGCAGGGCTTTGCCAAGGCCCGCGTGGTGCCGGGCGGGGTGGCCTGCCGGGGCGCGTGGCCCGAGGTCTGGCGCGCCAATCTTGTGCTGCGGGTGCCGGGGCGGGTGCTGGTGCGGCTGGCCAGCTTTCGGGCCATGAGCTTTCGGGCGCTGGAGGCAGGGCTGGATGCGGTCGATTGGCCCTCGGTGCTCGCGCCGGGCCAGCCGGTGCGGGCAGAGGCGGCGACGAAGCACTCCAAGCTCTACCACGCGGGCGCGGTGAAAAGCCGGCTGGAGCAGGCGCTGGGCCGCGCGGGGGCGGTGGTGGACCCGGAGGGCCTCCGGGTGCTGGTGCGGATCGAGCAGAACACCTGCGTGGTCAGCGTGGACAGCTCGGGCGAGGCGCTGCACCGGCGAGGCTTCAAGGAGGCGGTGAACGCCGCCCCGATGCGCGAGACGATGGCGGCGGGCTTTCTGCGGGCCGCCGGATACGCAGGCCGCGAGCCGGTGCTCGACCCGATGTGCGGCTCCGGCACCTTCTGCATCGAGGCGGCGGAAATCGCCGCCGGGCTGGCGCCGGGGCGCGGGCGGGGCTTTGCCCTTGAGCAGTTTCCGGGCTTCGACGCCGAGGGGTTTGCCGCGCTGAAGGCGCGAGCGCCGTTCGCGCGGGGCGCGGGGCCGGTGATGGGCTCGGACCGCGATGCAGGTGCGGTGCGGATGAGCCGGGAGAACGCGGCGCGCGCCGGCGTGGCGTGCCACTTCGAGGAGGCCTCGGTGAGCGCACTTGAGCGGCCAGATTGCGCCCCGGGGCTGGTGATCTGCAACCCGCCCTACGGCAGCAGGATCGGCAACAAGGGGCCGCTCTTCGGGCTCTACGGCAGCTTCGGCAAGGTGATGAAAGAGCGCTTCGAGGGCTGGCGGGTGGCGATGGTCACCTCCGACGAGAAGCTGGCCCGCGCCACCGGCCTGCCGTGGGGGCCGCCCGGCCCGCATGTGGCGCACGGCGGGCTGAAGGTGCGGCTCTGGCTGGCGCAGATGTGATGCGGCGTTCATGGACCCGTGGAACGGGGCAGGCATTCTGCGGTTGAGCCTGCATGTTCCAACCCGGAGAGACTGCCATGAAACAAGCGATTGCCGCCCTTGCCCTGACCCTTGCCGCCACGCCCGCGCTGGCGGATGACGACATCATCAACGTGGAGGCGACCGGCAGCGTGGCCGAGGTGGCCGACCGGCTCGTCGCCGCGATCGAGGGCGCGGGGGCCACGGTGTTTGCCCGGGTCGACCATGCGGGCGGCGCGGAGAGCGCGGGCATGGAACTGGCACCCATGGAGCTTGTGATCTTCGGCAACCCCAGGCTCGGCACGCCTGCGATCCAGTCCTCGCCGATGGCCGGGCTGGTGCTGCCGATGAAGGTGCTGGTCTGGGAGGATGCGCAGGGCGCGGTGAAACTCTCCTACGAAGACCCCGAGGAGATGCTCGACGAGGTCGGCGTGGACGATGATCTCGAGGTGATCGTCCAGATGGAAGGCGCGCTCAAAAAGCTCACCGGGGCCGCCGCGGGCGGCTGAATGGGCGCAGGGCAGGGCCCCGCGCCGCTCACTTCAGCCGATGAGGATATCGGCCATGCGCTCGCCGATCACCACCGTGGAGGCCATGGTGTTGCCGGTCGACACGCGCGGCATGGCGGAAGCATCGGCGATGGAGAGCCCCTCGATCCCGTGAACCGCGAGACTGCCAGAGACGACCGACATCTCATCGGTGCCCATCTTGCAGGTGCAGCTTTCGTGAAAGTAGGTGCCCGCCGCGTTTCGGGCGAAGTCATCAAGCTCGGCCCCGGTGATCGGGCCGGGCATGACCTCGCGTTTCACGAACTCGGCGAGCGGGCCGGAATTGCCGATCTCGCGGCAAAGCTCGATGCAAGTTGTCAGCGCCTTCAGGTCTGCCGGTTCTTTCAGGAAGCCGCCGTCGATCTGCACCGGATCACTCGGGTCTGGCCCGGTCAGCCGCACCTCGCCCGTGCTCTGCGGGCGGACGATGCCGGGCGCGATGGTCCAGCTTCCGGCGGGCGGGGCGTAGGCCGAGCCGTGGACCTCGGAGGCATAGGGCACCTCGATCTGGAAGGGCTGGAGATCGGGCGTGTCGAGCGAGGAATCCGACTTCCAGAAGAAGGTCGCCTCGGCGGCGGAATTGCCCGGCGGTAGCGGCGTGGTGTACTCCCACACGCAGCCCGCAGCGAGGATGTGATCCTGAAAGTTCTGGCCGACGCCGGGCAGGTCATGCGCCACTTCGATGCCATGCTCGGCGAGGTGATCCGCCGGGCCGATCCCCGATTGCATCAGGATCTTCGGCGTGTTGATCGCGCCTGCCGAAAGCACCGTGTGGCCCGCCTCGACCTCGAAGCTCTCGCCATCTTTCTCAAAGGTCAGGCCGGTGACGGTGGTGCCATTCAGCGTTAGCCTCTGCACCTTGGCCCCGGTGAGCAGGGTGATATTGGGGCGTTTCAGGGTCTCCCAAAGGTAGTCCGAGGGGATGTTGCGGCGCATGCCGTCCTTGATCCGCACGTTGGCGAGGGCCGCGCCACCCTCTCCCTCCATCATCTCGCCATTCATGTCGGCATAGCCGGGGATGCCCGCCGTGCCGCAAGCCTCGACGAAAGCAGGGGCAATCGGGTTCACATCGCGCACATCGGTCACCCAGAGCCGGCCTCCGGTGCCACGGCGGGTGTCATCCGGCGCGCCCTGCCAATCTTCGATCCGCTTGTAGATTTCCAGCACGTTCTCGTAAGACCACGCGTCATCGCGGGTCTCGCTGGCCCAGAAATCGAAGTCATTCTTGTGGCCGCGCGCCCAGATCATCACGTTGATCGAGCTGCCGCCGCCCACCACCTTGCCCATCGGCAGGATCAGGGAGCGCCCGTTAACATGCTCGGAGGGCTCGGCACTGTAGCCCCAGTCCCGCTCGGAGCGGATGTTGGTGGGCCACATCAGCGGGTTCAGCACGGCGTCGATCTGGTCGGTGCCGCCGGCCTCGAGCACCAGCACCGAGGCGTCAGTCTCGGCAGCGAGCCGTCCGGCCACCACCGCGCCGCCGGAGCCGGAGCCGACGACGATGTAATCGTAGCGGCCCGCCATGTTCTGCGCGTTGTAGCGCTGGGTGATCGCCGCGTCGCCCAGCTCCTGCGCCCAGGCCTCGGCAGAGGCGAGTGAGGCGCCTGCGGCTAGCGCAAGCTGGATGAAACGGCGGCGTGCGAGTCGCCCGTGAACGAGGCCGGATTGCAGCGCCATGAGGCGGTCGCCCCGGGCGAGAGCCTGGGTGAAGATCGGTTTCATTGGAGTCCTCCCTTGGTCATGCGGAAGCACGCAGCCGGGCCTCCTCTCCCTGCGGCGTGCCTGCGTAGTGCAATTTAGTGCATGAGTCGGGCGGATTCCCTAGGGTTAACTTGCGAATGCACGACTAAGGTCGCGGGTCCGGCGGGAATTGTGCAATATAATGCGGGGGTCAGGCGCGGAGGGTGGCCAGCGCCTCTGCAAGGTCGATCGCGCCGTCATAGAGCGCCCGGCCTGAGATCGCCCCGGCGATGCTGCCCTTGGCCTTCAGTGCCGTGAGGTCGGTCAGCGAGGAGACGCCGCCCGACGCGATGACAGGGATGGAGACGGCACGCGCCAGCGCATCGGTCGCCTCCACGTTGGGCCCCTGCATGGCGCCATCGCGGTTGATGTCGGTGTAGATGATCGCGGCCACCCCAGCATCCTCGAAGGATTTAGCGAGGTCGGTGGCGTTCACATCGGTCTCCTCGGCCCAGCCCTTGGTGGCGACCATGCCGTGCCGCGCATCGATCCCCACGGCGACCTGCCCGGGGAAGGCGGCAGCCGCCTCACGCACCAGCGCGGGGTTTTCCACCGCAACGGTGCCGAGGATCACCCGGGCGAGGCCTTTGGAAAGCCAGCGCTCGATGGTGGCCATGTCACGGATGCCACCGCCAAGCTGCGCCGGGGTCTTGGTGGCCTTCAGGATCGCCTCGACCGGCGCGGCATTGACCGGCTCACCGGCAAAGGCGCCGTTCAGATCGACGAGGTGAAGCCATTCGCAACCCGCGTTCACGAACTCCATCGCCTGCGCCGCCGGGTCTTCATTGAAGGTGGTCGACTTTTCCATGTCGCCGCGCAGGAGCCGTACGGCATGGCCGTCTTTCAGGTCGATGGCGGGGTAGAGGATCATGGCGCTGGCTCCTTTTGGCGCGGGGTTTGCCATGCGCGGCGGGGGAAGGGAAGGGGCCGCGCATGGCAAGACTCCCACCCGCCCACCCCGCCGTGCCATGCGCGGCGCCGCTTTGGGCGGTGCGCCGGGTGGAGACTGCGGGAGTGGCGACCCCCCGGAGATATTTGGAGCCAAGAAAATGAACAGGGTTGAGAGATGTGATCGGCCCCGACCCAACGTTACAGTTGCGCGGGGCAGGGCAGGGGCGCGAGGATGCGGCCAGCGTATCGAATGGGAGGAGAACCATGCGCAAGATTGCAATGATGGCGGCGGCTCTGCTGGTGGCGGCCCCGGCCTGGGCGGCGGACCCGCTCGAGGGCCTGTGGCGCACTGCTAAGGATGACAACGGCAATTCCGGTCTGGTGCAGGTCAAGCCCTGCGGCGGCGGGCTCTGCGGCACGCTGATCAAGGCCTATGGGCCGGGCGGCAAGGAGATCAAATCCGAGAATGTGGGCCGCCAGATCATCTCGCAGACGCAGCCCTCGGGCGGCGGGCAGTACAAGGGCAAGGTCTACTCGCCCGACCGCGGCAAGACCTATAACTCCAAGCTGGTGCTTTCCGGCTCCACGCTGAAGGTGTCTGGCTGCGTGCTCGGCATCTGCCGTGACGGCGGCACCTGGAAGAAGGTAAAATAACCCTTCCTTTCTGCGGTGCTCCGCCGATCGGGCGGGGTGCCGCAGGAACCTCTTGCACTGCGCCACCGTTACCCTCATAGGGCGACTATGCTTTGCAGTTGCTGTGATCCAGCGAAGCGAGCCAGTGTCGCCAGAAGGAGTGATACCGGTGATGACATTTACAAGACTGACGATTGCGGGCGCCGTTCTGGCGCTCATGGGCGGGGCCGCGCAGGCCGCCACGCCTGAAGGCACGTGGCTGACCGGCCCCGACAAGCGGGGCAACGTGGCCCATGTGCGAGCCGTGAAATGCGGCGCTGCCGTCTGCGGCACCATCGTGAAGGCCTTCAACGCCTCCGGCCAGCCGATCAAATCGCCCAACGTGGGCAAGCGCGTGTTCTGGGATATGACGCCTGCGGGCGGCAACACCTACGAGGGCCGCGCCTATGTGCCGGTCATGAAGCGCGACTACGGCGCGCAGATGGTCGTGAACGGCAACAAGATGCTGGTGAAGGGCTGTGCCGGGCCGATCTGCATGGACCAGACCTGGACGCGGCTGAAATAGGCCGCGCGGCGCGGCTCAGTTGCCCGTCAGAACGAGATCGGAATAGACGAAACCATCGCGGGTGACTGCCTCACCCCGCGCTGCCGGAATCGGTGCGCGGAAGCAGGGGGCGTCCAGAACGCAGGTGTGGAACTCGCCGTTCTCGCCGCAGGGGTCCACACCTTCGGGCAGTTCTGAGAGCAGCGCGGCGTCGAGCCTGCGGCCCGCGAGGGCTTCGGGCAATTTCGACGGATCGAGGGTGACGATGCGGGTGTCGAAGCTTTCGGCCACTTCGCCGGCCAGCGCAGCGGTGTCTTCGCCCCAGAGCGGGAAGACCGGGGCTATGCCGGTGCCCTCAAGCTGGGCGATCCGGTAGTCCCGCACATCTTCGAGGAAGAGGTCGCCGAAGATCATCTGGGTGATCCCCTTCGCCTTCAGCGCCTCGACCGCCTCTGCCATCCGCGCCTCGTAAACCTCGTTGGTGCAGGGCCAAGGCAGGGGCACCTCCAGCAGCTCCAGATCGGCCGCCTCGGCCTGCGCACGGAGGATCGCGGCGCGGGTGCCATGCATGGCCACGCGGTCGAAGGCTTCGTTGAGCGTCGTCAGCGCGGTCGTCACCTCGTAGCCCGCCGCCCGTGCCCGGATCAGCGCCATGCAGGCATCCTTGCCCGACGACCAACCGATGGCCGCCGTCATGGCGCCCAGGAGAGGAAGTTGGCGATGATCCGAAGCCCGGTCTGCTGGCTCTTTTCCGGGTGGAATTGCGTGCCGAAGCGGGTGCCCTCGCCGACGATGGCCGTCACCTCGCCCGCGTAATCGGCGTATGCGAGTCGCTGGGCGGCGTGCTCGGGGCGCAGGTGATAGCTGTGGACGAAATAGGCGTGGTCGCCGGTGGCGATGCCCTCGAGGCAGGGGTGGGCGCCTTCGACCACGAGATCGTTCCAGCCCATGTGCGGCACCTTCAGCGCCGGGTCGGCGGGGGCGATCGGCACCACCTCGCCCGGCACCCAGCCAAAGCCTGGCGTATCCTCATGCTCGCGCCCCAGCGTCGACATCATCTGCATCCCGATACAGATGCCCATGAAGGGGCGGCCCCTGGCCTCCACATGCTCGGTGATCGCCTCGATCATGCCGGGCCGGGCGGCCAGCGCCGCTCGGCAGGAGGGGTAGGCGCCATCGCCCGGCAGCACGATCCGGTCGGCCTTGGCGACCTCCTCGGCATGGGGCGTGACGATGACCTCACCCGCGCCCGTCTCCGCGGCCATGCGTTGAAACGCCTTTTCGGCGGAATGCAGGTTGCCGCTGTCATAGTCGATGAGCACGGTGCGCATGGGGGCTCCTTTCACGCCCCGTGGGTGGCGGGAAATGGAGAGGGGGTCAAGGGGGGATGGTCAGCCTGCGCGGCGTAGGGTGCGCCTTCATGGCGCACCGCCCCCTTGCCGCTCAGGCGGCCCGGTTCTCCCGATGCCATGATGTGCAGTCCCAGTGCTCCGGGCATTCGACGAGGCCGTGTTTGACCGGGTTGTTCCAGCAGTATTCGATGGCCGCTCTCTTGTCTGCCGGGGTGCGGAGGTGATGCTCCCAGAACCGCCGTTGCCAGAAGCCGTGTTCCCGGCGGGCGACATGGCTGGCGCGCTGTGGCGTTCTAGGCAATGCGCGCGACACGCGAGCCTTGATGACAGACCAACGTGTCGAATAATCGGCATCTTGCTCGGGCAGGGTCCAGACGCAGTGAAGGTGGTCGGGCAGAACCACCCAAGCGTCGATATGAAAGGGCCGCTCAAGCTTTGTTGCGCGTACGGCCTCCCGCAGGATCGCGACATTGTCGATCAACAGAGATGACCCGCGCCGCGCAATGCAGACTGTGAAGAAGATCGAAGCGCCGTTCAGGCGGGGGCGGAGGTAACGCGACATGGCCCATCGTGCCACGGCGTGGTTAATGGATTGCTAATTACCGGGCGGCGGGTGCGCCATGAATGCGCACCCTACGGGGCCGTGTAGGGTGCGCATTCATGGCGCACCCGTCCTCAGATCACTGATCCAAGAAACTCCGCAGCTTCCGCGACCGACTCGGGTGCTTCAGCTTCCGCAGCGCCTTCGCCTCGATCTGGCGTATCCGCTCGCGGGTCACCGAGAACTGCTGGCCGACTTCCTCGAGCGTGTGGTCGGTGTTCATCCCGATGCCGAAGCGCATGCGCAGCACACGCTCTTCGCGCGGGGTGAGCGAGGCGAGCACCCGCGTGGTGGTTTCCTTCAGGTTCTCCTGAATAGCGGAATCCAGCGGCAGCACGGCGTTCTTGTCTTCGATGAAGTCCCCGAGCTGCGAGTCTTCCTCGTCGCCAATCGGCGTTTCAAGCGAGATCGGCTCCTTGGCGATCTTCATCACCTTGCGGACCTTCTCCAGCGGCATCTGGAGCTTCTCGGCCAGTTCCTCCGGGGTCGGCTCGCGGCCGATCTCGTGGAGCATCTGGCGGCCGGTCCGGACCAGCTTGTTGATCGTCTCGATCATGTGCACCGGAATACGGATCGTGCGGGCCTGGTCGGCAATCGACCGGGTGATCGCCTGGCGGATCCACCATGTTGCGTAGGTCGAGAACTTGTAGCCGCGGCGATACTCGAACTTGTCCACGGCCTTCATCAGGCCAATGTTGCCTTCCTGAATGAGATCAAGGAATTGCAACCCGCGGTTGGTGTATTTCTTGGCAATCGAGATCACCAGACGGAGGTTGGCCTCGACCATCTCCTTCTTGGCTTGCCGCGCCTCTTTCTCACCCTTCTGAACCTGCTGCACGATGCGGCGGAACTCGGGAATGTCGACGCCCACGTACTGGCCAACCTGGGCCATGTCCTGCCGCAGCTCGGCGACCTTGTCGGTGCTGCGCTCGAACAGCGCCTGCCAGCCCCGGCCCGACTTCTCGGCCATCCGGTCCATCCAGGTCGGGTCCAGCTCGTAGCCGCGGTATTCGTCGATGAACTCGCGGCGGTTGATGCGGGCCACGTCGGCCAGCTTCACCATCGCGGAGTCGATCGACATGATCCGGCGGTTGATGCCGTAGAGCTGGTCGATCAGCGCCTCGATCCGGTTGTTGTGCAGGTGAAGCTCGTTCACCAGCAGCACGATCTCGCCGCGCAGCTTCTGGTATTTCTTCTCGGCCTTCTCGGAGAAGGAGCCATCCTCGTTCAGCGTGGCCGACATCCGCTGGTCCTGCATCTCGGCCAGCTCGGTGTAGTCGCGGGCGATGCCGTCGAGCATTTCGAGCACGCGCGGCTTGAGCGCGGCTTCCATTGCGGCGAGCGACATGTTGGCCTGCTCGTCGTCCTCGTCATCGTCGTCGTCGCTGGCAATGGGGTTGCCGTCAGCGTCGAGCTCCTGCTTCTCTTCCTTCTTCTCCTCGTCCGAGGAGGGGGTGGCCTCGGCCACCTCTTCGTCTTCGTCCTCATCTCCGTCGACACCGCGGCCGAAGGTGGTTTCAAGGTCGATCACGTCGCGCAGCAGGATGTCTTCGTTCAGAAGTTCCTCGCGCCAGATGGTGATGGCCTGAAAGGTGAGGGGGCTCTCGCAGAGGCCCGCGATCATCGTGTTGCGGCCGGCCTCGATGCGCTTGGCAATCGCGATCTCGCCCTCGCGCGAGAGCAGCTCGACCGAGCCCATCTCGCGCAGGTACATGCGCACCGGGTCATCGGTGCGATCGAGTTTTTCGGTCTCGCTGGAGGAAACGGCGACTTCACGCGAGGAGGAGGTCTCTACAACGGCGGTCGAGCCCTTGGAGTCATCCTCGTCTTCGTTCTCGTCATCCTCGGTCACCTGGATGCCCATCTCGGAGAGCATCGACATGACATCCTCGATCTGGTCGGAAGAGACCTGATCCGGCGGCAGAACCTGGTTCAGCTGGTCGTAAGTGATGTAGCCGCGCTCGCGCGCCTCGGCGATCATCTTCTTCACCGCCGCCTGGCTCACGTCGAGCATCGGCTCGGCTTCGCTGTCGTCGGGCTTGTTGTCGTCGTTGTCCTTGGCGGCCATCTAGCTCTCCTGAAGGGCGTTCCGGGCGGTCCGGGCGAGCGCGCGATTCGGGGTTCCCGAATCAATAGCGCGAATCACCGGAGATTCCAGCAGAACCCCATAAAAGTTGATGTGAAAGGCGTGCGCCCTGTGGCGGGAATGCCGACAATTCGACTCAATCTCGCCTGCCACGCGGCTTCTGGTGCCCGATCTGCTCAAGCAGGGCGTCGAGGCTGGCGCGCTCTGAACGGTCGAGGCGGGCGCCGTTTGGGGCGATGTCATAGTCGGCCTTGTCGGTCTCATGGTTGTTGGCAGCGCGGTGCCGGGCTTCCGAAGCCTGCCCCAGACGCCAGGTCAGGCCTTCATCGGCCAGACCATCGATCTGGTGCATCGCCTCGGCGATCTCACGCGCGGCCCCGCGATCGGCGGAGAGGATTGCGAAATCCTGGGCGAGGCACATGCGAGCGAGCTCCATGTCGCCGGGATTGCGGATGCAGGGCGCAATGCGGACATGTGCCGGTGTGAACAGCTTTTCAAGGGCAGCGGCCCCGAATTCTTCTTCAAGCGCCCGGCGCGGGTCGGCGGCATCGGCATGGGTGAGGAAGGCCATCGCCACGGCGGCATGGCCATCGCCCTTCCAGTCCAGCTCTTCGATCGCATGGGCGAACTCATCGGCCAGCTCGGGGTGGGTGAGCAGGGTGGCGAGGATCACCGCCTCGCGCAGGTGCTCCTCGATCTCGCTGCCCGCCGCCGCCAGCGCCGAGCTGCGGGTGGAGGGCGTGGGCAGCGCCTCGGGCTTGGCACCGCGTGGCCGCCACGGGCGTTGGGCGCCCTTGGGCGCAGGGGCCGAGGCCTCGGCCCGGCGCGGGTTGAACAGTTCCCACTTCCGCTGCTTGAAGGCCTCTTCGTAATGCCGCCGCACGTCGGGGTCCTGGATCAGCGCGGTCGCGACCCGCAGCGAGGCATCCAGCGCGGCCCGGCGCTCGGGGCTGTCGAGCGGGCGATCCTCGGTCTCGCGCCGCCAGAGCAGTTCCACCAGCGGCTCGGCCCGGTCGAGCACGGCCTGCATGGCGGGCGGCCCCTCGGCGCGGATCAGGTCGTCGGGGTCCTTTCCCTCGGGCAGCAACGCAAAGCGCAGGCTCCGGCCCGGCCCGATCTGGGGCAGGGCCATGTCGATCAGCCGCATCGCGGCGCGCAGCCCGGCCTTGTCGCCGTCGAGCGCCACCACCGGCTCGGGCGACATCCGCCAGAGCAGTTGCAGCTGGTCTTCGGTGATCGCGGTGCCCAGCGGCGCGACGGCAGCGCCGAACCCCGCCTCGCTGAGCGCGATCACATCCATGTAGCCCTCGCCCACGATCAGCGTTTGCCCCTTGCCCACCGCGCCCCGCGCCTGCTGGTGGTTGAAGAGCACGCGGCCTTTGTCAAAGAGAGGGCCTTCGGAACTGTTGAGGTATTTCGCATTGTCCGCGGGGTCCATCGCGCGGCCGCCGAAGGCGATGCAGCGCCCGCGAATATCGCGGATCGGAAACATGATGCGATTGCGGAAGGCGTCATAGGGCGCACGGCCCTTGTCGCTCTCGCGCAGCAGGCGGCAGGCGAGCATGTCATCCAAGCTCACGCCCTTGCCGCCAAGTGCCTCGCGCAGCCCCTCCCAGCCCGGCGGAGCAAAGCCGAGGCCCCAGCGCTCCTGCGCCGCCTCGTCCAGCCCCCGGCCTGCAAGATAATCCCGCGCGGCAGCGCCAGCGCCGGTTTTCAACTGAAGGCGAAACCACTGCACCGCTTGCTCCATCACCCCGGTCAGCCGGGTGGTGGCATCGGCCTTTTCCTGTGCCCTCGGGTCGCGCGCGGGCATCTGAATGCCCGCTTCCCCCGCGAGAATCTCCACCGCCTCCATGAAGCCCACGTTCTCGGTCTCGCGCACGAAGCTGATCGCATCGCCCTTCGCGTGGCAGCCGAAGCAGTAGTAGTAGCCCTGCTTGTCATCGACGTGAAAGCTGGCGGTTTTTTCATGGTGGAACGGGCAGGGCGCCCACATGTCGCCCTTGCCCTGGTTCGATTTCTTCCGGTCCCACATGACCTTGCGGCCCACCACGTCAGACAGCGACAGGCGGGTGCGCAACTCGTCAAGGAATCCGGGTGGCAGCGACATAGGCCATATATCGGTCCGGGCGCGGCGCGAGTCCAGCAGATGGGGCGTGCGGCTCGGCCTGCCGCGCCGTCATCAGTCGCGCTTTTTCCTCTTGCCCGGCTCCCGGCCCAGCCCGCGCTCCAGCCGGTCGGCAAACTCGGCGCGTTCCTCCGGGCTCATTGCCTCCAGCCGGTCGAGCAGGATCTCGTGGCCGATCTTCTGGCTGTCGGCGATGGCGCTGCGCTGGGTCTCCATCTGGGCGGCCATGGCGGCGCGGTCGAAGGGCTCGGCCCGCAGGGTGGCGAGCGTGGCCTCGAAGGCGCTGCGCAGCGCGTCGCGGTTGGCGCGCAGCCCGCTGCGGCGGGCCTCGATGGCGGCTTTCATCCCCTCGCGGCCCTCGCGCGGGATGGCGCGGGCATAGGGGCCGAAGCCCAGCTCGCGCACGATGCGATCCTTGTCGCCGCGCGGCCCGTCGGGGCCACGCTTGCCGTCATGGCTGACCCATGCACCAAAGACGAGGCCGGCCACGGCGAGGTTGGCGGCGAGCGACAACACCAGCACCACGCGCAGCCAGCGGCGCGGGCGGGGCGGGGTGGTTTCGGGCGGGGGTGGTTGCAGGTCGGTCATCTCGGGTCTCAGCCGTCAGTCAGCAGATCGGCATAGGCAATGTCATAGCCCAGCAGGTCATCATCGGTGGTGGTGTCGGTGGTGGCGGCAGCGGTGCCGAAGAGGCCCGCGGTCACACCGGCCACCGCCTCGGGCGGGCGGGCGCCGAACCACAGGCCCACGAGGGCCGCAGCGGTGAGGCCCGCAAGACCGGGTGCGCCGCCCACGGCGGCCAGCAGGGCGGCAATGAGGCTGCGGCGCGGGGCAGGGGCGCGGGCGGGCGCCACTGGGGCCGCCGCTGCGGCCAGCTCGTCCTGCACGCCGTAGCCATCCTCCAGCACCCGCGCCAGAAGGTCGGGCGAGGGCTCTGCCTGCGTGGCCTCTCCCGCCCGGGCGGCGGAAAAGAAGCTCTCCAGCAGGGCCTCCTCGGAGGCGGTCAGCTCTTTGTCATGGTCAGCCATCGCTCAACCCCAGTTCTGCGCGGGCGCCCCTCAGGCGGGCCGCAAGTGCGCGTTTGCCGCGGGCGATCAGACTTTCGACCGCCTCGACGGAAATGTCCATCTGCCGGGCAATCACCGGATTGCCCAAGCCTTCGATGTGCCGCAGCCGCACCGCCTCGCTCTGCCGGTCGGGCAGATCGGCGAGGGCGGCATAGAGCGCCTGCGCGCGCTCTTCCGCCTCCATCTGCTCCACCACGCCGGCCCGGTCGTCCTCGGGCTCGGGGATGCTGTCGAGCGCCTGACCACGCTTCTTGCGCAGCCGGTCGGTGCAGAGGTTGCGGGCCACCTGGTAGAGCCATGTGCTCACCTTGGCCTCGCCGGTGCGCCATTCGGGCGCGATCTTCCACAGGCGCATCATCGCCTCCTGCGCCACGTCTTCGGCCTCGGCGCGGTCGGTCAGCATGCGGGTTGCCAGCCCCAGCACCATCGGCGTCAGCCGCAGCGTGAGGGTGCGGGCAGCCGCCCGGTCGCCCCCGGCAAAAAGAGCCAGGAGCGCCTCGTCGTCCGGCTCCTGTGGCGCATCGAGGGGCATGGGCATCGCCTGTCAGTACAGTCTCTTCTCGGTCTTCTCAATGCCTGCCCGGCACCCCGCCGAGGGGCACCGGAAAGGCCCCCTCCCCGCGCGTTTCAGGGGATGACACTAAACGCGGGGAGGGAAGCATCGAAACGCGCGGGTCAGTTCCGGCGGTAGTGGCCATGTCCGTCGCCACCACGGCCTTTGCCGTCACGGTGCTCGCCGCGCTTGTGCATGCGCTCACCGTCCCGCATGCCACGCCCTTCGCCGCGCTGGGCGAGGAAGGCCATGGCCGTTTCGAATTCCTGTTCGGTCACCGTGCCGTCGCCATCGGTGTCCATCCGCTCGAAGAGGTTTTCGAGCATCTCGGCGCGGCGCTCTTGCGCCTGTTCCGGTCGGCCTGCGGCGAATTCTTCGGCTGAGACGGTGCCGTTGTTGTCGGCGTCGAGCCGCTCGATCATCCGCTCGGCGCGCTGGGCGCGGCGGGCGGCCTCGCGGGCCTCCTGTGCGGCCACCAGCTCTTCGGCGCTGATCTCGCCGTCGCCGTTGCTGTCGGCGCGGGCAAAGCGCACCGCGTCACCGGCGGCCAGCTCCTCGGCGGAAAGCGCGCCATCGGCGTTGGTGTCGAGCTCGGTGAAGCTAGGGGGCGTGGGGTCGGCGCCGGGGCCCATACCCATGCCGCCCATGCCGCCACCACCGGGGCCACGGGCCTCGGCCATCGGAGCCACGGCGAGGCCGGTGGCGATGAGAGTGGTCAGAAGCAGAACGCGTTTCATATCGTGTATCCTCCTCAGGAGTGCTCGGGGTTTCTTGCCATCGGGCCGTTGTGCTGGCCCGTTGATGCTTCTCAAACGGGCGGTGCCGGGGCTTCCGTCGCGCCCCGGCAAAAAATCCGGCAAAAAACTTTCGCCCCCCCGGTTTTGCGACATCCCGACGCAAGGACACATCGCGCCCTCACGCTGCGGCGCGGTTTGCGCTACTTAGGTCGTAGCGAGGCGCCGTGCGTGCGCACCGAGCGAGAACGGGCAAAGCCCCGCAGTCGAACCATGGAAGCCCAGACTATGTCGTCAGAGAGTGCCCTGGCCGATCCGGCCATGATCGAAGACCGTGATGCAAAGACCGCGATGATCCGAGGCTGGCGCCGCCGCTGTCCCTGCTGTGGCAATGGCCCGATGATGGCCGGCTACCTCAAGGTGCGCGATACCTGCCCGGTCTGCGAAGAAGACCTGCACCACCAGCGCGCGGATGATGGCCCCGCCTACCTGACGATCCTGATCGTCGGCCACCTGCTCGCGCCGCTGATCCTCTACGTCTACACCGCCTTCCGGCCCGATCCGCTGATCCTCGCGACCGGGTTTTCGGTTGGATGCGTGGCGCTTTCGCTCTACCTTCTGCCCCGGCTGAAAGGGCTGATGGTCGGCCTGCAATGGGCCAAGCGGATGCACGGCTTCGGCGGCGAGCGCGGCTGACCGGCCCGCTCCCCTAGCCGCCAGATCCGGGCGGGAGGCGCATGGACAAGACACAACTCCGCGACGCGGCGACGATCATCCTCTACCGCGAAGGCGCGGAAGGGGTCGAGGTGCTGATGGGCCAGCGCGGCGCCAGCGCGGCCTTCATGCCCAACAAGTTCGTCTTTCCCGGCGGCGCGGTGGATGCGGTGGATGCGACCGTGCCCTTCGCCACCGGCCCCGACCCGCTCTGCGCGGCGCGGCTGGCGCTGGAGGCGGGCGAGGGGCAAGTAACGGCCTTTCTGGCCGCTGCCGTGCGCGAACTCTGGGAAGAGACCGGCCTGATCCTCGGCGTGCCCGGCGCTTGGCCGGGCGCGGCCCCGAAGGGCTGGCGCGGCTTCGCCGCCACCGGCCACCTTCCCTCTGCCGACGGCCTGCGCTTTGTCTACCGCGCCGTCACCCCGCCGGGCCGCCCCCGCCGGTTCGACGCCCGTTTCTTCCTCGCCCCCGCCAGCCGGGTGGCGGGCGATGCGGATGATTTTTCGCGCGCCGAAGACGAGCTGTCGCTGCTGCAATGGATCCCGCTGACCCGCGCCCGCAGCTTCGATCTGCCTTTCATCACCGAGGTGGTGCTGGGCGAGGTGGCGGAACTGACCGGCCATGATGCGCCGCCTGACGGGGTGCCTTTCGTGAAGAATGACGACCTCGTGGCCGGGATCAGGCGGTTGCGCTGATTGAGAGGGCAGGAGTGGGGGCGCTGCCCCCACACCCCCGGAATATTTTTAGCAAGAAAATGAACAGGCTCAGTGCGTTGCGGCGACCAGCGCGATGACCGAGGCGACCAGCAGGGCGATGCCCGCAAGTTCGCGGCCCGAGAGTTTTTCGGAGAAGACGCGGGCGCCGATCACCATCGAAAACAGAACCTCGACCTGCCCCAGCGCGAAGACCACAGAGGCGGTTTGCAGCGCGAAGGCGGCGAACCAGCAGAAGCTGCCGCCGAAGGAGGTCAGGCCCACCGCGAGGCCGGGGCGCCAGGCGGCGAAGACGCGGGTGATCTCGGCGCGGTCGTGCACCAGCAGCCAGCCGAGCATGAGCGCGTTTTGCAGGATGACCACGCAGCCGAGGGCAAGGGCAGGGCGCAGCAGAATATCGCCGCTCGAAACCTCCAACGTGGCGGCGCGGTAGCCGACGCCGGAGAAGGCAAAGAACAGCCCCGCGCCGAGGCCGAGGCTGGCCGAGGGCGCATCGAGCCGTAGCCTGCCGCCGGTCCCGGAGAGCATCAGGATCGCCACCATACCCACCACCATCGCCGCAAATCCGCCCCAGCCCGGCACCTCGCCCAGCAGCGCCCAACCCACGGCGGCGGTGAGCAGCACCTCGGATTTGCGCAGGGTGATCCCCACCGCAAAGTTGCGGCGGGCAAAGAGCATCACGGTAAAGACCGTGGCGAGGATCTGCGAGCTGCCGCCCACCGCCGCCCAGAGCCAGAAGCGCTCGCCCAGTTCGGGCAGCGCCATGCCGCGCAGCGTCACCATCAGCCAGAGCGCGGCCCAGATCATCGGCAGCGAGTAGAGAAACCGCGCCCATGTGGCCCCGGTGGCCGTCAGCCCCGCCTCGGCCATCTGCTTTTGCACCATGAAGCGCATCGCCTGAATGAGCGCGGCGGCGAGGGCGAAGGGGATCCAGAGCCAGTCCATGCCGCTTATGGATCACGGCAGGGCAGGAATGGGAAGGCTCAGGGCGCGGGCGGCCCCTGCCTTTGCCAGAGCGGATGGGCCACCGGGTCTTTCGCCTTGAAGAAATAGCGCCGGAACACCTCGCCATAGGAGCGGTAGCGGTAGCCCTCGTTGCGGCTCAGGTAGCGCGCCGGGTTGGCAAAGTAGAGCCGGGGCAGGCGATACCACGGGGTGCGCGGGTGCATGTGGTGCACCACATGCAGGTTGTTGTTCAGAAAGAGAAACGCCAGCAGCCCCCGGTCTTCGATCACCACGGTCCGACCCCGGGCGCGGGCGTGGGCCTGATGTTCGAGGAAGGTCCGGATCTTCAGGATCGAAAGCGCGGCATAGGCGCAGGCGAGATAGGCGAGGGGCGGCATTTGCGCCACGGCAAGCCAGAGCGCCACCGGCACCAGCCCTGCGGCATGCAGCGCCCAGCCCAGCGCAACCCTTCGGTCGCCCGCACGGATCGCCCGCCAGTCGGCGGCCATGAAGGCGATCTGCCCCAGCAGCGGCCCAAGCAGGATGCGCCCCGCCAGCGTGTTGTTCACCCGCAGCAGCCCCCGCCGCCAGCGCGGCAGTCGGGCCCAGTCGCCCGCGTCGAGATAGTTGCTCTCGGGATCATCGTAGGGGTCGGTCAGCAGGCTGTCCCGGTGGTGGGCGAGGTGGGTGTCGCGGAACCGCAGGTAGGGGATGAAGAGGCCGAGCGCCGGAAAGACCAGCGCCGCATTGGCTCGGGCGGAGCGGAAGGGGTGGCCGTGGATCAACTCGTGACTCAGCGACGAATGCAGCACGAGGGCGAGGGTCGTGAGCACAATACCCAGCGGCAGGGCCACCTCGGCAACGGCACTCGTGCCGAGGGCGAAGGTGCCATAGCAGCAGGCGAGCAGGGCGAGGGTGGGCCATTCCGTGCCGGCGGCGCGGCGGGGGTCGTTCACAAAATTCTCCGGATGGGGCGCGGGGCGCAGTCCCTTTCCTGTTACGCGCGGGTGGGGCGGTGCGGGAGATGATCTCTTGTTAACATCGTCGAGCGATGTTGATAATTATGAACATATGGACAAGATGATCGACAAACGCACCCGCGCCACGCTCCTCCGCGCCCGTGTCGGCGAGGCGCTGGCGGAGGCGGGCATGAGCCAATCCGCGCTGGCCCGCGCTGTGGGGGTGAGCCGCTCGACCCTCTCGCAACTGCTGCGCAGCGAGGCGCCCCGGCTGCCCGGCGCGCAGCTCTTGGGCGATCTTGCCGGGGCGCTCGGGGTCAGCGCCGATTGGCTGCTCGGCCTATCCGACCGGCCAGAACGCGCCGCGCAACTCGCCCGCGCCGCGCTTTCGATTACCCAGGCCGAGCGTGCGCTGATCGACGACCAGATTTTTGCATGGCACCGCGAGGCGGCGGGCTACAAGATCCGCCATGTCCCCGCGACCCTGCCCGACATGCTGAAGACGCCGGAAATGCTGCACTGGGAATATGCCCCGCACCTCGGCAAGACCACGGCGCAGGCCATCGGCGCGGCGCAGGACCGGCTCGATTGGATGCGCGGCTCGGGCAGCGACTATGAAATCGCCATGCCGCTCGACGAGATGCAGGCCTTCGCCAGCGGCACCGGCTACTACGCCGGCCTGCCCGAGGCGCTGCGGCGCGAGCAACTGGGTTGGATGGCCGAGTTGCACCGGCAGTTCTACCCCCAGCTCCGCATCTGCCTCTTCGACCAGCGGCGGATGTTCTCGGCCCCGGTCACCGTGTTTGGCCCGCTGCTGGCGGTGCTCTACCTCGGCTCCTCCTACCTCGCCTTCCGCGACCGGGAGCGAGTGCAGGCGATCACCGGGCATTTTGACGGGCTGGTGAGGGCCGCCTCGGTAGGCGAGCGTGAATGGCCTGAGCATATTGCCGGGCTGCTGCGGGGCATGGGCTAGGCCGCCGCGCGCGCCCCCAAAAGCAAACGGGTGCGCCGATTTGCACGACGCACCCGCAAATGTCTGGAAACGAGGCCTTTACCGTTCAGCGCAGCAGCGGCTTGATCCCGGCGGCGGCAGCCTGGGTGATCGGGTCGATCGCCATCAGGTGGGCGCCCACCTTCTGCACATTGTTGCCGGTCCGCAGCCCGTCGAGGCGGGCGGTGTAATCGGCGGTGCCAAGATGGGCCAGCGTCAACGCCTTGAAGCAGAGGAACACCGTCAGCACCGTCAGCGCGGGCCGCAGCACCGGGCGCTTGACGCGCTTGGAGCGGGTGTAAAAGCTCTGGCCAAGGGTGCCCGTGGCCTCGAAACCACCGCCCTTGCGGTGGATTTTTTCGATCCGGCGAATGCGTCCGGCGAAATTCTGCATGGTTGGGTCGGCCAAGGGTCTCTCCGTCCGAAAGTGTGGTCGCTCAGGCCCCCGCCTTGATGCAGAAGGTGCGCCATGATTTGGGCGGAAATTGGGCGTGACGTCAGGATTTTTGCAGACAGAGGGTCGTCCAGTCGCCAATTGTCTCGGCGCTGGCGACAGTAAGGCCTTCCGCAACGTAAGCGTCCGTCACATCAGGGGCCTGATCGTTCAGCAGACCGGAGAGAATCGCATGGCCGCCGGGCGCGAGAGCCTTGGCGATATCGGGTGCGAGGCCGATCAGCGGGCCTTTCAGAATGTTGGCGAAGATGAGGCCAAAGGGGGCAGCGCCTGCCAGCACCGGGTGATCGAGCCCGGTCGCCTCGATACAGCTGACCTTGCCGGTCAGCCCGTTGGCCGCGAGGTTGGCCTCGGCCACCTCCACCGCCACCGGGTCGATGTCGGAGGCGATGATCGGCACCTCCCACACCCGTGCGGCGGCCATGGCGAGCACGGCGGTGCCGCAGCCCACATCGGCCACGGGGCAGGGGGCAAGGCCGCCCTCGAGCAGCCGGTCAAAGGCGCGCAGGCAGCCCAGCGTGGTGCCGTGGTGGCCGGTGCCAAAGGCCATCGCAGCCTCGATCAGCAGCGGCTCTGCACCCTCGGGCACGGTCTCGGCGTCATGGCTGCCGTACACATAGAAGCGCCCGGCCTCCACAGGGGCCAGCTCGCGGCGCACATGGGCGACCCAATCCGTTTCGGGCAGCTCGGAGATGGTGAAGGGCTTGGCACCGAAGGCGGCGGCCAGCACGGCCAGCCCGGCCTCATCGGGGCTGTCTGTGAAATAGCCGCCGACTTCCCAGAGGCCGCTGTCGTCCTCCACCTCGAAAACACCAACGCCCGTGGGCGCAGGCTCCAGCCGCTCCAGCGCCTCGCCGAGCGCCTCGGCGGCGGGTTTGCCTTCAAGCGTGGTCAGGGCGGTATAGGTGGGCATGGGCGCGGCTCCGGCTGTGGTTGCCTGCCGGGTAGGAGGATTGCCGGGTGCGGTCAAGGGTGGTCGGGGCGGGCTCACTCGCCCCGCGCGGCGTCTTCGCCCCCGGCCAAGCGGGTCACGCGCGCCGGAACGCCCGCCACCGTCGCACCGGGTGGCACATCCTTTGTCACCACAGCCCCCGCGGCGATGATCGCGCCATCGCCAACCGTGACGCCCGGCAGCAGCGTGGCATGGCCACCGATCCAGACCTCGCGACCCACCGTCACCGGCAGCGCCCGCTCCAGCCCTTTCCTTCGACCTTCGACTTCATGGTGATGGTCCGCGCAGTAGATATGCACCCCCGGCCCGAGCATCGAGCGCGCGCCGATGGTCACGCGGGCGGTGTCGAGCACGGTGCAGAAGGCATTGATGTAGACACCCGCCTCAAGATGCAGATTCACGCCATAGGCCACGTGAAAGGGCGCTTCGATGAAGCAGCCTTCGCCGATTGCACCAAGGATCGCGCGCAGGTGCGGGGCACAGGCGCCGCGCTGGGCCGGGTCGATGGTGGCGTGCTCATGACAGGCAAGGCGCGCTGCATCCCGCAGCGCGCCCAACTCATCTGTCATGCAATTGTACCAGGCGCCGTCCTCGACGCCGGGCAGGGCATTCATCTGGCGCCAAGGCCCACCGGGCAGCTCACGCCGGTGCCGCCGAGCCCGCAGTAGCCATTCGGGTTCTTGGCGAGGTACTGCTGGTGATAGTCCTCGGCAAAGTAGAAGTCCGGGGCCATCAGGATCTCGGTGGTGATCTTGCCCAGCCCCTTGGCATCCAGCGCCCGCTGATAGGCCTCCTTGGAGGCCAGCGCGGCGGCCTTCTGCGCGTCGCTGAACACGTAGATGCCCGAGCGGTACTGCGTGCCCCGGTCATTGCCCTGCCGCATCCCCTGGGTCGGGTTATGGCCCTCCCAGAAGGCGGTGAGCAATTCGTCGTAGCACACGCGCGCCGGGTCAAAATGCAGGCGCACCACCTCGTTGTGGCCGGTCTGACCGGTGCAGACCTCCTCATAGGTGGCATTGGGCGTGAATCCGCCCGCGTAGCCCACCATCGTCAGCTCCACGCCGGGAATCTGCCAGAACAGGCGCTCCACACCCCAGAAACAGCCCATGCCGAACATGGCCGCCTCTTGCCCGGGCGGCACCGTCTTGGTCAGCGGTGCACCGGTGAGCTGATGGGTCTTTGCAGTGGGAATGGGCGCAATGCGCCCGGGCAGGGCCTCGCCTTCGCCCACCATCTGCGTCTTGTCGCGTCCGAATCCGAACATGCTCGCCTCCCTCCTGGGGTTGATTGTCCGATGATATAGCATCATCGCCCCCGAGTTCATGTCTTTTGCCGCGATCGTTACTCTGCGGGCAAGGGCAACGCGGCGGAAAACCGCGTCTCGTTGCCCGGCGCCGGATGGCGCGGGATCAGCAGGGCAAGGCAGAGCGAGCCGCAGGCGATGCCCGCCGCGAGGGTAAAGACAGCGCCCGGCGAGATCACCCAGAGGTAGCCCAGCAGCGCCGGCAGGAAGACAGCGGCAATGTGGTTGATGGTGAAGGCCACCGCCGCAGTGGGGGCAATGTCGGCCGGGTCCGCGATCTTCTGAAAGTAGGTCTTGAGCGCGAGCGCGAGGGCAAAGAACAGATGGTCGATGACATAGAGCGCCGAGGCCAACACCACGCCCCATCCGAACCAGTAGATCCCGCCGTAGAGCGAGAACACGGCCACGAGGCCGGTGTATTCGAACACCAGCGCATTGCGCTCGCCCCATTTGCCCACCAGCCGCCCCATCAGCGGGGCGAAGATCATGTTGGCGACGAGGTTGATCAGGAACAGCGCCGTCACCTCATGCACGTCGAAGCCGAAGCGCTCGACCATCATGAAGCCCGCGAACACCACAAAGATCTGCCGCCGCGCCCCGGCAAAGAACTGCAGCGCGTAGTAGAGCCAGTAGCGACGGCGCAGCACGAGGCGGGTGTTCTGCCGATGCTCGCCCTCGAAACGCGGAAAGGCGACAAGGCAGAACAGCGCAATGGCGGCGCACAGCCCGCCTGAGACCCAATAGACCGTGGCATAGGAAAGCGAGAACGCCTCCCATGTCAGCATGATCACCCCATAGGCCACCAGCGTTGAGGCCGAGCCCGCCGCCAGCAGCCATCCCAGCATCTGCGGCGCCCGTTCGATCTTCAGAAACTGCAACTGGAGCGACTGGTTGACGGTCTCGTAATAGTGGAACCCGATGGAGCTGAGCATGGTGATCGTCAGGATGCCGCCCATACTGGGGAACTGCGCGGTGAGCGCGGTCGCCACCCCCAGCAGCGCCAGCGAGATCAGCCCGAGCACCTGCTCGCGGATGAAGATGATCAACGCGATCACCCCCACGGCCAGAAAGCCCGGCACCTCGCGCACCGTATGCAGCCAGCCGATGTCCTGCCCGTCAAAGCCCGCGACCTCGATGACGAAGTTGTTCAGCAGCGCGGTCCAGGTGGCGAAGGCCAGCGGCATGGCCACCGCCATCAGGAACAGCAGCACCATCGGCTGGCGCCAACGCGGGAGGCGGTGGGCCTCACGGAGAGGAATCGTATGCATGAGTCACGCTTTACGCCCGGTTGCGGGCCTTGGGAAGAGTGGAGGGGGCAGGAGTGGGGGTTTCACACCCCCACACCCCCGTGGGAATATTTGCAGCAAGAAAATGCGCAGAGGCGGTCATTTGCCCCGGCGGGTCGCCCAGGGCGGGCGGGGCAGGGGGATGGTGTCGAACTGGCTTGTTAGCGGCGCGGGCGGTGCGAAAGAGTTGGGCATGGGGGCCTCCGATTCGGGGTGGAGGCCTATTGATGGGGGCTAAAGCTAACTTTAGGTCAAGGGCCAGATCAGCGGGATCAGCGCCGAGGCCAGCAGCCCGATGGTCAGGTTCAGCGGGATGCCCACTTTCATGAAATCGGTAAAGCGGTAGCCGCCCGGACCGTAGACCAGCATGTTTGTCTGGTAGCCGATGGGCGTGGCGAAGCTGGCGGAGGCGGCCACCATCACGGCGATGACCAGCGGGCGCGGATCATACCCCAGCGCGGCGGCCAGCCCGATGGCAATGGGGGTGACCACAACCGCCACCGCGTTGTTGGAAACGAGTTCGGTCAGCACCGAGGTCAGCAGGTAGATCGCCCAGACGATGAAGAAGGGCGGCAGCGTCTCCAGCGCCGGGGCGATGGCGGTGACGATGAGCTTGACCGCGCCGCTCTCTTCCAGTGCGGCCCCTACCGCCAGCATCGAGAAAATCAGCGCCAGCAGGCGACCATCCACAAAGGAGAAGGCCTCATCGGCGTCAATGCAGCGGGTGCCGAAGACCAGCGCCACCGCGAAAATCGAGAGCGCAAGGATCGGCGCGATACCAAAGGCCGCAAGGCCGACGATGCCGAGCAGTGCGATGATGGCGATCGGCGCTTTCTGGCGGCGAAAGGCGCGGCCCGTGGGGGCAGCCACGTCGACAAGGTCCATGTCGTCGGCAAGGCGCTGGATATCGGCGGGCGAGCCTTCCAGCAGCAGGGTGTCGCCCACCCGCACCACGAGGTCGTCTAGCTGCCGCCCGATGTTCTGGTTTCTCCGGTGCACGGCCAGCGGATACACACCGTAGCGGCGGCGCAGACGCAGGGTGCCGAGGCTGCGGCCCACCATCCGGGCGCCCGGCGTGATCAGCACCTCCACCGTCGTCGTCTCGACCGACGACAGCTTGTCGACCATCCGCACCTGCTTGCTCTCCTGCAGGCTCAGCAGCTCCGACATCTGGCTGCGCAGCACCACCCGGTCGCCCGCCTCCAGCACCACATCGCCCATGTTCCGCCGCAGCGAGGCATCGCCGCGCAGCACGTCGACCAGCCGCACGCCCTCGCGCTTGAAGGCGTCCACCTCGCCGGGCTTCTGCCCGATCAGCGGGCTGTCTTCCGGCAGGGCGACCTCGGTGAAGAACTTGCGCCGCGCCGAGTCTCCGCCCGAGAGCAGGTTCGCCATGCTGGCACGGTCGGGCAGGATGCGGGGCGCGATGAAACGCAGGTAGAGCATGCCCCATGCCACGAGGATCACCGCCAGCGGCGTAACCTCGAAAATCCCGAATGGGTCCAGCCCGTTGGCGCGGGCCACACCATCGACCAGCAGGTTGGTGGAGGTGCCGATGAGGGTGAGCGTGCCACCCAGGATGGCGGCATAGCTGAGCGGAATCAGCAGCTTGGAGGCGGAAAGGTTCATCGTGCGGGCGAGCTGCACGAAGACCGGGATCATCACCACCACCACCGGCGTGTTGCTGACAAAGGCCGAGGCCACCACCACGAAGGCGATCATCGCCCCCACCGCCAGCGCGGGCCGGGTGCTGGCGTTTCGGTCCGCCACCTGAGTGAACCAGTCGAGCGCGCCAGTGCGCACCAGTGCCCCCATCACGAGGAACATCGCCGCAATGGTCCAGGGCGCCGGGTTGGCCAGCACCGCGCGGGCCTGGGTGTAGGGGAGCACGCCCGACAGCATCAGCACCGCCACGCCGAGAATGGCCACCACCTCGGGCGGATAACTCTCACGGATGAATAGGAGAAACATCGCGCCCACGACGGCCAGCGCAAAGATGGCGTCCCAGGGCGGGGCGAGTGTGATCAGGTCCATGTGGCTGCTGCGTTGCCCATATCGGCGCGATATTAACCGCCGGGTGCAGCGAGGCAAGCGGCGAGTGGCCCGCCGCGGCTGCTTGACCGGCAGGGGCCTTCGCGCAAGGCTCGCGCCATGGCCCGCCGCGCCGAATTTCTCCTCCGGGCCGAGCCCTTCGCCACCCGGCTGACCTTCATGGTCCACCGCCCGCGCACCGCTTCGGGCGGCAGCTGCCCGTGGTTCGAGGCCGCCCGCTACGACCCACCCCGCCCCCGCCTCGCCGGCGCGGCGGAGCGGCTTGTCTGGCGGGTGGAGGATGGCGCGGCGGAGTATCTCTTCACCTCGCTCGAGGAGCTGGACCACTTCCGCGCGATCTGGGGCGCACGCATTCTGCCACGCCCCCGCGCGCTGGCGCAGGCCCGTGGGATGGCGGCGGTCAACGGGGTCTGGCTCTCGCGCATTGCCAAACCGACTTGGCCCCGGCGGCAGGCTCTGCTGCGCTGGATCGATGCACACGATGGCGCCTTCCGTGCCCGCATGGCGGACCTCGCGCCATGAGCCGGGTGCAGGATCTGCCCGCGCCGCTGGCTGACCGGCTGAAAAGGATCGATCTCATCGTTTTCGATGGCGATTGTGTCCTCTGCACCGGGTTCTTCCGCTTCATCCTGAAGCATGACCGGCAGGCCCGCTTCCGCTTCGCCACCGCGCAATCGCCCCTCGGGCAGGCGCTCTATACTGCACTGAACCTGCCGCTGAACGATTACGAGACCAACCTCGTCCTCACCGGCGGCCGCATCCACACCCACCTCGATGCCTTCGCCGCCGCGATGGCGGCACTCGGCTGGCCGTGGCGGGCGCTGGCCCTCTGCCGCTGGCTCCCCGGCCCGGTCAAACGCCCGCTCTACAGCCTGATCGCCCGCAACCGCTTTCGCCTCTTCGGCCGCCGCGACACCTGCTACCTGCCCACGCCCGAGGTCCGCGCCCGCTTCATGGAGGCGCCATGACCTCGCCCTTCGCCGAGGCTCTCGGAGCCGATTTCAACCGCCTGCCGCTCGCCTTGCAGGCGCTCCATGCCGGGCCGGGGCGCTGGGCGGGTGAGGCGGAGGTCACCCGAGGCAGCCATCCGCTGGCCCGTCTCGGGCTGGCGCTCGGGCACTTCCCGCCTGCGGGCCGGGGGCCGGTCACGGTGGAGATCACGCCCGACGGTCGGGGCGAGGCTTGGGTCCGCCGCTTTGGCAGCCACGAGATGCGCTCGCATATCGCCACCGGTCCGGTGGAGACGATCGGCGCGATCACCGTGGCGCTTCGGCTCACCGCCGACCCGGAGGGCATCTCCATCGCCATCAACAGCACGCGCGCCTTCGGCCTGCCCATACCCGGCTGGCTCGCCCCGCGCTCCTTTTCCCGCGAAGGCGTCGACGCGCAGGGCCGCTTCACCTTCGACATCGGCGCGCGCCTGCCGGGCGGCGCGCTGCTGATCCGCTACACTGGCTGGCTCGCTCCGGCTTGACCGGTCCCCGCGCTCTGCCCGACACTGGCCGCGTTCAAACCCGCCCCATTGCCCGCCTGCCACTTCGAGAGCCCGCCATGCCCCGCCTCCCTGCCGTTCTGCCCGCCCTGTTTCTTGGCGCCACCCCCGCCGTGGCCGACTGCATCACCGCCGCCGAGAGCTTTCTGATGTGCAAGACCGGGGGCGGCGCCAAGGAGCTGCGCGCCTGCTGGGGGTCGGGCAATGCGAGCTACCAGTACGGGCCGGAGGGTAGCACGCCGGAACTGGTTCTTTCGGTCCCGCTCGCGGAGCTGGATTTCATCCCATGGGCTGGCGTCAGCAATTCGATCTGGGAGGAGGCGAACTTTCTGAACGGCGATGTGCAATACTCCGTCTGGCACCGGATCGACCGCACTCCCGAGGGCGACCCACCCGCCGCCGGCGTCACCGTGACCCGGGGCGACGAAACCCTCGCCGATCTGGAGTGTGATCCGGGCACCATCCGCGCCAACTTCGAAGGGCTCTACGAGGCCAAAACCGCCATCGGCCAATGCTGGGAAGATTCCCGCTGGCAGGCCTGCGCCGCACCCGTGGCCTCCGCCTGCCCGGTCGGGGCCACGCCCTTCCTCGCCTGCACCACGGGCGGCGGGGCCAAGGCGGTTGCGGGATGCGTCGGCCCCAATGGCGCGCATTACAGCTTCGGCCCCTCCGGCGCGGCCCCCGAACTGGCCCTCACCACGCCGCTCCACATGCTTGAGTACACCCCCGCCGCCGAGCACCCCGCAGGCCAGGCCACCGCCGTCTTCTGGAACGGCAAGACAGGCTATGCCCTCTGGTCCACCGCAAATGGCGCAGGGGTAGAGGTGGTGCAGGGCGACTCTGCCCTCGCCACGCTCGATTGCGATCCGGGCAGCGCGCAGGTGAGCTTCGGCGCACTCGATGCCGCGATGGCGGCGCAAAACCTCTGCTTCGGCGGGTTCCTGTGGTCACAATGCAACTGACCTCGGGCCACTGACGCGATTGTGCCCTGTGCGCCGCCGCCCCTCTGCGGTATTCTTCGCGCAACCGTTGAAAGGACAGCCCATGTGCCGCCCCGCCCAGATCACCGCTCTCGCCGCCACCCTCCTCGCCACGCCCGCGCTCGCCGCAAGCTGGCTGGCTCCCAATGGCCATACCGTTGACGGCGGGCCGCAAAACTTCGTGGTCCAGCCCATCGCCGGGGCGGGCAGCGCGGGCATCTTCTGCGCCGCGGCCAGCTACGCCGTCGAGCGGCTCGGGGCCGATCCGTCCGATGCCGTGGTGGTCAGCACACCGCGCTCCGGTCGGATCGCCGGGCAGGGCGGCGAGACCGTCGGCTTCCGCCTCGATCCGGGCGCGGCACCCGACCACGGGCTCATCCTCAAGACCTCGCGCCAAGGCGAGGCCGTGAGCGTCGCCCACGCCCGCGCCCTCTGCCGCGAGCACACCGGGCACTGACTTCGGGCTGCTTACAGGGCATCCGCTGACGCCCTCGTGACGCCGCGTGACGAAAGAAGCCCTTCTATCGCAGGGAACCCGCCGCGCCCAAGCGGCGTTTCTCCTGCGACATGAAACAGATAGCTCCCCTCCTGCTCGCAAGCTCCCTGGCCAGCCCCCTGGCGGCGAGTCCCTTCATCGACTACCCGGACGACCCCGGCATGCCGACCGACGAAGTGGTCGAAATCGTCGTGGCGCCCGAGGATCTGGCCCGCTGCCAAGCCACGCTGGCGATGGTCACCGGCGCGCCCGTACTGGCGCCCGAAACCGAAACGCTCCAGACCGTGGCCCATGACGCCATCGAAGAGCCGCAGCTTCCCGTCGCCACCTGCGTGACCGAGCCGCGCCCGCGCCCCAACTCCTGACCGTACCTTTTCCCGGCTAGCCTCAGGCG
>CP051231.1:846010-1614889 GCA_017792405.1 Oceanicola sp.
CTCGTACACTTGGTCCGTGACCGCCTCGGGGAAGAATAGCTGCGAGGTCAGCACCTCGCGGCTGTTGAGCCACACCTTGTAATGCACATGCACCGCACGGCCCCGGTACCAGCCCGGGTAGATCGTGTTGAACCGCGCTACCCCGCCCGCGCCTGTCACCTGCGTGCCCCGCATAAAGGTCTCGCCCGCCGTGTTCTCCCGCGCATACCCCGAGTAGCGCCCGGTGGCATCGCAATGCCAAATGTCCACCCGCGCGCCCTCCATTGGGCGGCAGTCGGCATCCACCACCTGCAGGGCGAGCGCCAGCGGCAGGCCGGGCAGCCCCTCGGTCACATCGGCGCGGATGAGCCCCGGGTCGATGTAATAGGGGCCCTCGGTTGTCGCCCGCTGGATCAGGCAGACATTGCCGGTGATCAGCCCGGCCTCCTGCGCCAGTGCGGCGCGGGTGGCGAGCGCCGAGAGTGGCAGGGCGGCGAGGGTGGTGAGCATCTGGCGGCGGCTGAGGGCGGGCATGGCTGTCTCCTTGCTGGCAGGTATCACTATCTAACGCGCCGCGCCGCGATTTCCGCCGCCGCTTGCCATGCGCTTGCCGCCCGCGCATCCTTCCGCTCATGCAGACCACCTTCACCATCGGCACCCGCGGCCCCGGCCTCACGATGTTCACCGGCGAGGTCGCCCGTTGGCTCGATGGCGCCGGAGACGGGCTGCTGACTCTGCTCGTCCGCCATACCTCCTGCTCGCTGCTGATCCAGGAAAACGCCGATCCCGATGTGCGGGTGGATCTGACCGAGTTCTTCCACCGCCTCGTGCCGCCCGCCGACGACTACTCGATGAGCTACCTCACCCACGTGCTCGAAGGCCCGGATGACATGCCCGCCCATCTCAAGGCCGCGCTGCTGCCGGTCTCGCTCCAGATCCCGGTGCAGGGCGGCCGGATGCGGCTGGGCACGTGGCAGGGCATCTACCTGTTTGAACATCGCACCGCGCCGCACCGCCGCGAGGTCGCGGCCCATTTCGCGCCCGATTGAGTGGCCGTCTTAACCCTGCGTTAATGGTTAATGCGCGGGTCATGCTGCACTGCGGTATGCATGGAGTGTGCATCGGATGTGCATCAGTTGTGACTCGGTTAACACGCCCCGATGCTGCGTGCGCTCGGCAGCATATGGGGGTGGCAGGTTTAGGCTACCCAAACCCTAGGGGCTGCCCTATAGTGCCTGTGGATAAATGGGGAGCATAACCCCACAGAGGCAGAGAAGAAGGGGACAGGAATGCGCTGCCCGTTTTGCGGAAATGTCGATACACAGGTGAAAGACAGCAGGCCCGCGGAAGACCATGTCGCCATCCGGCGGCGTCGGTTCTGTCCCGCCTGCGGTGGCCGTTTCACCACCTACGAACGCGTCCAACTGCGTGATCTCGTTGTCATAAAATCCTCCGGTCGCCGTGAGGACTTCGACCGCGACAAGCTCGAACGCTCGATCCGGATCGCTTTGCAAAAACGCCCGATCGACCCGGAGCGGATCGACCAGATGATCTCCGGTATCGTCCGTCGGCTCGAGAGCATGGGCGAGACCGATATCGACAGCAAGGTGATCGGCGAGATCGTCATGGAGAGCCTCGCCCGGATCGATACCGTGGCCTACGTGCGTTTTGCGAGCGTTTACAAGAACTTCCAGGCCGCGGATGACTTCGACCGCTTCGTCTCGGAGCTGCGCCCGCCGGTCATGCCGGGTGATCCGGAGGAGTGAGCCACGCGGATGATGCCGGGTGGATGGCGCGTGCCCTGAGCCTTGGGGCACGCGGCCTTGGGCAGGTCTGGCCCAATCCGGCGGTCGGCTGCATTCTCGTGAAAGATCAACGCGTTGTCGGGCGGGGTTGGACTCAACCCGGCGGCCGTCCCCATGCCGAGGTGCGCGCATTGGCCCAGGCCGGTGAGGCCGCACGCGGCGCCACCGCCTATGTCACCCTCGAACCATGCGCTCACCACGGCAAGACCCCGCCCTGCGCCGATGCCTTGATCAAAGCCGGCGTGGCCCGCGTCGTCACCGCGCTCCAGGATCCCGACCCACGCACCGCAGGCCAAGGCCACGCTCGGCTGCGCGAGGCCGGAATTTCCTGTGAAACCAACGTGCTGGCCGAGGTTGCGGAGAAGTCCCATGCCGGCTTTCTCATGCGCATCCGCGAAGGCCGCCCGCAGCTGACCCTCAAGCTTGCCAGCTCTTTCGATGGCCGCATCGCCACTGCCTCGGGCGAAAGCAAGTGGATCACTGGCCCCGCCGCCCGCCATGCGGTGCAGGGCCTGCGCGCCAGTCACGACGCGGTGCTCGTCGGCGCCGGCACCGCCCGCGCCGACGATCCGGCGTTAACCCTTCGGGACTATGGTCAGCGACGCCCGCCCGTGCGGGTCGTCGTCTCGCGCCGGTTGGAACTACCCACCGAGAGCCAGCTTGCCCGCAGCGCCCGCGAGGTGCCGCTCTGGCTCTGCCACGGCCCCGATGCGCCCGAGCCGCGCAAGGCCACATGGGCGGCGCTCGGCGCGGAGCTGATCGAGGTGCCGCTCGGGCTTGATCGGCACCCGGAGCCCGCCGCAATGCTGCGGGCGCTCGGTGATCGCGGGCTGACGCGGGTGCTTTGTGAGGGCGGCGGCATGCTGGCGGCCTCGCTGATCTCGGCCGGCCTCGCCGACCGGCTTGCCGGCTTCACCGCCGGGCTTGCGCTTGGGGCCGAGGGGCAGCCTTCGGTCGGGCCGCTGGGCCTTGCCGCGCTGAATGAAGCGCGGCGCTATGTGCTTGAAGAGGCGCGAAAAATTGGGCCAGACCTGCTCGCGATCTGGGCGCGGCAACACTAGCTCAGCGCCACAAGTGCGCGTAACCCGCGAGCCATCCCTGCAGTTTGGAGAGCAACCTGTTGCCAAAGCCGGGGCCGGGGAAATTGCCGTTTTCGAGCCGGTCCAGCACCACCTCCACCGGGCAGGCCGTGCCGGTCACAGGGTCAAAATACCGTGGGTATTCAATGAGTACCGCCTGAACGAGCGCCTCCAGCGAGGGCCGCGCCTCGCGCCGCTCGGGCGGGCTGCCCCTGTCTTCGGTGAGCCCCCATCCGGCATAGAACGGCGCGCCCAGCGTGGTGACCGGCACGCCGCGGATCAGCGCCTCGAACCCGAGGCCCGAGGTCATCGTCCAAACAGCGTCGACCCGCTCGATTAGCACCGCAGGGTCGGTGCCGGGCAGCACCATGTCGGCAAACTGCAAGGGGTTTTCCACCCGCCCCGCACGCAGCCCGGCTTCCACGTCGGGGTGCGGCTTGTAAAGGATCACCGCTTCGGGGTTTGCCTCACGTGTGGCCTGCAAGAGATTGAAATTGGTGTTGATCTCCGCGGTGCCGAAGCGGATCGAGGCATCATCCTCCACCTGTCCCGGCACAAGTATCCGATGGCCTGCAGGCAACTCGGGCACCTCTGCGGAGCCAAGGTTGTACTTGCTCACCCCCTTCGCCTTCAGCCGCGCGATGAGCGCCGCAGCACGGGGGTGCGCTTCCTGCCGTGCCGCGCGGGCAATGAGATGCTCCAGCCGCGAGGGCGTGCGGGGATCGTAGTAGATGCCCAGATCGTCGCGCACGAGGCTCAGGGGCGGCACCAGCTCGGCCCCCAGCCCGCGCGAACGAAGAAACCCGTCTTCGACCCGGATCAACGGCACATGCGCCCGCGCCGTCGCGGCCTCCAGCGCCTCGTCCACTCGCCCGGCCCATGCCAACACCGGGGCGCCGAGGGCCTTGGCACGGGCGGCGGCCTCCTCGGGTTTGTCATTGTATATCAGGGGCTTCTCCGCGCCAAAGAAGCGCTGGAGTGGCCTGCGCTTCCACAGCCGCATCCCATAGCCCACGCCCCCCTGCCTGTCTTCCCGCCACGCGCGGGCGCGGGCGCCAAGGCCGTCCATCACCTCCTCCAGCGAGGCCAGACGGTCGCGCCACGGGTCGTACCACGTGGGATAGAGGATCATCGCCGCGGCAAAAAGCTGGGCGCGGGTGAGCTTGCGCTCGCGGCGCGGGCAGGGGGCCTCGTCGGCGGTCAGCCCCCACCCGCCATAGAAGGGCTGGCCGAACACGCGCGGCTTGTGCCCCGCGATGATCGCCTCGAACCCCATGCCGGAGGACACGGTATAGACCGCGACCGCCCCTTCCAGCAGCGCCCAGGGCGAGACCGGGTCGGAATAGAGCCTAGTGCGGTCATCCTCCTGCTCCGGCCCGAAATGCCCCTCTCGTGCCCCGGCAACTGTTTCGGGGTGGGTCTTGATCAGGATGCGGGCGCCCGGATGTTCGATTTGTGCAAAGGCAAGCATCTCGCGAAAGGTCGCCTCAGTGGCGTTGCCATGGGCGATGGAGGCGTCACCCCGGGTCTGGTCAATGACCAGAACGTAACCCGGCGCGGGCACCTCCGCGTCGGGGTCGAAGGCATTGTATTTGCTGAGGTGTTCCTGCTTCAACCGGTCCATCGCCAGCCGGGCTCGGGCCATCAGCGCCCCATCGTCGAGCGGGTGGGTGGCCAGGAGCCGTTCCAGCCCTGAAGGCGTGGCGCTATCGAAATGCACGCCATGTTCGTCAATCAAAAGTCCAATGGGCGGCTCACCATCCGCGCGTCCGGGATGTATCGACCGCAAAAGTGCATCCTCAATCCGCACCAGCGCGGCCCCGGTCTTCTCCGCCATCGCCTCGCCGCGGGCGGCATAAGGCGAGCGACCCCACACGCCGATCCTGTCATCCGCGCCGGGCAGGCCGAGCTTCACCTCCCAGCCGGCCAACTCCAAAATGCGCCGCACGCGGCGTTGGAATACGAACCCGCCCGAGTAAACGAAAAGCCGCCGGGGCGCAGAGGCTCCGGCGGCTTGGGTTTCGTCTGGCGCGGGGGCCATGCCGGCCTCGTCAGTTGCCAGCGGCGGTGTTGAGCTGGTTGGCGGTGCCCACGGCCCCGGTCAGCGCCGACAGGGTCTTTTGCCACTGCACATAGGGCGCCTCGGTGACGTAAACGGTATCGTCATCGCGGATCACGAAGTCCCGCGCCTCGAACATGCCGTTCGGCTCTGTCAGATCGAGCACGTAGACCATGCGCTGGGTGCCGGTGATATCGGTGCGGCCAAGCACCTGCCGGGCGATTTCCTCGGGCTCGTTGCGGAACACGAACACGCCGGTCGGGTCTGCAAGGTTGCTGCTGAGGCCGCCCACTTGGGCAATCGCTTCGATGGCCGAAAGAGTCTGCGTGGTGAAGGGGATCCGATTTTGCGTGCCGGTCGCGCCGAGGGCGGTGAAGGCCCGAGTATCTTCTTCCACGAGGATGCGGTCGCCGTCGCGCAGAGCGATGTCGAATTTGGGGTTTTCGAACAGGTCGGCCCACCAGATGGTGCATTTGTGCTTGCCGCGGATCACGGTGATCTGGGCTACGTCCTGCTCGATGGCGATGCCGCCCGCAGCGGCCAGCATGGCCGAGAGGGTACGGGTGGGCCGCTCGATGGGGTAGACTCCCTGAGCGCTGACGCCGCCCACGACCGACACGGCAGCCCCGTCACCGGCGAGGCGGCGGACGATGACCTGCGGATCAGGCGTTTGGGTATCGAGCTTTTCGGTGATCAGCTGGCGAATGCGCTCCGGGGTGTTGCCCGAGGCCTTGATCCGGCCCGCGTAGGGCACAAAGATGAAGCCTGCGCTGTCGACCTGCACTTCTTCGAGCACGGTCGCAGACTGGCCCTCGTTGGCCAGCAGACCGTCATCGACGTTTTCCCAGATCGTGAGGCCGAGCACATCGCCGGGGCGGATGGTGTCGGAGCCGATGCGACCGGCGTTCAGGAAGGCCTTGGAGAAGCCCAGCACCGGGGTCACGGAGGTCGCGGCGGTGACGCGGCTGTTCACCGCGACCACGAAGGCATCGCCCTCTTTCAACACGGAGCCTGCGAAGATTTCGCGCTTGTTCGGGCCGCTGCGGGGGAGGCCGCAGGACGCGACAAGGGCAACCATGGCCAAAGCGGCCGCGGCGCGGGCCAGCGGGGAGGTCTTGAGTATCACTGCTCGGGCTCCTTTACGGATTTCTGCCTCAAGTTTTGCGCCGAGCCTACTGACGGGGCCGGTCAAAAGGAAGGACGGTGGCGGCGGGGCTGTGCCGAAGGGCAAGGGTGTGTTGCCGATGTGTCGCGATTTTGGCGCTCAGTCCTGAACCGGATTCTCCAAGGAATCCCGGCTATTTGGCAGATGTAGTGGAAGTAAGCGGAGCGACCCCCAAGGGCTGCGTCAGGTCACGAGCCGGAGCTGAAGGCGCGGACCGGCCTTGCCCTGCGCGAGCGCGTCATAGGGGTCTTCAGGCGCCAGCATCATATCCACCACCTGCCGCAAGAGCTGCCTGCGCCCGCGCGACGAGTAGAACCCCCCGGCGATCTGCGAGGTCTCCAGCAGAAAACTTCGATAGTCGCGGTAGGCCTTGCTGTCGGGCCGTGTCGGGGCCGAGAAGAACTCGGGCAGGGGCTGGACCGAGACGAACTCGGGTTTGGCATAGACCGCATCGCCAAAAACCTTCAGCGGCAACCCGCGCCAAAGCACCTGCTGGGCGGCGGTGGAGTTGACGGTCACCGCTGAGCGGGCGTGGTTGAGCAGCTGCGCCAGCTTGCCGCCACGCACGTAATGTACCCGGCCCGCCACCCCATGCGCCTTTGCCAGCCTGCGGATCTCGCGCCGCATCGGCACGCGGCCATCCTCAAGCGGATGGGCCTTGAACACGAGGTGATGGTGGCGCGGTGCCCCGGCGGCGAAGCCCTCGATAGTGACCGAGAGAAACTCGGTCATTGTCTTGAACGGTGAGTGCTTCTGAAAGCTGGCGTCATGCTCCAGTTGCAGGATCGCGAGGTGGTAGGGAAAGCCGCCGTGCTTGATCCGGAAGGTGGCCTGCACCCGGTCGGCCCAGAACACCGGCATCAGCAACAAGCGCTTGAGATAGAGGCCGAATTCCTGCGCCACTGTCAGCGAGCGGTGCGGGCGGAAGTTGCGGTAGGGCCGGTTCCAGAGCAGCACGAAGTAGTGGTAGAGAAAGCCGTAGAAGATGTGGTGGCGCATGTCGCCCCATTTGGCGGGCGCATCGGGCAGGTCGATATCCGACATCGCCAGCGCGGCCCGCATATCCTCGATCGAGAAGTCCATCAGCCGCGAGTGGCCGTTCGAACCACCACGCTCATAGCTCACCCAATAGGGCCGCAGGTAACCCTCCTCGAAGACATGCACGGTAATCGCCCGTTCCTTGGCGATGCGCACCGCCTCGGCGTGGATGCCGCGGGTGTCGCCGTAGAGCGCGATATCGGTGATGCCCTTCTCGTCGCAAAGCTCTGCAAAGCGGGCGGGCCAATCTTCGGGGGTGCCGCGATAGGGGATGAAGCTGCGGGAATGAAACCAGAAGGCCTCGTCTCCCTTGTTGAAGCCCACGCGCCAGACCTCGCAGCCCGCCGCGCGCAGCATCTTGCCAAGCCGATGGAAGAACGGCCCGTGCGGCCCCTGCAGGAACAGGAAGCGGCGGTCTTCTGCGGCAAGGGCGCTCATCGGCGGCGCGATCTCCTCAGGTCTTGCTTGTGGCCTAACCCATTCCTGCGGCAGAATTAAGACCGGAATTTCCGGGCGCAGTCGCTCTCGGGTCAAAGGAAGAAGGATTGAGGCATGTTTACCGGCATCGTCACCGACATCGGGCGGGTGGAAAAAGTGGAGATGCGCGGCGACATGCGGGCGCGCATCGGCACCAGCTACGACACCGGCGGCATCGACATTGGCGCGAGCATCGCCTGCGATGGCGTGTGCCTGACGGTCGTGGCGCTCGGGCCTGATTGGTTCGAGGTGGATGTCTCGGCCGAGACGGTCTCGAAAACCTCGATCCCGGCCAATGGCTGGCCGGTGGGCAAGCGGCTCAATCTGGAGCGGGCCCTGAAGGTGGGGGACGAACTGGGCGGGCATATTGTCTCGGGCCATGTGGACGGCGTGGCCGAGGTGGTCGGCATCGCCGATGAGGGCGACAGCCTGCGTGTGACTTTCCGCGCGCCCGAGGCGCTAGCGAAGTTCATCGCGCCCAAGGGGTCGGTCGCGCTCAACGGCACCTCGCTGACGGTGAACGAGGTGGAGGGCGCGGAGTTCGGCATCAACCTCATCCCGCACACGCGCGAAGTGACCACATGGGGCGATGTGGCCAAGGGAGACAAGGTGAACCTCGAGGTTGATACGATGGCGCGGTATGTGGCCCGGCTGCAGGAGGCCGGATGATGGCGGAGCGTCCGATTTACGGCCCCGGCCACAACGGCGGCCCGACGATGGAGCCGGGCGCGGGCTGGCGCGGCTATGCCTGGAAGCGGGCGCGGGCGGAACTGCTGCCCTCCCTGCCGCTCCCGGTGATCCAGCGCAGGTTGAAGCGGGCGGGCGAGCTTGGGCTGGATTTCAAAACCTACGCCCGCGTGCACCATTCGGCGGGCCGCGATATCGTCGCGATCCTGTTCTCCAACAACGCGCTCAGGATGATCCGCGAGGGCCAGCAGATGCCCGAGGTGCGCGCGGCCAAACTGCGGGACCTGGCGCGCTGCGGCAGGGGGCTGCTGGCCCACGCGCCGCAAGACCCGGCGGTGCTGGCCCGGCGGATCGAGGCCGAGCACGCCATTCGGTTCGATCCGGTGGCCAACGCGCCCGATCTGCGGGAGACATGGGGCCAGACCCGCGCCCGCCTCCGCGACATGCTGAATAGCGCGGGCCTGCTGCCCGGTGCGGTGGTTCTGGTGGGCGACACCTCGCTGGAGGCCGATTGGGCCCCCACTGCCAACCTCGCAGGCCATGTCTCTGCCGAGCAATACTTCGGCCCCTGACCCCCCCGCGACCTCGCGTCTCGCCCCTGCCTTCCACCCTTTCCAACCCGGCCCAACCGGGCTAGATGGAGCCGCAAACCAGACGGGCGGCCCGATGAACGACCTTTCGACCAACTATACAGACGCGATCTCCTCGGTTGAGGAGATCATTGAGGATGCCCGCAACGGGCGGATGTTCATCCTCGTGGATCATGAAGACCGTGAGAACGAGGGCGATCTTGTGATCCCCGCGCAAATGGCCACGCCCGATGCGATCAACTTCATGGCGACCCACGGGCGCGGGTTGATCTGCCTTGCGCTGCCCGGCCCCCGGATCGATGCGCTCGGCCTGCCGCTGATGGCCTCGCAGAACTCCTCGCGGCACGAGACCGCGTTCACCGTCAGCATCGAGGCCCGCGAGGGCGTGACGACCGGCATCAGCGCAGGCGACCGCGCTCGCACCGTGGCCGTGGCCATCGACAGCGCCAAGAGCGCACAGGACATTGCCACGCCGGGCCACGTCTTTCCGCTTCGCGCCCGCGAGGGCGGGGTGCTTGTGCGGGCCGGTCACACAGAGGCGGCGGTGGATGTGAGCCGCCTCGCGGGGCTCAACCCCTCGGGCGTGATCTGCGAGATCATGAACGAAGATGGCACCATGTCGCGCCTGCCCGATCTGGTGAGCTTTGCCCAGCGGCACGGGCTGAAGATCGGCACCATCTCGGACCTCATCGCCTACCGTCGCCGCCACGACAACCTCGTTGCCGTGAAGAAGGAAGAGACTATCACCTCCGCCTTCGGCGGCGAGTGGCAGATGAAGATCTACACCGATCAGGTGCAGGGTGCCGAGCATATCGTGCTGGTGAAGGGCGATATCTCCGGCGATGCACCGGTGCTCACCCGGATGCACGCGCTCGATCCGATGCTCGATGTGGTTGGCACCGCCGGTGCAGGCCGGGCGCATGAGTTCGGCGCAGCGATGGAAGCCGTGGCTGCCGAGGGCCGGGGCGTTGTGGTGCTGCTGCGCGACCTGACCATGAAGATCGCCGCCGCCGAGGAAGCCTCGCCTCAGACGCTCCGGCAGTATGGCCTCGGTGCGCAGATCCTTTCGTCACTCGGGATCCACAAGCTGGAGCTGCTCACCAACTCCCCCACGCCCAAGATCGTTGGCCTCGATGCCTACGGGCTGGAAATTGTCGGCACCCGCCGGATCGAGGAGGCAGGCTGATGGCCGGGAGCGAGAGCCATTACGTTTTGCCGCGGCCCGAGTTCGACGTGGCCCCGAAGGTGCTGATTGTCGTCGCGCCCTACTACAAGGACATCGCCGACAACCTCGTCGCCGGAGCCGTGGCCGAGCTTGAAGCTTGCGGCGCCTTTCACGAGATCGCTGAAGTGCCCGGTGCGCTCGAGGTGCCCACCGCCATTCGCATCGCCCACCGGCAGAGCAACTTCGATGGCTTCGTGGCGCTTGGCTGCGTGATCCGAGGCGAGACGACCCATTACGAGACCGTCTGCAACGACAGCTCTCGCGCCATCACCCTGCTGGGGCTGGAAGGGGCCTGTATTGGCAATGGCATCCTGACGGTCGAAAACCGCAAACAGGCCGAGGTGCGGGCCGAGGTCGAGGGGCAGAACAAGGGGGGTGGGGCTGCTGCCGCCGCGCTGCACTTGATCGCGCTGACTCGCCGCTTTGGCAAGCCGGAGCGGGGCGTGGGCTTCCGCTCGCCGCTTGAAAACGAAATCCTGCTGGCCGGTGACGGCGAAGGACCCAAGACCGCATGAGCGACAAACGCACGAAAAAATCCGCCGCACGCCTCTACGCCGTGCAGGCGCTCTTTCAGATGGAAGCCTCTGGCCAGACCGCCGAGGCGGTGGAGACCGAGTTTGAGGATCACCGCTTCGGCACCGAGTATTTCGAGGGCGAGGAGATGGTGGAGGGCGACCCGTCGCTGTTTCGCAAGCTCGTCGGCGATGCGGTGAACCATCAGGCCAAGATCGACCAGATGACCGACCGCGCGCTGGTGGCCAAATGGCCGATCAACCGGATCGACCCGACCCTGCGCGCGCTGTTCCGCGCCGCCGGGGCCGAGCTGGTGGAGAGTGACACGCCGCCCAAGGTGGTGATCGTGGAGTTCGTGGACATCGCCAAGGCCTTCTTCCCCGAGGGTCGCGAGCCGAAGTTTGTGAACGCGGTGCTCGACCACATGGCCCGCGAGGCAAAGCCCGAGGCGTTCTGACGCGGGCGGGCGGAGTCTGGCCGGGGCCGGGCGGAATTAACTGGCTGTTAGGCACAGTTGCGTTATCTTGAATGTGACGCGCGTCGCCCCGGAGGCCCTGCCCATGCCCAAGCTCGTTTCACTCTACATCCGCCATGTCCTGATCGGCTTTGCCCTCGCCGCGCTCTTCGTGGTCGGGCTGCTCTGGCTGAACGTGGGCAACCTCTGGCACCTCGTCACCCATACCGCCGCCGGGCCTCTCGCGGTGTTTCTGCTCTTCATGTTCAACGGCATCGTCTTTTCGGGCGTGCAGTTCGGCATCGCCATCATGCGGATGGCGGAGCCGGAAGATCGGGGCAGGGGCGGAGGCAAGCGAATGGCCGTGCAACCGCAAACCGTGGCGGTGCAGGTGCTCCCCGAGCCGCGAGAAGTCCCGCGTCAGCGCGGGTTTGACGATTTCAGCTAGGCACTAGCCTTCGGTGATCTCGGTCGCGATCGAGAACTCTTCCAGCTCTTCCGGCAGCAGGATGTAAATTTCATCCGGCGGGGTCGAGAGCGCGTGTTCCATCACCCCCAGCCCGATGCCCATCTCGCCCAGGTAGCGGATCACCTCGGCCTGGCTATGCTGGATGTCTTCCACCGCGAGGAAGGCGGGCAGCACGGTGCTTTGGCCATAATAGCTTTGATGCACGCCCACTTTGGCCTCGGCATGCACCCGGCGCTCGGGGCCGGCCATCAGCATGTAGGGGCAGGCGGAGAGGCAGAAGGCGCCCGCGTCCATCGCGGTGTTGATGCCCTTCTCGCGGATCAGCCGCCCGATCTGGAGCGCATCGCCCACGGAGCCGCCGGGGGAGTGGAGCCACAGTGTTTCGGGCACGTCTGGCTGGCGCTCTAGCCATTCGGAAAAGCGCGGCCCATCGCCCTCCTTGATCGCCCCGACGATCCGCGTGCCGCCCTCGGGCCGATCTTCGAAGAACAGCCGCTTGGGCATGTTCGCGGCGCCCTCCATCGGGATGCCGGGCATCGGCGGGCGGCGCACCTCGTCGGGGTCGAACCGCCGGGTCTGGTCGCCGGGCGCCACGGGGTCGGAGACGGCAGGGGCGGAGGTGGGCCAACGGATCTGCGGCGCGACGAGCGAAAAGTCCTGACCCAGAAGCACGACCGCGATGCCGATTTGCAGACCGAATATCGCCTTGAGGCCGGTTTTTGCTGTGAACGCCATCGCCGAGCCCTCAGACAGAACGCGGGCCGGAGCCCTTGGCCGGCTTCTCCAGCGGCTCGACGTTTTCGGGGCGCAGTTCGTCTTCTTCTTCGTCCTCCGTCTCGGGCGCATCGTCCCGCTCGTCCATCGCGTTCTCAACATCCCGCGCGGCAACGAGGGCGGCGCGCAGCTCTGCCATCGTGAGCCGGTCGCCAAGGTCCACCGGGTCGCGGCCCGCGCGGATGGCGGCCTGCACCACCATGAGGATCAGCACCAGCACCGCAGGCAGCAGGTCGATGGCGATGGCTCCGGCCCAGCTGGGCACGAAGTTTTCGGCGTAGAGGATTACCGCATCGGCGGCGGAGACGGGGGTATAGGCCACCTCGGCGGGCGGGGTCATACCCATGACGCCCTCGGCTGCCAGCCGCAGCGTTTCAGCGCGCTGGCCGAGCACGCCGAGCACCGATTCCAGCGTCGAGGCTTGGCCGATGCGGTCTTCTTCGGTGCGGCCATCGAGCTGGGGCAGCACTACCGATTGCGACAGGTCCTGAGCCGCGCGCTGCACCAGCGGCGCGACCGAAAGCTGGCGCAACTCGGTTATGATCCCGGCCAGTCGCACCGCCTCTTCGGAGAATTCGACCGAACGTGCCTCGACCGGCCCGGTCTCTACCGTCAGTGCCCGCATCCGGCTGAGGATCACGTTGCCCTGCGCAAAGCGCTCTTCCACCAGCGGGGTCTGGCTAGCGATCTGGGCCTCCAGCCCGCTCAGCTCGTCGGCCTTCTGGTTCAGCACCCGAAACACCGCACCGCGCCCGGCGAGGCCCGAGAGGTTGCCGGTGGCCTCCTGCTCGGAAAGGTCGGTGAAGCTCTGGCGCACGCGGGCGACATCGCGCTCCAGCCCTTGGCCTGCGGTGGCGATCTGGTAGCTGCGCTCCAGCGAGCCCTGATAATCCTGCACCGTCTTGGCGAGGTGCTGCTCCACCGCAGCCGCGCCGGCAAGCGCCGCCGCGTTGAGCCAGGACGACATGGCCACGATGGCCAGCGAACCAAGACCCATCGAGAGCAGAAGCCCGATCCGCGCCGAGGCGGTGCGCACCGCCGGGAGCAGGCGCATTAGGAACGACCAAAACACGAAGATGCCAACCGAGACGGCGATGGAATAGGCCACAGCTGCGAAGAACGTCATCGCGCCGTTGTTATCTAGCAGCGAAGAGACGCCGAGGTAGGTGTAGATGCCCGAGGCGGTGGCCAGCACGCCGAGCGCGGTCGGCGTGAAGCTGTCGAGCGCGCCGAGGTGGCCCTCAAGTTCCTTGGAATAGGCAAGGCCGCGGGCCTCGCTCCTGCTCATCTTCCGGCTCATCGCACCCTCCACCGTGACCCGGGGAGTATAGGCACGCCGCGCCCGGGGGGAAGCGCGGGGCGCTTCACTTGGCCGTTATGAGAAGAAAGGGTGGCGGGGACCGCAGCGACCGGCAAGGCGTTCGAATTCCCGGGGACCTGTAAATACAGGTGGGCGTCGGGTAACCGGACCAGGGCCCGGACAGAGCCAACTCCCATGGAATTGCTTAAGGCCACTGGAATTGGGCCTCGACACGAGAAGAGCAGATCCGCCACGAGCGGAGATAGGCCCGGGGCAGGGCGCTGGCAAGGGGGTGCGTTGAATTCGATGCGCATGGCCCTCAGCGGAAGGCGCGGCGCACCTTGCTCTTGACGGAGGAGCGCTTGATCCCGCGCGAGAGCGAGGGGCGCCCTTGGCGGATGATCGCGCCATTCGGCGTGGTGGTGCCGATCGAGAGGCCACGGGACGGGCCGCCGCCGTAGACCACGTAGTCACGCTGGAAGGGGAAGTAGCGATGCCCCTTCCACTTGGAGCCGCGAAAGTTCTCCTCCGGGTGCCGCGTGCGGTCGGAGGGGTGCAATGTCCACACCTTCGGGCGGCCCGAGGCGGTGGCTTCAACTTCCGCCGGGGCCTCCTCGGCAAAGAGCCAGCTCCAGAACTTGTCGGCCAGACCGTCGTTGGCCGCATGCGCCGGAATGGCGATTGCGGCAGCGAGTGCGATGAACATGGTTATGATAGAAATGCGCCCCATGTGTCGAAACTAGGGCAGCGGCGGCGGCCTGTCATCCCGATCACGGGGCGACTGTTTGCGATGCGTCAACAATGCTGGCCTTCGGCAGCAATCGGCGCCCGGTTGCCGGGATTTTGAGGCAAGATCGTGGCAAATTTTTGTTTTAATTTCTGAAGCTCGGCCGGGGGCTTGAAGGATGTTTCTGGTTTGTTCATGTTTATGGCATGGAGCTCTCACCAGAATCGCCCACGCCCGAGTTGCAGCCCGGCCAGCTGCTCGCCCGAGGGGTGTGCCGCCACATGCTCAGCCACGGATTCGTGACGGTCGAAGAACTGGTGCCCACGGGCGGATTGCGGGTGGACGTTATGGCGCTCGGACCGAAGGGAGAGGTCTGGGTGATCGAGTGCAAGTCGAGCCGGGCCGACTACATGGCCGATCACAAGTGGCAAGGCTATCTGGAGTGGTGTGACCGCTTCTTCTGGGCGGTGGATCAGGACTTTCCGACAGAGCTGCTGCCTGCGGAGACGGGCTTGATCATTGCGGACCCTTACGATGCAGAGATCATCCGGATGGGGCCAGAGACCAAGCTGGCCGCCGCCCGGCGCAAGGTGATGCTGCAAAAGTTCGCCCGCCACGCCGCGCTGCGGCTTCAGTCCCTGCGCGACCCACGCCCCTCGGGGCTGCTCTAGCGCTTCTTCTTGCCGCCCGCGACCATGGCCGCCGCGCGCTGGGCTGCGCTTTTCAGCTCTTCGGCGATCTCGAGGGCTTCTTCGGGGTCGAAATCCATCGGGATATCCACGCCGTCGCCCTGAATGTAGATCCGCACCATGCCTTGATCGGTCGGCCCGATCTGAAGGTTGGCGGCGAAGTCGCTCTCGCTGTTGATGCCCATGGGTGTCTCTCCGGCTGCGGTGGTCCGTCAGCTAGCCTGCACCTCGGGGTGAGGCAAGGGGGGATAATGCTTGACCCACGCAAGCAACTGCCGGAAATTCTGTGGCGGAGGGTCGGATATGGACGACATCGAACAGCTGCGCGGCTTCTCGCGGTTCTACACCCAGCGCCTCGGACTTCTGGGGCAGAGCTACCTCGGCTCCGGGCTCGGGGTCACCGAGGTGCGGGTGCTCTGGGAGCTGGCCAATGGCGAGTTGTCGACCGCCCGCGAAATCGCGGAACTGCTAGGGCTGGACGAGGGCTACCTCTCGCGCCTGCTCGCAGGCTTCGAGAAGAAAGGCTGGATCGCCCGCAAGCCCGACCCGCAGGATGCCCGGCGCCGTACGCTGGAACTGACCGCCGAAGGGCAGGCGCTGGCCGCCAGCCATGACAAGGCCTCACGCGCCGCAGTGGGCGCCTTTCTGGGCCGAATGGAGCCTGATGCCCGCGCCTTGCTGGGCGAGGGGTTGGCCCGTGTGCGGCAGGCCTTTCAACCGCCGGAACATGTTGAATTGAAAGACCTCGCACCGGGGGACGCCGGATGGATCGTGGAGCGCCACGGGGCGCTCTATGCCCGGGACGAGGGCTATGATGCGACATTCGAGGCGCTGGTGGCGGAGGTCATGGCCGAGTTCATCCGCACCCACGATCCGGCCCGTGAACGCGGCTGGATCGCATGGGGCGATGGGCGGAGACTCGGCTCGGTGTTTTGCGTCTCGCGTGGTGCGGAAACCGCGCAGTTGCGGCTGTTCTTTCTGGAGCCGGAGGCGCGTGGGTTGAGGCTGGGGCGCAAGCTGCTGGAGGCCTGCCTGAACTTTGCCCGCGACAAGGGCTACCGCGAACTGGTGCTCTGGACCCACGAGTCCCACGAGGCGGCCTGCCGGCTTTATGAACGCGCAGGCTTTGAAAAGCTGGGCAGCCGGCAGGAGCGTGAATTCGGGCAGGATACCGTGGTTGTTGACTACAGGATTGACCTCTGAGGCTCTTGCAATCGTGCGGGACGGGCGCTAAACGACCCCCGAGTGCCGCCTTAGCTCAGTTGGTTAGAGCGCCTGATTGTGGATCAGGAGGTCCCCCGTTCGAGCCGGGGAGGTGGTACCACTCCCCCAGACCCATCGAAAATGCCCGCCGATCCGGCATTCCGCGCCTGCGGAAACTGGCGCTTTTGCCGCCCGCCGCCTAAGCTGGGTGCCGAGGCAGAAGCAGGAGAAAAACATGCTGAGAATCATGGTCTGCACCCTTGTGGCAGGCACGCTTGCGGCGTGCGAAAGCGCGGGGCCAATCGCCGTTGGGCAGGCGCGTTACGAGGTATCGGGCGTTGAAGAGGGCGATATGCTGAAGCTCCGCGCGGGGCCGGGCACCGGCTACACGATTCAGGCGGGGCTGCCCAATGGCACGGTGGTGCGGGTAAAGGAGTGCTCGCGCATCGGCGGCACCCGCTGGTGCGAGGTCGCGCTGGACCGAACGCCGACGATGACTGGCTATGTCTCGCAGACTTATCTTACGCGACTCTAGTGTGGCACCGCCTCAGGGCGTGACCTCGATCTCCTGCCGCAGCGTGCCGTCTGCGGCGTAGATCAGGATGCGTCCGTCGGTGGTGACCACGGCGTGCCAGCCCGGCCCTGCGGTGTAGGCCTGCACTTCGGCCCCGGCAGGCAGGGCGATTTCCTCAGGAAAAGAGGGGCTTTGCGGGCCGGAGAGGCGGATGATAAGCAGGGCGGCGATTACGGCGATCCCTGCGATCATCGTGAGCGTCAGCCCTGTCACCAGCCGCTTGAGCCACTTCAGGTCCACCGGCAGTTCATTTTCATCCGGAGCCGCCATGGCCGCCTCTCTCGTGACATTCACCCTCGGCCCCACGCCGCCGCCGCGCCTTGATAAGGCGCTTTCGCGCGATGTGCCAGCCGAGGCGAGCCTGAGCCGGTCGCGCTTGGTGCGGCTGCTGGCCGAGGGCGCGGTGCGGGTGAACGGCGCGGTGGTGACCGACGCCAAGGCCAAGGTCGCCGAGGGCGACGAGGTCGAAATCGCTGTGCCCGAGGCCGCCGAGGTGGAGATGGTGGCCGAGGATATCCCGCTGGAGATCGCCTTCGAGGATGAGCACTTCGTGGTGGTCAACAAGCCTGCGGGCATGGTGGTGCACCCCGCGCCGGGCAGCCCGCGTGGCACGCTGGTGAATGCGTTGCTGCATCATTTTGGCGGCGAGCTTTCGGGCGTGGGCGGCGAGAAGCGGCCCGGCATCGTGCACCGGATCGATAAGGATACCAGTGGGTTGCTGGTGGTCGCCAAGTCCGACGCCGCCCACCACGGGCTGGCCGAACAGTTCGAGGCGCATACCGCGCGGCGGCATTACCTCGCGCTCTGCTACGGCATCCCAGATGGCTCAGAGCCACGGCTGAGAGGAATCAAGGGCACCCATTTCGAGCCGGACGGCACGCTGCGGATTACCACCCAGCTGGCCCGCCACAAAACCGACCGGCAGCGGCAGGCGGTGTGCTTCACCGGCGGGCGCCATGCGGTGACGCGGGTGCAGGTTGTGGAACGTTTGCAAGAGGTTGCGGCGCTGGTGCAGTGCCGGCTGGAGACCGGGCGCACGCATCAGATCCGAGCGCATATGTCTCACATCGGGCATGGGTTGATCGGTGATCCGGTCTACGGCGGGCGGCGCAAGCTCTCGGAGCGGGCGGTGGGGGCCGAGGCGGCTGAGGCGGTGCGGGCGTTTTCACGGCAGGCGCTGCATGCGGCTTCGCTGGGTTTTGCCCATCCGGTGGAAGGCACGGAGATGGATTTTGCCGCCCCCATGCCGGATGACATGGGGGCGCTTCTTGTGGCGCTCGGTGGCAGCTTTTCGGCCTGATATCAGGCGGTTGCAGCGCTCCGCTGCGGGCGGAGCAGGAACACCAGCGCAAGGCTCAACTCCGCGAGGATCGTGACGCCGTAGGCCGGTTGCATCAGCGCATTAAGCTCCGGTGCGGCGAGGCGGGTGAGCGAGCCTGCGAGGTAGGTGAGGCCTGCCAGGGCCAGCAGTGGCGGCAGCCAGCGGGGCAGGAGCGCGGCGCGGGCGAGGAGCCACGCGGTGATCAGCGTGTTCGCGCCGAAGAAGAGCAGGCCCACGTCATAGCCAATGGAGTGGGTGGTCAGCAGGACCATCAGCGCCTCGGGGGCCTCGGGCCCGGCGCTGACCAGCGAGAGCGCCGCAACACTGGCCAGCAGGCTGGCGCCGATCACGGCGGCTTGCATCAGTCGCAGGACCATCGCGGTGAGGGCCAGCTCGGGCTGGACGCGGCGGAGGAGGCTGAAGAACAGCACGGCGAGGGCGATGTCGAGCGCGATCATTGCGCTGTCGGCCAGCAGCCCGGCGCGGAACAGCCCGGTGTTGCCCGCGATGGCTGCCCATGTCGCGGCGGGATCACCCCATGATATCAATGGCATGCGAATGGCGAACTCGGCGGTGAGGCCAAGGGCGATGACGCCGAGGTAGAGGGCGCCTGTGGTGCGTTGGATCGAGGCTTGCATGGGGCGGCTCCAGGGACTGAGGTTGCGTTGACCCGTAGGTAAGCCATGCGGCGACCGCATAGAATTCCCCGTTTTCGTTCATCATTCATGCAAATACGCATGACAAAGGCAGTCACACAAATTGGTGCGCCGGAATTACCTTCTCTTCACGTTTATCGGGTCTAGGATGGTCGCAACCTTAGGGCACCGTTAAGACTTGAACCGATCAGTTCAGTGCTTATATGACCATCAACCGCCCGGCATGACCGGGGTAAAGCACTGATAACACGCAACAAGGGACGCGCATGAGTAACTATTCCAAGCTTCCGGCCCCCTCTCCAGAGCAGGGGCTCAACCGCTACCTCCAGGAGATCCGCACCTTTCCGATGCTGGAGCCGGAGGAAGAGTACATGCTGGCCAAGCGGTGGGTCGAAACCGAAGACAGCTCTTCGGCCCACAAGCTCGTGACCTCCCACCTGCGCCTCGCCGCGAAAATCGCCATGGGCTATCGCGGCTATGGCCTGCCGCAAGCCGAGGTGATCTCGGAGGCCAACGTGGGCCTGATGCAGGCGGTCAAACGCTTTGACCCTGAAAAGGGTTTTCGGCTCGCGACCTACGCCATGTGGTGGATCCGCGCCTCGATCCAGGAATACATTCTTAGATCGTGGTCGCTTGTGAAACTCGGAACGACGAGCGCCCAGAAGAAACTTTTCTTCAACCTTCGCAAAGCCAAGAATAAGATCGGCGCGCTGGAGGAGGGCGACCTGCGCCCCGAGAACGTGCAGAAGATCGCCGAACAACTCAACGTGACCGAGGATGAGGTGATCTCGATGAACCGCCGCCTCTCGGGCGGGGATGCGAGCCTCAACGCCACCATCGGCTCCGATGATGACGGTTCGGCGCAATGGCAGGACTGGCTGGAGGATGAGACCGCCGACCAAGCCAAGAGCTACGCCGAAGAGAACGAGATGGAAGTGCGCCGCGAGCTTATGGTGCAGGCGATGGACGTGCTGAACGAGCGGGAGAAGGACATCCTGATCCAGCGCCGTCTGCACGAACAGCCGGTCACGCTTGAGGAGCTTTCGGGCCAGTATGACGTGAGCCGCGAGCGCATTCGCCAGATCGAGGTGCGCGCTTTCGAGAAGCTGCAGAAGCGGATGCAGGAGCTTGCCAAGGAGCGGGGTCTGCTGGCGCGCGCTTGAACCCGCGCCAGCGGGCGGCTAGACCCTTGGGCAACCGAGGGGGATCTGCGTGAAGCTGCACGAGACATTCATCAAGCCGATGCACAAGGAAGGCTGGCGGTTCGTCAGCGTCTTCGCCGTGCTCACGCTGCTGCTGTTCTTCATCTGGCAGCCGCTGGGCTGGATCGGGCTGGGGCTGACCGTCTGGTGCTACTATTTCTTCCGTGATCCGGTGCGCCATGTGCCCGAGGGAGAGGGGCTGATCGTGAGCCCGGCCGATGGCATCGTGAGCCTGATCGAAATGGCCGCCCCCCCGCCCGAACTTGGGCTGGGCGAGGAAAAGCGCCTCCGCGTCAGCGTGTTCATGTCGGTCTTCAACTGCCATATCAACCGCGCCCCGGCGCCGGGGCGGGTGGCGAAGATGGCCTACAAGCCCGGCAAGTTCCTCTCGGCTGAGCTGGACAAGGCCAGCGAGGACAACGAGCGCAACTCCCTGCTGATCGAGATGGATGACGGGCGCGACCTCGTGGTGACCCAGATCGCCGGCCTCGTGGCCCGGCGGATTGTGCCGCTCACCGAAGAAGGCACGGTGCTGAAACGCGGCGAGCGCTTTGGCCTCATTCGTTTTGGCTCCCGGCTCGATACCTACCTGCCCGATGGCGTTTCGCCGCTGGTTGCCGTGGGGCAGACCATGATCGCAGGCGAGACCGTGCTGGCCGATACCGCGCAGGGCACGCCCCGACCGGCAAGGGCTGACTGAGCGCATGCCACGTGCCCCCCGCATTCGCCGCAGGGCGAGCCGCTTGCCGATCCTGCATCTGCTGCCCAACATCGTCACCATCGCGGCCATTTGTGCGGGGCTGACCGGCCTGCGGCTGGCGCTGCAGGGGCGGTTCGAGGCGGCGGTGATGATGGTGCTTTTGGCGGCGCTGCTTGATGGGCTAGATGGACCGCTGGCGCGGCTTCTGAAGTCCGAGTCCAAGATCGGCGCGGAACTCGACAGCCTAGCCGATTTCGTCAACTTCGGCGTCGTCCCCGGCTTTCTGCTCTACCTCTGGAGCCTCGACACAACCTCGCGGCTTAGCTGGATCGCGGTGCTGATCTATGCCGTCTGCGCGGTGCTGCGGCTTGCCCGGTTCAACGTGACGGCGCGGGAGGAGGCGGAGGAAGACCGCCCCAAGCCCGGCACCTTCACCGGAGTGCCCGCCCCGGGTGGTGCGCTGCTGGCGCTGGCGCCCTTCGCGCTGGTGCAGAACTTTCCGGGCCTGCCGATGCCTGCCGGGATCGTTGCCATCTGGCTGGTGATTGTGGGCCTTTTGATGATTTCACGCCTGCCCACCCCCTCGCTGAAGGCGATGCGGGTGCCGCGGGAGAATGCCCGGTTTCTGATTGTTGGCTTGGTGGCCTTTGCCGCCATCGCCGCCACATGGCCCTGGGTTGTCATGTCGATTGCACAGTTCGGCTATATCGTGCTGGTCGGATGGAGTGCGCGGCACCACGCCACGGGGAGCGTCAGTGATGAAGATTGAAGCGGTATCAAACTCTTACAAACGCTGGGCCCCGGTCTATGACAGCACCTTCGGGGCCGTCACCAATGCCGGGCGCAGGCGGGCGACCTCCTATGTGTCGGAACGGGGTGGCGATGTGCTGGAGGTCGGCGTGGGCACAGGGCTGGCGCTGCCGCTCTACGGCCCCGGCGTGCGGGTCACGGGGATCGACTTTTCGCCCGAGATGCTGGCCAAGGCCGAGAAGCGGGTGGAGGAAGACGGGCTGACCCGGGTCGAGGCGCTGCGGCAGATGGATGCCCGCGAGTTGGACTTCCCTGATGGCAGCTTTGACTACGTGAGCGCGATGCATGTGCTCTCGGTCGTGCCCGAGCCGGAGCGGGTGATGCGCGAGATCGCGCGGGTGCTCAAGCCCGGTGGGCAGGTGCTGATCGTGAACCACTTCGCCGCCGAGAAGGGCATGCTGGGCCTCGTGGAGCGGGCGATTGCGCCGCTGGAAGGGCTGATCGGCTGGCACTCTGATTTCCCGATCTCGCGCGTGCTCGGCGCGCCCGGCCTCGTTGAGGTGGCGCGCGACAGCCTGCCGCCGATGCGGATCATGACCTGGCTGGTGCTGGAGAAGCAGGGCTAGCTTGCGGGCTGACCGGCGGGCCGTTAGCGTTGGCGCTAACAGGGACACCGGGAGAGCTGCCATGACAATCGAACCGATCCGCTGGGGCATCCTCGGCGCCGCCAACTTTGCGCTCCAGCACATGGGACGCGCGATCCATGCCGCGGAAGGGGCCGAACTGGTGGCGCTGGCCACCTCGAGCGCGGAGAAGGCAAAGCCGTTTCAGGCCTTTTGCCCGGGGCTGAAGGTGCATGACAGCTACGAGGCGTTGCTGGCGGATCCGGGGGTGGATGCGGTTTACATTCCGTTGCCGAACCACCTGCACGTCGCGTGGACGCTGAAGGCGATGGACGCGGGCAAGCACGTGCTGACCGAGAAGCCCATCGCAATGGAAGCGGGCGAGATCGACGCGCTGATCGCCAAGCGTGACGAGACCGGGCTGCACGCGGCGGAGGCCTACATGATCGTGCACCACCCGCAGTGGCAGCGGGCGCGGGCCATGCTGCGTGACGGGGCGATTGGTGATCTGGTGCATGTGGATGGGGTGTTCACCTACAACAACCCCGACATGGGCAACATCCGCAACGATGCCTCCAAGGGCGGCGGGGGCATCCCCGATATTGGGGTTTATACATACGGATCAACGCGTTGGATGCTGGGCGAAGAGCCCGAGGAGATCACCCATGCGGACCTCACCTTCGAGGCGGGTGTGGATGTGGTGGCCCGTGTGGCGGCTCGCTTTCCGAGCGGCACGGCGCATTGGGTCAACTCGATGCGGATGCACCCCTGGCAGCATATGAGCTTTCACGGCACCGAGGGCGTGATCCGGCTCACCGCGCCGTTCAACGCCAATGTGTTTGACCAAGCCGAGGTGGAACTGCATCAGGATGGCATGGGCCGCCGGATCGAGCGCTTTCCGGGCATCAACCAATATGTGCTGCAGGTCGAGAACTTCGGGCGGACGGTGCGCGAGGGGGCGGACTACCCGTGGAGCCTTGAAGACGCGAAGGGCACGCAGGCGCTGATCGACGCGGTCTATGCCAAGGGCGGGCGCGGGTGATGCGGCCGTCGGACGACGAGCGCTTCGAGGGGCGGATGCACGGGCCGCAAGAGGACGCGGGCAAGGATGGGCTGCTGATGCGGCTCCTGCACATGATCCTGATCGGGCTGATGATTCAGGTGGCGATGACGGTGCTGGGCGTGGCGACGCTGGTGCAATTCGTGGTGATGCTGGTGAGCAAGGGGGAGCCGAACCCGCGGCTGGCGGAGTTTGGCGAAAGCCTGGGCATCTGGCTGGCGAAGGCGGCGCGTTACCTTGTGGCCGCCAGCGAGGTGAAGCCCTGGCCCTGGACGGAGCTGGACTGAGTACGGTGAGGCCGAAAAATCTTAACGAAGATTTTTCGGGCGGGTGAGGGGCAAAAATCTTCTGGAAGATTTTTGGAGGCCGAAGAATTTTCGGGAAAATTCTTCTCGCCGTCAGCCGAGGTAGTCGGCGTCGCTCACATGCTCCATCCATGTGACGTTGGTGCCGTTCTCGACCTCGTGGATGGCCACGTGGGTCATTGCGTGGTCGGCGCGGGCGCCGTGCCAGTGTTTCTCTCCCGGTTCGAACCAGATCTTGTCGCCCGGGGCGATCTCTTCTTTCGGGCCGCCCTCTCGCTGGACCCAGCCGAGCCCGGCGGTGATGATCAGCAACTGACCGCGCGGATGGGTGTGCCACGCGGTGCGCGCGCCCGGCTCGAAGGTGACGATCACCGCGCCGGCGGATGCGCCCTCTTCGGGGTTGTGGCGGTTCTCTTGCCGGACCGCGCCGGTGAAGTATTCTGCCGGGCCGGTGCCCGAGGGTTGCTCTGTGGCCCGCGTGATCTTCATCTTAGCCTCCAATTCTTCTCAAATTGTAAATAGGGCGGCGCTGCGGCCTTTCCCCCACCCTAGGGCGTTTGACCGGGCGCGGGGAGAGGGGGCAAGCTGGAGGCATGAGGATTTTTGCGCGAGCCCAGATTTTGGCCCTGATGATGGCCCTGTGGCTGCCCCTGCCTGCTGCGGCCGAGGGGCTGGGCCGGATCACGGCCTATCTCGCGGGAGAGGCGGAGGAATGGCACACGATCACGATGGAGCAGGGCGGGCGGAAGGTGGCGACAGCCAGCTTTGAGCAAGGCGCGCGGCTGACCGAGCTGAGGGTGCAGGGCCACCCGGAGCCGCGCTTTACCACGCGGGATGTGTTCAGCGTGGATGTGCGCTTTGAGGGGCCGTTCGCGCCGGGGGCGGAGCCGCTCTCTGTTGATGTGATGCATGTGCCGGAGGGCATGGGCGGGCCGTTCTGGACCAGCCGGGGCGCGGCGAAGCCTGCGCGGATCGATATCGTCGAGCTGGAAGTCTACGGCAGTTACGGGCGGCTGGTGGCAACCTTCGATGCCGAGCTGTGCTTTCGCCCGATCATCTCCTCGGCCACCGACACGGGCAACTGCCGCCCGGTGACCGGGGTGATCGAGACGGAGATCGCGGTGGAGTAGGGAGGCGGGTGACGCTCGCGCTTTTGCGCGTCGCCCCACCCGCCGTCCCACAGGGCTGTTAGCCCTCCATCGCTTCCAGCTCGTCGATGAAGCCTTCGATCATGCTGAGGCCCTTGTCCCAGAAGGCCGGGTCGGAGGCGTCGAGGCCGAAGGGGGCCAGCAGTTCCTTGTGGTGCTTGGAGCCGCCTGCTTTCAGCATATCGAAATACTTGGCCTGGAAGTCGGCGTCGCCCTCCTCGTAGGCGGCGTAGAGGGCGTTCACCAGCCCGTCGCCGAAGGCGTAGGCGTAGACGTAGAAGGGCGAGTGGACGAAGTGGGGGATGTAGGCCCAGAAGGTTTCGTACCCTTCCATGAACTCGAAGGCCGGGCCGAGGGACTCGCCTTGGACCGACATCCAGATTTCGTTGATCTGGTCGGGGGTCAGCTCGCCCTCGGCGCGGGCGGCGTGGAGTTTGCACTCGAAGTCGTAGAAGGCGATCTGGCGGACGACCGTGTTGATCATGTCTTCCACCTTGCCGGCGAGCAGCACCTTGCGCTCGGCGTCGTCTTTGGCCGCTGCCAGCAGTTTGCGGAAGGTAAGCATTTCACCGAAGACCGAGGCGGTTTCGGCGAGGGTCAGCGGCGTGGAGGAGAGAAGCTCGCCCTGTTCGGCGGCCAGCACCTGGTGAACGCCGTGGCCGAGTTCGTGGGCGAGCGTCATCACGTCGCGCGGTTTGCCGAGGTAGTTCAGCATCACGTAGGGGTGCACGTCGGTCACCGTGGGGTGGGCGAAGGCGCCGGGGGCCTTGCCGGGCTTCACCTCGGCGTCGATCCAGCCTTTGGTGAAAAAGGGTTCGGCGAGCTTGGCCATCTCCGGGTCGAAGCCTGCGTAGGCGTCGAGCACGGTTTGCTTGGCCTCGGTCCAGCCCACGATCTTTTCGCTCTCCATCGGCAGAGGTGCGTTGCGGTCCCATACCTGCATCTTGTCGAGGCCGAGCCAGCCGCGCTTCAGCTCGTAGTAGCGGTGCGACAGACGCGGGTAGGCGGCGACCACGGCGTTGCGGAGGGCCTCCACCACCTCGGGTTCGACGTGGTTGGAGAGGTGGCGGCCGGTCTGCGGCGTGGGCATCTTGCGCCACTTGTCCTCGATGGCCTTTTCCTTGGCCAGCGTGTTGTGGACGCGGGAGAAGATGTTGAGGTTGTCGGTGAGGACCGAGGCGATCTCGCGGGCCGCGGCCTCGCGGGTGTCGCGGTTCTGCTCGGAGAGGAGGTTGGCGACGCCTTCCATGCCGAGGGTCTCGCCGTTCACCTCGAACTCCAGCCCGGCGACGGTTTCATCGAACAGGCGGTTCCAGGCGGCGGCGCCGACAGTGGATTGATCGTGCAGGAATTTTTCCAGCTCGTCGGAGAGTTGGTAGGGCTTGAGGGCGCGCATGCGGTCGAATACGGGCTTGTAGCGGGCGAGATCGGTGTTGCCGGAGAACCATGCCTCGTAGGTCGCGTCGGTGACGCGGTTCAGCTCCAGCGAGAAGAACACCAGCGACGACATGATGTCGGTGATCTGCTGCTGCATGTTGCCCATGAACTGGGCGCGGCCCGGATCGACGGTGAGCTGGTAGTAGCGCAGGCCGGCGAAGGACATGATGCGGCCCGCGATGCGGTCGATCGCCTCGTAGCGGTGGACGCATTCCAGCATCTGCTCGGGGGTCAGGCTCTCCAGCTTGCCTTCGTAGTCGGCGGCGAAGGCGGGGCATTCGGTGGCGAGCCAGTCGAGATCATGCTTCAGCTCGGGGGCGTCTTCGGCGGTGTAGAGATCGGAGAGGTCCCACTCGGGGAGGTCGCCGAGGTTCTTGCCACCGGAGGCGGTGGCGGCGTCGAAGACGGGGGATTTCATCGGGGCTGCTCCTGCGTTGTCTGTCTTTGTCGGTCAGAAGGCAGATAGGCAGGAAGGGGCGGGGGCTTCAACCCTCGGGCGCGGTTTCGTCCTGCGGCAGAAGGGCCGGAGCGAGGCCGAGGGTGCGGGCGGCGGCGAGCGAGAGGGTCTCGCTGTCGAGCCCTTGGGGGGCCTGATACTTGCGGATGGCGCGGCGGGTGCGGGTATCCATCTCGCCGGAGGGGCCGCCCTGGTAGAAGCCGCGGGCGGCGAGGGCGCGCTGGACCGAGGAGATATACTCGGGCGTCATCTCGGCGGGGCAGGGGGTTTCAAACCAGCGCTGGACGGCGGGTTTGACCACGTATTCCTGCGGCGCGCGGCGGTAGATCGGCGGGCTGATCACCTCGCCCGAGGCGGAGAGTTGGGCGGGCTGGACGAGCACTGGCTCGATCACCGTGCGGGTCTCGGGGGGCGTGGTTTCCTTGCCCCAGCAGGAGCCGGGGGTGGCGCTGGGCGGGGCCTCCAGTGTGGTGACGATGGGCAGGGGAGCGGCGCGTTTTTGCACCTCGGGGGCGGTGGGCACGCAGGCCGAAAGCGCAAGCACCCCGCAGACGAGGGCGGCCCTGAGCGGGCGGCTTTTGGCTTTGGGTCGTGTCACTGCTCTGGGCTCTCTTGCGGGCCGCGTTGGGCGCAGAGTAGCGCGGGGGCGGCGTGGCTCAAAGGCCCGGCGCGGGGAGGCGGCGTGGAGGGGCGGGCTCTTGCGCCCCTTTTGCAACAGGCTCGGGCGCTGCGGAGGGCGCAGGGGGCGGCTCCAGCAGGGTATCGAGCAGGGCGGAGATATCCTCGATCTGCTCGGCCACGATATGCACCACCTCCTGCTCGCGCTGGATGCGGCCCGTCACCCGCAGCAGCCGCCCGGCGATCACCGCGCGGCGGAACTTCTCATAGGTCTTGGCCCAGACCACCACGTTGCAGGTGCCTGTTTCATCCTCCAGCGTGACGAAGATCACCCCCTTGGCGGTGCCCGGCCGCTGCCGCACCAGAACGAGGCCGGCCACGGTGACACGCGCGCCGATGGGCGGGCGGTTGAGCCATGCGGCGGGGAGCGCGCGGGGCGGGCGGGGCCATGTGGGAGCGGGCGACATGAGAACAATAGTAGAACATTTGCCGCGACCCGGCAATGCTGGAATCTCCCGCGCCGATCCGGTAAAGGGGCCAAAGCAGGCACATCGGAGCAGGAAATGGCCAAGATCACCTATATCGAGCACAACGGGACCAAGCATGAGGTCGAGGTCGCCAATGGCATGACCGTCATGGAAGGCGCGCGGGACAACGGCATTCCCGGCATCGACGCCGATTGCGGCGGGGCCTGCGCCTGCTCGACCTGCCATGTCTACGTCGACGCCGCCTGGGTCGAGAAGCTCCCCGGGCGCGAGGCGATGGAAGAAGACATGCTCGATTTTGCCTTCGAGCCCGACGAGACCCGCTCGCGGCTCACCTGCCAGATCAAGGTCACCGACGAGCTGGACGGGCTCGTGGTGCAGATGCCGGAAAAGCAGATCTGAGCGGGGGCGCCGGTCGATGGCAGATTGGCGCAACTTCCTGACGATTGGTAAAACGCTGCGGGCGGTGGGCTTTGCGCTTGCCGCCATGCCGGCCTCTGCGGCTGATCCCTGGGTGCAATGCGTGGCGCAGATCAGCGGCGCGACCTATGCCGCCCCGACCAGCCGCTACCCGCATGGGGCCTTGGGCGATGACGAGGAATGGGGCGCGCTCGTTGTTGGCGTCACTCTCGGGATGCCCTGCCGCGCGGGGCGCTCGAACTTTCAGATCAACCTGCCGCAAGAGCTTGTTTTCGAAGATGTTTCTCCGCGTTTGTGGGACATGAACGGGGATGGCTTGCCTGAGGTCGTGGTGGTGGAGAGCCATGCGCAGAAGGGCGCACGGCTGGCGGTTTGGGGGATCGGCGAGGCCGGGGTGGAGCGGTTGGCGACGACCGACTTTATCGGCACGCGCAACCGCTGGCTGGCGCCGGTGGCAGCCGCCGATCTGGATGGCGACGGGGCGATTGAGGTGGCCTTCGTCGACCGGCCGCACCTGGCGCGGGTGCTGAGGGTGTTTCGCTGGGTAGAGGGGCAACTGGTTGAGATTGCGTCGCTTTCCGGCGTCACCAACCATCGCTTTGGCGATCCGGTGATCCACGGTGGGCTACGCACCTGCCGGGGCGGACCGGAGCTGGTGGTGGCCGATCCGGGCTGGCAGGAGATGATCGGCGTGCGGCTGGTGGGGGGCAAATTGGTTGCCCGTGAGCTGGGGCCGATCGAGGGGCCGGAGAGCTTTGGCATAGAGCGGACGTGCCGTTAGGAAGTGGCGCGGCGGGGGCCGGTTTGAGGCTTATGCGCAACAGGCACATGTGATGCACAACTGATGCACATTCCATACATACGCGATTTTTGCACAGAACGGGCGGATTTGGCGTTAACTGTGCGGCGCGGTGGGGTAAGGGGGTGTTAGGGGGTGAGACCTGACCTAGATGAGTGTCACCGAGCCGTGCAGCGCCGTCCCGCGGGGTGGCGCATGCAACGGCAGTTCGTGGCACTGTATGGTGCCGTGGTCATCTGACCTCTGAGGGGAGAGATTGCCTCAACGAAGCGCCGCCCCGGGGGGCGGGACGGCGCTGCACGGCGCCTGCGGCTTGATTCCGTGCGGGCCTGTGGCTGAGCCGTTGGAGGCCGCCACGCGAGACCGGTTCTCGCCCTACAGCGCGCGCCAGCCGATATCCTTGCGGTAGAAGCCTTCGGGCCAGTCGATGGCCTCGGCCAGCGCATAGGCGCGGTCCCGGGCCTCGGCCAGCGTGTCACCGCGCGCGGTGGCGTTCAGCACCCGGCCTCCGGTGGCGGTGACCTTGCCGCCAGCCGCGGTGGTGCCGGCGTGGAAGACCATCTGGGTCGAGGTCTCCGGCAGCCCCTCCAGCCCGCCGATCACCGAGCCCTTGGCGTAGCTGCCGGGGTAGCCTTCGGTCGCCAGCACCACGGTCATCGCATGGTCGTCGGCCCAGTTCACCTGAGCCTCGGCCAGACGGCCCTCGGCACAGGCGAGCAGCAGGTCGAGGGCCTGCGCGCCGAGGCGCATCATCAGCACCTGGCACTCGGGGTCGCCGAAGCGGGCGTTATATTCGACGAGGGCAGGCTCGCCGTCCTCGATCATCAGCCCGGCATAGAGCACGCCCTGATAGGGGGTGCCGCGCTTGACCATCTCGGCCACGGTCGGCTTGACGATCTGCTCCAGCGCCTTCTGCGTGACCGCATCATCCATGATCGGGGCGGGGGAGTAGGCGCCCATGCCGCCGGTGTTAGGGCCGGTGTCGCCCTCGCCGACGCGCTTGTGGTCCTGCGCGGTGCCGATGGGCAGCACGTTTTCACCATCGCACAGGATGAAGTAGCTGGCCTCTTCGCCGGTCATGAAATCCTCAATCACCACCTCGGCCCCGGCCTCGCCGAAGGCGCCTGCGAAGACATCGTCGATGGCGGCGAGGGCGGTGGCCTCGTCCATCGCCACGACCACGCCCTTGCCCGCCGCGAGCCCGTCGGCCTTAATGACCTTGGGCGCGCCGACGGCCTCGATATACTCGCGCGCCGGGGCGGCGGAGGTGAAGGAAGCCCAGCCTGCGGTGGGGATCTGGGCGGCGTCGCAGACCTGCTTGGTGAACTTCTTGGAGGCTTCAAGCTGGGCGGCCTCGGCGGAGGGGCCGAAGGTGAGGATGCCTGCCTCGCGCAGCCGGTCGGCCACCCCTGCGGCGAGCGGGGCCTCGGGGCCGATCACGACAAAATCCACGGTGTTCTCATGGCAGAACTCGGCGACGGCACTGCCATCTTCGATGTCGAGCGCAGCGGTTTCGCACATCGCTTCGATCCCGGCGTTGCCCGGCGCCACGATGAGACGGTCGCATTTGGGGTTCTGCTGGATTGCCCAGGCAAGGCTGTGCTCGCGCCCGCCGCTTCCGAGGATGAGGATGTTCATGGACGCCGCTCCCTTGGCCTTGGTTCGGGGGCGTTCTAAGGTCGGGCGCAGAGCAGCACAAGAGCGTGACATGGACCTGATCGACGACCCGACCCCCGGCGGAAATGCCCCCGAGTTCACCGTCTCCGAGCTTTCGGGCGCGGTGAAGCGCGTGGTGGAGGGCGAGTTTGGCTACGTCAGGGTGAAGGGCGAGGTCGGGCGCGTGGTGCGGGCGCGGTCGGGGCATTTGTATTTTGACCTCAAGGACGACCGGAGCGTGCTGGCCTGCACCACATGGAAGGGGCAGGTGGACGGGCTGAGCGTGATTCCCGAGGAGGGGATGGAGGTGGTGGCGCAGGGCAAGCTGACCACTTTTGCCAGCCAGTCGAAATACCAGATGAACGCGGTCGAGGTGGCGGTGGCGGGCGTGGGCGCGCTGATGGCCATGCTGGAGAAGCGGCGCAAGGCGCTGGCCGCCGAGGGGCTGTTTGATGCCGGGCGCAAGCGGCCGCTGCCGTTTTTGCCGGAGATCATCGGGGTGGTGACCTCGCCGCAGGGGGCGGTGATCCGCGATATCCTGCACCGGCTGCGCGACCGCTTTCCGCGCAAGGTGCTGGTCTGGCCTGTCGCCGTGCAGGGAAAGGACTGCGCTCCGCAGGTGGCCCGCGCGATCGAGGGGTTCAATGCGCTGACGCCGGGCGGGGCCTTGCCGCGGCCCGACCTGATCATCGTGGCGCGGGGCGGCGGCTCGATCGAGGACTTGTGGGGCTTCAACGAGGAGGTCGTGGTGCGGGCGGCGGCGGGCTCGGCGATACCGCTGATCTCGGCGGTGGGGCATGAGACGGATACCACGCTGATAGACCATGCCGCCGACCGGCGGGCGCCGACGCCCACGGCAGCGGCCGAGATGGCGGTACCGGTGCGGTTGGAGCTGATGGCGGCCGTCGATGGCTTTGGCGGGCGGCTGCGCCGGGCGGTGTCGGAGAGCGTGCGGGGGCGGCGGCAGCGGCTGACCGATCTGGCGCGCGCCCTGCCACGGCCCGAGGTGGTGCTGGGCGGGGCGCAGCAGCGGCTCGACCAGTGGGCCGACCGGTTGCCGGCGGCGCTGCGCACGGCGGTGCTGAAGAAGCGCGGGGCGCTCAGCGAGGCGGCGGCGGGGCTGCGGCCCGGGACGATCCGGGCGGGCATTGCGCAGCGGCGCGAGCGGGCCGAACGGGCCGGAGCGCGGCTGGGGCCGGAGCTGGCGCGCGGCGCGGCACGGGCGCGGGAGCGGCTGGAGGCACGGGCCGGGCGGCTGAGGCCTGCTCTTGTTACGGAACGGACGGCGCGGGCCGGGGAGCGGGTGGCGGCGCTGGCGGCACGGCTTGAGGCGGCGCAGCGCGGGCAGGCGGAGGCGCGGGGGCGGAAGCTCGATGCGCTCGGGCGGTTGCTCGGCTCGCTCGGCTACGAGGAGACGCTGAAGCGCGGGTTCGCGGTGGTGCGCGAGGGCGACGAGGTGGTGACGAGCGCGGCGCGGGCCAAGGCGGCGGTTGGGCCGCTGGAGATTCAGTTCGCCGATGGGCGGATGGTGCCGGGCGGCGGGGCGGTGAAGAAGAAAGCTGCGCCCAAGGATGCGCCGCCGGAGCAGGGCGATTTGTTTTAGGGGGGCGGTGGCGTGGCGGGAAACGTCCCGCCTCAGGGGTTACACGCCGACATCGGGGCCGAGGCAGAGCATCGGCTCGTCGGCGTCTGTCACCTCGTAGAGCTCGGTGGCGGAGGGGTTGTCTTCAAACAGGGCGCGGATGCCGCCGGGTTCTTCCCAGAAGGTCCAGCATTGCGGCTCGCCGGGCTGGTCCTCGTACAGAAAGCAGATGAACCGGCCCTGTTCGTACCAGCTGCCTTCCTTGCATTGCCCATCGAGAAACGACCAGCGGACGCGGTTGCCGGGAAGGTATTCCTCCACCCCGTAGGCCTGACCGTGGTTGTTGTAATAGAGCGTGCGCCCTTTGGTGTAGGCGTCGAACTCGGGGCCGGACATCGGCTCGGCGGCGAGCGCGGGCGTGGCGGCGAGGATCAGGGCAAAGAGGAATGTCGGGCGCATGGGGGCTCCGGGTTGCCTGTGTTTTGTCGCCAGAATGGCAGATGGGGCGCGGCGCGAAAAGGCCGGGCGGGGCATCAGCGGGTCACGCCCGCGCGATCTGCCCGGGCGGGGCGGCGGTTGCCGAAGGATTGGGCGCGCTGGCGTGGAGGCGGGCGACGCGGGGGTTCATCACCCGTTTCCAGAGCCGGGGCATCAGCGCCAGCGTGGCCATCGAGGGCAGCGGGCCGGGAAGCATCGGCGCGGGCGGCGGCAAGGTGAGGGCCGGGTAGGGCGTGGAGGGGTGCGCGTGATGGTCGGAGTGGCGCGGGGCGTGGAGCATCATCAGCGAGGAGAAGACGTGCGGGGCGTTCCAGCTGTGGGCGTCTGACACCGGCTCGTATTTGCCGTTCGGCAGGCGGGCGCGGCTGAGGCCGTAGTGCTGGACGTAATCGGACATCAGAAGTTGCGCGGTGGCATAGGCGGCGAGGCCGATGTGCGCGGCGAGGCCTGCGGGGCCGAAGGCTAGGGTGGATGCGGCGAGCAGGGCGGCGGCGCCGGCGATGTACTCGATATAGGGGTTCTGCCAGCGGGGCTTGCTGCCACGGGCGAGCATCTCACGTTCGGCGGCGAGGCCGGCGCGGAAGCTGCCGAGCCAGGCGCGGACGGCGAAGCGGTAGTAGCTCTCGTTCAGCCGGGCGGAGTTGGGATCGTCGGGCGTGGCGACGAAGCGGTGGTGCACCTTGGGGTGGGCCGAGGCGTGGTGGCCGAAGAGCAGCGAGATATAGACCCAGCGGCCGAGCGCCCGGAGCGGGCGGGCGGAGCGGTGGATCAGCTCATGGGCGTTGGAGTTGGAGACTTGGCCGAAGAAGAGGCCGAAGGCGAAGAAGGCAAGCACGCGCTCCCACGGGGCGAGACCGGTCGCGCCGGTGACGGCGGCGATGCCGAGGGCGAGCAGGGCGAAATGGGACAGCGCGAGGGTAGCCGAGAGGGCATCGGCCCATCTGCCCGGCGCGGCGGTGGGCGTGGGCCGGGCGCCGAGGCGGCGCAGGGCCTGGTCGATCAGTGCGGAGAAGACCGTGAGGGTGAGCGCGGCGGCGATGAGCCACGCGCCGCCAAGTGTGCCGCCTGCCGCGAGCAGCAGGGCAGGGGTGAGGGTGGCGGCAGCGAAGAGGGCGGCGGGGGGCATCGTGGTCTCCGGTTCGGGCGGAGAATAGGGGGGCCGTGGGGCGGAAGGAAGGGGGCGATGTGGCGCGGGCAGGGCGCGCCGCGGGGTCAGGGCGCGCCCACCCGCCCGCCCCGCGCCCTCCCCCCGCGGCGGGTTGCGCGGGTGTGCGCCGTTTCGGGCGGAGGCGCCGGGGGAGAGGGCGGGAATGGATATTTGAAGCAAGAAAATGCAGGCGGGTCGGGCACGGTGGCGGAAGGGGCTTTGTGTTTGTGCGAGGTGAGGGGTTTCGGGGTTGCACCTCGGCGGGGCTGTGGTGAGAGTTGCGGCGTTTACTCCAGGGAAGTCGACGGCGATGACCACGATGACGGCAATCGGGCACAGTATCTATCTGCACAAGACCGAGGGGCTTCCGGCGACGGCGGTAGCGATCGACGGGCATGGGCGGCGACAGTTCTGGGGCGAGAACTTCACCGTGCCGCCCGGGATGGTGGTGAACTTCTATGTCGACCGCCATGCCTGGCTGACCATCGAGGAACAGACCAGCAGCCGGGGGCGGCGGGGCGATGGCAGCCCGGTGGTCTACTCCGATGGGCTGGCCGGTATCGTCGGCGGGGGCGGTATCTTGCGCGAGAGTTTCGGCGGCGGGCAGCCCTGCCCGGATTACGAGCTGACCAAGGACGACCAGATGCACGGGGCGGAGGACATCGACTACCTGCTCAGCGGGCCGCTGGAAAACGCGTTTTGCGATATCGTCACCCTGCGCAACCGGAGCATCTTCAAGGCAGGGACCGCGCCGAAGCGGCTGAGCGAGGTGATCCGCAAGCTGGGGCAGGCGGGGCACCACTACGGCGAGGTGCGGTGCTGCTTCTGCCGGGGGACCTTTTGGGATGATGCCAAGCTGAGTGGCCGGGGGGTCAACCAGAGCCCGCTGAACGGCTGAGGCGGCGCGGGCCAGCCGGATGCCGGGCCTTCCATGTTGGGCGGTGAGCGATTAGGTCAGAGGGCAGTGTAACAGCGGGGCGCGGATGGCGTTTTTCAAGAAGCTCAAGGACAAGCTCTTCAAATCCAGCTCGAAGCTGGATGAGGGGCTTGAGGCGATCGTCGCCGATGGCGGCGAGGAAGAGGCGGTGGAAGCGGTCGAGGCCGTGGAGGCCGGGGAACTGGTCGTGGAAGAGGCGGGGCCTGCGGAGGGATCGTCCTCTGAGCCTGCGCCAGTGGGTGAGGGCGTGGCGGATGTGCCGGCTGCGCCTGTCGCCGCACCGGACCTGCCGCCTGCTCCGATGCCGGAGCCGGAGCCCGATGTGCCGCCTGCGCCGGTGCCTGAACCTGAGCCGGATGTGCCGCCTGCGCCGGTGCCTGAACCGGAGCCGGATGTTCCGCCCGCGCCGGTGCCCGAGCCTGAGCCGGATGTTCCGCCTGCGCCGGTGCCTGAGCCAGAGCCTGACCTGCCGCCGATCCCGGTGCCGCCTGCGCCGAGGGCGGAAGAGGCGACTTCGAAGCGCCCCGGGTTCATCGGGCGGATGCTGGGGCGGGGCGAGGGCCCTGTCATGCGGCGGGTGCTCGACGATGACATGCTGGAGAGCCTCGAAGAGTTGTTGATTGCCGCCGACATGGGGGTGGATACCGCCCTGCGGGTGACCGCGAACATGGCCGAGGGGCGCTATGGACGGAAGGTCTCGACCGCCGAGATCAAGCAGTTCCTTGCAGATGAGATCGCCCGGATCATGGAGCCGGTGGCGCGGCCGATGCCGCTGTATCCGACCCGCCCGCAGGTGGTGCTTGTGGTGGGCGTGAACGGCTCGGGCAAAACGACGACCATCGGCAAGCTGGCGAGCCAGTTCAAGGCGGCGGGCAAGAGCGTGGTGATCGCGGCGGGCGATACCTTCCGCGCGGCGGCGGTGGAGCAGTTGCAGGTGTGGGGGCAGCGCGCGGGCGTGCCGGTAATGACGGCGCCCGAGGGCAGCGACCCCGCGAGCCTTGCCTTTGATGCGATGACCAAGGCGCAGGCGGATGGGGCGGACCTGCTGATGATCGACACCGCAGGGCGGCTCCAGAACCGTGCGGACCTTATGGAAGAGCTCTCGAAAATCGTGCGCGTCATCAAGAAGAAGGACCCGGATGCGCCGCACAACACGCTGCTGGTGCTGGATGCGACCACGGGGCAGAACGCGCTGAGCCAGGTGGATACCTTCCAGAAGATGGCCGATGTGAGCGGGCTGGTAATGACCAAGCTCGACGGCACCGCGAAGGGCGGGGTGCTGGTGGCGCTGGCTGACAAGTTTGGGCTGCCGATTCATGCGATTGGCGTGGGCGAGCAGATCGACGACCTCGATGCCTTCGACCCGCGCGAGTTTGCCGAGGCATTGACGGGCGCTGGCGCGTGATCCGGGCGGCGGCGGTTGCGCTCGCGTTATTGGGTGCCCCAGCAGGGGCGCAGAGCTATGACATATTGAACGCAGAGGCCTGCGAAGGCCTGCTTCAGCGGGTGGATGTGCTGGGCATGGGTGGGGTCGTGGAGGTGGGCGGCGTGCGCCCCTATCAGAACGGCTGCGCCTACACCGACCTGCGGATCTCGACCGGGGTGGGCGCGCTGGGCTACCGCGTGCCGCGGGCGGAGCTGCACATTGGCGGGCTGGAACGGCTCGATCACGGGCTGCCGCCGCTGGCGGTGAAGCTGGAGGTGCGGGGCGCGCATCCGGTGTTCACCATGCCGGGTGACATCCTGACGAGCTGGTTGCTGACCGAGCAGGTGAAGGTGGGCGATGGCATGGAGCTCTCGGCGCAGCTCTGGTGGGACAGGGAGAGCCGCCGGGTTGTGATCGAAGAGGCGCGCTGGGACTTTCCGGGCGAGAACGGGCTGCGGATGACGGGGCTGATCGAGGGGGTGGACCTGACCGATGCGGTTGCGATGCAGCAATCGGCGCTGACCACCCGGCTCACCGCGCTGGAGCTTGAGTTGGAGAGCAACGGGATTTTCGAACATCTGTTTCTGGTGCCGCTCGGGCAGATGCTGCTGGAGCCGGTGCCGGAGACGGTTGAGGACGGCGAGCAGGAGGTGCTGCAGCCGCGGGAACAGGTGGTGGCGCTGAAAAAGGCGGCGGTCGAGGCGTTGCACGGATTGCCGGAGGCGCGGTTCGAGCCGGGCGCGAGGGACGCGGTGGAGACCTTCATCGCGGAGCTGCCCCACCCTGAGGGGCGCATGGTGCTGCGGCTCGATGCACCGGAGGGGCTGGGCATGGCGCAGCTCGGGCCGCTGGCGCTGGGCGCGCCGGTGACGCCGGAGGCGCTTGCGGCGATGCTGGAGGGTGTGATCATCGGGGCCAGTTACGCGCGCGAGTAGGCGGAAGCCCCGACGTCGCGCAGACTGCCGTTCAGGAGCTTTCTTCGCTGGTCTGCACCACCCGCTTCAGGATCCAGAGCACGGCCACGGTGAGGGCGGTGGCCATGGCGGCGAGGGGCATCTGGCCCGCGCCGCAGGCCAGCCCGATGCCGCCCGCGAGCCACATGGAGGCGCCGGTGGTGGTGTTCTTCACCGTGTCGCCCTTGGTGAAGATGATCCCGGCGGCCAGAAAGGCGACGCCCGCCGTGACCGCCTCGACCAGCCGCAGGGGATCGACCTTCATGCTGTCTTTCGGGCCGAAGGAGAGTTGCGAGAGTTGCTGGCTCACGACGATGAAGAGGCAGGCGGCGAGGGCGACAAGGATATGGGTGCGCAGGCCGGCGGGTTTGGAACGCCATTCGCGCTCCAGCCCGATCAGCCCGCCCAACACCGCCGCCGCGAGCAGGCGGATGAAGGCGGTGAGCGGCGGCACGGCGGCGAAGGTGCCTTTGAGTTCGGTGACGATCTGATCCATGCGGGCCCCTTGTTTGCGCTCTCAACACCGGGCGGGGGCGGGCGGTTCCGCCGGGCGCGGCGGTGGGCGGGGCAATTGCCAACGCCGGGGCTTGGGCTACTGTGAGGCAAAACCTCAGGGAGTCGCTCCAATGAAATACGCCGCCGCCGCCGTCTTTGCCTCGCTCTTCGTCACCCCGGTGATCGCGCAGGATCTGCCCGACTTGCAGGGCCGCGAGATCACCGTTGTGACCGAAAACGCCTATCCGCCGCTGCAATACATGGCCGATGGCGAGGCCGTGGGCTGGGAGTATGACGCCATGGCCGAGATCGCCAGCCGGATCAATATGACAGTGGCCTACGAGAACATCAGCTGGGATGCGATGATCCCCGCCGTCTCGGAAGGGCAGTATGACCTTGGCATGACCGGCATCACCATTCGGGACGACCGCAAGGAGATGGTGGATTTCTCCGATGCCTATATGCGCAGCGAGATGTCGATGCTGGTACGGGGCGATGAGGAGCGGTTCACCGATGCGGCGAGCTTCGCGGCGGATGACGATCTGCTGGTGGCCGCCCAGCCCGGCACCACGCCGTTTTACGTGGCGGTCTATGACGTGCTGGATGGCGATGAGGCCAACCCGCGGGTGAAGCTCTTCGAGACCTTCGGGGCGGGCGTGCAGGCGCTGCGGGCCGGGGATGTGGACCTTGTGCTGACCGATGGCGTGGCCGCAGAGGGCTACGTGGCGGCCTCGGACGGGGCGCTGAAGGTGGTGGGCGAGAAGCTGGGCACCGAGGACTTTGGCTTCATCTTCCCGAAAGGCTCCGATCTGGTTGCACCGATCAATGCCGCCATCGCCTCGATGGAGGCTGACGGCACGCTCGATGCGCTGAACAAGAAGTGGTTTCTCGATACCAAGCTCGGCGAGTGAGGGAACGCCCGGGCGAGAAGGACTTTCCGTGGTGGCTGGTGATCCTTGCCGCCACGGGAGCGGTGCTGTTTGCGCAGGTCATCGCGGACGAGCTCTATTCGGACGTGCTGGAGACGCTGATGAAGGGCGTCGGCATCACGGTGTTCGTGACGCTGGTGGCGTTCTCGCTCGCCACGCTGGTCGGGTTGCTGGTGGCGATGGCTTCGATGTCGCGCTGGATCGTCGCCCGGCAGGCGGCGCGGCTCTATGTGGAGATCGTGCGCGGCGTGCCGATATTGGTGCTGCTGCTCTACGTGGCTTTCGTGGTCGCGCCCGCGATGGTGGTGGCGGTGAACTGGGTGCTGACCTCGCTCGGGGGAGAGGGGATCAGGACGCGGGATTTCTCGCTGCTGTGGCGGGCGATCATTGCCCTGACCATCGGCTACTCGGCCTTCATTGCAGAGGTGTTCCGGGCGGGGCTCCTTTCGGTGCCGGAGGGGCAGATCGAGGCGGCGGAGGCGCTGGGGCTTTCGCCGTGGCAGCGGTTTCGGCTGGTCCGGCTGCCGCAGGCGCTGCGGGTGATCCTGCCGCCGTTGGGCAATGACTTCATCGCGATGATCAAGGATTCGAGCTTGGTCTCGGTGCTCGGGGTGACGGATATCACCCAATTGGGGAAGGTGACCTCGGCGGGGAATTTTCGGTATTTCGAGACCTATAACGTGGTGGCGCTGTTGTATCTGGTGATGACGGTGACGCTTTCGCTGGCGCTGAGGCGGCTGGAGAAGCGGCTGGAGGCGGGGCGGTAGGCGCGCGTGGTGCGCCACGAATGCGCACCCTACGACGCTGCGGCTCGGGCCGTGCGGGGCGAGGAGGCGTTGAGCGGGGGCGCTGCCCCCGCACCCCCGGGATATTTGACGGACCAATGAGGAGCAGGGTGGGGCTCTGGACCATCCCGGCTCGCGAATATATGCCCGCAGCATGAGTTCTTGGATTACCTCACTCGAAGGCACCGAGGCGGGGCATGTGGCGGCCTTGGGGCTGGCGCTGATGGCGGCCTTTCTGCACGCGGTCTTCGGGGCGTTGCAGAAGGGGCGGCATGATCCGTGGATGAGCCGGGGGGCGATCGACTTTTGCTACGGGGTGATGGCCGCGCCCTTCGCGCTCTTCGTGGTGCCGTGGCCGGAGCCGCATATGTGGGCGATCTTTGCCGGGGCCTGGGCGATCCACGTGGCCTACAAGGTGACGCAGGCGATGACCTACACGCGGGGGGCCTACACGGTGGTTTATCCGGTGGTGAGGGGCACCGGGCCGCTGTTCACGGTGATCGGGGCCGGGGTGATCTTTGGCGAGCATTTTACGGCAGGCCAATGGTTTGGCGTGGCGGTGCTGCTGGCAGGGATCTACGGGCTGGCGGCCTACAACCTGCGGACCATCACGCTGCAACGGGAGACGATGGTTGCCGCGCTGGGCCTCGCGGTGGTGACCGGCCTCTTCGTGGCTCTCTACACCACCTATGACGCCTATGGCATCCGCGCGACGGCGGACCCGTTCACCTTTTTGGCGTGGTTCTTCATGATCGACGGGCTGGGCTTTGCGCCTTGGGTGGCGCTGGCCCGCTACCGGCGGATGGACGACCCGCCCACTTTGGGGCCGCTGATGGCGCGGGGGATGATCGGGGGCGTGGTGGCCTTCTTCTCCTTCGGGGCGGTGATGCTGGCAACGCGGCTCGACAAGGTGGGCGAGGCGGCGGTGCTGCGCGAGACTTCCACCGTCTTTGCCGCGCTGATCGGGTGGTTGCTGCTCGGAGAGCGGGTCGGGCCGCGACGTTTGGCCCTCATGGGGTTGATCGCCGCCGGAGCGGTGATAGTTGAGATGGCGGGTTAACGCGGAGAGAGAGTATGGCCGAGAAACAGGTGCCCGGATGGGTGAAGACGGCGCTGGAGTTCGGCCCGGTGCTGGGCTTCTTCGTGGCCTTTTTCCTGCTGAAGGGCGAGAGCTACGTGCTCTTCGGCCACGAGGTGAAGACCTTCACCTACATCACCTTCTGGTTCGTCATCGCCATGGTGATCTGCATGGGGGCGCTCGGGGCGCTGACGGGCGCGCTGAGCCGGATGCAGGTGATGACGCTGGTGCTGGTGGTCTTCATGGGCGGGCTGACGGTGGTGCTGGACAACGACCTGTTTTTGAAGCTGAAACCGACGATCCTTTATGCGCTCTTTGCGGGCATTCTCGCGATCGGGCTGGCGCGGGGGCAGAGCTACCTTGCGCGGCTCATGGAGGGGCTGCTGCCGATGAGCCATGAGGGCTGGATGATTTTGACCAAGCGCTTCGCGATCTTCTTTGCGGTGCTGGCGGTGGCGAATGCGGTGATTGCTTTCTCGCTCTCGAGCGGGGTCTGGGTGACGGTGAAGACCTTCGGGCTGCCGGCGGCGCTCTTTGTCTTCATGATGGCGCAATACCCGCTGATCGAGAAATACGGGACGGAGAAGAGCGAGTAATCGACGCCCGAAATTCTGGCTCAGCGCACAAATATGCGCAAAGCGCAGATTTGACATGGTTTGGACATGAGAAAGCGCGGCTTGCCCCGGAAGCCTCGGCGGGACAATTCAGTGCCCGCTGCCGCCGCCTGACCCGGCCGGCCCGGGCGGAGAGGGAAAGATCGCCAGATGGCAAAGGGTGCCAAGACCGCCAAACTCATCGCCGCCGGGACCGCCGCGGCCTGCCTCGTCGCCTTTGTGGCGGGGGCCAACACCATCGTTCCGACGACCCGCACCGGCGGGCTGGCCGCGCAGGGCGCGCCGATGCGGCCGGAGCTGAAGGTGGCCGACCGCTATGTCGACCGGCAGCGGCGGATGCTGAAGGTGAACTTCGAGCGGACCGGCTTCGGCCCGCAGTCGCCGCGAGACATCGATGCGGTGGCGGGCACCAACCCGGTGCATTTTGCTGCCGCCCCGGACGCCAGCGAGATGAACCTGTGCAACATCCACTTTCACGAGAGCGCCGAGCACCGGGGCGGAGAGTTTCGCACCTATCGGGGCAATGGCAACGGCAAGGGGTATGACACCGGCTTCGTCTATGACGGCGCGCTGAGTGCCGCGGAGCTCAAGCCGCTCTCGGCCCCGATTGCCGACAAGGGCCATGGCGGGCTGGAGCCGGGGGATACCATCGAGGTGCATTGGGTGTTTTCGACCGCCGAGGTTGCGCCGGGCCCGACGCTGGGCGCCTGCCTGAAGGAGGGCGCCGCGACTCCCCGACTTCGGGTCGAGGCGCAGGTCTTCGTGCTGGTCAACGACCCCGCCGCGCTCGATTTCACCGCGCTGGCGGCGGTGAGCACGCGGGGCGGGCTGCACCAGGCGCTGGCCATCCCCTCGGACACCGGCACGCCCGTGGCCTATGCCGGCTCGACCACAGGGCCGGGCCACAACGAGGCGGGTTCGCCCTTTCAGGTGAGCTGGAGCGTGCGCCCGAAGGTGGCCAAGCTCGATATCACCTCGGTCGGGGAATGGCTGAAGGGCAACCCCTTTGACGAGGACCACGCCCACGGGGTGCGCAACCTGGTGGTTCAGCCCGAGCTGCTTTCGACCATCGGCGAGTAGACCGGCCGAGGCTTCGGCCCGCAGGGGGTGCCTGAAGAGATCAGGGCCTCCGGCGGGAGATACTTGGAGCAAGAAAATGGGCAATTTGACTTAAATTGTCCGGAGTGGTCTGGTCTGGTTTCTGGGCTGCCCGGGGCTGCCTCTGGATCGGGGAAGGGGCATGGATTTCTGGATCGTGGCCGCGCTGGCGGCCTTCATGATGGGGCTGTCGAAGGGCGGGGTGCCGATGCTGGCGATGCTCTCGGTGCCGCTGATGTCGCTCTTCATGGACCCGGCGCTGGCGGCAGGGTTGCTCTTGCCGCTCTACATCGTGGCCGATTGGTATGCGGTTTACCTGTTTCGCCGGGCGTTTGCGGCGCGGCTCCTCAAGATCATGCTGCCGGGGGCGGTGGCGGGGATCGTGGCGGCCTTCTTTGCCGTCTCGGTGGTGCCCGGCGATGCGATCAAGCTGCTGGTGGCGGGGATCGGGATTTACTACCTCGTCGGCTCGGTGAAGGGCCGGTTTGCGCGGCAGGCGCCCGCGCCGCGCGAGGCGGACGTGCCGCGGGGCGTGTTCTGGGGCACGTTGGCGGGGTTCACCAGTTACATCAGCCACGCCGGGGGGCCGCCGTTTCAGGCCTATGTGCTGCCGCAGAAGCTGGACAAGATGGTCTATCTCGGGACGGTCACGATCTTCTTCTCGGTGGTCAACCTGCTGAAGGTGCCGCCCTATGTGATGGCCGGGCAGATCACCGGCGCGAGCCTTGGCGAGGCCGTCTGGCTGGCGCCCTTTGCCCTGGCCGGAGCGTGGAGCGGCTCACGGGTAGCGCGCTGGCTGCCGGAGAAGGTGTTTTACCTGCTGGTAGAGGTGGCACTGGCGGTGGTGTCGGGGAAGTTGGTTTGGGAGGTTCTGGTGGGGTGAGGGCTGTGCCGGGAAGGCAGAGTGCGGCGTTGTTTTTCAGTATGCTTCACAGATCGACAGCAAGGTTGAACTCTATGGGTTTTAGAAGGTACTACTCACTTCATCTGAGGTTTCATCGTCCAAAAAATGGGCGATACTGCAGCAGCTTAGAACTTACTATTACTACCTCTGATAAAGGAAGCAATCAAGAAGCGCAGCTCGTCCCTTCCAAATTTCACTGTCTTCATTTTGAGGATCGGGAGCGTTCCACCACGGCGAATCTCTGAGCCTCTCCACGATTAGATCCCAATAATTTGGCCAAGTAATGTGTGAGGCTGGGATGCGTAGATCCGAACTCATTCGTTTCTTATTTGCCGTGTCAATGCAGACAAACTGGTCGGGGCGCTTCAACGCTAAGAACCTAGTAACAGTCGCGAGGCCATACCCGCCATCGGGAAAGGCTAGCTTAAAGTTATCAAGGTACCTAAGAAATTGTGACTTTGTTACATCACCTTCTAAAGGGATGTGCGACAGTGCAAGGGAAATTTCGGAAACGTGATGCTTCATTGCTGGCCATAGCTTTCGTGCGCCTTGCATGTTGCCAAACCAAGCCCAGTTTGGCTCAGTTGCTGACTTTTGTCCGGCAACTGCACGGCGAATGTCTTCGGGTATGTCAAGAAATTCTGCATTCAACTCAAATGCTTCACGAGCGGTTTTTAGTAAGCTTAGTCTGCCATGCCGCTCTTCTTTCGAACGTTTTTTGACCTCAGATACGAAGTCCTCCCAGTTTTGGGACATGATGCGTGATTCCAATAAAGCGGCACTATGTGCCTTTCCATACTTGCCCAGCAGGCGCTTTAAACTGGAGCGACGTACTTTCCAGACATCACGGTATCGCTTTGCACGTTCTGCCGTCGACACTAGAGCATTAGCGTGCCATTGGCTAATTCGCCTCTCTAGGTCGTCGCTTACTGACTGGTATTTTTTTCCGCCTTCTATTCTAGTGGTGATTTCTGTGTTTCGATTAAATGCGGACCAAGTAAGATTCGCTGAGCCAATGAAGGCAACCCAATGGTTGTCACTTTTGAAGAGATATGTTTTTGGGTGAAAAATGGGACCGCTATCTAAGGCAAACCTTACTCGATCGTCATCTATGTAATCCTCAAGCACTTTGGGGGTCGTTTGAAAGAAGTGTGTGCCAATTACGCCCTGCGATAGCTTTTCGTTTCCTATGGATTTGTAGAGATCGGGATTGTGAGTTGCCCAAGCTACAGCAAAGCTAAAAGAGGAAAACTTTTCCATGCAGCTCTTGAGTTCTTTCTCAAGGCGTTTTGGTTCTGAAATCAGCTCAATTTTCACATGCGTTACTCCCTCTTCCCAAATAGCACCTTCTGAGCGTCCTTGTTGTCCTGCAAGTTCGCCCGTTTCTCCGCCGCCAGCGCCTTGCCTTTCTGCACCGCTTCACGCTCTCCGACCTGGTCGAGCCAGCGGGAGAAGTGGGGTTTGCCTGAGATGTCTTGCTGCTGGCCTTCCCAGAGGATCGCCCAGGGCCAGATGGCCATGTCGGCGATGGAGTAGTTCGGGCCGGCGACGTATTCGTTTTCGGCGAGGCGGCGGTCGAGGACGCCGTGGAGGCGGTCCACTTCGTTGCGGTAGCGGTCCTTTGCGTAGGGCAGGTCGTTGGGCGGGTCCATCGAGGGGGCGTATTTGAGGAAGTGGTGGGCTTGCCCCGCCATCGGGCCGAGGCCGCCCATTTGCCACATCAGCCATTCTTCGACCGCGATGCGCTCGCGTTCGCTCTCGCCGTAAAAGCGCCCGGTCTTGCGGGCCAAATACATCAGGATCGCGGCGCTCTCGAAGATTGAGACGGGTTCGCCGCCCGGCCCCTCGGGGTCGACGATGGCGGGCATGCGGTTGTTGGGGGCGATCTTGAGGAAATCGGGTTTGAACTGGTCGCCCGCGCCGATGTTCACGAGGTGGGTCTCGTAGGGCAGGCCCATCTCCTCCAGCGCGATGGAGACCTTCCAGCCGTTGGGTGTGGGCCAGTAGTAGAGATCGATGGGTGCCATGCTGTCCTCCTGAATGTGTCAGGGGTCAGGATGGACTGCGCTGCCCGAAAGGCAAGAGCCGCGTGCCGGGCGCGGGGCGCTGGGGCGGGGCGGTGGCGGCGAGGGCGGCGGAGAGGCGGGGCAGCAGGGAGGCGTCGGAGAGGGCAGAGCGGTAGAGGTCGAAGAGGCCGGGAGTGAGATAGGTGGCGCCGTGGCAGACCCATGTTTGCGGCGCGGCGACCGGGTGGCCGATGCGGGCGAGCGTGGCGCGGGTGGTGGCGCAGGAGAGGTCGAGATCAAGCCAGCCGGGGCGGCCTGCCATGCCGCGCGACAGGGTGGCGTGGCCGCGGCGACCGGGGGCGAAGCCATATTCCATCGCCATGTCGTAGAGGCGGTTCTGGCGGGCGGTGACGTTGAGCACATCGAGCGCTGCACCGGCGGCGCAGTCGAGCGCGCGGGTGGCGGCGGGGCGAAACTCGCAGGCGGCCAGAAGGATGGCGCGGCGGGCGGTGCCGGGGGCCATGTGGCGCAGGGCCTGCAGGGCGACGCGGGCGCCGAGCGAATGGGCGATCAGAGAGATGCGGCGCTCGGGGGCCAGCGCGGCGGCGATTTCGGTGAGCTCGGCGAGGGCGCGGCCGGCCTCTGGGGCGCGGGCATAGGCGCGCCAGATCGAGCCGCGGCTCTCCCACCCGAAGCCGAGGGCGACCGGTGCATCGGCTGCGTGCTGCCCCAGCCGCCGCCCCCAGGCCTCGGGGCAGGTCGGGCCGTAGAGCTTGCGGTGCGGGCAGCGGGCAGGCGTGCGGGGCGAATAGGTGAGCCCGTGGACCATGATCGCGATGGGCGCATCGGGCGCGGCCTCGGCAAGCGCGGAGCGCAGGCGGGCGACGGTGCCGGCGGGATCCTCCAGCCGGGGGCCTTTGGCATTGGCATGGGTCAGGGGCATCGGGGATCTCCCCACAATATCTGGGGGTTGGATGCCCGATGTTTACAACGCTGGCATTAAGCGCCGGTTACAGCGGTGTGACACTCGGGTAAGCCGGGAACGCGGCGGGGGCGGGATGCGTTGGAGATTTATGGCATATGACATGACGACGACCCGCCGCCGTGCTCTGCACTGGATCAGGCGAAACGTGGAGCTGCGCACGCTGCTGGTGCTGGCCGTCGTGGTGGGCGGAGTCTGGGCCTTTGGCGAATTGGCCGACGAGGTGATCGAGGGCGAGACCCGAAGCCTCGACGAGGCGCTCCTACTGATGTTCCGCACGCCGGGCGACTTGACCGACCCGATCGGGCCGGGATGGGTGGAGGTCATGGGCCGCGACCTGACGGCGCTGGGCGGGGCGTTGGTGCTGAGTATCTTCACCTTCGCGGTCGCAGGCTTTTTCGCCATTCGCCGGAGCTGGGGCACGGTGGTGTATCTTCTGGCCTCTGTGGGCGGGGGCATCGCGATTTCGCACAGCGCCAAGCTGCTGTTCGACCGACCACGCCCCGACCTCGTGCCGCATGGGGTGGAGGTGATCACCTCATCCTTCCCCTCGGGCCATTCGATGATGGCCGCCGTCACCTACCTGACGCTGGGCGTGCTGGTGGCGCGGGTGATGCCGGGGCGGGCGCTGAAGGTGTATATTCTCGCGCTGGCGGTGCTGATGACGGTGCTGGTGGGGGTGAGCCGTGTTTACCTTGGCGTTCATTGGCCGACGGATGTGCTGGCCGGATGGCTGGCGGGCGCGGCCTGGGCGATGGCCTGCTTTCTCGGTGCGCGGTGGCTCTCGCAACGGGGGGCGGTGGAGCCGGAAGCCCCGCCTGCTGGTGCGGGGCCGCCGGAGGCGTGACGGGCGCGGTCAGTTCAATGATCAGTTCAGCAGCGCGCTCAGCAGACCGAGGACGGCGACGGTTTGGAGCGTGTCGCTGTCGATCCGAACCACGCGATTGTCGATCACACGGTATTCCTGCCCGCGAGGTGGCTTGGGCAGGCGTTTGAGCTGGGCTGCAGTGGGGGCGTGGCCGCGTTTTGCGGTGGGGCGTTTGGAGGCGTGGCGGTCGTCCTTGTGGTCGGCGCGGTGGTTGGCCTCTTGGCTGTGCTGGCGGGTGTCCTGCCGGGCATCGTGCCGCGCCTCGCCGCGCTGGGGCTGGCTGCAGCCGCCGCGCTGGCCCTCGGCGCAGGGCCGGGCCTCGGGCGCGGCGAAGGCGGCGGGGGCGGTGGCGATCGTGGTGACGACGATCAGGACGGTGGCGAGTGCTCGATTCATCTGGGTCTCTCCCATGTTGGTTGCCAGCATGACACGGGGCAGGCCGCGCGATCCGTCGGCGGGGTGGCGGGAGATTATCCTCGGTACAGCCTTGATGGTGGGGGCGACCGGGAGGGCGCAGTGGCTGGCGCATCAGGGCTGAACCGGTAGAGTATGCGCAGACCGGAGTTGCGTGAGAGTGAGCAACACATGAAATGGAGCAAGCTGAAGCAGCGTGCCGAGGCACAGTTTGCTGATAGCCTGCGGGGGCGTATCGAGGTCTGGACGACGCGTTACCGGGGATCCCACGATCAAGTTGGCGAGAGCTGGATCACGGTCGATGGTAAGCGGATATTCAGTGCCGGGACCTTGAGTTTCTGGGCCCGATATTGGGACGCTCGTTCCGAGCTTCGAGCCACGCAATCTAACGACGCGACGACACTGGACGAAATGTTCGCCCGGGAACGCGCGATTGAGGTCTCCTTGGCAGAAGAGGGAGTTTTGGGAACTTGGAACTTCAACGAAGCTCTGTTTGATCTTCTGAACATTTCCATCGAAGACGCCATGCATTCGGAGGACATGATCGTTCGGGCCTTCGGCATGCTCGACCGTCGTCTCGGCAAGCGGCGGCTGCGGGCGCTGGACGTACGCGAGGAGTCACCGCTCGTGCAGCTCCTGTATGCGATCCGCTGCGAGGCGGAGGGCATTCGTCCGCACGCGGGCGCTGAAGGGTAGCAGCGGTGGACAAATTGCACGCCCTACGGGATTGACGCGGAGCTTGCGCAGGCGTAATCCACCCTCACAAGTGGCGATTTGTTCACCGGATTGCGGGCCACTCTAAACACTTCCGCTAAAGAGGTCAGGCAGGGGAGAGTCCTCACGGCTTGGCAGCGGTGAGGGCTTTTTGTTTGGCGAAGGAGGCCAACCATGTCTGAACGGAAGACACGCACCAAGCTGGTTCATGGCGGCACGCGGCGCTCGCAGTATGGCGAGGTCAGCGAGGCGATTTTTCTGACCCAGGGGTTTGTTTACGAAAGCGCGGCGCAGGCCGAGGGGCGGTTCGAGGCGCTGGGCGAGGATGAGTTCATCTATGCCCGCTACGGCAACCCGACGGTGCGGATGTTCGAGGAGCGGATCGCGCTGCTGGAAGGCGCGGAGGATGCCTTTGCCACGGCCTCCGGCATGGCGGCGGTGAATGCCGCACTGGTCGCGCCGTTGAAGGCGGGGGACCATGTGGTGAGCTCCCGTGCGCTCTTTGGCTCCTGCGAATACATCCTCAGCGAGGTGCTGACCCGCTTTGGCGTTGTGGTCGAGTTCGTTGACGGCACCGATCTCAGCGCGTGGAAGGCGGCGATCCGGCCCGATACCAAGCTGGTGTTCTTCGAGGCGCTCTCGAATCCGACGCTTGAAGTGATTGATATCAAAGGCGTCAGCGAGCTGGCCCATGCGGTGGGTGCGCTGGTGGTGGTGGACAATGTCTTTGCCACGCCGGTCTTCCAGCGGTCGCTGGAGCTGGGGGCGGATGTGATCGTCTACTCGGCCACCAAGCATATCGACGGGCAGGGCCGGGTGCTGGGCGGTGTGGTGCTGGGCACGCAGGAGTTCATCCGCAAGACGCTGGAGCCCTACCTCAAGCACACCGGCGGGGCGATGAGCCCGTTCAACGCATGGGTGCTGCTGAAGGGGCTGGAAACGCTCGAACTGCGCTGCCGGGCGCAGGCGGAGAATGCCGAGAAGGTCGCCAAGGCGCTGGTTGGCCATGAGAAGGTGCAGGCGGTGCTCTACCCCGGCCTGCCGGATCACCCGCAGCATAACATCGCGCTGGCACAGATGGAGAAGCCGGGCACGGTGGTGAGCTTCGAGATCAAGGGCGGCAAGGAGGCGGCCTTCCGCTTTCTGGATGCGCTGCAGATCGCGGTGATCTCCAACAATCTGGGCGATGCGAAGAGCATCATCACCCATCCGGCGACCACCACCCACCAGCGGCTTTCAGACGAGAAGAAGGTGGCGCTGGGGATCAGCCCCGGGCTGGTGCGGCTGAGCCTTGGCATCGAGGATGGTGACGATCTGGTGGCGGATGTGATGCAGGCGCTGGAGATGGCCTGACGGGCCTTTCGACACGCGTTTTCACTGCATCAGAGGAGAGGGCCGATGACCGCCCGTATTCCCGCACCCAATACCGCCGCTAAACCCGCTGGCGATTTTCGTCATCTCACGCTCTGGCCCGCCAGTGGCGCGCGCTATGGCGATGGCAGCCTTTCGGCGCCCCGGCCGCAGTTGCGGCGGCCGGATATGGCCGAAACGCGGCTTGAAGCGTCGCCGCAGACACAAGGATAACTTGCAAGGCGGGGTATTTGACCCATATGCAGGCCATGGCCCGCACCCGGTTGAAAGGGGGAAATTGCCATGAATATCCATGCTGCCACGCTGGACGAGACCACCGAGGAGGAGGCGCGCGCCGCGCTGGAGAAGCTGCGGCGCTGGGCTGAGAAGGCCACGCCCGAGGAGGTTGCGGCGCTCGATCCGGCGATCTCGCGGCTTTTGCCTGATGCGCCCTTGCCGAATTACCCCGCGCTGGCTCGAGCCTATCCCGAAGAGTTCACGGTGGACGAGGCCTACAAGGCCGGGCTGCCGGATTTGCAGAACGGGCCTTCGAGCCTGATCCGAGGGGCGCGGCAGCATATCGAGCATGTGGGCATCAGCAATTTCCGCCTGCCGATCCGCTTTCATACCCGCGATGGCGGCGGGATCACGCTGGAGACTTCCGTCACCGGCACGGTGAGCCTTGAGGCGGAAAAGAAGGGCATCAACATGAGCCGCATCATGCGGACCTTCTATGCGCAGGCCGAGAAGGAATTTTCGCTCGATGTGATCTCGGAAACGCTGGAGGCCTACAAGGGCGATCTGGAGAGCTTCGATGCGCGGATCCAGATGCGGTTTTCGTTTCCGATGAAGGTGGGCAGCCTGCGGAGCGGGCTGGAGGGCTACCAGTATTACGATATCGCGATGGAGGTGGTCGACGCGGGCGGGCGGCGTAAGAAGCTGATGCATCTCGATTACGTCTACTCGAGCACCTGCCCCTGTTCGCTGGAGCTTTCGGAGCATGCGCGGCGGGCGCGGGGGCAGCTGGCGACGCCGCATTCGCAGCGCTCGGTGGCGCGGGTCAGCGTGGAATGCCTGCCGGGCGCGCGGCTGTGGTTCGAGGATCTGGTGGAGCTGTGCCGCAAGGCGGTGCCCACGGAGACGCAGGTGATGGTGAAGCGCGAGGACGAGCAGGCCTTTGCGGAGCTGAACGCGGCCAACCCGATTTTCGTGGAGGATGCGGCGCGGTCGTTTTGCGAGGCGTTGCAGGCGGAGGCGCGTGTGGGGGATTTCAGGGTGGTGGCGAGCCATCAGGAAAGCCTGCATAGCCATGATGCCGTGGCGGTGCTGACGGAAGGCGAGACCTTCGCGGCGCAGAGCCTTGATCCGAAGTTGTTCACGACATTGGTGCACGGCGGGTAGCACGTTGGTGCGCCAGTGCTGCGCTGTGCGGGTTGGACGTGTGTGCCAGCCCGGTGCGCGCCGTAAGGCGCCGGGCAGCGCCGTCCCGTCCCCCGGGGCGGCGCTTTGGTGAGGTTGCGGGTGACCTCAGAGGGAAGATGACGACTGCACAATAAAGTGGCACGCACAGGCGTTGCTTGCGCCACCCCACGGGACAGCGCTGCCCGGATTGCGTGTGCTCTACGCGATGAAAATCGCGACAACCCCCGACCTACAGGGGTTTCGACATCCGGGCGAGGTGGTGGGTTGTGTCGCCCACCGTGTAGCTGCCGGTGTGGCCGGTGGCGGAGAAGCCCTCACGCTCCCAAAAGGCGCGGCCTCGCGGGTTGGCCTCAAGCACGGCGAGGGTGAGGGCGGGGCTGCGGGCGGCGCGGGCGCGGGCTTCGACCTCGGCGAGGAAGGCGCGGCCGTGGCCTGCCGAGCGGGCCCAGGGGCCGAGCAGCATGAGGCCGAGGTAGGCGTCGCCCGGCTCTGGGAAGCCGAAGGAGAGCTCGGCGAGGCCGGAGAGGCGGGGGCCGAGAAAGAGGCCGAGGTGCTGGGCGTCCGCTGGGTCGCAGCCGGGCGGGCCGTCGGTGAAGAAGGCGCGGGCCTTGGTGGGGCCGGGGGGCTCACCGTCGGCCATAAGAAAGTAGTCGGGAGCCTCCGCGTAGAAAGCGGTGATGGCGGCGAGGTCGCGCTCGGCGGTGAGTTGGCGGATGGTGCGCTGGGTCATTCGGCGGGGGCGAGGCGGGTGAGGCCGTCACGGGGGGCTTCGCTGGCGGGGAGTTTCACCTCGGTGGCGAGGTCGAGGGATTCGAGGATGCGGATGAACCAGAAGCCGGGGTCGAGCTGGCCGCGCTCCACGCCGAGGCGGGCGGAATGGGGGAAGGCGTGGTGGTTGCCGTGCCAGTTTTCACCGAAGGTGACGAGCGACCAGCCGGGGAGGTTGTAGCCCTGCACCGGCAGGCCCGCGATGTGCCAGCCCTGATGGCCGGAGCGATGGCAGAAGTGGCCGACCATCCAGTGCATGGTGAGCGAGACCCAGACGCGGAGGCAGATGCCCCAGAGCACCCATCCCCAGCCGCCAAGGAGCCAGAGGGCAAGGGCGAGCGGGAGTTGCTGGGCCATCCATGTGCGTTCGGTGAAGCGGTAGAACGGGTCGCGGGCGACTTGCGGCTCGATCTCGAGGCGCGGCGGGTGGGCGAGCTGGTAGCGGCACATGAGCTGCCAATAGGCATCGCGGAAGAAGCCTGCGCCGTGCGAGGGGTGGGGCGGGCAGCGGTCCTGCCGCTGGTGCCAATCGCGCATGTCATGTGCGCGGATCATGCCCATCGGTCCGGCCATGCCGACGAGGGTGCCGAGCCAGACCAGAAGCCGCTCCAGCCAGAGCGGAGTGCGGAAACTGCGATGGATCAGCAGGCGGTGCATGCCCACGGAATGCCCGGCGCAGATGGTGACGGCGGTGAGGGCGAGAAAGGCGACGAGGCCACCCCATGAGGGGAAGAGGATGAGCGCGGCGAGGCCGCCCAGACCGTGCCCGGCCCACCAGAGCGCCCGGAGCGGCTCGAACACCACGCGGCCCGCCATGCCATCGCAGCCCGGCCCGGCCTTCACCCGCTCTGTATCAACCAGTTTCAACCCACTCTCCGCACCCGCTGTGACCTATCGGAACATAAAGCGTCGTATTGGAGCAATCGGATTGTGCCGGAAGCCATAACGTCGGCCTCAACCCGGATTGACGCGCGGGCGCGCGCGGTTACTCCGGGGCCTCAGACATTGACCCCCGCAAGGACGCCACATGAGCACCTATACCCTGACCGTGACCTGCCCCTCGACCCGTGGAATCGTGGCGGCGATCTCGGGTTTTCTGGCCGAGAAAGGCTGCAACATCACCGACTCCGCCCAGTTTGACGATCCGGGGACCGGCAACTTCTTCATGCGGACCAGCTTCAACTCGGAGGAAGGGGTGCCGCTGGAGGAGCTGCGTGAGGCCTTCGGCGCGGTGGCGGAGCCGTTCAGCATGGAATGGGCGATCCATGACGATGCGCAGAAGATGAAAGTGATCATCATGGTCTCGCGCTTCGGCCACTGCCTGAACGACCTGCTCTACCGCTGGCGGATCGGCGCGCTGCCGGTGGAGATCGTGGCGGTGATCTCCAACCACCTCGACTACCAGAAGGTGGTGGTGAACCATGATATCCCGTTCCACCACATCAAGGTGACGAAGGAGAACAAGCCGCAGGCCGAGCAGCGGATCATGGATGTGGTGGAGGAGACCGGGGCGGAGCTGATCGTGCTGGCGCGCTACATGCAGGTGCTGAGCGATGCGATGTGTACCAAGATGGCGGGGCGGATAATCAACATCCACCACTCGTTCCTGCCGAGCTTCAAAGGGGCGAACCCCTACAAGCAGGCCTTCGAGCGCGGTGTGAAACTGATTGGCGCGACGGCGCATTTTGTGACCGCCGATCTGGATGAGGGGCCGATCATCGAGCAGGACACCGTGCGGGTGACCCATGCGCAAAGCGGTGAGGATTATGTGAGCCTTGGCCGCGATGTGGAGGCGCAGGTGTTTGCCCGGGCGATCCATGCGTTCATTCACCACCGGGTGCTGATGAACGGGACGAAGACGGTGGTGTTCCCGGCCTCGCCCGGGGGGTATCGCTCGGAGCGGATGGGGTAGGGCGCGGGGCCTGAGTGCGATGGCTGCGGTCGGAGTGGGGGCCAGCCCCCACACCCCCGGAGATATTTGAAGCAAGAAAATGGGGCAGGGCGACGCGTTAACCTTGATTTGGGGTTAACAGGCGGCGGCGGGGTGCTTGACAGTCTCCGGCCCTCACGCCAACCGTTCCCCCCATGTTGGACGTTCGCCCGGTCGGTTACGTTATCGGCCTTCTCACTGCCATTCTCGGGGTCATGATGCTGCTGCCCATGGCGGCCGATCTCTATTTCGGCAACAGCCAGTGGCCGGTGTTTCTGGAAAGCGCGATCATCACCGTGCTGACGGGCGGGTTGATTGCGCTGGCCTGCGCAAACGGGGTGACCGAGGGGCTGACCCTGCGCCAGACCTTCCTGCTGACCGTGCTGGTCTGGGTGGCGTTGCCGCTCTTCGGGGCGATCCCCTTTATACTCGGGGCGACCGAGGCGCGGGTGGTGGATGCCTTCTTCGAGGCGATGTCGGGGCTAACGACCACGGGCTCCACCGTGTTCACCGGGCTCGACAACCTGCCGAAGGGGATTTTGCTTTGGCGCGGGATCCTGCAATGGTTGGGGGGCATCGGGATCATCGTTGTGGCGATGGTGTTCCTGCCTGAGCTGAAGGTCGGGGGGATGCAGATTTTCCGCTCGGAAGCCTTTGAAACCATGGGGAAAATCCTGCCGCGGGCGACGCAGATCGCGGCGCAGATCTCGGTGATCTACATCGGGATCACGCTGGCCTGCCTGCTGACCTATCTCTTTCTGGGGCTGAACGGCTTTGATGCGCTGGTGCATGCGCTCACCACGGTCAGCACCGGGGGGTTCTCGAATTACGACGCCAGCTTTGGCACCTTTCAGGGCGCGCCGGAGTATGCGGCCTCTGTCTTCATGGTGCTCGCGGCGCTGCCCTTCGTGCGTTACGTGCAGATGGTGAACGGCCATGTCACGCCGCTGTGGCGCGACAGCCAAGTGCGGGTGTTTCTGGCGATCATCGCGCTGCTGGTGGTGATCACCACACTGATCCTGACCTCGATCTTTCCGCACCATTGGGAGCAGGCGATGCGGGAGGGGCTTTTCAACATCACCTCGATCATGACCGGCACCGGCTATGCTTCGGTGGATTACATGCAGTGGGGCGGGTTCCTCGTGATCATGTTCTTCTTCATCGGTCTGATCGGGGGTTGCGCTGGATCGACCGCCTGCTCGGTGAAGATCTTCCGCTACCAGCTGCTCTTTGCCTCGATCCGGAGCCAGATCCGCACGATCCACTCGCCCTCGGGCGTGTTCACCCCGCGCTACGAGGGGCGGCCGATCGGGCAGGATGTGCTCTCGTCGGTGATGAGCTTTTTCGTGCTCTTCACCGTGTCGATGGGCGGGCTGGCGGTGCTGCTGAGCTTCACCGGGCTGGACTTTGTGACCTCGATCTCCGGCGCGGCGACGGCGATTGCCAACATCGGGCCGGGGCTGGGCGATATCATCGGGCCGGCGGGGAATTTCAGTACGTTGAACGACACGGCCAAGTGGCTGCTGGCCGCCGGGATGCTGGTGGGGCGGTTGGAGGTGCTGGCGGTCTACGCGCTGTTCACGGTGAACTTCTGGCGGTCGTAGCGGGGGGCAGGTGGTCTGCCGCTCCGAGTATATCAGCGCTGATGCTTTAGGTGGGCAGATTGCCCACCCAAGGAGCCTTCAGGCGGGGCTATATGCCCGCCTTATTTTACTCCCAACAGCTCACCAGAACGGTCATGCCTTCGGCCAGCGTCGTGATGTCTTCCGGCGCCAGCGCGGTGGCGCTTTCGGAGGCGGCGGGGGCGAGACCGGCGGCGGAGAGGAACTCGGCGATGGTGGGCACGGAGGCGGCGAATTGCACGTTCTCCGGCAGCTGGCGACCACCATCCTCGGCGCGCGACAGCAGCATGCCGAGCACGGCGCCGGACTGGTCGATCACCGGGCCGCCGGCATCGCCGGGCAGGGCGGAGACCTCGAGCCGTTGCATTCCGTTCTCGCCGTTCAGCCCGCGCAGGTCGGCGAGTGTGCCAAAGGTGACTGTCGGCAGGCTCAGCGTGTCTTCGTAGCTGTAGCCGGCGACGGCGACCTCGGACTGGAGCCGGGGCGTGGCGGCGGCGAAGCGGGCGTGGCCGAGCGGGGCCAGCGGCTCGCGCGGCTTCAGCAAGGCAAGGCCCAGCGTGTCGTTGCGGGCGGCGATTTCGGCCTCGTAGGTTTCATCGATCGTGACCCGGCCGCACTGGCCCAGCACCTCGGTAGTGGTGAGCACGGCGCCGCTGGCGTCGATGTAGAAGCCGGAGCGGGAGACTTCGGGGGTGCGGATCTCAAGGCCCGCCAGCAGATCGACCCGCTGCTCCTCGCTCGCGGACCCGGCGGTATCGGGCAGGATCGCGGCGGTGGGGGTGAAGCTCTCGCGCATCTGGGTGACCACGGCGTTCATGATCTTGGCGTCTTCGGGCTTCCAGACGAGGGTGAAGCCCTTCACCGCGCCGCCATCGAGGCGGGCGTAAGTGTAGCTGTGCAGCTCGGCGTTTTGCCCGGTGAGGGTGAAGCTTCGCTCGGAACGGCTGCGCTCGCCCTCCTCGGGCACGATCGTGAGCGTTTGCAGGATGTCGTAGAGGCCGTAGAGCGTGCGCTGGTCGCCGGACTGCGAGATCAGCAGCAGGCGCACGCCGCGGTCGTTGCTGGGCGTGTAGTGGATAAAGGGCGGCTCGACGTGGTCGAACTCGACGAGGCCAAGCGGGGCGATCACATCGATGCCAGCGCGGCTGTCGGTCAGCTGGGCGAGACCGAGGGCGGCGAATTGGGCGCGGTAGCCCTCCACCAACTCCCGGCGCTGGGCGGTGGTAAGGATGCCGGTCGGCTCATAACCGCGCGAGGCCTGATAGTCGGCCATGGAGCCACGGGTGCCGCGACCGAAGGAGGCATCGATTGCGCCTTGGTAGAAACCTTCCCACTTTAGCGCTTCTTGCAGCTCGGTGCGCTCTTCGCGGCTGAGCTGGGCTTCGGAGCGGCGGGCTTGGGCGGGGGTCTCGTCGGGGAGCGCCGGCTCGGGCGTGGCTTCGACGACCGCTTCGGGCTGCGTGCTGGCCTCGGGCGCCGCCTCGGCGCCGGTGGAAGGCACGGCGGAGGGCTCGACGGCGGGGGCGTTCAGCGTATCGGCGCCCACGGGCCAGAACTGCTGGCGGAACTGCTGAGGGAAGGCGATGAAACTGTCGGCCGGGATCAGGCGCTCGCGGCGCAGGGCGGCAAGCTCGCGGTCGGCGTCATCGGAGGTGTAGGGGCCGAGGGCGATGGCGTACCAGCCAGAGCGCATGCGGAAACCTGCGGTGTTGGGGAAGGCGGCGGCATAGGCGCGGGCGCGGGCCTCGGCCTCTGCCAAGGTGGGCTGGGCTTCGATCTGCACCCAGACGGTGCCTTGGGCCTGCGCCGTGCCACCCCCGGCCACCACCAGCGAAAATACCATCAGGATCGCCGCAAAAATACGCTTCGTCACAATCGTCATGCCTGTCCCATATCCCGTTCCTGGCTGGGCTCTCAAAGGCCGCCCTGCTTGATTTCTGCGCAATCTATCAGCCCCTGCGCCGGGCGCACCCCAATTATGCGTGTGTTTGCGGGCAAGGGCCGGGGCGCGGCAGGGGGGCCACAGGCAAACGGTTTGACCGTCTCGCGCCCCGGCTCTATTGAGGCGCTGCACGTCAAAACCCCGAGGATCATGCGCCCCATGGCCGAGCAGACACGCCCCGACAAACCGCGTTCGTTTCAGGAGATCATCCTGCGGCTTCAGGCCTATTGGGGCGGCAAGGGCTGCGCCGTGCTTCAGCCCTACGACATGGAGGTGGGCGCCGGCACGTTTCACCCCGCCACGACGCTCCGGGCGCTGGGCAGCAAGCCTTGGGCGGCGGCCTATGTGCAGCCCTCGCGGCGGCCCACGGACGGGCGCTATGGCGACAACCCGAACCGGTTGCAGCATTACTACCAGTACCAAGTGCTGATCAAACCGAGCCCGCCCGACTTGCAGGAGCTTTACCTCGGCTCCCTCGCGGCGATCGGGATCGACGCCACGCTGCATGACATCCGCTTTGTCGAGGACGACTGGGAGAGCCCGACGCTGGGCGCTTGGGGCCTTGGCTGGGAGGTCTGGTGCGACGGGATGGAGGTGAGCCAGTTCACCTATTTCCAGCAGGTCGGCGGCCATGATTGCGCCCCGGTCAGCGGCGAGCTGACCTACGGGCTGGAGCGGCTGGCGATGTATGTGCTGGGCGTCGATCACGTGATGGACATGCCCTACAACGACCCGCAGACCGAGATTGCCCTGACCTATGGCGACGTGTTCCGCCAGACCGAGGGCGAGTACTCGCGCTGGAACTTCGATGTGGCCGATACCGAGACGCTGCTGCAGCACTTCAAGGATGCCGAGGCGGAGTGCGAGCGCATCCTCGCGGCCCCGGCGGAAGACCCGAAGACAGGCCGCCGGATCGTGATGGCCCACCCGGCGTATGACCAGTGCATCAAGGCGAGCCACCTGTTCAACCTGCTCGACGCGCGCGGGGTGATCTCCGTCACCGAGCGGCAGGCCTATATCGGCCGGGTCCGGGCGCTGGCCAAACAATGCGCCGATGCCTTCGTGCAGACCGAGGCCGGGGGCTGGGTGCCGGAAGCCGCAGAATGAACGGCAAGATCGCAGGAGGGGCCATCGTGGGGGCTGCCGCTGTCGCCGGTGTGGCGATCTACTACCTTCAGGTTTACGGCTACTACGAGCGCGTGGAGCTGCGCACCGATATGCCCGCCGTGGAGCTGACCTCGCTGGTCTCGGGTCAGCCCGAGGAGATCATCGCAGACGGGTTCGAGGCGATTGACGCCGACAGCTCGCCGATCCGCTACCGCGCCTGCTTCACCACGACGATGAGCCAGGCCATGCTGAGCGAGACCTACGCGCCCTACGAGGGCGCCGTGCCGCTGACCGGGCCGGGCTGGTTTGACTGCTACGATGCCGAAGAGGTGGGCGAGGCGCTGACCGACGGCCGCGCGATTGCCTACACCGGCGAGGAAAATATCGAATACGGGATCGACCGGGTGGTGGCGATCATGGACGACGGGCGGGGCTTTGTCTGGCACCAGATCAACCCCTGCGGCGAAGAGGTGTTCGACGGCAAGCCTGCCCCAGCTGGCTGCCCGGACCCCGCAGAATTCAAGGCGGCGACGCCACAGGAAGGCGAGAGCGATGGCTGATCTTCTGATCGAACTTTTCTCCGAGGAAATCCCGGCGCGAATGCAGCGCAAGGCGGCGGAAGACCTAAAAAAGCTGGTCACCGACGGGCTGGTGGAGGCGGGGCTGACCTATTCTGGCGCGCGCGCCTTCTCCACCCCGCGCCGCTTGGCGCTGGCGGTCGATGGCCTGCCTGCCAAGAGCCCGGCCACCCGCGAAGAGCGCAAGGGCCCGCGCGTGGATGCGCCGGAGAAAGCCCTGGAGGGCTTTTTGCGCTCGACCGGGCTGGAGAAGAGCCAGCTCGAGGAGCGGGACGACAAGAAGGGCCGGGTGTTCTTTGCCGTGATCGAGAAGCCGGGGCGCGAGGCCGCCGGGATCGTGGCCGAGGTGCTGGAGGCAGCGGTGCGGGGCTTTCCGTGGCCGAAGTCGATGCGCTGGGGCGCGGGCAGCCTGCGCTGGGTGCGCCCGCTGCACTCGATCCTCTGCATCCTGAGCGATGAGAGCGGCGCGCAGGTGGTGCCGCTGGAGATTGACGGGATTGCGGCTGGGGATGTGACGCAGGGCCATCGGTTCTTGTCGTCGGGTGCGATTTCTGTCGCAAATTTCGAGGATTACGAGGCGAAGCTGAAGCGTGCCAAGGTGGTGCTGAGCGCTGAGGAGCGGGCCGAGACCATCGCCCATGACGCGGCGCAGCTGGCATTTGCCAAGGGGCTGGAACTGGTTGAGGACAAGGGCCTGCTCGCCGAGGTCTCTGGGCTGGTCGAATGGCCCGTGGTGCTGATGGGCGAGATCGAAGAGCAGTTTCGCGGGCTGCCGCCGGAGGTGCTTCAGACCTCGATGAAGGAGCATCAGAAGTTCTTCTCGGTGAAGAACGCGCAGGGCGGGATCGTGAGCTTTGTGACGGTCGCCAACATGGAGACGCGCGACAACGGCGCGACCATCCTTGCGGGCAACCAGAAGGTGCTGGCGGCGCGGCTCTCGGATGCCAAGTTTTTCTGGGAGAACGACCTGCGGGTGGCGAAGAGCGAGGGCATGGAGGCCTGGACCGCGCGGCTGGAAAATGTGACCTTCCATAACAAGCTGGGGTCGCAGGCCGACCGCATTGCGCGGATCGCCGCGCTGGCGGAGAGCCTTGCCCCGATGGTTGGCGCGGAGCCTGCACTGGCCGGTCAGGCGGCGCGGGTGGCGAAGGCAGATCTCTCCTCTGAGATGGTCTTTGAATTCCCGGAACTTCAAGGGCTTATGGGGCGATATTACAGTGATGCCTCAGGTCTGCCCGCTGAGGTGGCGGCGGCCTGCGAGGAGCATTACTCGCCCCTCGGCCCGTCGGACGATGTGCCCACCGCGCCCGTCTCGGTCGCCGTGGCGCTGGCCGACAAGCTGGACACGCTGACGGGGTTCTGGGCGATTGACGAAAAGCCCACCGGCTCGAAAGACCCGTTCGCCCTGCGGCGTGCGGCGCTGGGGGTGATCCGGTTGGTGTTGGGGAATGAACTGCGGACTTCGATGTCAGAGCTCATGGCCAAGCACATGGCAATGCTGATCGACGTACAAGTTGACAAGATTCTGGAGGAGTTGGCGACTTTCGACGAGATCAGTGCGCGTTGGCAAGGAAGAGAACCTGATGAAGTAATGGCGGAGCGGTTCGAAAGGGAAGATGCCAGCGGCGTCAAAGAAGTGGATCAGCGCTTGGCGAAAGGGCAGTTCGCGCTTGTCGCCTCCCCAGCTGGTTTAATACTCCAAGTGCAAAATTTGGTGTCCTTCCTCCACGACCGCCTCAAGGTTCACCTGCGCGATCAGGGCATCCGGCATGACGTGATCGACGCCTGCCTCGCCATGCCCGGCAAGGATGACCTGACCCTGCTTGTGAAGCGGGCCGAGGCGGTGCAGGCGTTCTTGTCCACCGACGATGGCGAGAACCTCGTGCAGGGGTTCAAGCGGGCCAACAACATCCTCAGTCAGGCCGAGGCGGCCGATGGGGTGGAGTATTCCTTTGGCCCCGACGCCAAGCTGGCGGAGGCCGAGCAGGAGAAGGCGCTCTTTGCGGCGCTGGATGCCGCCGAGCCCTCGATTGCCAGCGCGGTGGAGGCCGAGGATTTTGCCGCCGCGATGGCGCGGATGGCGGCGCTGCGGGCTCCGATCGACGGGTTTTTTGATGCGGTTCAGGTCAATGCAGACAGCGATGTGCTGCGCCGGAACCGGCTGAACCTGCTGCATCGCATCCGCGAGACCTGCTCGAAGGTTGCCGATTTGTCGCGGCTCGAAGGCTAAGCCCTTGGTCGGGTTGGTGTTGGCGCTAACGTCACCCTAACGTCACACTTGCCCGACTCGCCTTTCGGGGTATTCTGCGCCACAGAAAGGATTGCTGCGTTGCAGAAACCGACCCAGATCGCCGGATTTACAGAGATCACCGCCACCGCGACGATGGCGTCCTCGACCCATGGCGGACGGGCGAAATGCCTGCAACGGTTGATCCGGCTGGGCCTGCCGGTGCCTCATACGGTGGCGCTTTCCTTCGGCGCAGTGAAGGGGCTGGCCTCTGGCCTCGGGTTTGACGTGGCGCAGCTGCTGGCGACCTTTGGCGAGCGCTCGCTGCTCTGCGTGCGCCCCTCCAGCCAGGACCCGGATTGGGGCGGGCCGGGCGCGATCCTGAACATCGGGATGAACGACCGGCGGCATCTGGAACTGAGCCAGACCCACGGCGAAGACGCCGCCTCGGTGCTCTACCTGCGGTTCATCCAGAGCTATGCGGTGCATGTGGCCCGGCTCGATGCCGATGCCTTCGACCTGACCGATACCGATGCGACCGAGCGGCTGAAACAGGCGCTGATCATCTATGAGGAAGAGGCCGACGAGCCGTTTCCGCAGGATGCGGAGGTGCAGCTGACCGAGGTTCTGCGCTCGATGGCGCGGGCCTGGGAGGGCACGACCGCAAGGCTGCTGCGGCAGGCGCGCGGGGCGCCGCCTGACGCGGGGCTGGGCCTTGTGGTGCAGGAGATGGCGCTGGGTGTGGGGCCGGGCGAGAGCGGCTCGGGCGTGATCCGCTTTGTCGATCAGGTGACAGGCGTGCGCCGGGTTTCGGGCCGTTACCTGCGGCAGAGCTTTTTGCGCGATGCGTTGGAGGCGGGCGGCGGGGCGCTTTACCTGCTGGAAGACCCGCGCGGGCCATCACTTGAGGCCGAACAGCCGGAGATCTTCGACCGGCTTACCGAGATGGCCGAGACCTGCCGCGCCAGGCTGCGCGAGGAGATGGAGATTGAGTTCACGCTGGAGCGCGGCAAGCTGCGCGTGCTCGATGCGGTTCGCGTCAGCCGCAGCCCGCGCGCGGCGCTGAAGATCGCCGTGGCCTTGGCCGAAGAGGGGATCATCGCCCGCGAGGAGGCGGTGCTGCGGGTCGAGCCGCGTGCGCTGCCCGAGCTGCTGCACCCGCAGGTGGACCCGAAGGCCAAGCGCGACGTGGTGGTGCGCGGCATTGCCGCCAGCCCCGGCGGCGCCATCGGCAAGCTGGTGTTCTCGGCCCATGCGGCGCAATCCCACGCCGCGCAGGGCGAGCCCTGCGTGCTGGTGCGCCGCGAGACCACGCCGGAAGACATTCGTGGCATGCATGTGGCCAACGGCATCCTCACGGAGCGCGGCGGGATGACGAGCCATGCCGCCGTGATCGCCCGCGGCCTCGGGCTGCCCTGCATCGTGGGCGCCAGCGGCATAAGGCTTTCGACCTCCAAGAAGACGCTGCGCACGGTGGACGGGCGGGTGCTGAAGGAGGGCGACCTCGTGACCATCGACGGCTCGACCGGCGAGGTGCTGGCGGGCGAGGTCGACATGCTGGAGCCGGCGCTGGATGACAGCTTTCAGTCGCTGCTCGATTGGGCCGATGAGGCGCGGGACATCGGCATTCGTGCCAATGCCGACACGCCGGCCGACGCGCAGACGGCGCGGATGTTCAAGGCCGAGGGGATTGGCCTCTGCCGGACCGAGCACATGTTCTTCGAAGAGGGGCGCATGATGGTCATGCGCGAGATGATCTTCGCCGATACCGAAGAAGATCGCCGCGCCGCGCTCGACCAGTTGCTGCCGATGCAGCGCGAGGATTTTACCCAACTGTTCGGGATCATGGTGGGCCAGCCGGTGTGCATCCGGCTGTTCGACCCGCCGCTGCACGAGTTTCTGCCCTCCGACCGTGAGGGCGCGCGGGCGCTGGCGGAGGCGCTGAGCCTGCCGGTGAGCGACGTGATGCACCGGGTCGAGGCGCTGACAGAGTTCAACCCCATGCTGGGCCTGCGTGGTGTGCGGCTGGGCGTGACCGTGCCCGAGATTTACGACATGCAGGCGCGCGCGATCTTCGAGGCGACGGTGGCTGTGGGCCGCAAGGGCGCCCATGTGGTGCCCGAGATCATGCTGCCGCTGGTCAGCGCCCGCCGCGAAGTGGAACTGCTGAAGACCCGGATAGACGGGGTGGCGGCCGCGGTGCGCAACGAGACCGGCGCGGACTTTGACTACCGCCTCGGCGTGATGGTCGAGACCCCGCGTGCCGCGCTGCGGGCGGGCGACATTGCCGGGCATGCGACCTTCCTCAGCTTCGGTACCAACGACCTGACGCAGATGACCTATGGCCTCAGCCGCGACGATGCGGGCAAGTTCATGGGCGCCTATGTGCAGCAGCAGGTCTACCCGGAAGATCCGTTTCATACCCTCGATCAGGAGGGGGTGGGCGAGCTGCTGATGCTGGGCGCCGAGCGGGCACGGGCGGCGCGGCCCGGCGTGACGCTCTCGGTCTGTGGCGAGCATGGCGGCGACCCCGACACCATCGCCTTCTGCCGCGAGGCGGGGTTCGACTACGTATCCTGCTCGCCTTTTCGCGTTCCGGTTGCCAGATTGGCCGCCGCGCACCTCGCGATTCGCGATCAGGTGGGCGACGAGCCGACAGGGCTCCGTTAAGATTTTCTGCAACAATCGGGGCCGATTGGTCACGAAACGGAAACAATCTGGGCAAAACCGCGCCTATCGGTCGCGGTTGGTCCCCACGGGGTAGACAGGCCGTTGTGTCATCCGCTAAGCGCCCCCTCGGCTTGGCACGAGCCTGGGACGTGCTGCGAATACGAGACGATGATGCTGAACCTGCGCCGGAATATGCCCGCGCTGGTCGTCACCTTTTTGAGCCTGACGACCGCGACCGCCCCCGCCCACGCTGAAACCGTGATGTCGACCTCCACCGTTCCGACGGAAGTGATCGAGGCCACGGCCCCCGCCGATCCGGCGCTGGACCGTCAGCTGGATGCCCTTCTGGGCCGCGAGCGTAAGGCATTTCAGGCGGTGAGCGGCAAGCGGATCAAGCGGCTCGCCACCACCCCGCGCAGCAGCTTCGGCACCCCCGGCACGATCAAGGTCAGCTACAGCCGCGACTGGATCGATGGGCAGCCGGCCCGCAAGGGCGGCGCCGAATGGGCCTGCCTCGCCGAGGCGCTTTACTTTGAGGCGCGCGGTGAGACGGTGAAAGGCCAGTTCGCCGTGGCCGAGGTGATCCTGAACCGGGTCAAATCGGGCCTCTACCCCGGCTCGGTCTGCGGCGTGATCCACCAGGGCACGGGCCGCAAGTACCAGTGCCAGTTCACCTATACCTGCGATGGCTACTCCGATGCCATCCGCGAACCGGCCGCCTACTCGCGCGTGGGCAAGATCGCATGGCTGATGCTCAATGGCGCCCCGCGCGCCCTGACTGCCGGCGCGACCCACTACCACACCAACGCCGTGAACCCGGCATGGGCCCGGAAGTTTCCGCGCACGGCCCGGATCGGCGTGCACAGCTTTTACCGCCACCCGCGCTCCTGAGCCGCAGCGGCATGGCGGCGGCGCAACGCTGGCATGTCGTATTCCGTTTCACTGATATGTGAGTAGCGATGCCTGCCCGGACATGGCAGGTGAGGGGCAACCCGATATTCGTGACAGAGGCACGCATAGCATGATTTCCAGACGACGCCTTCTTGCCGGCACCGCCGCGCTGGCCGCCGCCCCCGCCGTGGGCTGGGCCGAGCAGCTCGACCCGACCGCCATTCGCAGCCAGGAAAAGGTGCGCCGCAACGCATCGAGCTTTCAGGCGCAGAACTGGCGCGACCACTTCAGCGATCTTGGCAAGGCCACGATCGTTTGCGACACCATCAGCCGGGCGCTGCACTTCTGGTCGGGCGATGGCTCGATCTACAAGGTCTATCCGACCTCGGTGCCGCTGACCGACGACCTCAAGCGCACCGGCTACACCGAGATCGTGCGCAAGAAGGTTGGCCCGGACTGGACCCCGACCCCCTCGATGATGAAGCGCGACCCCAGCCTGCATTACATGCCGCCGGGCCCCGACAACCCGCTCGGCACCCATGCGATGTATCTCAGCTGGCCCGCCTACCTGATCCACGGCACCCATGACACCCGCAAGATCGGGCGCCGCTCGTCTTCGGGCTGCATCGGCACCTACAACGAGCTGATCGCCGAGCTGTTCGAGCTGACCCCGGTGGGCACGCAGGTGCGCGTGATCTGATTGATCTTGGCCACGGGCCGTGATTTGAGGCGAGGCATGGATGAAACCGGCCTCGCCTTTTCCGTTCACGCCCCGCGTGACGTGATCGCTCTTCGTGAACTCTACCGCGACGTGGAGATCGGCGCCTTTGCCGATGAGCGCGGCGTGGTGCAGAAGCTGTGCTTCGAGGTGCATGCCGAAGTCGAGGGCGAAGCACCGGCTGACGATGTGGACAAGGTGGTGAGCTACGACACGCTGATCGGCGCGGTCGATGCCTCGCTCGCCGAGGGCCGGGTGGACCTGCTGGAAACGCTGGTGGACAGGATCGCGGCGCGGGTGTTCTCGGAGCCGCGCGTGGCCCGCATGGCGGTGCGGATCGACAAGCTGGAGCGTGGCGAGTTCGTGCTGTGCGTCGAGGCGCTGCGGGTGCGGGGCGAGGTGGAGCCGGTGCCGCTTCCCGCCGCTGTGCCTGAGGTGTGCCTGATGGTGCTGGGCTCCGCCGTGCCGCCCGCCGATGGGCCGGTGCTTTACGTGGTCACGCCGGGCTACGTGCCCAAGGCGCGGGGCGACGAGGCCAAGGGCCGGGTTATGCTGCTGGCGATGGAGCAGGCGGCCTGGATCGCGGCAGAGGCGGTGGAGGGCGCGCGCGTGGTCTCCTCGCGCACCGAGATCGGCTTTTGCGCGGCGCAGGGCATCCCGGCCTTCTGGGCGCCCTCGCGGCTGGTGCTCGCCGCCGTGGAACAACCCGAGCCGCGCCCCGAGGCGCTGGCAGACTGGATCGCGCGGGAGCTGGCGAAATGAGATACATCCGCCCGCTGGTGCAGACCGACCCGGCCCGCCCTGAAGGCGCAGTGACGCTGGCCGGTGGCTGGTGCTGGTTTGACCGGGTAGAGGTGCTGAGCCGCGAGGCCGCGCCTGCGGTGCTGCCGGTGGCGGCGCTGACGCCGGAAGAGATGGCCCCGCTCACCGCGCCACGCGCGCCCGTGGCCGGGCTGCCGATGGACGCGCCGCGCGTGATGGCCATTCTGAACCTCACGCCAGACAGTTTTTCGGACGGGGGCAGCCACTTCGGGCAGGAGCTGGAAGACGGGCTGGCGCTGGCCGCCGAGGCCGACATGCTCGACATCGGCGGCGAAAGCACGCGCCCCGGCGCCGAGGAAGTTTCGGTTGAGGAAGAAACGCGGCGGGTGGCGCCGGTGATCTCCGCGCTGCGGGAATCCGGCTGCGGCACGCCGATTTCAGTCGACACGCGCAAGGCCGAGGTCGCCCGCGCCGGGCTGGCGGCGGGGGCGGACATGGTGAACGACGTGTCAGCCATGCTGTTCGACCCTGAGATCGCGCGAGTAACGGCAGAGGCGGGCGCGCCGATCTGCCTGATGCATGCGCAGGGTAGCCCGGAGACGATGCAGGACGACCCGCGCTACACCGATGTGCTGCTCGATGTGTACGACCACCTTGCCGAGCGGGTTGCGGCAGCCGAGGCGGCCGGGATCGCGCGGGCGCGGATCGTGGTGGACCCGGGGATCGGCTTTGGCAAGACGATGGCGCATAACCTTGCGCTGCTCGGGCGACTCTCGCTCTTTCATGCGTTGGGGTGCCCGGTGCTGCTGGGGGTGAGTCGCAAGCGGTTCATCGGCACCATCGGCGAGGCTGAAGACCCGGTGGCCCGGATGCCCGGCAGCCTTGCGCTGGCCGTGCTTGCCGCAGGGCAGGGGGTGCAGCTATTACGGGTGCATGACGCGCGGGAAACCCGGCAGGGCCTGAGGCTCGCTGGCGCGCAATGGGGTATGTGAGGGGGCCGCTATGGGCAGGACGCTGTTTGGAACCGACGGGGTGCGGGGCAGGGCCAACGCCGCCCCGATGACCGCCGAGATGGCGCTGAAGCTTGGCGCAGCGGCGGGCCGCTACTTTCGCCGGGACGGGGCCAGTGGGCACCGGGTGGTGATTGGCAAGGACACCCGGCTCTCGGGCTACATGTTCGAGAACGCGCTGACGGCAGGGCTGACCTCCACCGGTATGAACGTGCTGCTGCTCGGCCCGGTGCCGACGCCTGCGGTGGGCTACTTGACCAGCTCGATGCGGGCCGATCTGGGCATCATGATCTCGGCTTCGCACAACCCGGCGCATGACAACGGGATCAAGTTTTTCGGGCCGGATGGCTTCAAGCTCTCGGACGAAGCCGAGGAGGAGATCGAGGCGCTTGTGGCCTCCGGCGTGGAGCCTGCGGCGGCGGAGAACATCGGGCGCGCCAAGCGGATCGACGATGGCCGGTTTCGCTACGTGGAGCGGGCCAAGGCCAGCTTTCCGGTGGGGGCCTCGCTCTCCGGGCTGAAGGTGGTGGTCGATTGCGCCAATGGCGCGGCCTATAAGACCGCGCCCGAGGTGCTCTGGGAACTGGGCGCCGAGGTGGTGCCGCTGGGCGTTTCACCCAACGGCTACAACATCAACGACAAATGCGGCTCGACCTCGCCGCAGGCCGCCGCCGAGGCGGTGGTGGCGCATGGGGCGGATGTGGGTATCTGCCTCGATGGCGACGCCGACCGGGTGATGATCATCGACGAGAACGGCGAGATCGCGGATGGCGACCAGGTGATGGCGCTGCTGGCCGGGCGCTGGGGCGAGCTGGGGCTGCTGAAGGGCGGCGCGCTGGTGGCCACGGTGATGAGCAACCTCGGGCTGGAGCGCTACCTTGAGGGCAAGGGCCTGCGCCTGGAGCGCACCGGCGTGGGCGACCGCTACGTGGTGGAACGGATGCGCGCGGGCGGGTTCAACCTTGGCGGCGAGCAGTCGGGCCATATCGTGATGACCGATTATGCCACCACGGGCGACGGGCTGCTGGCGGGCATCCAGTTTCTGGCGGCGATGGTGGGCACAGGCCGCAAGGCGAGCGAGCTGGCCCGCAGCTTTGAGCCGGTGCCGCAGCTGTTGAAGAACGTGCGCTACGAGGCAGGGGCCGACCCGCTGGGCGCGGCTGCGGTGAAAGCACGGCTGGAGGCGGCGGAGGCCGAGCTGGCCGGGCAGGGGCGGCTGCTGATCCGCAAGAGCGGCACCGAGCCGCTGATCCGGGTGATGGCCGAATGCGAGGACGAGGCGCTTTTGGAGCGCGTCGTGGATAGCATCGTGGCCGAGGTGGAGGCTGCCGGAGCGCCTGCTGCCTGATTTCCGGGCGCCCGGTTCAGAAATTGCTCAGTTTCGAGGGATAGGCTGTGGGCGGTCATGCGACCGGCGCAGCAGGCTATGCTGCACTGCAGAAAGGGCGCAGGCTTGTCTCATGGGAGGACCATTCGAGCAGCCCGCAAGGAGCCTTCCCATGTGCATGACAACCGAAGCCCTCTACCTGTTTTTGAGCCTGATGCCCGCCCACCTGATGGACCTCTCGGAGGACCGGGTGGTGCTGCGGGCAGAAACCCGCGAGGCGCATTGGGTCTATAACGGCGAGCGTTGGTGTACGATGGCGCCGCAGATCGACGCAAACGTGCGGCTCGATCCGGCGGCGTGACGCGTTGGGCCTGCCGGTAAGGGCAGGCCCGCGCCATCAGCCACGCAGCTTGTGGTGCAGGATGATCGGCACCACGAGATCCTCCTCATCCGTCAGGTGACGGGCGAGAAAGGCCTCTGCCGCCACAGCCTCGTCATGGAAGCCGCGGGCCTCTTCCGCCATGGACGGCGGGTCCAGATGGGCCAGCTGGATGATGCGGTTGCCCTTGCGGGTAAAACGCTCCAGCAGGGCATCCATCTCGATGTGGTCGCTTTCCAGCATCTCCAACCCGGCCTCGAAGCGGTCATCCGCCGCGTTCAACTCGGGAAAGAACCGCCGATCCTCCCAAGCGTGGTGGCCGTGGAGGTTGCGCACCAGCCGGTCGCCATAGCGGGCGAGGGAGCGGGTGAAGGCAGCATCTTCCATCTCCTTGTCGAGATAGGCCTCGGTATCCTCCCGCGTGACACGGGCGAGGTCGCGGAACATCTGGTGAGCCCCCATCCACTTGGCGACGGAGGCGGCGAAGTTCGGGTGCCCCGGCCAGGTTTCGCGCGGGGTGGCCCGAAGGAGGGTCTGCATCTCAGTCGGCAGGCCCCCTCTTGTACTCACATGAAGGTTGGTCATGCGGGGCAGATGGGGGCGGTGTTATGTTATATCAATGCGCGACCCGGCCCAGTGACCTGTGCATTGGCGCTCAGGGGCGGCGGAACAGGCGGGTGAGGGCGCCCCACTGGCTGAGGAACACACCCGAGAGGATCAACGCCATGCCGAGGAACAGCGAGGCGGGCAGTTGCTCTGACAGGATGAGCCAGCCGAAGAGGATGGAGCAGAGCGGGACGAGGTAGTTGGTGAGGCTCATGAACACCGGCCCGGCGGAGCGGATCACGAGGATGCGCAGCAGGTTGGCCCCGGCGGTCGGCACAAGGCCGAGCAGCGCCAGCACCAGTAGGCCGTTGAGGCCGGGGTTGGCGGGTGCGCCGTGGGCGAGGGTGGCGACCGGGATCACCAGCAGCGCCCCGATGGCGAGGGTCGCGAAGGTGAGGCCGATGGGGTCGATCGGGGGCAGGCGGCGCATCATCACCGAGGAGACGGCATAGCAGCCCGCCGCCGCAAGGCAAGCGGCGCGGCCCCAGCTCTCATTGGCCACGCCGGTGGCCGAAAACGCCTCCGGCCCGATCAGCGCCGCCACCCCCGCGAAGCCGAGCAGAAAGCCCAGCGTGCGGCGCAGGGTCATCCGCTCGCCGGGCAGAAAGAGGTGCGCGAGCGGCAGGATGAACAGGGTGACGCTGGCCATCGAGACCCCGGCGAAGGCCGAGGGCACGAACTGCTGGCCCCAGCTCAGGCACATGAACGGCACCGCCGAGGAGAGCAGCGCCACGAGGGTCAGGCGCGGCCAGTCGGTTTGCGCAGTGGTGAACATGAGCCCGCCGCGCCAGCGCCAGACGACCCATGTGAGCAGCGTGGCAAAGCCGATGCGGGCGGAGGCCACCCAGAACGGCGGCGTGGATTGCAGCGCGATGCTCTGCACCATGAAGGTGCCGCCCCAGACCACGCCGAGCGTGGCAATCATCGCCCAGCTTCTGGCCGTAATGTCAGGGGCTTGCACGTTCATCTTCATCTCCGGAAAAAGACACCCCCGGCTTGGTGGCCGGGGGTGCTCGATCTTGCATATGGCCCTTGGGGCAGCGCCTTAGTTGCGCTCTTTGTCGACCATCTTGCCGGCGGAGATCCAGGGCATCATGGCGCGGAGCTTCTCGCCCACGGCCTCGATCTGGTGCTCGTCGTTGATCCGGCGGGTGGCCTTGAAGTTGGGCTGGCCAACGGCGTTTTCCTGCATGAAGTCACGCACGAACACACCTTTCTGGATGTCGGTCAGAACCTCTTTCATGCGCTTCTTGGTCTCGTCGTAGGGCAGGATGCGCGGGCCGGAGACATACTCGCCATACTCGGCGGTGTTGGAGATCGAGTAGTTCATGTTGGCGATGCCGCCTTCGTAGATCAGGTCCACGATCAGCTTCACCTCGTGGAGGCACTCGAAGTAGGCCATCTCGGGGGCGTAGCCCGCCTCGACGAGGGTCTCGAAGCCCATGCGGATCAGCTCGACGAGGCCGCCGCAGAGCACGACCTGCTCACCGAAGAGGTCGGTTTCGCACTCTTCGCGGAAGTTGGTCTCGATGATGCCCGAACGGCCGCCGCCGATGGCGGAGCAGTAGGACAGGCCGATCTCGAGCGCCTTGCCGGTGGCGTCGTTATGCACGGCCACGAGGCAGGGCACGCCGCCGCCCTTGGTGTATTCGCCGCGCACGGTGTGGCCGGGGCCTTTGGGGGCCATCATGATCACGTCGACGCCTTCGGGCGCCTCGATCAGGCCGAAGTGCACGTTGAGGCCGTGGGCGAAGGCAATGGCGGAGCCGGGCTTCAGGTTGTCCTTCACGTATTTCTTGTAGGTCTCGGCCTGAAGCTCATCGGGCATGGTGAACATGATCAGGTCGCACCAGGCGGCGGCTTCGGCGATGCCCATCACTTGCAGGCCTTCGCCTTCGGCCTTCTTGGCCGAGGGGGAGCCTTCGCGCAGGGCGACGGCCACGTTCTTGGCGCCGCTGTCGCGCAGGTTCAGCGCATGGGCGTGGCCCTGCGAGCCGTAGCCGAGAATGGCCACTTTCTTGTCTTTGATCAGGTTGATGTCGCAATCGCGGTCATAATAAACGCGCATGTCAGTCCCTCCGGGGCGTGGTTGCATTGCGGCGGGTTGTAGCTGTGCTTTGGTGCTGTGGGGAGAGTTGGAGTTGACGTTTTTGACGCCTTGAGCGAAAAGATCATTCGCTATTCTCTAATCTGGCAACAAAATCATGCTCGATGATCACGACAGGCGCATTCTCCGCCAGCTTCAGGCCGAACCCACGCTGAAGGCCGCCGAGCTGGCCGAGCGTGTCGGCCTCTCTGCCCAGCAGGCTTGGCGGCGGGTGGAGCGGATGGAGCGCGAGGGGGTGATCCGGGGGCAGGAGGCGATGATCGACTGGGAGGCGCTTGGGTTTGCGGTGCGGGTGAGCCTGCGGATCACGCTCGACAAAACCCTACCACGCGCCTTTGACGAATTCCTTGAAGCCGCGCGCGCTGTGCGGGAAGTGACTGAAATACAAACCTTTCTGGGCCGCGTCGACGTGCGGCTGGAGGTCATCGCCCGCGACATGGGCCATTGGACGGGCATCTACCGCGAGAAGATCATGGCGCTGCCCCATATCGCCGATATCGAGGCGCTGATGCATGTGAGCCGGATCAAAGTGCAGGAGGCGCTGCCGGTATGAACTTGGATGAGCTGGACTGGGAAATTCTCAAGGCATTGCAGGCGGATGGGCGGCTCTCGGCGGGGGCCGTGGGGCGCCGGCTGGGGCTTTCGCAACCGGCGGCATGGCGGCGGATCAGGCGGCTGCGCGAGGCGGGGGCGATCAGCGGCCAGCGGTTGCGGCTGGACGCCGAGAAGCTGGGCTTCGGGGTGACGGTGTTTCTGGGCGTGAAGCTGGCCACCAAAGGGCAGGTCTCGCTGGAGGACTTCGAGCGCGCCGTCAGCGCCATCCCCGAGGTGCAGACGGTGGAGCATGTGCTGGGCCTCTATGACTACCGCCTGCGGGTGACCGCGCGGGATCTGGCCGACTTCGAGCGGGTGCTGCGGCGGCGGATCATGGCGCTGCCGGGCGTGGGCAACGTTGAGGCCAACGTGCTGCTCACCGAGGAGCGCCGGCCCGGGCCGCTCGGGGGGCCGCTCGGCTGACACACGGGCTTTGCTTTGCCGCGCCTTGGGGCTAGCTATGGGCGACCTTAAACGGAGGATCGCCCCATGAGTGCCTTGCGCGGAGATATTGACCCGGACGGGCTGCTGGAGTTCTCGGTGGTGTTCACCGACCGCTCGCTGAACCATATGAGCAAGGCTTTTCAGGAGGTTATGCGAGACATCTCATCCGGCCTGAAAGCCTGCTACAACGCAGCCGCAGTGGCCGTGGTGCCGGGTGGCGGCACCTATGCGATGGAGGCCGTGGCACGGCAGCTGGCGCGCGGCGAGAAGGTGCTGGTGGTCCGCAACGGGTTCTTCTCCTACCGTTGGAGCCAGATCTTTACCGCAGGCGGCATCCCCTCCGAAGAGATCGTGATGAAGGCCCGACGGGGCGGCAACGAGGCAACTGCGTCCTTCGCGCCCGCCCCGGTGGAGGAGGTCGTCGCCCGGATCAAGGCCGATGCGCCGGCGCTGGTATTTGCGCCGCATGTGGAAACAGCGAGCGGGATGATCCTGCCGGACGACTACATCGCTCAGATTTCCAAGGCGGTTCATGAGGTTGGCGGGCTGATGGTGCTGGACTGCATCGCCTCTGGCTGCATCTGGGTCGACATGGAGGCGACCGGTGTGGACGTGCTGATCTCGGCGCCGCAAAAGGGCTGGTCGGCGCCGCCCTCGGCGGGGCTGGTGATGCTCTCCGAGCGGGCCGAAGAAAAGGTGGCGGAGACGAAATCCGACAGTTTCGCCTGCGACCTCGGCAAGTGGCTGGCGATCATGCAGAGCTACGAGGCGGGCGGCCATGCCTACCACGCGACCATGCCGACCGATGCGCTGCGGGTGTTCCGCGACGCGCTCAAGGAAACCGAGGCACGGGGCTTCGGCGAGGTGAAGGCCGCGCAGCAGGCGCTGGGCGAAGGGGCGCGGGCGCTTCTGGCCGGCAAGGGCCTGAAAAGCGTGGCCGCAGAAGGGTTTGGCGCACCGGGCGTGGTGGTGGTCTACACCGAAGACCCGGAGTTGCAGACCGGCCGCGCCTTTGCCGCCGAGGGCGTGCAGATTGCCGCGGGCGTGCCGTTGATGGTGGACGAAGGCGCCGACTACAAGAGTTTCCGCATCGGGCTCTTCGGGCTCGACAAGCTGGCGGATGTGGAGGCAACGCTCGGACGGCTCGAGCGGGTTCTCGACAAGGTTATCGCCTGAAGGTTACGGGCGGGTTAACCGCCCATACCTGCCTTCATCACAGCGCGGCGAAGGGGCGGTACATCGGCCACCGCCTTCAGCCCCGACAGCCGCAGTGATTGCAGCGGCGGCAGGCCGGAGCGGGTGAGGCGGTTGTAGAGCCCGATGGCTGCGACCCGCGTCGCCACATCACGGGCGCGGGATTTTTCATAAGCGTCAAGATGTTGCCGAGAGCCGAGCGTTTCAGGCGCAGCGGTGTGCAGCAGCGCGGCAAGGTCGTTGAGCGAGGTGTTCAGCCCCTGCGCCCCGATGGGGGGCACCACATGGGCGGCCTCGGCGATGAGCGCAGTGCGCTGGGCGGTAAGCGCCTTGGCGCGCAGCGTGATGATCGGGAAGAGGGCGCGCGGAGAGGCGAGGGTGAGCGAGCCTAGAAGCCCGGCGGAGCGGGTGGTGGCCTCGGCAGAAAAGGCCTGTGCGTCAAGGGCTTGCAGGCGCTGCGCCTCGGGGCCTGGGTTCATCCAGACCACGGCGGAGGTGGGCGTGCCATCCTCGTCGGGCAGCGGGATGAGGGTGAAGGGGCCGCCCTGGTTGTAGACCTCGGTGGAGACGTTGCGGTGCGGCTCCGGGTGGGTGACGGAGAAGGCGAGGGCCTTCTGGCCAAAACGGGAGATTTCGGCAGGGATTCCCGCAGCTTCGCGTACTGAAGAGTCGCGCCCGTCAGCGCCGACTACGAGGCGGGCGCGCAGGCCCGTGCCATCGGTGAGTTGCACCAATGCCTCGCGCTCGCGGGTGACCATCGAGGCAAAGCCTGCGCCCCAGTGCAACGTGACATTTGGCAGTGATTCCAGCGCGTTGAGCAGCACGTCGGCGATGCGCCAGTTCATAAGGTTCTGCGCCAGTGGGGGCGTGCAGGGGGCCTCGGAGGCGAAGGCGCGAGAGTCGCGGATTTGCGGGGGCCAGCCGACCGTGTCGGTGATGTGCAGCTCTTGCAGGGGCTGGGCGTGGGGGGCGAGATCGGCCCAGAGTCCGGCCTCGGTGAAGAGCGCGATGGCCGGATCGAGAAAGGCGGTAGAGCGTTGATCTCCCTGCGTTTTGTCGCGCCGTGGGGCGCTGGGCGCGGCGAGGGTGACGCTGTAGCCTGCTTGCGCGAAGCAGGCGGCGGCGGTCAGCCCGGCAATGCCGGCGCCCGCGATCAGGATATCGGTAGATTTGCGTGCCATGACAGGGATTTAGGGCGCAGGCCGGGCAATTGCCAAGGGGGCGGATGCGCGCAGGGGGAGGCTTTGCAAAAATGCCTGTACGCCACGGCCGAAACGGCGTTAACTACGAATTTCCTCAATTCACAACTGATGCACATTCCATGCACATCCGATGCATACGACAAAAATGCAAAACGCCCATAGATGAGCCAACCGAACGGTGCGCGCTAAAGCGCGCGGAGGAAGCCGGTGAGGTCATTGGTGTGGTGGTGGATGTGCGGCGCCTCCAAAGCCTCGGGCGCGACATGGATGGTGCGCATGCCCATCGCGTGGGGCGCGGCGAGGTTGCGCGGGTCATCCTCGAACATGGCGGCGCGGGCCGGGTCCAGCCCGGCCTTGGCGAAGACGGTCTCGAAGGCGGCGCGCTCGGGCTTGGGGCGGAAGCCAGCGTGCTCGACGCCGAAGACCTCGTCGAAGAGGCCGGAGAGGCCACGGGCGGTGAGCACCCGCTCGGCGTAAGGTTTGGACCCGTTGGTATAGACGAACTTGCGGCCGGGCAGGGCGGCGATGGCCTCGGCGAGCGCATCGTCGGCCTCGAGATGATCGAGCGAGATGTCATGGACGTGGGTCAGATATGGCCCCGGGTCGAGCCCGTGGACCTGCATCAGGCCGGCCAGCGTGGTGCCATAATCGGCCCAGTACTTCTTGCGCAGGGCATTCGCCTCGGGCTGGTCGACGCCAAGCGCCTCCATCACCCATGCGGTCATCCGCACCTCGATCTGGTCGAAGAGGCGGGCCTCGGGCGGGTAGAGCGTGTTGTCGAGGTCGAAGACCCAAGCGGCGACATGGGAGAAGAGGGGGGCGTGCGACATGGGGCGGACGCTATGGCGGGCGGCGCGGGGCTGCAAGGGGTGGGGGCGGCAAAGAGGGTGCGGCGCATGGGCCGCTTGCCTCCGGGTGGCGCGGGGGCATAGGCTCGCCGGACGGGACACGGAGGAACCACTATGCCAAGCGCGCGGCCGCAGCAGAAAGATGCTTACGGGATGATCCTCGAGGCGATCGACCACGGCACCTACAAGCCCGGCGACCGGCTGGTGGAGAGCGAATTGGCGGAGCGGTTCGGGGTGTCACGCACGCCGATCCGCGAGGCGCTGCAACGGCTGGAGACACAGGCCCTGCTGGTGCGGGACGGGCGCAGCCTTATCGTGGCCTCGCTCGATCACAACGAGCTGGCGGAGCTCTACATCGTGCGCGCCGAGTTGGAGGCGCTGGCTGCCCGGCTGGCCGCCCGCCATGCCACTGCGGAGGAGGTGAAGGTGTTGGGCCAGATGGTGGAGCAGGACCGCGCGCGGGTGAACGACCCGGCCGCGCTGAGCCGCTCGAACCGGCGATTTCATCGGCAGATCCACTTGGCCAGCCACAACCGCTTTTTGATCCAGCAACTGGACCTCGTGCATCGGTCGATGGCGCTATTGGCGACAACATCGCTGGCTGCCGAGGGGCGGGGCGAGGTGGCGCTGGGCGAGCATCAGGCGATCGTGGATGCGCTGGCCGCGCGGGACGAGGCGGGCGCGGGCGAGGCGCTGCGGCGGCACATTTCGGTGGCCTTCGAGCAGCGGCTCAAGCTGGACGCGGCGCAGGACTGACGGGCTTTGGCCCGGGGCTCACGGGTGCTGGGCCGGGGCGGCGCGGTGTGATCCGCCGGGGTTTGACCGGCTTTCGCGGGGCGGAGCGCGGCTCGACCACGATCACCGGGGTCAGCACCTCGTCTTCAGGGTTGTGCAGCCCGTGGGTGGTTTTATCCCAATAGAACGGGTTGGTGACGATCTCCCAGAGCGCCTTGTAGGAGGCGAGCGAGCCGAGCGGGTAATAGAGGTGCAGCGTGGGCACCCATTTGGCGAGCCATTTGTGGCCCGCGAGCCGGATGCCCATGAGACCGGTGGCGATGGTGACGAGTTCGGAGGCGAAGAAGGTGCCGGCCAAGGTCCAGATCGCCCAGCCGGGGAGCCATGCGGAGAGCGGGTGCCAGAGGCCGAGCACGATCAGCCAGAAGCTCCAGAGCAACGGCGCGAGGATGAACTGGCTCAGCGTGCCGAGGAACAGTAGCTGGAACCCGGCAAAGCGCCATGCGCCGAGGTCGCGCCAGAGCCGGGCCGGGCGGCGCATGTGGACGGCCCATGTGAGCGCGTAGCCCTTGAGCCAGCGCGAGCGTTGCTTGACCCAGGGCAGGGCGCGGCAGTTGGCCTCTTCGAAGGTGGTGCTCTCGATCAGTTCGGTGCGGTAGCCCAGACGGACAAGGCGCATGCCGAGGTCGGCATCTTCAGTGACATTGTGCGCATCCCAGCCGCCGATCCGGTCGAGCGCCTCGCGGCGGAAGAACAGCGTGGTGCCACCGAGCGGCACCGGCCAGCCCAGCCGTGCCAGCCCCGGCAGCACGACGCGGAACCAGCTGGCATATTCCACCGCGAAGCAGCGTGAGAGCCAGTTGGTGCCGGCATTGTAGAAATCGAGCGCGCCCTGCAGGCAGGCGACTTCGGCGGGCCGCTCGTGAAAGCGCTGAACCACCTTGTGGATCTGCTCCGGCTCGGGGGCATCCTCGGCATCCCACACGCCGACGATACTGCCGCGGGTGAACTCGAGCGCGTAGTTCAGCGCGCGCGGCTTGGTCTGCACCGCGCCGCGCGGCACGATGATGACCCGGATCCAAGGCGGCAGCGGCGTGCGGGAGAGGGTGAGGCGCGTGGTGCCATCGGTCGATTCCATCACCAGGCAAACGTCGAGCAGCTCCTTGGGGTAGGTCAGCCGGGAGAGGCGCTGGATCAGGTGGCTGGCGATATGCTCCTCACGGAAGAGCGGCACCAGAACCGACAGCACCGGCAGTCGGGCGATGGCGGGCCGCGCCCTGCGGCTGTTGAAGGCGGGGAGGGCGGAGGCGAGCGGGACAGGATCGCGGCTGCCGGGTTTGGCCATGCGGGCCTGCGCCTCAGCCTCCAGCATTTGCGCGGCGCGGGTGCGGGCGCGGCGCGTGGCCCCCAGCCGGTGCCAGGCCAGCCCGGTGGCGACGGCCTTCAGCCCCATCAGCAGCACGAGGGTGAGCACGGCCCAGCCGGTGAGCAGGGCGAAGGTGAGCCGGGGCGCGGCGATCACCGCCAGCAGCCCGGCGAGGCAGAGGGCGAAGAGCAGGCGCTGTTTGCGCCGCGAGACGAAATCGCGGCAGCTCATCGGCGCGTCGACGCGGGTTTCAGCCCGCTTGACCAGCGCTTTGGCGCGGATCTCCTGAACTGCCTGATAGATGTCGGTTTCCTGCGCCAGCGCCATGACCACCGGCCCGAAGATCTCGGTCAGCGCCTCGACGTTGCGGGCAAAGAGGTGGGGGCGGGAGGTGACGATGACAGTCAGCGAGCCGAGCCGCCGCCAGGGCAGGAGCGCATCGCGCAGGCAGGTGGCGGGGCCGAGCATGTCGATCAGCCGGGGATCGGGCGGCTCGAAGCCGACATCGACCACGCGGGCGCGCCATTGGGTGGAGAGCGCCGCCATCAGCTCGGCATGGGTGATCATGCCTTGGGCTATGAGGATCTCGCCAAGCCGGGCATCCTCGCGGGCCTGCATGGCGAGCCCCTTCAGCAGGTCGGCCGGAGAGAGCACGCCCATTTCGGTGAGGATGGTGCCGAGGCGGGGGCGATCTGTCTCGACCGGACGCTCGGGCGTGACCAGTCTGAGGGCACCGTCGGCAGGCGACGGCGCGGCATCGGTGATGCGGCGCTTCGGCAGCGGGCTCATGGCGCGCAGATCCTTCCCCTGGTGGTACCGGGAACGGATTGGCAGCCCCCCGGCAGCATATGAGGCGCAAGGCCCCACGGCTGCCACTGTGCCGCCCTTTTGGTTAAGGAAGGGTTAACCGCGATGAGGCGCGGGCGGGCCGTAGCCCGCCGGAAGCGTCAGGCGGGTGCGCGCTCTTTCATCGCCGCGGCGAAGCGCTCGAAGAGGTAGAAGCTGTCTTGCGGGCCGGGGCTGGCCTCGGGGTGGTACTGCACCGAGAACACCGGCTTGCCATCGACCGCGATGCCGCAGTTGGAGCCGTCGAAGAGCGACACGTGGGTTTCGCTCACGCCCTCGGGCAGGGTCTGGCTGTCCACGGTGAAGCCGTGGTTCATGCTGGTGATCTCGACCTTGCCGGTGGTGAGGTCTTTCACCGGGTGGTTGGCGCCGTGGTGGCCGTGGTTCATCTTGATCGTCCGCGCGCCGAGCGCCAGCGCCAGCATCTGGTGGCCGAGGCAGATGCCGAAGACCGGGATCTCCTTGGCCAGCACTTCGCGGATCATCGGCACGGCATAGGTGCCGGTGGCCGCCGGGTCGCCCGGGCCGTTGGAGAGGAATACGCCATCTGGGCCGTGGGCCAGCACCTCTTCCGCCGTGGCGGTGGCGGGCAGCACGGTCACATCGCAGCCCGCGGAGGCGAGGCAGCGCAGGATGTTGCGCTTGGCGCCGTAGTCGATGGCCACCACCTTGTGGCCCGGCCCCTCGCGCTTGGTGAAGCCATCGGGCCAAGCCCAGCGCATCTCGTCCCAGCGGTAGCTCTGGGCGCAGGTCACGTCCTTGGCCAGATCGAGCCCCTCCAGCCCGGAAAACCCGCGCGCGGCGGCGATCAGCGCCTCGAGGTCGAAGTTGCCCTCGGGGTCATGGGCCAGCGCCACATGGGGCGCGCCCTGCTGGCGGATCGCACGGGTCAGGCGCCGGGTGTCGAGCCCGCCGATGCCCACCCGGCCGCGCCGGGCCAGCCAATCCTGCAGCTGCTCGGCGGCGCGCCAGTTGGAGGGCTCCGTCGGATCCCATTTCACCACCATACCCTCGGCCACCGGATCGGCGGTTTCATCATCCTCGGGGTTCACGCCTACGTTGCCGACATGGGGGAAGGTGAAGGTCACGATCTGGCCGGCGTAGGAGGGATCGGTCATGATCTCCTGATAGCCGGTCATCGCGGTGTTGAAGCACAGCTCGGCGGTGCGGATGCCCTCGGCTCCGAAGCCCTGTCCGTAGAACAGCGTGCCATCGGCAAGGGCGAGGCAGGCGGTGGGCTTGGGCTGGCTTGAGGGCATCGGCGCGACTCCTTCGGGGCATAGGTCAGTGCGGGCAAATCCGCCCGTTCCTAGGCGGGTCCGGGAGAGGCGTCAACCCGCTACCGAAAAGGCGCGCGGGCCGTTGAAACGTGCTGTTTCCGCCACGTTGCCCGGTGCACGGGTTGCCCCACGCGGGAGGGCGGCGTAAGTTGCGCCCTTGTCTGGCCCGGGGGACGCGCAACCACTCACGCGCGGCGGGCGCAATCAAGGGTTTTTACCGCATGGATATCCGCACCCGCGTCTCGACGGCGCTGAAGGAGGCGATGAAGGCCAAGGAGGCCGAGCGCCTCTCGACGCTGCGCCTCATCAACGCCGCGATCAAGGACAAGGACATCGCCGCCCGGGGCGAGGACGGCGGCCTCGAGGCCGGTGTGACCGATGCCGAGGTGCTGGGGATCCTCGGCAAGATGGTGAAGCAGCGGCAGGAAAGCGCCCGCGCCTACGAGGAAGGCGGACGGCTCGACCTCGCCGAGCGCGAGCTGGCCGAGGTGAAGGTGATCGAAGAGTTCCTACCGACCCAGCTCACCGAAGACGAGGCCGAGGCCGCGGTGAGCGAGGCGATCGAGGAAGTCGGCGCCGAGAGCATCCGCGACATGGGCCGGGTGATGGGCATCCTGAAAGAGCGCTACACCGGCCAGATGGATTTCGGCGCCGTTGGCCCGATGGTCAAGGACCGGCTGGCCTGACGGCCGTCCCGGCGCCCGGTCGCGCCTGCCTCCTCATTGGTCCGTCAAATATCCCGGGGGTGTGGGGGCAGCGCCCCCACTGCGACGGTGGCCTCAAGCGTCCAAGGCCGGAAACGCAGCCCGGATTTGGGCCTCTTCCTCCGCCGGCACGGCAAACCGCTCCACGAACCGCGCCTTGAAGCTCACCCGCCCGCGCCGCGCGCCGAAGTTCTCGCCGTGGTTCAGGATGTAGAGCGCCGCCGGGTCATGCAGGGGTGCCAGCTTTCGGCCCGCCAGTGCGGCGAGGTAGGGGAACATCCGGTGCTCATGGGCGGTGAGCGCCTCCAGAAACGCCGCATCGCCCGGATCGCGGGTGCAGCGGAAGGCGGCGCAGGAGCCGCAGAGCTTCCAGAACGGTTTCTGCCCCGGCTGGGCGAGGCTGCGGGGGGCGGCGCGGGCGAAGGTGCCGCGCCCGGCGTCCCAGATCCAGCCTTCCTCCACGAGGTAGCCGCCGGGCGCGCGGCGGGCCAGCATTTCCGCCACCGTGCCGGGGGCGAGCAGGTCATCGGCATCGAAGGGCATCACATAGCCATCTTCCGGCCCCTGCGTTGTCAGGGCGCGGCAGAGGGCGGCGAGCTTGCGCCATTTGTCGTTGCCCTCCACGTCTTCGGTGAAGGGCAGGAAGGTGATCCGGCTGTCGGCCTCGAGCGCGGGCGGCAGGGCGGGGGCGTCCTGCCCGCAGATGAGGGCGCGCCAGCGGGAATTGGTCTGGGCGGCGAAGCTGGCCAGCGTCTCGGCCAGACGCGCCTCCACTGTGGCCCAGTCGCCCACGTGGTGCTTGCCGACCAGCGGCAGGATGAACACCACCTCCGGCGCCGAAGGCGCTGCTTGCAAGGTGCCGCGGCGCGTGAGCGCCGCCTGTTCCGAGGGCGCAGGCCCGAGCGCGCGCGCCAGCGCTGGCGAGAACGCGGCCGCGGCCCGGAGGGCGGCGCGTTTCCATTTGGGGGTGGCGGGCTGTTGGGCCATCAGTCTCTCAGCGGCAGCAGGGCGGCAAGCTCGGCGTAGAGCGCCTTGCGTTCCTCTTCGCTGAGAAAGGCCCCGATTTCAACCTCGCGCCCCTTGCCGGAGAGGGTGACGTAATAGGGCACCGGCCCGCCGCTGCGGTGCAGGGTGACGCGGACCCAATGCGGATTTTCCTCCCAGCTCAGGGGCGCGCCCTTGGGGTTTTGCCGGGTGAGCAGCAGCCGATCGGGCCAGAGCGTCAGTTCTTCGAGGATCTCGCCATCGCGGTAGCTCTTTTGCAGCAGGAAATAGAGCAGCCAGAGCGCGCCCAGCATGAAAGGCAGCAGGCCCCAGAGGACCGGCGTGCCGAGGGCGGGAATGAGCGGGATGCAGAGCAGCGCCGCCGTGCCGCCGATGAACCAGACGAAGCCGACTTTCGGCAGCGACCGGAAGGGCCAGGCCGAGAGGGCCGCGCGGGTGCCGTCAGGCGGCGGAGTTTGCCATGTGTAGGGCATGGGGGCGAGTTTATCCCCGCGGCGCGGCGGGGGCGAGAGGGCTGCGCCTCGGCGGCGTGCCGCGCGGCGCGGCGGCTCGTCGCAGCGGTGGGGGCGGCATCAGCCCTTGCGCCGGGCGCGGAGCCGGAGGGCGATGCCCGTGAGGAGGAGCGCGGCGCAGCACAGGAGGCCGGTGAAGCTGAGCAGTCCGCCCAGTTTGGAGAGCCAGTTCACCATCGCGATGCTGTCCGGTGTGTCGATGTAGCGGCGGGGCGCGCCACTTGCGTGCAGGGAAAAGGTGGGGAGGATCGTCAGGCAGGCGCCGGTGTGGGCGAGGGCGAGGGCGGCGGCGCTCCAGCGTGGCAGGGTCAGCGCCCCAGCGGCGCGTACCACCAGCACGACGAGGGCGGTGCCGCCGAGGATGAGGGCCGACGTGAGCAGGTAATGGCTGTAGGCCACGACGTAGTAGGTGTCGTGATAGGCGCGGTCGATGGTGGTTTCGGACAGGGGCCAGAGTGGGAACAGGGCCGCGATCAGGGCGATCACCGCCCAGCCTGCCAGCAGGGCTAGCGGCAGCGCGAGCGGGCGGCGGCGCAGCAGGAGCAGCGCGGCGAGCGGTGCGATCAGCAGAATGGTCAGCAGTGTCATCTGGGCTCGAGCATCGTGGAAGGGTCCGGAATGGAAAAGGGGCGCGTCGGTGATGACGCGCCCCTTGATCTTGTTTCTGGTCCCGCCCGCTTAGTGGTGGGCGACCTTGTCCCAGTCCTCGCGCTTGGGGAGGATCTCGAAGGTGTGCTCCGGCGGCGGGGAGGGCAGGGTCCACTCCAGCGTGTCGGCGTGCTCGTTCCACGGGTTGGCCGCGGGCGAGGGGGCGCCTTTGCGCATCGCGTAGAAGATCGTGACGATGAAGAACACGAAGCTGGCGAAGCTGAGGAAGGCGCCGATCGACGAGATGTAGTTATAGAAGGCGAAGGCTTCGGGGTAGTCGATGTAGCGGCGCGGCATGCCCTGACGGCCCAGGAAATGCTGGGGGAAGAAGGTCAGGTTGGCGCCGATGAACATGGCCCAGAAGTGGATCTTGCCTGCGGTCTCCGAGTACATCTTGCCGGTGAACTTGGGGAAGTAGAAGTAGATCCCCGCGAAGATGCAGAACACCGCACCGAGGCTCATCACGTAGTGGAAGTGCGCCACGACGTAGTAGGTGTCGTGGTAGGCGCGGTCGATCCCGGCCTGCGAGAGCACGACGCCGGTGACGCCGCCCACGGTGAAGAGGAACAGGAAGCCGAAGGCCCAGAGCATCGGGGTTTTGAACTCGATGGAGCCGCCCCACATGGTCGCGATCCAGGAGAAGATCTTGATGCCGGTGGGCACCGCGATCACCATGGTCGCCAGCATGAAATAGCTCTGCTGGGTGAGGCTCATGCCAACGGTGTACATGTGGTGCGCCCAGACGACGAAGCCCAGAACACCGATCCCGATCAGCGCCCAGACCATCGGCAGGTAGCCGAAGATCGGTTTGCGGGCGAAGGTGCCGATGACGTGGGAGATGATCCCGAAGCCCGGCAGGATGATGATATACACCTCTGGGTGGCCGAAGAACCACAGGATGTGCTGGTAGAGGATCGGGTCACCGCCGCCCGAGGGGGCGAAGAAGGTGGTGCCGAAGTTCCGGTCGGTCAGCAGCATGGTGATGGCGCCGGCGAGCACCGGCAGGGCCAGCAGGATCAGCCATGCGGTCACGAAGATCGACCAGCTGAACAGCGGCACCTTGAACAGGGTCATGCCGGGGGCACGCATGTTCAGGAAGGTGGTGATCATGTTGATCGCGCCGAGGATCGAGGAGGCACCCGAGACGTGGACGGCGAAGATCGCGAGGTCCATCGAGTAGCCGCCTTCGTTGGTCGAGAGCGGCGGGTAGAGCACCCAGCCCACGCCCGAGCCGAGCTGGCCGTTGCCACCGGGCGAGAGCACCGAGGCCACCGCCAGCAGCGTGCCGGTCACGTAGAGCCAGTAGGACAGGTTGTTCATCCGCGGGAACGCCATGTCGGGCGCGCCGATCTGGAGCGGCATCAGGTAGTTGCCGAAGCCGCCGAAGAGCGCCGGAATCACCACGAAGAACATCATCAGGATGCCGTGGGCGGTGACCAGCACGTTCCACAGGTGGCCGTTCGGGGTGCATTCCTCCGCGGAGGGGATCATCCGCGAGCCTTCCATGCACATGAACTGCACTTCGGGGGTCATCAGCTCCATCCGCATGTAGACGGTGAAGGCCACCGAGATGAAACCCACCGCCGCGGCGGTGAAGAGGTAGAGGATGCCGATATCCTTGTGGTTGGTCGACATGAACCAACGGGTGAAGAAGGACCGGTTGTCCTCGTGGTCGTGACCGTGAACGGTGGCGTCCGCCATAGGTGCTGCCTCCCGGCTTGCGTAGGTTGTCCGAGCGGTCGAGCGAATGGGCCCATGCATCGCGCAGCAAGGCCCGGCTCTCCCTTCAGGACCCGCTTTTAGGCAACGCATTCAGGAACGGCAATGTGCAAGTGGTCGCAGGGGGTGGAAATTTGCGGCCTCAAACCGGGCAAAGCGCCGGTTGTCTGCGGATTTTCAGCCCGGCTGCGGGGAGAGCGCCGCGCGGGCCGCCAGATGGACCTCTTCGGCGCGGTCTTCCGGGCCGGGGGCTTTGGCGAGTCGCTCCAGCAGCGGGCGCAGCGGAGCGAGGTCGGCCGGGGGCAAGCGGGCGATCACGAGTTCGATCAGCCAGTATTTCCACACCGCGTCCTCGCCGTGGAGGATGGTGCGCAGGTGGGGCAGCAGTGCGGCGCCCTCGGCCACCAGCAGGTCGGCCACCGGGCGGGCGACGGGCCAGTTGGCATCCTGCACCCATTCCAGCAGCCCGGGCAGCAGCGGCGTGCGGGCCTCGGGCGCAAGCGCGGCCGCGCGGTGAATAGCTGCGATGTCATGCTTGTCGGCGGGCAGGCAGGCGGTGGCGCTCATGCCGTTCAGCTATGATCTGCGCCGTGAGGCAACAAGGGGGCGTGGTCAGCTGCCCTGAAATTTCAGCATCAGCGCCACCCCGGCCCAAGCCGAGACTCCTGTGAGCACGGTGCCCCATGCGGTGTCGGTCGCCACCATCGCCCAGGACCAGTCCTTCATCACCGCCATGGAGGTGAACTCATAGGTGCCATAGGCCATCGCGCCGATGATGGCGCCGTGGAGCAGCGCGCGCATCGGGTCGGCCTCGCGCAGGGCGGGGGCGGAGACGAGAAACACGAGACCGCCGACATAGGCGAGGTAGAACAGAGCCGCCGGGGCGAGGAGCGGGCCGTCGCGCAGGGCATCACCGAGGTGGCGGCTGAAGAGCGGCTTCATCACCTGCGTCAGCATGATGGCGTCTGCGACGAGAAAGATGACGGCGGTTATGATGTAGAGCAGGATCATGGGGCGGTCCGTTGTGGCTTGGCGCAGAGATAGGGCGCGGGGGCGCAAGGCAAAGGGTGTGCGGGCGTGGCCGTCACGGTGCGGCGGCGCGCCCGCCCGCCCACCCCGCGCCGCCGCCCCGCGACGGGGCGCACCGTTATGGGCTCATATCGGGCGCTGCGCGGGGGGCGGTGTTGCGGTGGATATTTGCAGCAAGAAAATGCAGGCAGGCGCGCGCTTTGCGCATTTTTTTGCTCCAAATATTCCCGCCGGAGGCCTCGAATCTCTTTTGGACGAACCTGGGCTTTGGCGCGGCACGGGCGAGGGGCGCGGCGCGGGGCGCGTGCCAACCGGGCACCGCGAGGTCTGTCACGCCTGCGGCGGCGGGGCGTTTTGACAGTCGGGGCGGATGAGTGTCAAATGCCGGGCAGTCGCTGGACGGGGCAAGGGGAGGAGCTCGGTTGGGCAAACGGGTGCTCTTGGTGGAAGACGAGCCGAACATCATCGAAGCGATCCGGTTCATCTTGAGCCGGGATGGCTGGCGCGTGGATACGCATTCCGATGGCGCCACGGCGCTGGAGGCGGTGGCGCGGGCGCGGCCCGATGTGATGATCCTCGATGTGATGCTGCCCGGAAAGTCGGGTTTCGACATCTTGCGCGAGCTGCGGGCCGAGGAGGCCACCGCGGCGCTGCCGGTGCTCATGCTCACCGCCAAGGGGCAGGGCAAGGACCGGGATCTTGCGCTGCAATTCGGGGCCAACCGCTTCATGACAAAGCCTTTCTCGAACGACGAGGTGCTCGACTGCCTGCGCGAGCTGGCGGGGGCATGAGCGCGGGCGAGCCGCCGCGCGGGGCGCAGGCCGCGCCGGGGCAGCGGCTGATCGACATTGCCGACAGTGTGGACGCCGAGGACATTCCGCTCTTTCTCGCGCGGCAGACCTATCGCCGCCGCCGCCTGATGGATGCCGCCCGGCTGCTGCCGGTGGTGGGCCTTTGCCTGGTGCTCTTTCCGCTGCTCTGGATCGGGCAGGGCGAGGGGCCGCAGACGCGGGGCGGGGTGATTTACCTCTTCGGGATCTGGGCGCTGCTCATCGCCGTGGCGGGGCTTGTGGCCGCGCGGCTCTCGGCCCCGCTTCCGCCCGGCACCGGCGACGAGAGGGACGATGTCGTTTAATCTCCTCGTCGGGGTCTCGCTGCTTTATGTCGGCTTCCTGTTTCTGGTGGCCTTCCTTGCCGAGCGCCGGGCGCAGAGGGGGATGCCACGCTGGCTCCGCTCGCCGATGGTCTACACCCTGTCGCTCAGCGTGTACTGCACGGCGTGGACGTTTTACGGCGCGGTTGGTTATGCCGCGCGTTCCGGCCTCGAATACCTGACTATCTACCTTGGCCCGACGCTGGTGCTCACCGGCTGGTGGCTGGTACTCCGCAAGCTGGTGCGCGTGGGGCGGACCCAGCGGATCACCTCGATCGCCGACCTGATCTCCAACCGCTACGGCAAGTCCAACGCCTTGGGCGTGCTCGTGACCCTGCTCGCGGTGATCGGCACCACGCCCTACATTGCGCTGCAACTCCAATCGGTCACGCTCTCGCTGGAGGTCTTTGCGCAATCGTCGGGCGATGTGGAGCTTTCGGCCCGGAATGCGCTTTGGGTTGCGGGGGGCCTTGCGCTCTTCACCATTCTCTTCGGCACCCGGAACCTCGATGCCAACGAGCGCCACCACGGGGTGGTGACCGCCATCGCGGTGGAGGCGGTGGTGAAGCTGGTTGCCTTGCTGGCGGTGGGCATTTTCGTGGTCTGGGGCCTTGCGGGCGGTGTGGGCGACATGCTGGCGCGGATCGATGCCTCCTCGATGGCAGATTGGCCGCTTGTGCCGAGCCGCTGGGCGGGGCTGACCTTTCTTTCCGCCGCCGCGATCCTCTGCCTGCCGCGGATGTTTCAGGTGCTGGTGGTCGAGAACTCGGACGAGGCGCATCTGGCAACGGCCTCATGGGCCTTTCCGCTCTATCTGCTGCTGATGAGCCTCTTCGTGGTGCCGATCGCGGTGATGGGGCTGGAGCGGCTGCCCGCGGGCTCCAACCCCGACCTCTTCGTGCTCACCCTGCCGCTCAGCGAGGGGCGGGGCGGGCTGGCGATGCTGGCCTTTCTGGGCGGCCTTTCCAGCGCGACGAGCATGGTGATCGTGGCGGCGATTGCGCTCTCCACCATGGTCTCCAACCATATCGTCATGCCGCTCTGGCTGCGGCGCCAGCAGGTGGGCGGGGCGATGATGGCGGGCGATGTGCGGGCGGTGGTTCTGACCGCGCGGCGCATCTCTATCGCGGGCGTGCTGCTGCTGGGCTACCTTTATTACCGGCTTTCCGGCGGCTCCGAGGCGCTGGCGGCGATTGGTCTGATCTCCTTTGCCGGCGTGGCGCAGGCGCTGCCCGCGCTGCTGGGCGGGCTGTTCTGGCGCGGGGCCACCCGCAAGGGGGCGATGGCGGGGCTGGTGATTGGCTTCGTGCTCTGGGCGTGGACGCTCTTTTTGCCCAGTTTCGGCCCCGGCGGCCCGATTGGCGCGACGGTGCTTGCCGAAGGCCCGCTGGGGCTGGAGTGGCTGCGGCCGCGCGCGCTCTTCGGGATCGGCGGGATGGACCCGCTGGTGCATTCTCTCTTCTGGTCCATCGGGCTGAACACGCTGGCCTTTCTTGGCGTCTCGCTCGCCACCTTCCCCGGCCCGCTGGAGCGGCTGCAATCGGCGCAGGTGGTCAATGTCTTTGCCCATACCGTGGGCGCGCGGGGCTGGGCGCGGGGCAGCGCCGAGGCCGAAGACCTGCTGATGATGGCGCAGCGCATCCTCGGTGCGCAGGAGGCGCAGGCGCTGTTCCGGCGCGAGGCCGAGGATCAGGGGCGGCAGGGGCAGTTGCCGGTGATCACCGCCGACTTTCTTGGCCGGGTAGAGCGGGAGCTGGCCGGCTCGGTGGGCGCGGCCACGGCCCATGCGATGGTGGGCCAGTTGGCGGGCGGCTCCTCGGTGCTGGTGGAAGACCTGATGCGGGTGGCCGATGAGGCGCAGCAGATCCTCGAATACTCCAGCCAGCTTGAGCAGAAGTCAGACGAGCTGGCGCGCACCGCCGGGCAGCTGAGGGATGCCAACGAGAAGCTCACCCAGCTCTCGATCCAGAAAGACGCCTTTTTGAGCCAGATCAGCCATGAGCTGCGCACGCCGATGACCTCGATCCGTTCGTTCAGCGAGCTTTTGCGCGATGGCGGGCTGCCACCGGAGGATCAGGCGCGGTTCGCCGGGATCATCCACGACGAGGCGCAGCGGCTGACCCGGCTGCTGAACGACCTGCTCGACCTTGGCGTGATGGAGAACGCGCAGGTGAGCCTCAACCTTGGCCCGGCGCGGCTGGGGGACCTGATCGACCGGGCGGTGGCCTCTGCGGCCCCGGCGGGGGCGGGGCTGAAGATTCATCGCACACCCGCCCGCGAGGCCCGCGAGTTGGTGACCGATGGCGACCGGCTGGTGCAGGTCTTCATCAACCTGATCGCCAATGCGGCGAAGTACTGCGATGCCCCCGCGCCGGAGTTGCGGATCGAGGTGGGCGAGGAGGCCGGGCCGGAGGGGCACGAGCTGACGGTGGACTTCATCGACAACGGATCGGGCATCGCGGAGCGCTCGCGGGAGATCATCTTCGAGAAATTCGCAAGGCTGACAGATACGTCTGCCGCCGGGGGCGCGGGGCTTGGGCTGGCGATCTGCCGCGAGATCATGGCCCGGCTTGGCGGCGAGGTGAGCTACCTGCCCGGCCACGGCGGCGCGGCCTTCAGGGCGCGGCTGCCTCTGGCCCGGCGGGCCGGGCAGGCGGCCTGAGCGGGGGGCCGGATTTGTGCCGAAAGGCAATCCGGGGTTAACCAATTTCAAACCTCCGCGTGACACAAACGGCCTGAACGCCCTGCCCCCGGGGCCTGCCCGATGGAGCCATGACCGAGACCACGCGAGACCTCGTGCTGCGCCGGAAGCTGGATGCCGGTGCGCCCGACCCGGCCCTTGCCGTGGCCGGGCTTCCGCCCGTGGCCAAGGCGCTGGGCCTCGCGATGGCGCGGGTGTCGGACAAGCTGATGGAGCTTGTCGCCGCCGCCGAGAGCACCGGACAGAGCACCCGCAGCCTTGCCGAACTGCTCGATGAGTTGCCCGCCAACGGGCTCTATGCCGTGCTGGAGGGGCCGCAGGAGGCGCAGGGCGTGATGGTGCTCGACAATGCGCTGATGGGCGCGCTGATCGAGCAGCAGACGGCGGGGGCGCTGGCGCCGGGCGCGCCCACGGCCCGCAAACCCACCCGCACCGATGCCGCGCTCTGCGCAGACTGGATCGACACGGTGCTGCGCGCCCTTGCCGAAACCTATGCCGAGGCGGCGCAGGCGAGCTGGCTCAGCGGCTTCGGCTTTTCCTGCCACTTGCCGGATGCCCGGCCGCTGGGGCTGATGCTAGAGGACGAGCCTTACCACGTGCTCGATTTCGCGCTCGACCTTGGCGAAGGCGCGCGCAAGGGCAGCGGCAAGCTGATCCTCCCGGCGTTGGGCCGCGCGCCGGAGGGGCGGCCTGCGGCCAGCGGCGAGGCGGGGGCGGAGCCGCACCCCGATGACCGTGCCGCATGGGAGCGGCGGCTGGAGGGGCAGGTGATGGATGCGGAGGTGACGCTGCTCGCCGTGCTGCACCGCTTCCGCCGAAGCATTGGCGAGGTGCAGGAGTTTGCAGAGGGCGATGTGATCGCGTTGCCCGAGGGGGTGATCAATGCGCTGCGGCTGGAAACCGGCGATGGCACGGCGGTGGCCGCCGGGCGGCTGGGCCAGACGGCGGGCGCCCGCGCGGTGCGGCTGAGAGATGCCGACGATCTCTCTGAGCCGGAGGACGAAATGGGCGCGGCGATGGCGGCGCTTGACGATCCGGAGGATGACCTGCCTGCCATGCCCGAGGCCGAAGAGCTGCCCGATCTGCCAGACCTGCCGGGCGCGGAGGACGCGGAAGAACGGGTCGATCCGCTGGCCGGGCTGGAGGACCTGCCGGACATCCCGGAGCTTGATGGCGATTTTGGCGGCCTCGGCGAGGAGGACTTGCCGGAACTGCCCGAACTGGGGGAGGGCGGATTGCCGGAGCTGCCCGATCTGCCGGACCTCGAGGGGCTGACGGGCACTTGAGCCGCCCGGTCTGGCGGCGGTGTGGCTGTGCTTAAGACCGCTCGGCTCGAAGGTCAGCCTTGGCTCGCCTTGGCGCTACCCCCGATCAGCCCTCGTGCAGCGCTTGCAGCCGGGGGGCGAGGGCGGCGAGGTCGTAGCCGGCGCGGGCGGCAGTTTGGATCAGCTCGGCGGGGGGCGTATCTGGCGCAGCGCCGAGCATCCAGAGCACGGTGCAGCGGGTGCCAGACTGGCAATAGGCCAGCACCGGGCCTGCGCTCTCTTCGATCGCGGCGCGCTGGCGGGTCACCACCTCGGCGGTCATCGACGAATGCACCACCGGGTTCACGATGAAGGCCAGCCCTGCCGCCTCGGCCGCCGCTGCCACATCGGCCGCCTGCAGGCCCGGCGGCACCTCGCCATCCGGACGGTTGCAGATGATCGTCGAGAACCCTGCCTGCGCGATGGCCTGCACCTCCTCGGGCGAGATCTGCGGCGAGACGGAGAGCTTGGGCGTGAGCTGGCGGGGCGCGGGCATGAGGTGTCCTTTCTGCGGGCCTTTGACCGGGCGGATGGAACCGCCGGGCCTCGCCGATTGATATACCTCAAGGACGCCCCGCTGCCAGCGCTTTAGCCTGAGCCGAGGCGCAGCGAATGGAAGGACCCTGCCATGACCGATGTAAATGCCCGCAAGGCCGCGCTGGAAAAGCGCCTCGCCGAGCTCGACACCCGCCTGCACGAGATTCAGGACGAGCTGGTGAGCCACAACTCCGCCGATTGGGAAGAGCTGGCCACCGAGCGCGAAGAGGATGAGGTGCTGGAGGGGCAGGGCGTGAAGGGGCAGGCCGAGATGGCCGCGATCCGCGCCGCGCTCGCCCGGATCGAGGCGGGGGAGTACGGGTTTTGCACCCAATGCGGCACCGAGATTTCGGCCGCCCGGCTCGATCTGCTGCCGCAGACGCCGTTTTGCAAGGCCTGCGCCCCCTGAGCGGCCTCCGCACCGCGCCCTATCTGCCCGCACGCGCTTGTCTTTCTGCCCCGGCCCGGCTTTGATGCGGCAGGCCGCAGGGCAGGCGGCGGGAAGAATGCAGAGGGCAGGGCGATGGCATCTCCGGTCAAGCTCAACGTGATGGACGGCGTGGCGCGGATCGTGATCGACGCGCCGCCGGTGAACGCGCAATCGCTCGCGGTGCGGCGCGGGCTGTGGGAGGCCGTGCGCATGGCCGGGGCCGACCCGAAGGTGACGGCGCTGGCGATCCTCGGGGCGGGGCGCAACTTTTCCGCGGGTGCGGATATTGCCGAGTTTGGCCAGCCGGGGCAGGACCCGTGGTTTGGCGCGGTCTACACCCTGATCGAGGATTGCCCCAAACCTGTGGTCGCGGGCATCGCGGGCGCGGCGCTGGGCGGCGGGCTTGAGCTGGCGATGGCCTGCCACTTCCGCCTCGCGGCGCCCGATGCCCGGCTCGGCCTGCCGGAGGTGACGCTGGGGCTGGTGCCCGGCGCGGGCGGCACCCAGCGCGGGCCACGGCTGATCGGCGCCGAGGCGGCGCTGCGGATGACCCTGAGCGGCCAGCCGATGAGCGCCCGCACCGCGGAAAAGCTGGGGCTGGTGGATGGCGTGGTAGAGGGCGATCTGGCCGAGACGACGCTGGCGCTCGCCCGCGAGTTGGGGCAGGGCGAAGCCGCCGCCCCGCGCCGCAGCCGTGATGTGCGGGACGGGCTGAGCGACCCGCGAGCTTTCGAGGCGGCCATTGCCAAGGCCCGCGCGGCGCTGGCCAGCGACCCGGAGCGCGCCCGGCTTGAGGCGCCGCACCGGGTGATCGACTGTATCGAGAGTGCGCTGCTGCTGCCGTTCGAGACCGGGCTGGCCTATGAGCTCGATGCCTTCGAGGAGCTGCGGGAAGGCCGCCAATCTGCCGCGCTGCGCCATGTGTTCTTTGCCGAGCGGGCTGTGGCCCGCCCCGCGCGGCTGGGGGGCGAGAAGCCGGGCCGGGTGGCGCGGATCGGCGTGGTGGGCGGTGGCCCGCTGGGCGCTTCGCTGGCCGCTGCCGCCGCGCGGGCGGGCGTGGAGGTGCGGCTGATGGAGCAGGATGCGGCCCATCTGGAAGCCGCGAAACAGCGTGTTGAGGCGCTGCTGACGGGCGAGGCAGAGGCCGGGCGGATGCGCGCCGAGGAAGTTGGCCCTTCGATGGCGCGGATCGGTGGCACCGAGGAGGATGGCGGGCTGGAGGGCTGCGATATCGTAGTCGAGACCCTGCCCGACGAGAGCGGGCTGAAGGCGGACCTGCTGGCGCGGCTCTCCGAATTGCTGGGTCCGGGGCCGGTGCTGGCCACGATGGCACGCAGCCCCGATCTGGACCAGCTGGCGACCCCGCTGCCGCACCCTGAGCGGTTCATCGCACTGCGCTTCGATGACGCTGCACACCGGGCCGGTCTGCTGGAAGTCGGCGCTTTGGAAAATGCCGGGTCAGAGGCTGTGGCGGCGGGCTTCGGCCTTGCCAAGGCCTTGGGCATTCAGGCGATTTTTGCCGAGCCTTCCGTGGCTGCGCTGGTCGCTGGCGCGTGCCGGGCGGCGGCGGAGGAGCAGGTGGCGCGGGGCGAGGCCAGCGAGGCAGAGGTGAATTCCGCCTGGGGCAGCTTCGGGCTGGGCATGTGCTTTGGCGGCGTCGAAGCGGCCGATCTGCCAGCTTGGAAGGCGAAGGAGATCGTGCGCCCGGCCTGCCTTGCGATGGCGAACGCCGGCGCGTTGATGCTGGCGCAGGGCGCGGTGGAGAGCGCGGCGGCGCTGGATGTGGCGCTGGTCGCCTCGGGCGGCTTTCCGCGCCACGAGGGCGGGCCGCTACATTGGGCCGAGGCGGAAGGTTTGGCGCGGGTGGAGGCGGAGCTGGCTGCGCGGGCCGAAAGCCACGGCGATTCGCTCTGGGAGCCTGCGCCGCAATTCGGCGAGCTGGTCAAGAACGGGCAGGGCTGGGGCGATCTCTGAAGCCGCCGCGCGGCGCTTAGCCGAGCAAAAGCCCGATCACCACCAGGGCAAGGCCGATGGCCGAGACGCCGAGAGCGGCCATGTTCCATGCGCCCATCTTCTGCATATGCGCCACCATCTCGGCGTCGGGCAGCCCGGCGTTACGGGCCTTCATCACCGAGCGGACGCAGGCGAGGATGCCCACCACCCCGGCCAGCGCGAGCGCGGCGCCGGGCCAGACGAGCAGGGAGAGGTCGAGGGCACTGGTGGTTTGTTCCATGCGCGGGCAGGTACACCGCGCGGTGGGGCTTTTCAAGCCGTGCGCACGCCGCTACTCAGGGCGCCAAGTCGAAGAACGAGACCGAGGCAGAAGGAGAAACACATGAGCGATATGGACGAAGGCGGCTCCCCGAGCACCTACCGCGTGGCGGCTGATGAGCTGCGCCAGTTCATCGAGCGGTTCGAGCGGCTGGAGGCGGAAAAGAAAGACATCGCCGACCAGCAGAAAGAGGTGATGGCCGAGGCCAAGGGCCGGGGCTACGACACCAAGGTGATGCGCAAGGTGATCGCGCTGCGCAAGCGTGAGCCCGACGACATTGCCGAGGAAGAGGCCGTGCTCGACATGTACAAGCAGGCGCTTGGCATGTGACAGGCCCCTCTGGCCACCGCGATTGCGCCGCCTCCGGGCGGCGTTTTCATGTCTGCCGTTCGGGACGCGTCAAGGCGCCGGTCAGGCCGCGATGAAGCCCGGCGTGGAGCCGCGCGGCTCGGCGGGCAGTTCGACATCCCACATCAGCGAGGCCAGCATCCGGGCTTCGTAGAACCGGAGCGTGGGGCGGGCCAGTTGCAGCGAGCGCTGCCCGCCAAGTTCGCGCAGGGCGATGCTGCCGCTGAGGCCGGGAAAGACCGAGGCGATCTCGCGCTGGGCCGCGGTGCCCAGCCGGGCGCGGGCGATATCGCCGAAATAGAGGCTCTCGCAGGCCAGCCCCTCGGCCTCGATCACCTCGTGCTGGGGCAGCAGAAAATGGGCGTAGCCGATCTCGTGCATGTTCACCATGTCGATCCCCGGCAGGCCGACCAGCGCCCGCGCGGGCACGAAGACCTCCGCCGCGCCGAAGTGCAGCTCGGCCAGCGGATCGGCCAGAAGCACGCGGTGCTGTTGCGAGAGCACCAGCGACGCCGCATTGCCGAAGGCCCCGGCCTCGAAGCGCACCGGTGCGGCATCGGCCAGACCGGGCACGAGGCTCTGCCCGATCCAGAGCACCTGCTGCGCGCCGTTGTCATGGGTCAGCACCCGCTGGCCCGCCCGCAGCCGCTCCACCGGCACCATGCCATCCTCGGTGGCAATCCGGGTGCCGAAGCCGAAGCAGACATAGCCGTATTGCTGAAGCCCGTCCTGATCGGTGGTGTAGAAGCCCGGCGGGTTCTGCGGATCGTGGTTGGCCCAATACCAGCCTTCGAGGTCGAAGTCGGGAGACCAGACCACCTGCACCAGCTCGCCACTGCCATCGAGGCCCTGAAACACGACCGCGCCGCCCTGATCGCCGTTGATGTCGACAAAGTCGGAGCGCACCACGACCGCATCCTGCAACGTGCCGCCGCCGCCATTGCCGGAATAGGTGAGATCATAGGTGTCGCCCACCGAGAACTGGAAAGGCGAACCGTCTCCCTGATTGGAGGTGATGGTGAGATCGCTGGTGGAATTGGGCGGGTAATCGAAGGTCGAGGTACCGGGCCCGTTGTTCAGGTTGGACCCGCTGGATATGGCAAACTCGTTGTCGAGCGCGTTGATGGTGATGGGCAAGGGCAGCCTCCCGTCGGTCAGGGCGGGCATAGGCCGGGGACCACCAAGAGATGGTTAACCGCCGTGGGCGATTTCACTAAAATTGTTGGAAACGGCGCGCGCGGCGCTCAGGGCGCGAGGAAGGTGATGCCTTCGATCATCCGGATGCGCGCGAGATCCTCGAGGTAGAGCGTGGTGAGCGCCTCCACGGTGGCCTCGTTCCAGCCGGGCAGGTCCATCTCGACCTCGACGGCTTCGGGGCGGGCGTATTTGTCGAGAAACGCGGTGACCACGCGCTGGCGCTGCTGGGCGGTCTTGACCGGATGGGAGGCAAGGTAGCTCTCCATCCGCTTCACGCCCTCGTCCGACATGATGGTGGCGAGAAAGTCGTTCTCGCCCTCGATCGGCATGTCGGCGGGCATGCCGCCCATCTCGCGCAGGATCTCGGGCCAGATCAGCGGGGTATCCTCGTTGCACCACGCGACGATGCGGGCATCGGGCACGGCGGTGCGGATGGCGGTGAGCGTATCGGACCAGCGCAGATCGGTCGGGGTCACGCCAGCAAGGAAGGCGGAAAAATCCTCTTCCTTGCAGCGCCCGAAGAGGTCGGGGATGAAGGTGGCCGGGTTGGCGATGCCGATATGAAACTCCGCTGCCGCCTCGGGAAAGAGGTTGCGGATCCACTGCACCTTTTCGCCGATCTGCGGGTAGATCCGGTTTTCGGCCAGTACCGAATGGGCGGCGCAGATGAATTGCTCGTTGGAGAACACCAGCCGCTCGGCGTGGTCCTCGTCCATCACCGCGGCGAGCAGATCCTCCTGCAGCTCGGGCGTGGCGGGCACCCCCTTGAGCGCATTGGTGGCCTCGCGCAGCACGCGGCGATAGCGGCCCGGCCCGGAGACCATGGTGCCGATGCCCGCAAGCGCGCCCTTGTTCTTGAGAAGGCACCGGAAGAGTTTGTCTTCATCGGTGCAATGTGCGCCCAGGTGGTACACGACCTGCATTGGATCGTCCCCTTGTTACTCGTTTAGCCTCGTCGCGCCCTTCAGGCGGCCCCCGCGCCGGCGTCACAGCACATTATGGCGGATTGCCCTGTAGATAAACCGCTTTCCACCGGGCAGCGAGGGGGTAATAACGGGGGCGATGAGAGGAAGCCGATGGCAGATGTAGGCGCGGGGGCGCGGGCAGGGCGGCGCTGGCGGTTTGACGGATGGTCGGCCGGGGCGGTGCTGATTGCCGTGCTGGTGCTGCTGCCGATCGCGGCAGTGGTGGTGATGGCCTTCACCCCCGAAGAGAACATCTGGCCCCATCTCGCCGCCACCGTGCTGCCGCGCTACCTGCAAAACACCCTGATCCTGATGGTCGGTGTCGGCGCGCTCTCTGCGGCGATGGGCGCGGGGGCGGCGTGGACGGTGGTGATGTATCGCTTTCCGGGGCGGCGCTGGCTGGAGTGGGCGCTGTTTTTGCCGCTGGCGGTGCCGGCCTATGTGGGCGCCTATGCACTGGTGGATTTTCTGGAATATGCCGGCCCGGTGCAGGGGGCGTTGCGCGAGGCCTTCGGCTGGACCAGCGCGCGGGACTACTGGTTTCCGCAGATCCGCTCGCGCGGCGCGGCGATCCTCGTGCTCTCGGCCTCGCTCTACCCCTATGTTTACCTGCTGGCCCGCGCCGCCTTTCGCGAGCAACCCGGCGGCGCCTATGAGGTCGCCCGGGCGCTGGGCGCTGGCCCGGTGGCGCGGTTCTGGCGGGTCGGCCTGCCGCTCGCCCGCCCGGCCATCGCCGCCGCCACCGCCATCGTGATGATGGAGACGGTGAGCGACTTTGGCACGGTGGAGTTTTTCGCGGTGCAGACGCTGACCACCGGCATCTTCTCGGCCTGGCTGGAGGCGGGCAACGCGGGCGGCGCGGCGCAGCTGGCCTGCGTGATCCTCGCGCTGGTGCTGGTGCTGGTCACGCTGGAGCGGCTCTCGCGCCGCCGGGCCAAGGTGCACCAGGGCGCGCGCGGCGTGCGGCCCGTGGCCCCGCAGGAGCTGGGCCCGCTGCGCCGCTGGCTGGCCTTCGGCCTCTGCATGGTGCCGTTTGCGCTGGGCTTCCTGTTGCCCGTGGGCGTGATGGTGCATCACGGGCTTGGCCCCAAGGCCGATTGGCTCGACCCGCGCCTGCTGGAGGCGCTCGGCAACACGCTGGTGGTGGGCGGCCTTGCTGCGATGCTGACCGTTGCGGCGGCGCTCTTTATGGTCTACGGCGTGCGCCTCTCGGGCCATGCCCTGCCGCGCGCCCTGCTGCCGGTCACCACCTTGGGGTACGCCGCGCCGGGCGCGGTGCTGGGCGTGGGCGTGCTACTGCCGCTGGCCGCGCTCGACCACCGGGTGGCCGATGCGGTGCTGGCGCTCACTGGGTGGGACCCGGGGCTGGTGCTGACAGGCTCCGCCGCCGCGCTGGTCTTTGCCTATATGGTGCGGTTCTTCGCCATCGGGCAGGGGGCCGCCGACGCCGCCTTCGGGCGGATCTCGCCCAACATCCCGCTGGCCGCCCGCTCGCTCGGCCGCACCCGGCGCGGCGTGCTCGGGGCGGTCTACCTGCCGCTGATGCGCGCCTCGGTCGGCACCGCGCTGCTGCTGGTCTTCGTCGATTGCGTGAAAGAACTGCCCGCGACCCTGCTGCTGCGCCCGTTCAACTATTCGACGCTGGCGGTGCGGGTCTACGAGGAAGCCTCACTCGAACACCTGCCACAAGCCGCCCCCGCCGCGCTGATGATCTGCGCCACCGGCCTCGCGGCCGTCGCCCTGCTCGCCCGCGCCAACCGCTAGGGGCTTGCAAGGCGCTCGGCCCCACGCTACGAGACCGCCAAGTGCCCCTATAGCTCAGCTGGTAGAGCAACTGATTTGTAATCAGTGGGTCGGGAGTTCGAGTCTCTCTGGGGGCACCAAATAAGTCATAAGTTTCAGGATGATGTCTTGAGCGGTGAAGTCGGCCCGAGGGTCGCGGAGATGCTAGCTTTCACGTGGCTTTCACGCGGTGCCGCAAGGCTGTCGGTTTACGCTACGGGCTAGGCCGACCTGATGGCCAACTGCTCATAATACGGGATTGACGAACTTCCGAACGCTGACACGTCGTCGTAGGAATGCCCGGTTCTACTCCAGAGCAAACAGACCAATTCTGCAAATAGGCGATCGCCTTGGCCGGTGGAGCGAACGGTGCAAACATTTCATAGCCCAGGAGCTTGCGTGGCGGATCCCATCGCTTCAGCAGATCGATCTCGGTCCAGTTGTCCTGTTACATGTAGGCCAGCCAACGCCTCAATACTTAGAGCGATATCAGGGCCGTTCTTCCATGAGATGTCTGCCGGACAACCAGCTAGATATCATTGGCCAGCGTGGCTTGCGGCCCAGAGCTGCCATCCACCGATCATCAAAATGCTGCGGTGCGGTTCGTGGGACCTGCTGACCTGCTCCCCTTGGAGTCCGCGTTTATAGGTTAGCTCTGTTCAGGGTTTGGTCTTCTTTCGACCTTTGGTGATACTCCCACGGGGTGAGCCCGTCGAGGCTCGTGTGGGGTCGGTGATGGTTGTAGTCGTCTCACCACGCCGCGATCAGACTGCGGGCATGACGCAGGTTGGCGAACAGATGCTCGTTGAGGCATTCGTCCCTGAGGCGGCCATTGAAGCTCTCGACAAAGCCGTTCTGCATCGGTTTCCCCGGCGCGATGTAGTGCCATTCGACCCGGCGATCCTCCTGCCATTTGAGGATGGCGTTCGAGGTCAGCTCGGTCCCGTTGTCGCTGACCAACATGCAGGGATGGCCTCTGACCTCGGCGATCCGATCCAGCTCTCGGGCGACGCGGTGACCGGCGAGCGAGGTGTCGACGACCGTCGCCAGGCATTCGCGGCTGAAGTCGTCGATCACGCACAGGATCCGGAAGCGGCGGCCATCGCTCAGGCTGTCCGAGACGAAGTCCAGCGACCAGCGCTGGTTCGGCCCCTGCGGGATCGCCATCGGTGCCCTGGTCCCCAGCGCCCGCTTGCGACCGCCCCGTTTACGGACTGTTAAGCCTTCTTCCCGGTAGATCCGGTAAAGCTTCTTCCAGTTCAGCATCCAGCCCTCCCGCCGTAGCAGGATGTGCAAACGCCGATAGCCAAACCGCCGCCTCTCAGCGGACAGGTCCCGCAGCCGCTCGCGCAACTCCCGGTCCTCCGGCCTGGTCGGCTACCGCCGATACACGCGCGGGTCAATCCCGACCAGGGCACAGACCCGCCGCTGCGAATAGCTCTTCTCCTTCATGGCCCAGTCCACGGCACGCCGCCTCGAACCGGGCCTCAGAAGTTTTTTCCCAACATCTCCTTCAGCGTCGCTACATCGAGCATCTGTTCGGCCAGCATCTTCTTCAGCTTCGCGTTCTCGGCCTCCAGCGCCTTCAGCCGCCGGGCGTCCGACACCTCCATGCCGCCATATCTCGAGCGCCACTTGTAGAAGGTCGCATCGCTGATGCCATGCTTGCGGCACAGCTCCTTCGCGCCCAGCCCGGCCTGGTGCTCCTTCAGAATGCCAATGATCTGCTCTTCGCTGAACCGGCTTCTCTTCATCGTCTGTCTCCTCGCTTGGAGAACAGGCTAACCTCAAAACGAGGACTCCAAGGGGAGCAGGTCAGGAGATAAATGTAAAGCGGGTCAGACGATTGTACAATCTCGAAGGTCTCCAGATGCGACTGAAACCGCCTCGGCGCCGCGTGATGGCGAAGCTCCGGAGCGATCGTAGCGATGCAACCAGGCCGAACCAGGTCTGGGCGACGGACTGGATGTTCGACGAGACTTTTGACGACCGACGGCTCTGGGTCCTGACCGTGATTGACACTTGGAGCAGAGTCTGCCCGGTGATGCGTGTCTGCCGATCGGCCAAGGCCATGGAGGTAATCAACGCCCTCGAAGAAGCTTGCGAGCACTACGGACGACCCAAGGCGATCAGGGTCGACCAAGGCAGCCAGTTCACCTCGAAGGAGCTCGATCTCTGGGCCTATAGCAACGGCGTGGTGCTGGACTTCAGCCGGCGCGGCAAGCCGGCGGACAATGCCTACGCCGAGAGCTACAACGCGATCGTCCGCATGGAATGCCTCGGGCAGCACTGGTTCCTGAGCCTCGAGGACGCCCGCGAAAAGGTCGAAACTTGGCGCCGCGAATACAACGAAGTGAGACCGCATGGCGCAATCGGTGACAGACCACCGAACGCCATGCTACCTTGGCCCGGGACAGCCTTCCGGGCTGTTCAGCCGCTGGGAATCCTCACTTAGGGTGGTCCAGGTTCCGGGGTGGAGCCACCGGCCCGAAAGGTCGCGTGAAGCCCGGACCAAAGACGGGGTGAAGTCCAGCCAGTCATGCACTACGATTGAAACCGGACCACTTCATTGGGGCAGGCCAGAGGGATGCTGGCTATCAGTGACGCCCGCACACTTCAGCACGTGTCACTTCACAGTAGGCTTCGTCGGCCGACCGGTTCCATTTATGCGACAGCCCACGGTGCGCCTCGCCTTCCAAGTCTCAGGAAAGTTTGGTGTTTTCTTAAACTTTATAAATGCTTATCGTTGATCCGGGAGCGCCTTGGCGCGGCGAGCATGATTGCATTTATGAAAGCGCGTCGGAGAAAAAGTTTGTCAGAGAACAGAAATCCACACGTCTACCGAATGGCACGGTTCCTGCCGTTCGACCCCTCCCATGACCAAATCTACGAAGAGTATCAGGTCGCGAAAGACTCGCTCAATCTTGACACAATCGCATTTCACTACGTGCTTGATGCCGCCAAATCTGGTGCTCCTGTTGTCGTACTGACTGGTGATGCCGGCCACGGGAAGACACATCTTTGCCGTCGGGTGATTGAGAACTTTCTCGACTATGACGAAGATGAAGCAAGGAAGCTCATCAACGAGGCTTGCGATGGCAGGCAGATAATCAAGGCAAAGGACGGCGCATCTGCAACTGCTGCCTTGCGCATCTTCAAAGACTTCTCCGAATTTGCGCCTGAGATCGCAGCCAGCCTCGTCGAAGCGTCGAACGGCGACGAGGCCGTAACCATCATCTGCGCCAACGAAGGTCGTCTCCGGGCGGTCCTCTCGTCCACCAAGGCCGGAGCCTATTGCGCGGAACTGCTCAAGAGCTTCGAGTCAACCTTCGAAGATGGAAAGGCAAGCCGCGACGGACGTACACACGTCGTGAACCTCAACCATCAGTCCACCGCCGCGGGCGATGATGGGCAGTCTCTTGGGGACCGCGCCATTCGCGACTGGACCTCAGGCGTTAGATGGAGGAGTTGCAATGATTGCGACTCGCGCGACGCCTGCCCGATTAGCCGCAACCGGGAAATGCTGTCCGAGCGTGCCGGAGAGGAGGTTGCGGTGACAAGAAAGGAAAAGCTTCGCCTGTTGTTCGCAACGCTGGAGCGGATAGGCTACGTGATCACCATCCGCGACATGCTGATGGCCTTTGCCTATCTTCTGACGGGTGGTTTGAAGTGCGAGGACGTCCACCGGATGCGGCGCCGGCGCAAGAAGGGCTGGCAACAGGCCTACGCGTTTTACAATCTCGCCTTCGAGGCGCCGGAAACGCTCTCTCGGGAGCAACTGAAGCGCCTGCCTCTCATGCAGCAGCTCCCCAAACTCGATCCCGGACGGCGGGCAATTCGGGAGATCGACGAGCGCATCGTCAATCAGCAGGACATATTTGCTCACGGACAGCTGGACTTGCAGTTTCCTGCGCCTCCAACGTCATCAGAGGATCTGATCGATGCTGCGGATGGAATTGACGAGATCATTGGAGATCCGCGTAACAAGAAGCAGAGAGCGGACGAGGCCGAAAACGTCACGCGCGTCGTGAGGGCGCTCAGGCGTCGGGCCTACATCGACGGCATTGGCGGCGACGCCTTTGATATGGCCCATCTAGGGTTTCCCTACGGAACTGATTTCCTTGCGATCGTAAACGACAAGATGGATGTGCCGGAACGCACTCTTCTCAAGAAAAGAGTTATCGCCGGACTTCACCATATTCAGGGGCTTCAGTTTTCGGAGCAGACACCCATTCTGCATCTCGTCGACCCTGCATTCGGAAGATCAATGTCGGGAACGGCAATCCTGGCCGCGAGGATCAAGCCGGCAAATGTCGACTTGATCAGGCTCTCTGAAAAGTGGGGAGCGAGCGTTGAAGTATCGCATCATGTAAAGGGCAGCGTCGACTGGATCGACCGTCATGTGATCTTGAGGATCATCGATCAGCAGCGCGCGGCACATGACCTTCTGCTCGACCTGATGACCTTTGACTGCATTCTGAGGGCCGCGGCGGGCCATGTGCCCACCAAGTTCTACGAGCACGACATCCGGCGCGTGGCGAGCTTCCTTGGCCGGATCGCGCAGTCGACCCACTCAAACTCGGACCAGATCAATCTCATCAGAGACGGTCGGTCCCAGACCATTTCGATCGACGGCAGCACCATCCAGGTCGGCACAGCATAGAAGAGGAATACGCCTGACAATGCAGGATGTATCGGTAGACAACATCTTGAAGGGTCCCGAGGTTTCCCGAGAGCTGTTCGGGGGGGTCTTGGATTTCGACGCCGCGGGACACTATCCGGGCCTTGAGTTGTTGAACTTCGTATACTGTGGTGAGGGCGAAGAACCGCTCCCCGCCGGCGATACCGTGAAGATCAAACGTCGGTCGCACGATTTCGGAAGACGTCTGGTCTGGGACGGCAGCTTCAAGGATGATCCGCGGCGACACAGCGTGCTCCTCGACGACACGGCCGCGGAGGAGACTCTGCGCGAACTGCTCCGCTGTCTTCAGCTGGATATTCCCAACGGAACCAAGGAACCCAAGTGGTCGAGGGCACACTTCTTTCCATACACGCCGTCGCTTATTCACTGGGATGCACGGGAGAGATACGGGGACATCCGCCTGGAGCGCCTCTACCTGCGTGGAGGAGGAGCTCTGGCTTTCAAGATTCTCAGGTCTGATCCGAACGCGACGCGACTTGAGCGAATTAGGTACGGCTTCAAGAAGCTTTACGGAGCGACTGCGGGGAGCCCCCTGGAAATCCTGGGTGACTTCATCAATGGGCAGAGCAAGGCAGACACTCAAGCTGGCCTCGATGAAATTGAGAAGGCCACACGCGCGAACGTGGATGACTTCGAGGAGGTCTACAGAAACGGCATTCTGAACATCCTAGAGCAGAAGGATGCTACCTCAGTCGCGAAGATAAGAGCAGTGATGGGCTGGACAGCGTTCTGGCTTGTCCTCATGCAAAACCGGCGCGCGAGAAAGAGCCTTGGTCTCGATGAAAGTCCGATTATCTGCGACTGCGGTGCCGGCAGTCCACAGCTGAGGAGAGTATCCCAACGCTGTTTGCAGGAGGTCCTCGGCAACATTGTGAACGCGGTTGCAAAGCTTGAGCCAAAGATCCCGAATGCCCAGCGGATCAAGATCCGTAGCTTTTTCTGGGCGACCGCCGCTGCAAATGGGTTTTTGAATGCCTGGCGAGGGCGAAAGCACTTCACGCTTTCGGTCGATGCCCTCGAGATGATCGTATTGGCGACGATTCCGACAGGAACGGAGATGGCTTTTGAAAGGTTCGCGACAGAAGTTCTTTACGACTGCCTCGGCGTTGCGGTTGGTCGGGGCGCCGCGGAAGCCTCGGGCCTAGTTAATTCCATCGACGCCAGTATCTTCGAGGAAAACGAGGCACAGTTGGCTCTACAGATGATCGCTGCCGGGTTGGTGACCCAATATTCAGATGCAACGCGAATGGTCAGCCCAAAGTCGGCCTCGTAATCGGACTTCAAGATGAGTGACATTGAAAAGATACTCGCCGGCACGGCTTTCGAGATTGTTGCACGAAGCTTCTCGTCGGATGAAGACTCTGACCGCAACTCCTTCAGGTTGAAGAACCTCACCAGAGGCGAGGCTCTTGAGTTCCTTCGCACATGGCAAGAGCAGAGCGACAGCCGCGGTCTGGAGCGCGTTCGACTTCTCGTCGCCAGCGACTCACATGAGGACTTCCCAAGTGAGTTCAGGGCCGACCCCGACCACTCCATTACATATTATCGAAACAACAATGAACACGGCCTCGTCTACATCGAGACGAAAGTAGAGAGCGACGAACAGGGCCTGAAGAACCTTTTTACCCTTCGAGACGTGAACTTTCTTGACTGCACGTTCGACGAGGATGGAGAGTTCCTGGTTCCCGAGGAGATGGTCAGACAGGCGCTACGCGTCGCTGGTTCCACCAATCCTCAGGGCAACGAGCTCCTGCGCGACCGCCTCGTAGAGGTTCTCCGAGAGCTGAACGCCGCGGACATGACTGTGCCCGTAAGAAAGTTTGCCGGCTTCGTATCGGCGGCGGCGCATAAGGTGGTTTCCGGCTCCGCTGTCTACTCGCCCGAGGAAACAAACACCCTCGTCGGCAGGTGCCTTGTCCATCTCGACATGTTCCCCGACGAACACTGGCGGCAAAGTGCCGGCCGCGTTTCGCGGCGCCTCTCTCTGAACCTTTTGAGGTCAGAGCTTGCCGCATCGCCGTCGTCCGATCTCGATGCTGAGAAGACCGCGCAGGACTGCGCGCGAACCAAGTTCGTAGATGAGCAGGGTGAAGCCTACGAGCCCGATGTGCAGGTCCATTGGCGTGAGGAATGTTCCTCATATTGCCTCGCTCCCTCCCGACAGAGACGAGAGGGGATCCCCTATCGGATCTTCGAACAGGTCTTCAGCAAGGACGTGAAAGGCCTGCCTCTCGGACAGCGCGTGGCTGAAGAAACTATGGACAGCGCGCCGTCGAGAAAACCTGAATTCGACGAGCTTGCCGTGGAGACCGGCTTGAACAACCGATCGGGAGACGACGCCCGCAAGTTTCTCGAGAGCGAGCCAGCGGATGTCAGTCTGCTCCCGTTGAAGGATCTGCTGTCCAAGCAGACGCTTCGAATGGTCGAGAGACTTGCCGCGCCCGCCGTCGAGAGAGTCGAGAACCCCTTGATAAAGCTATCGAAGGTTGCAGGAGATTTCCGAGAAAGGAACGTTTTTGAGGATGGCGATTACAGGATCGAGCTACGGATCGGCGCGGGTGCCGGCGATCAACATGCCCCAACCATCGGGCTTTTTGCTTTCCTCTACGGTCGATCTCTACTCGAAATCAGGAACTCGCTAGCAGATGGGATTGGATCGGTATCCCTCGATATCGATGATCGCCTGACCAGGCAAAGCCCTGTCCCCCCGCTCAAGAAAGAAATCGATCCTGACGCGGAGACCTCGGATGCCGCGTCATCGGAGGAGGACGAGGGCACGGTCTGGCTGCCTGTTCCGCTAGAGTTTGTTCTCGTGAATGCAGAAGATGGGACCGAGATTGACAGCGAGGTGTCGGTCGAATGGTTGCCGGAGGATCTGGCCTACCTTGCACTTTTCTGGATTTCAGTCTGCGGGGAGGACAGAGGTGAGGTCACCGCTGAGCTGCACGCTCCCTCGAACAGGAATGGCGAGGCTTGGATTGAAGAAGTTGCCCATCGCGTCCTGCCCTTTGAGAACGGTATGGCGCGTCCACTTCGAGAGGAGGTCCTCCAGCATCCAATCATAAACCGGTTGGTGGAGATCAGATTAGGGTTCAGGAATGAGGCCGGGAAAGATGGTCTTTCCTCTGAGTTGCTGAACAACGTGTTTGATCAGTGGTCGGCGCTGCTCGCAGAGGCTCGCAGAGCCTTTACCCCGGACGGTGACAACCCGACCGGCATGATAGAGTTTCTGAACGCTGATTGCGTGCAGGGTTTCGACGGTGACCGCGTGCTCATGCTTCAGTCGCATCCTCTGAAGCTCAGGTGGATCGCGGCCTATCTTGCGAAGTCGACCCAGCTTGTGGCGGATGCGATCGAAGGCACCCTGCGTCTGAACGAGCAGAATGAGGCGCTATATCTGAATTGGATCCAAGGACTTTCGCCGCATCAGCAGCCCTCGATCCACACGGCTGCTGACGGACATATCCTCTTTGCGGACGGCGAACGGGGGTGGACGGAGAACTTTCAGAGAGCGGCCTCGTCTGGTGGTACGGCGTCTGGGGACCGGATTCATTCCAGTCTCGTGGCTGAAATTGTCCGTCAGATAACAGCATACCTGCATGCCCATCCCTACAAGGCTGACGGTCTGAGAATCCTTGTTGTCACTGGTGGAGCAAGCGCTCTTCCAGCGGACATCGTCCAAGGCGTACGGAAAGGTGAATTCAAGAACCTTGCGATGACGATAGAATTCGTCGCGCCGAAGAGTTGCTGGGACGAAGCCGCTCGCCAGTTTGAACTTGTGGATACCGACAACCGGCTCTCGGGGGATGGAGCGTTGTTTCCACCTGTTCAGCTCAACCTTCATGACCTCGAGAAGGTCAAGGAAGACGCCAACGAGGCACTCGGGCACCTTGTCTTCGACCTTTCGATTGTCCCACAGTTTCTCGACGACAACGTCAGTACAGATGTGAAGACCGAAGACGAGTCATCGTCACTTGGGAAGTTCGATCCTCTCCTGGACGATCCCACGTACATCGCTTCTGGAGCCGGAGCTTCGGCTTTGTGGGTGTCGCTGAGACCAAAGATGTCCGACATGGCGCTGTCGGACTGGTCGACCCTGGTGGTCCGGCATGAACGTCGAAATCCAGTTGCCGCGGATCGCCCGGAGGCAACCGACTTCATCGATATTCGGATCAATTTCCACAACACGGCACGCTTCTTCGGGGCGCTGCACAAGCGCTCGCACTGGGTGATCACAGTTGAGCGTCACATAACCAGAGAGCAGATTGAGCGGCTCGAAACTCGTCCCGAGGTGCTCTCATTGCGTGATGGGGTCGGACCGGGTGGCCTGTTCACGCTGATCGTCTCATCCAACGCCGGCAAGCAGTTCATAATCGATCGCCTGACCAGGAAACTGAAGCGAATTGCCACTCTGATCGGGAGACAGGAGCTTGCGCAGCAGCAGGCTCAGCAGCTTGCGCAGAAGATCTACGACGAGGCGAGGCAGATATTGCCTAGGCTGACCCTGGACGCGCTCGGGATTTCTCGCGTAACCGAGGAAATCCTAGGACTGAGCATAGCCCGGCGAATCGCCGACCGTCAGTTCTCGGCCTCTGTGAAAGACGGCTTCATCGCTTGGATCTCGCTCGATGAGTATCCGGAATGGTTCGTATCGGCGAATTCGATGCGGGCGGACATGATCAGGCTGGCGGTTAGCCTTGAGGATGAAGGTCTTTCGGTCGATCTGCTCGTCCTCGAAAGCAAATTGAGAAGGTCCGGATATGAGGCGCACGGGGCAGAACAGGTGCGCAAGACCCTGCAAATGTTCAATGCGATCTTCCCACAGGAACCAGAACTGGATTCCATGGACGGTGAGCTATGGAGGGACACACTTCTTTCGGCAGTCGACACCGTCAGCGAGGATGCAGTTTTCATTCCGCTCGACAAGACATCCGGGCAAATGCCGCGGCGCTCAAGGGTGTCAGAGGAAATCAGAAGTCTCTTCCGGAAGGGTGACTTTGCCTATGTGAAGGTTGCGGGGCTGTATTCGATTTGCGAGTACTCGCACCCTCGAGAGATGACGATCGAGGCATACGACGCTGACCCCCGCGTTCAGATCGTCCAGACCGGAGGGAGTGCCCTGCTTGATCGGCCGACCGATCGGTTGGTTCTCAAACCGGCTGCAACGGGAGATGGATCTGAACCTGAGAAAGATACTGAAGAACGGCAATCGGGACCCACCGATACGGGTGATGAAGTGTTGGCTCCGCCTGATGTTCCGCCGCCTCCAATGCCCCCTTCAAACGATGAAACCGTTGATGCGGAAGTGGCCACGGATCAACCCGTGACCAAGGCCAAAGATATTGACCTCGGCAGCGGCCGTGGCCATCTGGGCAAGGCAGAGCTTGATCACAGGTATCAGATAATCCTCGATACGTTCGGCCAGTACGGTATCAGCGTTAACAAGACCGAACAGGGTATCCAGCACGCCATCGAAGGTCCGGCATCGATCCTGTTCCGGGTTCTGCCGGGAAGAGGCGTTGAACCGAAGAAGCTGATTGAGAAAAGCGACGCGCTGAAACTTGCGCTCAAGCTGAATGCGTCTCAGGAGATCCGCTTCGCTATCGACGAAGGTTACATGACGATCGATGTCCCGAAGCTGGATCGAGACAGATACTTCGTCGAAGCTGCCGATCTCTGGTCTCGCTGGAAACGCCCGGAGTATGGGCTCAAGGTTCCTTTGGGCGAGGATCGCTTTGGAAGAGTGGTTGAAATTGACTTTACCTCATCGAACTCGCCGCATCTGCTCATTGGCGGCACCACCGGAAGTGGCAAATCCGAAGCCCTGAACACAATCCTTGCCGGGATGACCCTGCACTATTCCCCCGAGGAGGTCCGACTTCAGCTTATCGATCCGAAGGGCACGGAGCTCCAGCACCTCTCGGACTCGGAGCATGTTGACGGTGAGATCGGCTGGGATGAGGAGGACGCAATCAAGATCCTCTCCCGTGCCGTGGACGAAATGCAGGCACGCTATTCCAGATTCAAGAGCTCGAAAGTCAGATCACTTGGTGACTACAACGCCCAGGCACCAGAAGATGAACGGATACCAAGGTGGGTCATTGTACTTGACGAATATGCGGACCTAACGTCGGAGCCTGATGCGAAAAAAACGATCGAAGCCCATCTGAGACGTTTGGCTCAGAAAGCCCGTGCAGCTGGAATTCACGTTGTTATCGCAACTCAGAAGCCGGACGCTTCCGTTATCAGTACCAACTTGAGGTCCAACCTTCCTGCGCAGCTTGCTTTACGCGTCAAAAGTTCCACCGAGAGCCGAGTCATAATGGATGATCCAGGAGCAGAGTCCCTGACCGGAAAGGGTGATGCGTTCTTCAAAGAGAGCGGAGTGTTGACCCGCGTTCAGTGCGCCAAGATCTAACTCGGCAGCCAATCTTCAAATAAGAACGGATCTCAAAAAAATTGCAATCTGGCGAGCGAGATAGGGCGGCACGGCGTTTCCGACCTGGACGTATTGCTGGGTCCGGTTACCCATGAACAGGTAGTCGTCGGGGAAGGTCTGCAGTCGTGCTGCTTCACGCACTGTCAGGCTGCGGCACTGCATCGGATCGGGATGGATGAAGTAGTGACCGTCTTTCGAGATGTGGCTCGTAATGGTAGTCGAGGTCTTCTGGGCCAGCTGGACCCGGAAGCGGTCATTAAACACACCGCTGTGCCAATTGCGATGATCCGGGGTCAGCGCGAGCGGAAAATCTGCGGCTTTTGGGCTGTGGCCGTGAACCGCCCCGAACACGGAGGCGAAGAGGTAGCGGCCAAGATCAGAGGCCATATGTCCCCGTGTCTCGTGCTGAGCGATTGCGCGTAGTTCCGAACGCTCTAGCCAATTCAGAAGTTCGTCGTTCGAATTGCCGTAGGTCTCATAAAGTCGCGTTTCAGTCCGACTTCTCGGAGCCTCCGTCGCCATGCGCCGTGCTACCGAACTGAATGCCTCGCGGAGGGAGTGATTATCTTTCCCGGCATGAATGCGCGCCAGCAGTCGCGCAGCATCAACAACCTTCTTACGCCACTCCGCTGCGCTGTCCGGCGCGCGGCTTATGCCGCTACGCAAGGAAGGCATCGTGCCAATGACGTCGTCGACGGTTCGCGATGGGCTTGAAACAGCTATATCGACACTTGCCGCCTTTCCAGCCAGATCAGACCTGATCCCCACGATAATCACCCGGTGACGCCGCTGCGGAACCCCGAAGTCCTCGGCCCGTACGATGAAGTCAGAAGGTCGCGCAGCCTCCTGCAGGCTGGCCTGCCCACCTTCGACCCGGATGGCACGCAGTTCGTACTTATGGCCATGGCCCTTCCCGAAGGATGACAGATCCTCCATCAGCATCTCGAATACCAGTCGGCTCTCGACCGTCGAGGACAACATGCCCTTGACGTTCTCCATCACGAAGGCTGCCGGCCGGAGCTTGTCGAGCACCCTGATGTACTCGCGGAACAGGTAGTGCCGCTCATCCTCCTCAGGCACATAGCCGACCTTGCCCTTCGAGCGGGCCCGACCCACGAGGGAGTAGGCCTGACAAGGCGGGCCGCCGATCAGGATCGTATCGTCGTACCTAGCCTTGAGTCTGTCGATGGCGGCGTCAATTGCGTCCGCGGCTGTCTCGGTTCCGAGCTCGAGGGCACGTGCTTCTTCGATAGCGACTCGCCACGCGTCGTCGTCAACTTCTGACCAGTCTGGTTCAGGAGCGTCTCCCGCATGGAAATCGATGAACTGCCGAGGCAAGGCGCCGTGCCGCGACCGATACTCGCGAAGGAATGCACGCAGCGTCAGTGTCCGGTGAGCCGATGCCTCCTTCTCGACTGAGATGCCGATCCGGAACGGCGCGTGGCCATCCTCGACAAGGGATGCAAACCCCTCGCCAAGTCCGCCGGGGCCGGCGAACAGATCGACGATGCCGAAAGTCGAAGGCAAATCAGGCTCCTGACGAACTTCATGCAGCCGGTGTATACTAGGTTCAGGGGCGAAATCCAGGACGCATGTGGCAGATATCGTGGATCAGCAGACCCGATCCCGCATGATGGCAGGGATCAGAGGAAAGAACACGAAGCCCGAGCTTGCGCTTAGGCGAGCGTTGCACGCGCGCGGCTTCCGCTTCCGGCTCCATTCCAAGAACGTTTGTGGGCGACCGGACCTCGTTTTCCCAAAGTATCGCGCCGTCGTCTTCGTACATGGCTGTTTCTGGCATCGTCACGAGGGGTGCCGCTACACCACCACACCATCGACCCGCCAAGAGTTCTGGCGGGCCAAGTTCACCGCAAATGTCGCTCGGGACGCATCTGTTCGCGGGAAGCTTCTGAAAGACGGCTGGCGCGTTGCAACGGTGTGGGAGTGCGCGCTCAGGAAACCGGATCAGGTGAACGCCACCACCGACCTCTTCTCAACGTGGCTGCGGTCGAACGAGCTTCAGCTCCAGATTGGCGATGAGGATAGCCGCACCAATCTAGAAACCTGACTCGCAGGCAATGAGCATTTATCAGAAGGGGTATCTTCCGAAACTCGGATGGATGTGCCTTCAACTCTCAACACTTTGCCCCGCCTAACTTCTCTGAACGTCTTGGCGTCGGGCCTGATTGGCGTATCAATGGCATGAGCGGTTGCGGAGTGACGATTTGCTAAACCCGATCGACGATATGGGCCGGGAGCTCGATGCGAAATTCACGCTGGAGAAGTTGCCGGACGGATTTGCCCTGACAGTGGAGTCCCGGGGCGGGTCAGACCATGGCCCAAACCGGAGTCGGAACAAGAACTACATCGACGGGATACTTCTGCACCTGAAACGCATGGCGGAGCATGACATGCGCCTCGATGAAATCCAGGTGGCCAGCGCGCAGGCACTACGTCTGCCAGAGTCTGAGCGCGTCGTCTGGCCGGACGGATACCCGCGGCCACTTAAAATGGCCGGTGTCAGCGATTTCAGCGATCTTCGCCTTGCAATAGGGCGACAGTCCGCGGCGTTTCAGAACACGTCGAACTCCACCGGCAACAACAGCAAGAGAATGAAGCTGATTGTGCGTTCGTCAGAGACGGCCGCCATGACAATGGATCAGTTGGAAGCGATCTTTACGGGACGCAGCGGCGCGTCGGTCTGGACGGAAGCCCCAACGTCAGATGAGGAAAAGCTCCGTGAGCGTGTGGCCAACGCGCGCCGAGCGGCAAGACGTTCGTCCGCGAAGGGCAAGAAACCTCCTAATGGACAGAACGACGTCAAGCGGGTGAGTAGCTCATTGGAACGCTTTGTCCGGGACCCGAACGTAATCGCGTGGGTGCTTGAACAGGCCGCTGGATCCTGTGAGGCCTGCAGTGAGAAAGCCCCTTTCCAGCGCGAAGACGGTGAACCGTATCTGGAGGTCCACCATGTGCGCCCGCTGGCAGAGGGCGGGCCAGACACTGTCGATAACGCGGTTGCCTGCTGCCCGAACTGTCATCGACTCCTGCATCACGGCTCAGGACAGGAAAAGCTCAGGCAATCCCTGCTCGAGCGCCTCGGTCGCCTGAAGGACTGGCCGCAAAAGCCCATGGCCTAGCCACAGTCTTTCCGTTCAGCACAAGCCGCACGCTCATGGGGGCGGCACTGATGGAGTTGGACTTGTCCATGAGTGTCGCGCCGAAGAGCTACGTTCCGTCCGCGGGCGCAACAAAGCAGTCGATGGGGCTGTCGAACGCGGCCCGCTCATTGAAGTCGCTTTGCTTTTCTCAACCGATCTTCGCTCCCCAAAAGGACGTCTGGTCGGCGGCGAAGTACCCATCCGCCGCGCGGAAATTGCCCTGCAGCTCGAGCGTGTCACCGGCGGTGAGGCTGACGCTACTTTCGCCCGACATCGTTGTGTCGATCCTGGACGGGGAGCAGGGGCCGGGGGCGACGCTCGCGCGGCTGTTGGAGCCGTTTCCGGTTAGATGGGAGGAGCAGCGGAACGCGTCTACGCTGCCGACTTGATCGGCCCAGAGCTGCCATCAATCGATCGCACCAGATGCTGCAACTGCATCCCGCATTGCGGACATTGGCTTCCGTCCTAGGTGCTTCAATCATCAGGGGAACATCCAAGAGGTCTTTCGATGGAACGCGAACCCAACCTTGTCATTTCCAGCGCTTCGCAGCGCGTTGTCGAGGATGGCGTGTCTTTCAAGGTGGATATCTACAGACTTGAAGGTGGGGACGACGGTTGGTCGCTGGAAGTCGCGACAGAGGAAGGGTCCTCCATTGCCTGGGATGATCTCTTCGAAGGCGATCGAGCCGCATTCGAGGAAGCATTCAGGACCATTCGCAGTGAAAGTGCAGTCGCCTTCGCCAACGGTCGTTCAAACGACATTCCGTTTAGGCCGTGTTGACAAACGGTTTTCACGCCGACCGGAAGGCGTGATTCAAGCTGGTATCTGCGATGGAGACCAGCTCGGCACGAGACCTTATGTTGGAAGAGGAGTGGGCCTTCTTTGAGCCCTTCATCCTGGCCGTCCGCGCGCCGAACGGACGCAAACCCGCCAATCACCGCCGCGTTCTGGATGAAATTTTCTGGATCGCCCGGACCGGGGCTCCGTGGCGCGACCTGCCCTCAGAGTTTGGCAAATGGTCCAGCGTCTACCGGCAGTTTCGACGCTGGACGCTGGCCGGACTCTGGGAGGACTCTGGGAGGATATCATGGAGCCGCTAAATCGCAGCAGCGCTGTGCCGGACGCGCTTCAGATGATCGATACCACAGTGATCCGCACTCACCATCAGGCAGCAGGCTCATAAGGGGGACTCCGCGATAGGGTCTCGGCCGTTCTAATGGTGATTTCACGACCAGGATCCACCTCCTCGTCAGCGCGCATGGCCCGCCCATGAGAACCGAGATCACGCCGGGCCAGACGTCCGACTACGGCGCCTTCGATCTGGTGATGGCCAACAACCTGCCCGCCCCGAGCGTCTTGCTCGCCGACCGGGGCTATGATGCGGATCACATCCGGACAAATGTCGAACATCGCAATGCTCTACCCGTGATCCCCATGCGGAAATCCCGCAAGATGTGGGTTGGCGTCGACCGGTCTCTCTACAGAGTGCGCAATTTGGTCGAGCGCTGCTTCAACAAGCCGAAGAATGCCCGCCGAGTCGCAACCCGATACGACAGGACCGCAAAAAGCTTCTTGGGCTTCATCGACATTACGTCGATCCGCCTCTGGCTACGCCATTTGTCGACATGACCTAGGTTACAGCGACCGAGCGCGACCTCGTCGACTGGGGCCTGCTGATCTAATCCAGTCTGCCAGAGCGAATAGCGCCACGCAGCGTTGAACGCGGACCCACTAAACACGCCAAAGTTGCGAATCGGGTCAAATTTGGATAGGCTATTAACCATATCTTAAGTTTTTTTCTAGTGGACGGTGACCCCAATGAGACTTTTGATCGCTGTAATCATCATCGCGGCTGCAATTGTCGGCACAAAGATGGCCATCGCGCAAGCCACCTGCGATCCGTCCGTGTCAAACTGCCGCTGAGCGCGGCTGGTTAGGCCCGGGCCGCCATGTCCTCATGACCGGAAATATTGCCCTCCTCGCCGGCGTGGCGATCATCCTCATTTTCTCGTTCGAGCGCTTCGACCGCGTCACTGATGAGGGCGGACGCGAACTCGAGCGGGTAGTGCGTCTGCTCTCACCCAACCGGATGCGGGCGCGCCGCATCGTCGTGCGCGCCTATCTTTTCTATGCGCTGGCGATGGTGGTTATTTACCTGGGGCTCTGCGCCTATGCGGAGTTCCTGCCCTTTTTAGACGGGCCGAGCTTCTCCTCAGGCGACGATATTGGCGCACAGGGGCTTCCCGAGGCGACAGCTGCCGCTGCAAGCGAGGCGCGCCCCAACGCGGTGACGGGCTTCGACCCGCCGAACTCGACCGCCGAGCGCGCGGTCAGCACCGAAGGCGCCGCTGGCATTGCGGCGAATGCCGACCGAATCAAGCCGGAGATTGCCCTTGGCGTCGCCCTAGTCATTGTCGGGTTCGCGCCGAGCTTTCCGTTGCTGAAACGCGTCGAGAACGGCATCCGCTTCGCCGCGCACCGTTTCGCAGGCATCCCGACTCGCGTCATCTCCATCGCGCGGGCGCTCGAGCGGGCGCCGAGCGTCCTGCCGCCGACCCAGGAATGTCTGCCCAAGAACACGCTCCTTCTGCCGCGCGGAGCCTGGGCGCGGCTCGCCCATTACCGCACCGTCTTTGCCGATCAGGTGATCGCGCCCGAGGAGTTCCGCGAAGATCTGGAATTCATCCTCGCCATGTCGTCGTGGCTGCTCGACGGCAAGCTCAAGCTCGAAAACGAGACGATGCGCAGCTCTTTCTACGAGTTGGAGCGCGATCTGGCGCGCCGTGTGAAATCGCTCATCGCAGATCTCGACAGCAAGTCGTCCTACTACCGGCCAACAGACGGCGCCTCCGCAGAGGCGCCCGAAGCGCCGGATGTGGGTGCGAGCGATCCCGACGCGCTCGACCCCGTGCAAGACAGCTGGGAGCGGCTGGCCGAACAGGCCGGCGAGCTCGCCCACGATTTCCGCATCCTCGTGGCGCTCTATCGCGAGCACGAGATCATCCGCACCGGCGAGGCGGAAGATACGAATGCAAATGAGGAGGGCGCACAAAGCCCCCGGCAGCACACGTTAGCCATGGAGCGGCTGCGCGCGCTCGTTGCCAACTATCGCGAGGGCGGAAGCGCCGACAGCGCTGTCACGGGGGTCCGCGGCGTGATCTTCGGCTGGGCCATGGCCATCGCGGTGCTGCTATCGCTGCTTTGGAGCCTCACCTTCTTCGGCGCGCTCGAGACGCAGCTGCAATGGGCCGGGTTCAGTATGCCCTATCACCTGCGGCTCGGGAATTACGTGGCCGGCGCCATAATGCAATACGTCGTGCCACTCATGGTGATGCTAGCAATCTACGACAGCGCGCTGCGGTCGGACAACTGGCGCAACCTTGAGGAACGACACTGGTCCGCGATCCTCGGCCAGTTCCTGCTGATGATCCTCGGCACCTGGCTCGTCGCGACGCTTTTCGCGGTGGGCCTGCAGGCGTGGCAGAGCGCCGCCCGGGTCGGCTGGGGGAAGCAGACGTTGCAGAACGTACGGATCATCGTGGAGAGCAACGGTCCGGCGGTTTTCCGCGGCATCGCGCTCGGCTGGCTCCTCATCACGATCGTCGACCGCATCCACGCGCGCGGCAAGGTCGAGCTCGCCAACCTCAAACGCCCTTGGTTGCGGCTCCGGACCGCCACAGGCGCGGCCGTCGTGATGGCGCTTTTCGGTGCCGTGACGCGGTGGCTCATGTCGCTCTCCTCGGCTAAGAACGCGGTGCCGCCGCGCGCCGGTCTCGATGAGATCGACTTCGGCCTCATCTTCTATGCCGGCATGCTCGCTGGGCTCATCGGATTCGCTGCTATCTTCTTCGTGACCACTTGGGCCGCCTTTTCCGACGTGGTGAAGGCGCGGCCCGGCCAGACCGGACACAGCGCCCGACAGCGACTTTCGGGGGCCTGAGCAATGACCTTCCGCGCCCTCGCCCTCTCCGCCTTGCTGCTCTCGGGAACCGCCGCCGCCCAACAGGAGGCGCTCGACACCGGCAGCCGGAGCACCGTCACCATCGCGGTGCGCAAGGACGGCGCGCCGTTTGTCTGGAAGGATCCCAAGTCGAACCAGTTCGCCGGGTTCTTCTGGGATCTCTGCACCGAAGCGGCCACTCGTGCGGGCTGGTCCATCGCCGCGCGCGCCATCGACGCGTCCGACCGACCCCCGTTTCTCGACGGCCAGAGCACAGAATACGACTTGCTCTGCGATCCCACGACGATCAATATCGCCCGGCTGCGCGCCTTTGCGGACAACGATCTGAGCTTTTCGCCCATCGTCTTTCTTGCCAACGGCGTGCAGATCCACGCGACCGAGCGGCGCGAGACCGGCGCAGGCGCCGGCACGATCACCGGCGAGGCCGCGGGCGAGCGGGTCGCCGCGTGCGAAGTGGCGCTCGACGGCAACAACACGCGGGCGGAGGCCCCCAACCCTCCCCCGGCCCCGCAAGGCCCCGATGAGCGGCCGCTCGGGGAGCGTCTGACGGCGTGGTTCGGTGCGCTCGACGAGAAGATCTGGCTGCGCTACCCCGCCCCATCGGACGCCGCCGCGCCGGAGGAGCAGCAAGCTCGCTACACCATCTACGGCTTCGTCGAGGGCTCCACCAGCGCCGAGATCGTGGCGCGGCAGGCGCACGCCTCGGAGGAGGGCGACTGGATCTGCGGTCGGGAATATCCGTCCCATCAAGGCGCCGCGAGAGCGCTCTGCGAGGGCGAGATTATGCGCTATTTCGGCGACCTGGAGCTCGCCCGCGCTGCGCTCCGCAGCCTCGAGAAGCCCTGCGCCTTCGAGGTGGTGGCCGACGCGCCACGCAGTTACGAGCCCTACGCCTTCGTCACTTCGGGCGCGAATTTCGCGGACTTCCCCGAACGCTTCGCGCTCGAGATCTACGGCATGTTCAGCGACGGGACTGTGGAGCGGCTCTTCGCCGGGCACTTCCCGGAGAACGACAAATCGGGCTTCCTGAGCACGCTTTTCCGGATCAACGCCGTGCCCGAGGGCCCCCGTGTTGCCGACACGGACGTCCAAGCTGCCTTGCCGGACGCGCCCTGAGGGAGCCGGCCGGGCGCGGCTTTTTGCAGGGCTTGGACGGCGCGGAGCCCCTCACCCGGCGAGACGCAGCCTGTAGTCCCTGTCCGGACTCCGTTGGCGGCGGGCGCTGGGCCTGCCGCACGCGATGTTAATGCGAGAAACGTCTCGGTTAGGCGGCCCAACCGGCCGAAGGTGTGCAGCATTGCGCGGCCAAACCAGCCTAGTGCTATTGCAGGAGTTCGTCGATTCTGGTGATCTGCGATGTGAGATGGCGCGTCGGTCAGCCAAACCGGTGGCTCGACGCCGTTTACCTTCGCGGTTTCACTCAGTGTGCGGGCCATTGGCTAAGCGAGGAGCTGAACCTCTCTCGACTGCAGACTTTTCTGCAGCAACCATTTTCGGTAGGGATGTCTGTAAAGAGATCGCCGAGCGTCCGCTTCGCCCGAGACGGTTCTTAGGCGCTGCAGCCGCAGCGAACTTCCGCTTCCCGCCCTAGGCTGCGGGCGGGGCCTCTCGCCTCGACCGGCCGCTTTCCGCCCCATTTGTCAGAACGTTTCAAACGGCCCATTGCTGCTCCTCGCTGGCGCACGGGTGCCGCGGTACGGCTTTCCTGGCCTTGACATTGGTATGCTACGCAGCCTCGGGGCCGGAACACGAGAACCCTAAGGTGCAAGCATCTAGGATGAAACGTCTTGCTTCGATCGAAGAGCTTCCAGTTCCGCCCTTAATTCGGTCACAGTCGGTTCGCGTGCATGCTTATGGTCCTCTTCTTGTTTCGCCCGTTCCTTAGATTGAAAGCTATCAAAGTGCCCGAGAGTGCCCCTTGCGTTCGTGCCCCAAGTGTCCGGGAAACGGCGTCGGAGCACCTCCAGTAGGACTTTTACGTTGGCCTGCTTCTCCCCGAGAGCAACTGCTACGACTTCTGCCGTCCAGAACGCCGACAGTGACGTCCAAGCGACACGAACGGCCCGGTCGAACTCGGGGTAGCGATCGGCCCAGCTGTAGCAAGTCGCCATCGAGATGCCCATCTCTGCGCACCACTGTTCGGGGAACTGGCCGTCTCGCGCCAGCATTTTCACAAGCGTGCAGTGCTCTTCGCCCTTGTATTTGAGAGCGTTTGAAGCTCGTGGGTCCAAGCTCAGCGGAAAAATGTTTGAGCGTTTTCTAGGATGATTGGGTCTATTCAATGTGCCGTTCCATTCGTTGGCGCTCAGTGCTGAAATTTCGATGAGAAGGTGTCTTGAGGCAAACCTGCAAATTGACGTCGAGCCGGCTTGGCGCCGCTTTTTTCACTTCATGGTTTCTTCTTCATGGCAGCCTCTGCACTGCGAGCATCTTCTGCCAACTTCGATCTAAGAGTTGCCGCAGTCGGGCGGGTTTCAGGTTTCGCGGGCTCTCCAACCTCGTGAGCACGGTTTTGAAGCTCGACGGCGGAAGCACTGAGGCGCATGTCATCAGTGGACGCGAACGTCGTCTCCGTTCCAGGCGCAGCCGCCGTTTCGGTCTTCGTTTCTTCTAGTTTTCTTGTTGTTTCAGTCTCGTGTGCCGACAGGGTGCTACGACCCTGTCTACCGGGTCCCGGCACGGTGGGCACAGGGTGTCCCGAGGCTGTGGAAAGGGTGTCGACACCCAGCCGACAGGGTGTCGGCAGGGTGGGGGCGGGCAAGCTAGAGGAGGTTTCGCCTAATCCGTTGTGGGTCTGCTGGCTGGCGACAATGAAATCACCGAAAGCCGGCAGCATAAGCGCGATTTCGTCGCTGGCGCCCCGCTTGTTTCGTGTTGCTTCTTCGACAAGAGCCGCCATGAGTTCATCGCCCAATTGGTCATGCTTTTCGGGTAGAAGGCTGGTGAGAGCGCGTTGGAGCTTGTCGTGCTCTGAACTGTCCTTGTCCCAACTCTTGGACGCGCGGATGCAGCCAAAAGCGAACTCGGCGACAGCATGGGCCTGAAGTTCTGGAGCATCATCGCCCAAGCGCTCAAAGTCCTTCGCAAGGCCGAGCATCCTTGATCCGTTCTCCGGCTGGTTCCGCTTGTAGAACCAACCGACAACACGAACGATCTCCTCATCGAAGTCGTACTCGATCAACTTGGCTTCTATGAGTAGTTCGGCAATTCCCCGCATGGAGTCCCCGTCCAACTGAACTTCATCCGCCCAGACCACAAGTGGATAACGGAAGTGTCCAAGGTAGTTCCCCATGGGCGAAAGGTGCACACTGACATAGGCGAACCGCGCGTCATTGTTTGGGAGTCCACGGAACTTCTTCGAAATCAACAGCGAGCCATCGATCTGTGCATAAGGTTTGTTCGCCATATCTTGGTATCCCGGATGGAAAATTGCGCTTTGTCACATCGGCTCTGCCGGTCCGCCCGGCGAAGTTGGGTTGCCCGTAAACCGACAGCTCGCTGATTAGTCTGTGCCGTACGGCTGGGACGTGCTCGCGACCGTCCGGGACGTCAGCCACTCCTCGAAAGCACCGCGCTGGTAGCGCACCATCCGGGTGCTGATCTTCACCATCGGCGGGCCGCCGCCGTTGAGCGCGGCGAGTTCAAGCCAGCGGCGCGACAACCCGTACTGCTCCTGGATCTGGTCTCGGCTGAGGAGTTCGCGGGCGTGGTTGTGCTTGGAAACAGACATCTTGCGGTGGCCTTTGTGTTCGGGATAATGCTCATGGCATCTCCGTTCCACGCCTAGCGTCATGTAGTTCCCGACGCACCGCGCCGAACTTTAACAAATCCGTGTCAGTTCAGCGCGAAGTATAAGTATCTTATATTAATGTCGTTTCTTGATCGATGTCTCGATGATCATTCTCAGTGCTTCATCGTGAACGGAGCTCGGAATAAGCGGTCGCGCTAAATCATAGAGTAGATTCGAGATTTCTTCGTCATCGTTGCGGTCACTTCTTGATCCTCGAAGCCAACTCCCCGTAAGTCTATGCAGTTCACGGTGGAGGCTCGTTACGAGCATCGAGACTGCTGGAAGCCCGCGCCGCTGCCCAAGGGGAACGATAAGTTCGAGTGCTATTCGACCGATCTCTTCAAACAAGGAATCCGTTGCTCTTGGTTCTAGTTTCGCGAAAACCGAGACCTCTTCTGAGTTCAAGTACTCCAACACTTTCTGAAGAGCTCTCTTGGCCTGCTTCAGCTTACGTTCTGCATCCCTCTTGGTTTTCGCATTGGCCGGCAGGTGCGGTGACGGTTGATCCTCGGCGACCACCGATGGTTCAACTTCGTAGTCCGGTCTCGGTGCTTGCGTGGCCTCCAAAAAAATCCTTGCTGAACGGGTATAGCCTCTCAAAGCAATCGCCAGCCGCCGGCATGTCACGGGCTGGTTCGACTGGTTCCGTGTCTGCAGGAAATGCGTCGCGGACCTTAAGAATGCCTCTCCAAAGACCTTTCGAGGCGACGCTCTTCTGGCATTTTCGACAGTACGCGCCACTTTGAGCTTTGGCGCGTATTCGTCATCAAACGCGAGCCCTTCATCCTCCGCTTTATCTTGTGGCACTCTGCCTACCTCCACCTGCAAGTTGCCCTACGACTCTGGATACTTTTCCCTTCGAGCAGAACCTGAATAGAGGCGCATCGCCGAGGCGATGTCTTGTCCGATCACCTGCGCCGCATACCTCAAGGGATCGTCGGACAAGTGCGCATACCGTGCTGTCGTTGCAGTCTCTCGATGTCCGAGTAGTGCGCCAATCACTGGTAGCGACATGCCAGCCCGGGCGCCGATGCTGGCAAAGGAGTGCCTCAGGTCGTGCAGCCGCACGTCTTCGAGCCCGGCTGCTTTTCTGATCGCGATCCAACTGTCCTTGACGTTTACCAGGTGCGCACCCGGCTTGCGCCCGACGATGACGTACGGATTGCCATCTTCCCTTGTGAGATCCTTCAGAATCTGAAGCGCAGCGGGCGGTAGATGGATATCGCGCATGCCGGTTTTGCTGTCCTCCAATTCCAGGCACCCGCGGTCGAAGTTCACGTCCTCCCAGCGCAGTTGAAGGATTTCGCTACAACGAGCACCCGAGAAGACCAGCAGTCTGAAGAACGCGGTGACATGCGGAGAATAGTGCCGACTCAGATCTCCGGCGTCGGCCTTGGCCAGAGCCTCCCCGAGGCGCGCGAGTTCGGCTTGCGAAAGATAGCGCCGCCGTTTCTCTTCCTTGAACCGTCGGATTCCCTTGACCGGATGGTCCCCGCGAGCCACCCACTCCAGATCATCGCAAGCGAAGCTGAAGATCTTCGACAGGAGTGCCAGATTGCGATTGGCCTCGTAGGGTTTGTTCTCGAGGCCCGCATGAAACGACCGAATCTGCTGGCGCGTGATTGCATGAACGCGCTGCCGCCCGAAAGCAGGGCGCAGCCGGTTCTCGATCATTCGGATGTCGTTGCGCAGGCTGGCAGGCTTTTTATGCCGCGCGGCATGATCCGCAAGGTATCGATCGAAGAGCTGTGCCATCGTCGGTGCGTCGCGATGCGCGCGCCGCTCGGCGAAAGGATCACCACCGTGCCGTACCTGGGCCGCCCAATCTCGCGCGATTTCCCGGGCCTCCGTCGGAGTGATCTCGCCGAGATCTCCGATCCGAGGCTCCCTGATCTGCGCACCGCGTCCGCCGCCGACACGATAACGATAAAAGAAGGCTTTTCGTCCGTTCGGATAGACCCGAAGGGAGAAGCCAGGGATCTCGGTGTCACGAACCGCGTGGGGCTTTTCTCCGGCTTCGGTCTTGTCAGCGACCGATTTGGTCAGTTTGGCTTTCAGGGGCATCGTGGCTTCCACACAGCTTTCACCTAAGCCGATACTATACGAAGCTTGACGATGTCGACAGCGTCAAGTTTTCTTGTTTTTCAGTGATATGACGGGGAAATTAGAAGGGGAGCGAAACTACACGAAATCATCTGACTTGTGATTTGTAATCAGTGGGTCCGCGGTTCGAGTCCGTGTGGGGGCACCATACAAATCTTTATTTTCCGCGCTCTAAGGAACTCCGTTACGGCTACGTGCGGGCGCCGGGAGATATGGCTTCTGCGCGCCTTCGTGCGAGTGCTTCCGAAAATCCCGTGACTGACGAAGTTTGGAACGTGCCGTTTTGGCACATGGATGAGTGTCCAAATTGGCGTCCAATTTTTCTAGTTTGGTAACGCTCGATCTCATTCCAAATCAAACTGACTCAGTTTGATAGGCAGCGATGGCTAGGCCTGCAGGAGAATTGGACGCACACCTTTCAAAGCGCACGCGCTTCGGGACGGGAAGCTCTTTACCAAAGCACGCCGATCCCGGACGAGTCGTTCGACTAGATGAGGGGCAGTGTCGCCCAATAGAACATACGTTCATCATGCGGAATTTTCTCTGTACGAAAGTCGGCACTGCACAAGTTTCAGCTCTCTCCGTACAGCCTGATATGAGCGTGTGTCATGATCAATGAATGGTAGTCGCCCCTCAACTTCGAAGTTGACGTCGAGACGCGGGTAAGGTCACCGGGCATCGGTGTTGCGTTATACCTCAAGCAAGGGGCGGCATTCACCTCTCTGGTCCCAGCACCCAAAACAACCCGCATTTCTTCAGTGCCACAACGCACCCAGTACGTCAGACCAAAGTCCCCCCTCGGGTGAACACCTTTTGACTGTATACTCGGCATCAGGAGAACGTTTTGATGTTCGAACGACATCACGTGGAGGAAATCGCGCAGGTTCTGGATGGCCGGGCCACCGGGCGCGACAGCTATGTCGATGCCTCTTGGCGGCGCTGCGTCGAGCTTTACGGCATGGACCCCGCGCGCGCTGAGCCCGCGCATATCGTGACCGATGCCGAGCTTCGGACCCATCGCGACCAGGCCGAGTGGATGATCGGCGCGGCCCGTGCCAGCCTGCAAAACCTGTTCCGGCAGGTTGCGGGGCAGAATTACGTCCTGCTGCTGACGGATGCCAAGGGGGTCTGTGTTGACTTCTTTGGCGACAGTCTCTTCGCCGATGAGTTGCGCGGGGCCGGTCTCTACCTCGGGTCGAACTGGTCCGAAGATCTTGCCGGAACCTGCGGCGTGGGTGCCTGCATCGTGACGGGCGAGCCGGTCACGGTTCATCAGGACGATCACTTCGGCAACGCGCATACCGCGCTTTCCTGCACTTCCGCGCCGATCTACGACAGCCTCGGTCAGATGGCAGCGGTGCTCGATATTTCGCTGCTGCGCTCACCATCGCCGAAGAGCAGCCAGAACCTCGCCATGTCGCTCGTGACGGCGGCCGCGCGGCGGGTCGAGATGGCGAACTTGATGGCGGCGAGCCGCCGCGAATGGGTGCTGCGGTTTTCGTCCAGTCCGGAGTTTCTCGACGTGGACCCGGAAGGCGCGGTGGCCCTCGACGGATCGGGCCGGGTGATCGGGGCGACCCACGCGGCCACGCGGATGCTCTCGCGCGAGGGCAGCCTGATCGGAGAGCGGATCGACAGTCTGCTCGGGATCAGCGTCGACGATCTGCCCGATCTCATGCGTGACCGCCCGACGGAAGACCGCGTGGTCGCCTTGGGCGATGGCGGTGCGGTCTTCGGGCACGCGATTGCACCGCAGGCCCCGCGCCGCCCTCAGGGGGCGATGATCACGCGCCCCGGCATGGGGGTCGTGACCGGGCTCGCGGGCAGCGATCCCGGCATGGAGCGGCTCCTGTCTCGGGCGGAGCGGCTGGCGACCACATCCGTGCCGCTCGTGGTCAGCGGCGAGAGTGGTAGTGGCAAGACCAAGCTCGCCCGTGCGCTGCACATGGCCTCCGGCCGCGGGGGCTTTCTGACAGTGGAGTGTGCCGGGCTGGAGGCGGGCGAGTTAGCCCGGCTGATCGCTTCGCAGCCCGGCAAGGCGACGCTGCTGCTTCGGCGCATCGAGGATCTTTCCGACAGTGCCGCCCGCGCCTTGCCCGGGCTCCTCGATGCGCACCCCGAGCTGCGCCCGATCAGCACGAGTGGGCTGACGCCCAGTGATCTGATGTCTCACGAGTCCCTGCCATCCGCGCTCTATCACCGGCTCGCCGGGGCGGTGTGCGAACTGCCGCCACTGCGCGAGCGGCAGGATCTTGGCTGGCTGATCGAGCGGCTGCTGCGGCGGCGCTGCGGCGGGGAGTGGCGGCTTACATTTTCGGCCCGCGCCGAGCTGATGGCCCGTGACTGGCCCGGCAACCTGCGCGAGCTCGGCAATGTGCTCGACGTGGCCTGCGCGATGGCAGAAGGCGACGTCATCGACCTGCCGGATCTTCCCCCGCCGCCTCAGCCAACTGAGGCAGAGCCGGATCTCGAGGCGGTGCTCGATGCCTGCAACTGGAACATGGCCCGCGCCGCCCGCAGGTTGGGGGTGAACCGCTCGACCGTTCTGCGCCGCGTCCGCAAGGAAGGGTTGCGCGCCCCCGGCTGAGCCGTTGCGCGGCGTTGCGTTTGCAACATGCTGCACTGCCGCAAGCTCAATGACAGTGAAAATCGCCAGATTGTCGTGGCCGGGCGGTATGCCCGCTCGCCACACTCGCCTCATCACATTGCCTATGAGGAGGATACGCAATGCTCGACTCGACCGTAACCGCCGAGGTGCAGGACATGCTCGACAGCCTGAACGCCGCCCTGGAGGAGGGAGACGCGCAGGCCGCCAGCGCCCTTTTTGCCACCGATAGCTATTGGCGCGACCTGATCGCCGTCACCTGGAACCTGAAGACCGTGGAAGGGCCTGCCGAAGTGCAGGATATGCTCGCGGCGCAACTCAAGCACACAAAGCCAGGCGGCTTTGCCATCCAGAAGGGCGAACTGCCCGGCGAGGATGGCGGCGTCATCACCGCATGGATCACCTTTGAAACCGCCGCAGGCCGCGGTTGGGGGCTGATGCGCCTCAAGGACGGCCGCATCTGGACCCTGCTCACCGCGATGCAGGAGCTGAAGGGTTTCGAAGAAAACCGGGGTACGCGCCGCCCGATGGGGGCCGAACACGGTGCCGCGAAGAACCGCAAGTCATGGAAGGAAAACCGCGAGGCCGAAGCGGCCGAGCTTGGCTATACCGATCAGCCCTACACCGTCATCATCGGCGGCGGGCAGGGGGGCATCGCGCTTGGTGCGCGGCTCCGGCAGCTCGGCGTGCCGACCATCGTGCTCGACAAGCACGACCGCCCCGGCGACCAGTGGCGCTCGCGGTACAAGTCGCTCTGCCTGCACGACCCGATCTGGTACGACCATCTGCCCTACATCAAGTTCCCCGACAACTGGCCGGTCTTCACGCCAAAGGACAAGGTCGGCGACTGGCTCGAGATGTACACCAAGGTCATGGAGATCAACTACTGGACCCGGTCCGAGGTGCAGAAGGCCAGCTTCGACGAGGCCAGCGGCACATGGGAGGTGAAGGTCAACAGGGGCGGCGAGGAGGTCACGCTGCGGCCAACACAGCTGGTTCTGGCCACGGGCATGTCGGGCAAGGCCAACCTGCCGTCCTTCCCGGGCATGGAGAGCTTCAAGGGCACGATCCAGCACTCCTCGCAGCACGAGGGTCCGGACGCGTGGACCGGCAAGAAGGTGGTCGTCGTCGGCTCCAACAACTCGGCGCATGACATCTGCGCCGCGCTCTGGGAGGCGGATGCCGATGTAACGATGGTGCAGCGCAGCTCGACCCATATCGTGCGCTCCGACACGCTGATGGATATCGGCCTCGGTGCGCTCTACTCCGAGGAGGCGGTGGCCGGTGGGATGACGACGGAGAAGGCCGACATGGTCTTTGCCTCGCTGCCCTACCGGATCATGCACGAGTTCCAGATCCCGCTCTACGACCAGATGAGGGAGCGCGACGCGGAGTTCTACGCCGGGCTCGAAAAGGCCGGGTTCGATCTCGACTGGGGCGATGACGGCTCGGGCCTGTTCATGAAGTACCTGCGCCGCGGCTCGGGCTATTACATCGACGTGGGCGCCAGCCAGCTGATCATCGACGGCGAAGTGAAGCTGGTGAAAGGGCAGGTCGAGCGGTTCGACGAGACCGGCGTGGTTCTGGCCGATGGCACCCACCTCGATGCCGACCTCGTGGTCATGGCAACGGGCTACGGCAGTATGAACGGCTGGGCCGCGGATCTCATCAGCCAGGAGGTGGCTGACAAAGTCGGCAAGGTCTGGGGCCTCGGCTCCGATACCACCAAGGACCCCGGCCCCTGGGAGGGTGAGCAGCGCAACATGTGGAAGCCGACGCAGCAGCAGAACCTCTGGTTCCACGGCGGCAACCTGCACCAGTCGCGGCATTACTCGCTGTATCTCGCCTTGCAACTGAAGGCCCGCATGGAGGGGCTCGAGACTCCGGTCTACGGCCTGCAGGAGGTTCATCACCTGTCGTGATGCCCAAATCGGCGCGCCGTCACTGGCATGCCGCGCGCCCGGTATGTCCTCCTGCCGGGCGCATCCATTCTGACATCGGAGAAAAGACATGAAAGCAGCACGTTGGCATGGCGTGAAGGACATTCGCGTTGAAGACGTTCCGGAGCCGAAGCCGGGCAAAGGCGAGGTGAAGGTCAAGGTGGCGTGGACCGGGATCTGTGGCAGCGACCTGCACGAATACCTCGCTGGCCCAATCTTCGTGCCCGTGGACGAAGACCACCCCCTGAGCCACGACAAGGCGCCGATTACCATGGGCCATGAGTATTGTGGCACGGTGGCCGAGCTAGGCGACGGCGTCACAGGCCTTTCGGTCGGCGACCGGGTCGCGATCGAGCCCATCTTCGCCTGCGGGGCCTGCCCGGCCTGCCTCGAAGGCAAGTACAACCTGTGCGACAGCCTCGGTTTCGTCGGCCTGTCCGGCGGCCATGGCGGCTTTGCCGCCCACAGCGTTGTGCCCGCGCGTATGGTCCACAAGATGCCTGACGGGCTGTCGATGGAGCAGGGGGCGCTCGTGGAGCCAGCAGCCGTTGCCCTGCACGCCGTGCGCCTGTCGCGGATCAAGGCCGGTGACAAGGCCGCCGTCTTCGGCGCCGGTCCGATCGGGCTTCTGGTGGTGGAGTCGCTGCGCGTGGCCGGTGCCTCGGAGATCCACGTTGTCGAACCGTCGGAAGTGCGGCGGCAGAAGGCGCTGGAGCTGGGCGCAACCTCGGTGATCGATCCCACGGCGACTGACGCTGTGGCCGAGATCCGCGACGCCACCGGCGGTGTTCACGTAGCCTTCGAGGTGACCGGAGCGCCGCAGGTCCTGCCCCAGTGCATCGACGCCACCCGCCACGAGGGGCAGGTTTTGGTCGTGTCGATCTGGGAACAGGAGGCCGCTTTCCAGCCCAACACCGTCGTTCTGAAGGAACGCCAACTGCAGGGCACCATCGCCTACCGCAACGTCTATCCGGCAGTGATGGCCCTCATGACCCAAGGCTACTTCAACGCCGATCAGCTGGTCACGAAGCGCATTGCGCTGAAGGATATCGTTGCCGAAGGCTTCGACGCACTGGTCGCGGAGAAGTCCCATGTGAAGATCCTGGTCGAGGCACCGGACTGACGCCTCCGAGAGGAGCTGGCCGCCGGTGCGCGGCCTAGCCGCCCACCGGCCACTGACCCGTGCCCGTTGCATACAAGCCACAGCGTTTTACTGTGGATTACCTGACTTGTCCGGTCTCTGGACTCTGCCGCGGAAGGGAGTATCCAGCGCCGTAGCGAGCGAGGGCATATGCTCAAGCCAGTGAGCAAATGCCCAACGCCCGCGAGGTCCCCCATGCAAACGAAACGTCGTTCAATCCTGCTCACCGGCGCGAGCGTGATTGCCCTTGTTCCTGCCGCTCTTGCCGCTCAAGACGTGATCGACCTCGAGGCGATCGTCATCACGGCGACCACGGATGAGACCACGCAGGCCGATGGCTACGTTGCCAGTTACAACCAGTCCGCCACCAAGTCCGACACGCCCGTTGGTGACACGCCGCAGTCCGTCTCGGTCGTCACCGCGCAGCAGATCGAGGATCAGGGGGCCGAGACTCTTGGCCAGGCCCTGCGCTACAGCCCCGGCGTGCTGGGCGACCCCTATGGTGTCGATCCGCGCTTCGACAGCCCGACCATCCGCGGCTTCGAGGCGCGCGGCTCGCAATACGTGAACGGGTTGCGCCAGCTGCGCTACATGGGCGCCCCGGCCTATGAAACCTTTGCGCTGCAGCAGGTCGAGGTGCTGAACGGCCCCAACTCCTCGCTCTACGGCGCGGGCTCGCCTGCGGGCATCATCAACCAGGTGCAGAAGCGGGCGCAGGCCTTCGACTTTGGCGAGATCGGGGCCGGGGTGGATGACAACGGGTCGGGCCAGCTCTTCTTCGACTGGAACCGCGCGGTGAGCGATACGCTCGCCTTCCGGGTGACCGGCATCGGCAAGGACTACAAGAGCCAGGTCGAGGAGGTCGGTCTCGAGCGCGGCTATCTCGGCCTCGCTGCCCGCTGGACGCCGACCGACCGCACCACGGTGGACTTCATCGCCTCCTACACCGAGGATGCGCCGGTTTCGCCTCCGGGCGTTCCCATCGCGCTGACGGGGCAGGGGAACGACGAGTATCTCCGCGAGCTCTACACCGGTGAGGAAGACTGGGACGACCACGACCGCAAGATCTTCAACCTCGGGTACGAGCTGAGCCACGAGCTCGACAACGGCTGGACCTTCTCCCAGGGCTTCCGTTACGAGAAATTCGATTGGGAGTACTACGGCCACTACGTGAGCGGCACCGCCAATGGCGACACCGAGATCACCCGGGGCGCGAACTACCAGCTGGAGAACACCACCGGCCTGAGCCTCGACTCGCGGTTTGCCGGCGAGGTGGTGACCGGCAACGTGACCCACAAGCTGCTCTTCGGTCTCGACCTGCGCAAGTACGATGCAGAGACGACCACGGAGTTTTACACGGGCACCAACCTGAACTGGCAGGATCCGGTCTACGGCGGCGTTCCGACCGGTGCGGCTTGGTACACCAGCACGCCCGAGGTGACCCAGACCCAGATCGGCCTCTATGCGCAGGATGAGATCATCGCCGGCCCTTGGCGCGGCTCTCTGGCGCTGCGCTACGACTGGTCGAAGCAGGAAGGCACCACCTACACCAACTTCGCCGGGACTGGCGTGATCGATCAGGAAGACGAGGCGCTTTCGGGCCGTGCCGGGCTGGGCTACGAGATCGCTCCCGGAACGCTGGTCTATGCCAACTACTCCACCTCGTTCGACCCCGAGATCGGCGTCGATGGCGATGGCAACCAGCTGAAGCCGACCACCGGCAAGCAGTGGGAGCTTGGGGTCAAGTATCAGCCCGAGGGCTACAACGCGCTCTTCACCGCCGCGATCTACGATCTGCGGCAGGAGAACCTGACCATCAACCTCGGCGGTGCCCAAGGCCGGCGTCAGGTGGGCGAGGTCAAGTCGTTCGGCATCGAGCTGGGCGCGGTGGGCGAGCTGGCCAATGGTATGAACCTGCGCGCCAGCTATGCTTACAACGAGACCGAGCAGCTTGACCCGAGCGGGGCGAACGACGGCAACGAGATGCCCAACACGCCGCGCCATCTGGCCAGCCTCTGGCTCGACAAGGACTTCGCCAACGGCGTCCGCGTTGGCGGCGGGTTGCGCTACATCGGCGAGCGCAAGGGCGATCTGGCCAACAACTTCACGATGGACCCGGTGACCCTGGTCGACGTGGCGGTGGGCTACAGCCGCGACAACATGGAAGCCTCGCTGAACATCGAGAACCTGACCGACGAGGTCTATCTGTCCAATTGCGGCTCCTTCGGCTGCTACTACGGCGAGGGCCGGACGATCTCGGCCAAAGTCAGCTACAAGTGGTAGGGGGCGGCGCCCCCACGCGACGCAGCTTTATCGCCGCCGGCCTTGCGCTGGCGGCGGTTTCATCTGTGCAGGCCGCGCCGGGCGGGCCGCGCCTTGCGGCCATTGACTGGGCGATGCTGGAGACGGCAATCGCCCTTGGCCATATGCCGGTGGCCGCCTGCGAGCTGATCCGCTTTCGGGTGGATTCGCCCGAGCCTCCGGTGCCGGAAGAGGTGGTGGACCTCGGGCTGCGCGGCGCGCCGAATTTCGAACTGCTGCAACTGGTCCGGCCCGACCTGATCCTGAACTCGCCCTATTACACCCGCTACGAGGCGCGGCTGAGCCAACTGGCGCCGGTGCTCAACCTGCCGTTCTACACCCGTGGCGAGCCGCCGCTGCCCAAGGTCATGGCCGCCCTGCATGATCTCGCCGGGGCCATAGATGACCCGTTGGCTGCCACGCACGCCGAGGCGGCGGCCGAGGAGGAACTCTCACGGATCGCCGCCGCCGTGGCCCCGTTTTCCGACCTGCCGCTCTGCCTCATCAACATCGGCGATGCGCGCCACCTGCGCGCCTTCGGGTTTGACAGCCTCTTTGGCTCGGTCGCCGCGCGCCTTGGGCTGGCGAACGCCTGGGAGGGGCAGACGCGCTTCAGCTTTCTGGCCCCGGTGCCGATCGAGCAACTGGCCACCATGCCCGAGGCGCGGGTGGTGATCGTCGGCGATGTGCCGGTGCAGGCCCGCCGTGGGCTGGCGCGGGCAAAGCTCTGGCAGGCCCTGCCTGCGGTGGCCGAAGGACGGGTGTATCAGGTGCCTGAGGTCAATGCCTTTGGCGGTTTGCCCTCGGCCCTGCGGTTTGCGCGGCTGCTGGAGGCGGCGCTCGCCCGCCCGCCCGAGGTGCAGCTATGAGCCGCGCGGCGCAGATCGGTCTGGCGGGCGCGGGTCTGCTGGCCTTGGCGCTCTGGGCGTGGGCGGCGATGGGCATGTTGCCGGTCGCTGCGTGGCCGCGCCTGCCGTTCCGCGCCGGAGAGATGAGCCTCGATCAGATCCTGTTGGCCTTCGGGATGATGCCGCGCGGGGTGATCGCGCTGGTGGCGGGCGCGGCGCTGGGGCTTTCGGGCGCGCTTTTGCAGACCGTCCTGCGCAACCCGGTGGCCGACCCGACGACGCTGGGCATCTCCTCGGGCGCGCAGTTGGCGCTGGTGCTGGCCACCATCTTCGCCCCGGGATTGCTGGTCGAGGGCCGCTGGCCGGTGGCCGTGGCGGGGGCCGCGCTAGCGGCGGCGCTGGTGCTGGCGGTGGGCGCGCGGCGCGGTTTCGCACCGGTGACGATGGTGATCGTGGGCATGCTGGTGGGGCTGACGGCGAGTGCCGTGGCCACCGCCGTGACTCTCTCGCAGGGACAATACCTGCTCTCGCTGGTGATCTGGAACGGCGGATCGCTGGTGCAGCAGGACTGGTCGGGCGTGCTCTCACTTGCCGCCGTGCTCGCCCTCGGGAGCCTTGCCGCCGCACTGCTGGCGCGCCCGCTCCGGGTGCTCTCGCTCGGGGTCGAGGGCGCCTCGGGGCTGGGGCTCAACGTGGCGGCGGTGCGTTCGGCAGGCATTGCCGTGGCCGTGGGGCTGGCGGCCGCGGTCTCTGCCGAGCTGGGGCTGATCGGCTTTGTCGGCCTCGCCGGACCGGCGCTGGCCCGCAGCCTTGGCGCGCGCACCATTCCGCAGCGGCTGGTGCTTTCGCCGGTGATCGGCGCGCTGATCCTGTCGCTCTGCGACGGCGCGGTGCTGGCGGTTGCAGGCGCCAGTGGCGAGATGTTCCCCACCGGCGCGCTGACTGGTTTGATCGGCGGGCCGCTGCTGATCTGGCTGTTGCCCCGGCTGCGCGGCTCCACCCCGCCGGGCCGGGAGGCCGCCGAGGGTGCGGCGCCGCGCCTTGCCCGCCCCATGCCCCTGTTGCTCGGCCTGCTGGCGGCCCTGATCGCCGCGGCGCTCGTGCTGGTCTGGATCGGGCGGGTGCCCGGCGGCTGGGCCATCCTCGACGCTCAGAGCTTCTCCGATTTCCTCCCCATGCGTCTGCCGCGCCTGATCGCCGCCGCCTCGGCTGGGGCCGCTCTGGCGACGGCGGGGGCGCTGCTGCAACGGCTCACCGGCAACCCGCTGGCCTCGCCCGAGGTGCTGGGCGTATCGGGCGGCGCCGCGCTCGGCTTTGCCGCGGTGGTCTACCTGAGCACCGCCGCCACCGGGCCGATGCTTTATGCAGGCACCATGACCGGCGGGGTGGTCGCCCTGGCGCTGGTGGCCGCCTATGTGATGCGGCGCGACATGCCCGCCGAGCGCATCCTGCTGGCGGGCATCGCGGTGTCGGCGCTGGCCTCGGCCGTGCTCTCGGCGATGATGGCCTCGGGCGATGCGCGCTCGTGGACGGTGCTGGCCTGGCTCAGCGGCTCCTCCTCAGCGGTGCTGATGCCCGGCGCGCTCGCGCTGGCCGCGCTTGCGCTGCTGCTCTGGGGCGCTGCGCTCACCACCGCACGCTGGCTGACCATCCTGCCGCTGGGGGCGGGGGTTGCGGGTGGGCTCAGCCTGCCGCTGCGCCGGGCCCGGCTCCTGCTCATCCTGCTGGCCGGGCTGGCGACCGGGGCCGCCACCGTGCTGGTCGGACCACTCAGCTTTGTCGGGCTGATGGCGCCGCATATGGCCCGCCGCGCGGGGCTGGCACGGCCTATGCATCACGTCACCGGGGCCGCGCTGATCGGCGCGCTGCTGATGTTGCTGGCCGATTTCGGTGCCCGCATGGCCGGCTTTCCCTATGAACTCCCTCTCGGCCTCTTCGCCTCGCTCATCGGGGCGCCGTGGCTGCTTTGGCTGATGATGAGAACAGGCAAATGACCCTCTTCGACATTCAAGACCTCACCGTCGACGTGCCGGGCAGGCGACTGCTGGAGGGCATCAGCCTCGCAGTGCCGCAGGGCAAGGTGACGGGGCTGATCGGGCACAATGGCTCCGGCAAGTCGACCCTGCTGAAAGTGCTGGCCCGGCAGATCGAGGCGGGCGGGCGCGTTGAATTCGAGGGTAGGGCGCTCGCCGAATGGAACGCCCGCGACTATGCGCGCCGCCTCGCCTTTCTGCCGCAAACCACGCCGCCCGCCGAGGGGATGCTGGTGCGCGAACTGGTGGCGCTGGGGCGCTACCCCTGGCACGGCGCGCTTGGCCGTTTCGGGCCGGATGACGAGGCAACCGTGGCCCGCGCTATGGAAGAATGCGGCGTTGCCCGCTTCGGCGACCGTCTGGTGGATACGCTCTCGGGCGGCGAGCGGCAGCGTGTCTGGCTGGCGATGATGGTGGCGCAGCAGGCCTCCACCTTGCTGCTGGACGAGCCGATCTCGGCGCTCGACATAGCCCATGCCGTCGAGGTCATGCGGCTCGTGCGCCGAATGTGCCACGAAGAAGGGCGCAGTGTGGTGGTGGTGCTGCACGAGGTGAACATGGCCGCGCAGTTCTGCGACCATATCGTTGCGCTCAAGCAGGGGCAGGTGGCGCTCGAAGGGCCGCCCTCCGACCTGATGCAGGCCGCGCGGTTGGAAGCGGTCTATTCGGTAAAGATGGAAGTGCTGCGCCGTACCGATGGTCAGACGGTTGCCGTGCCGGCGTGAGCAGGCGAGGAACTTGCGAGGTGTAAAGGGTGCTTTACACTTCAGGCTGGCGCGGCTAGTGTAAAGTTAACTTTACACAGTGGAGGTCGCAATGCGGGCTTTTCTTTTTCTCGCCGGGGGTCTGGCCGCCTATGTGGGCGCGCTGTTCCTGTCCAATTCCATCCTTGCGCAGGGCGTCAGCAGCCCGATCCTGCGGGCGCTGGTTGCGCTCAGCCCGATGATTCCGGGCGTCTTCATCTGCGGTGCCGTGCTCTTCACCATCCGCACACTCGATGAGTTGCAAAGAAAGCTGCAATACGAGGCGCTGGCCCTGTCTTTCGCGGGCACGGCCCTGCTGACTTTCGGCTACGGCTTTCTCGAAGGCGTCGGCTTCCCGAAGATCTCGATGTTCGCAGTGTGGCCCCTGATGGCGGGGCTCTGGGTCGTAGGCGTTGTGATCGGGCGGTTTCGGTTCGGATGAATAACCGGGTGCGAGAGCTCCGGATGGAGCGAAACTGGTCTCAGGTCACGCTGGCCGAGAGCCTCGAGGTCAGCCGGCAAACCATCAACGCGATCGAGCGGGGCCGATATGACCCGAGCCTCCCGCTGGCCTTCAAGATGGCGCGGCACTTCGGGGTGACGATCGAAGAGCTGTTTCAGCCGGACCCGGACGAGTGAACCCTGCGATGGGTGGCAGGGCGCATCCAACGCAAAATGACCGGGGCAGGCGTGGCCCCACCACCCCGCGCGCCAGAGCAGGGGTAGCGCCTGTCTTGCAAGCCCAGTAAGACCGGCCTAGCTTTTATGCAGGCAGCGCCGTTCGGTCTGCCGCTCAGCCCGCATCCGCCCCCGGCGCTGCCAGCCATCCCTCCAACATCCCGGTCGGAAAGGAACCGCCGTGGGGTTCATGCATTCGATGATATGCCAGACAGATGGCATTCGGAGCACAGCGCCGGTGCAGTGGCGCTCTTACGAGGGCATGTGCGCCGTGCATTGGGAGGCGCAGGGCGAGCCCGGTGCGCGCGGCTATTACCGCTCGCCCGATCCACGGGTCATGCTGTTCTTCAACGATGTTTCGCACCGGATCACCTTTTCGGAGCAGGAGGCCGAGCCGGGGCCGCAGTGGCGGCCGATGCTGCGGGCGCTCTACGTGCCTGCCGGGGTGCCGATGTGGACGCAGTTCCACGCGCGGCACGAGTTCTCCCATCTCGATCTGCACCTGAACCGCGGCTGGCTGGTACGCAGGCTGGCCCCGATGTTCGGCGAGAAGGAGGCCGAGGCTGCGCTGCGCCTGCCGGTCGAGGTGCAAGATGTCGGCGCGCTTGCGGCGCTCGCCACCGCCCTGACCGAAGAGATCGCCGCGCCGAGCCGGGGGCCGTACTTTGCCGAAAGTCTCGCCATCGCCCTGCTGACCGGGCTGATCGGCCCGCCAGAAGCCGAACCTGTTGAGATGACCACGCAGGGCGGGCTGACGCCCAACCAGATGCGCCGCCTGCGGCAGCTGGTTTCCGGGGGCAGGGGGCGGCTGACCAATGCAGAGCTGAGCCAGGCCGTGGGCCTCTCGGAAGGGTGGTTCTGCCACGCCTTCAAGAAGACCACGGGCAAGACGCCTCTGCAGTGGCAACAGGAGCTGCGGATCTCGATGGTGAAGGAGAGCCTGCTGCGGAGCGACGAGAGCCTCGCGGACATCGCCCTGCGCTACGACTTTTCGGATCAGGGCCACCTGACCCGCGTGTTCCGGCGGTACGAGGGCACCACGCCCTCGGCCTGGAGACGCGAAGCGCGCGCCAGCTAGGCGCGCGCCCTTGGGCCTGCTGCCCGCCCAGCCCCGGGGGAAACGACCGGGAGGGGCGGGCAGGGCGGCCTTACCAGGTGTGGTTCAGCGTCAGGCTCCACTCACGCCCGGGGTTGTAGTAATTGGCCGAAAAGCCCTTTTGCGCGATGTGCTGCTCGTCGAACAGGTTGGTCACGGTCAGGCGCACCGCGGTGTTGTCGGCAATCTGGTAACCCACGGCGGCATCGAAGACCCAAGCCGCGTCGATCCGGTCGGTGTTGGCTGTCGAAGTCCAGTATTCGCCGGTGTAGCGGGCGCCCAGCCCGAGATCGAGGTCACCGCGCCCACCCGCGCCGTTCACGAGGTAGTTGACCCAGAGCGAGGCCTGATGCTTCGGCGTGTGCGGCAGCTCGTTGCCGTTGTTGGCGCCGCTGTCCGACTGGACGATCTCGCTTTCGAGGTAGGTGTAGGCGCCGGTGAAGGAGAGCTGGTCGTTGATCTCGGCCTTGGCCTCCAGTTCCAGGCCGCGCACCCGGCTTTCGCCCACCGGCTCATCCAGCAGCGTGTCGGGGTTGGTGACCGTCTGGTTGAACTTGGTCAGATCGAAGATCGACGCAGTGAAAAGCGCGCGCATGCCATCGGGCCGGTACTTGAGGCCCAACTCCCACTGCTTGCCGCGCTCCGGCTCCAGCCCGTAGCCATAGGCCGTGCTGAAGGAGGCGGGCACCACGGATTCCGCGTAGCTGCCGTAGAGCGAGAGCTCGGGCGTGAGCTTGTAGGTCAGACCGGCGCGCAGCGAGGTCTCCTCGAACTCGCCGGAGATCGGCAGGTCCATCCCGGCGATGTGGTAGATTTGCTCCTGGTCGATCCAGTCCTGACGCAGGCCGACCTGCGCGATCAGCCGGTCCCACGAGAATTCCTGCTGCAGATAGAGCGACTTGGCCTGCACCTTGTTGGTGGTGTCCTGATAGGGCGCGGTGCTGCCCAGATCGAGACCGCCGGTATAGGTCGGATCGGTAAAGTCGATATCGGCGGCGGCGGTGTACCAGAGCTTGTTCTCACGGTAGTTGTCGCGGAACTCCACGCCCACCATCGTCCGGCTGTGAACGTTGCCGATATCGGTCTCGTAGAGCAGGTGCGCGTCGACCACGAGGTTTTCGAACTCGGAGGCATTGGCGAAGTAGTAGCGCGAAACCGTCGTCGCCCCGGTGGTCGCGCCGAGGAAGACGTAGCCAAAGCCGCCCGTGCCCTTGGTATAGCGGGCCGTCGAGCCAAAGCTCAGCCCGTTGCCGAAGTCATGCTCGAGCTTCAGGGTCAGGGTGTCTCGGTCGGTGTCGAGATAGTTGAAGTCGGGCTCGCCAAGAAAGAGCGAACGGTCGAACTCGTCGCCATTGGCCGGATAGCCGGAGCTGTTGGGGTAGCCGTCGCGGTAGAGCTTGTCATAGACGAGGCTGACGGTGGTGTAATCGGTCGGCCGCCATGCAAGACCTGCCATGAAGAAACTCTCGTCATCGTTGGACGAGTCGGTCTCGGCCTCACCGTCCTTGATCTTGCCGGTCAGCCGCCACGAGAACGGGCTGCCCTCGCCGAAGCTGTCGCCCATGTCGAAGCCCAGCTCCTTGTGGTTGAAGCTGCCGAGTGTACCGTAGATCTCGCGCAGGCGCTCGCCGGTAGGGCTCTTGGTGACAAAGTTCACCGCGCCGCCAGGGTCCGACAGGCCGAAGGCGGTGGAGTTGGCGCCCTTCAGCACCTCCACCCGGTCAAAGGCGAAAGGCTCCTCGCGCACGCCGCCGAAGGCATCGCCGATCAGCAGGCCGTCGCGGTAGGTGGTGGCGTCGTAGCCGCGGATCTTGAAGAAGTCATAGCGGTCGTCGCGCCCGTAAAAGTCGGTCGTCACCCCGGAGGTGTATTGCAGCACCTGCTCGGTGGTGGAGGCCCCGCGCCGCTCGATCTCTGCCGAGGTCACGACCGAAACCGTGGCCGAGCTGTCCAGAATGTCATTCGGTAGGCCGCTGCCCGAGCTGATCTGGCTCGCCACGGTGGTTTCACTGTCGGCATCGCCCGGGCCGCTGCTCTCCACGAAAATCGTGCTGAGTTCGAAGGCCGGGGCGTCTTGCGCCTGCGCCGGGAAGGCAGCGAGCAGGGCTGTTGCAGCGCTGGTGGCCATCAGCCGGGCAAGGCGCGGGGAGGGGGAAAGTCTGGTCACGTCAGGTTGGCTCCTGTTGTTGTTTTGGCCAAGGGTCGCGGGAAGGTGGCTGACCGCAGGGCGGGTGGCGGCAGGCACGCGCCACACCTGCCGCCGAAGGCGCGCAGGAGGGGAGAGTGCCAGCATTTCAGCCGCAGCCTTACCGGATGCCTTTTGCCAAATCTTGGAGGAGACTCCGGTTTTTGGCATTTTCTGACCAAAAGAGTTGGGATTGGGGGTGAAAGCCCGGCTGCGCTCCGTTAGACCGCACTCACCAACGCTGGCGGGGCGTCAGCCCGTCCTCGGGAGAAATACAATGCAGGTCTCGCGCCTCGGCCTCAGATATCTCTGCGCCCTTGCCCTGTGGCTCGGCATCGCTGCGCCCCTCACGGCCCAAACCGCATGGCCAGTCGAGGTGGAGCACGCCTATGGCACCACGGTTGTGCCCGAAAAGCCCCTGCGGGTGGCCACGGTGAACTGGTCCAACCACGAGGTGCCGCTGGCGCTCGGGGTGGTGCCGGTGGGCATGGCCGCCGCGAACTTTGGCGATGATGACGGCGATGGGGTGCTGCCCTGGGTGACGGACCGGTTGGAAGAACTTGGCGCCGAGGTTCCCGTGCTCTTTGACGAGGGCGATGGCATCGATTTCGAGGCAGTGGCGGCCACCGAGCCCGATGTGATCCTCGCCGCCCATTCGGGCCTGTCGGAGCAGGACTACCAGATCCTCAGCCAGATCGCCCCCACGGTGGCCTACCCTGACATGCCGTGGACAACCGAATGGCGGCAGATGATCCGGATGAACAGCGCTGGCATGGGCATGGCCGAGGAGGGCGAGGCGCTCGTTGCGGACCTCGAGGCGCAGATCGCGGCGGGCGTGGCCGAGCACCCGGTGCTGGCGGGCAAGAGCGCGATCTTCGTTACCCATCTCGACCCGACCGACCTCAGCCGCATTCCCTTCTATACCGACCGTGATACCCGCGTGGCCTTCCTGCACGATCTCGGGCTGGTCTCGCCCGAGCCGGTGAAAGAACTCTCCGCCACTGGGCGCTTTGCCGGCGAAATCAGCTCCGAGCGGATCGATGCTCTGGGCGATGTCGATATCGTGGTGACCTATGGCAGCAGCGCGCTGGTGAGCCAGCTTGGCAGCTACATGCTCACCCGCCAGATGCCGGCGATCTCGCGCAACTCCATCGTGTTGCTGAACAACGATCCGCTCGGCACTGCCGCGCACCCGTCGCCGCTGGCCATTCCCTACGTGCTCGACGCCTACCTCGATCTGCTCTCCGAGGCCGCCGCAAAGGCGGAGTGAGCGCGCTTGAGGCCCGGCTGGTCCTCCCTGCGCAGTGTGGCGCGCGGCGCCAACCCGGCGTGGCTGCTCGCGGCCGTTGCGGCGCTCGTGCTGGCCGCAGGCCTTTCGCTCGCCTTCGGGGCACGGGTCACCAGCCTGTCTGAACTCCTCTCCGCCCTGAGCGGCCCGCCGGACACCATGGGCGAGGCCGCCGTGGCCAGCCGGGTGCCGCGCACCGTGCTGGCGGCCCTGGCCGGGGCCGCGCTTGGCCTGACCGGCGCGGTGATGCAGGGCGTCACCCGCAACCCGCTGGCCGACCCGGGCATCCTCGGCGTCAACGCAGGCGCGGCGCTGGCGGTGGTGATCGGGTTGGCGAGCTTCGGCCTCGGCTCGCTCACCGGCTACATCCTCGCCGCTACGCTGGGCGCCGCACTGTCGGCGGTCGGCGTGTACGCCATCGCCAGCCTCGGCGCGGGCGGGGCCACGCCGCTCAAGCTGGCGCTGGCGGGCGCGGCGCTGACGGCGGCACTCACCTCGCTCACCACTGCCGTTGTGCTGCCCCGGGGCGACATCGCCGGGCTGGTGCAATCCTGGCTCGTTGGCGGCGTTGGCGGCGCAACATGGGAGAGGATCACGCCGGTGCTGCCCTTTCTGGCGGTCGGCGCGGCGCTCTCCCTCGCCTCGGCCCGCAAGCTCAACCTGCTGGCACTGGGCGACGACACCGCCGCCGGGCTGGGAGAGACGGTCTGGCGCGCCCGCGCCGTCGCCGCCTTGGGCGCAGTCCTGCTCTGCGGCGCGGTCACGGCGGTTTGCGGGCCAATCGGCTTTGTCGGCCTCGTGGTGCCGCACCTGAGCCGGCTGGTGACCGGGGTGGACTATCGCTTGATTTTGCCTGCGTCGGCGCTCTCTGGCGCGGTTCTTCTCATGCTGGCAGACGTGGCCGGCCGCATCGTCGCGCGGCCGGCAGAGCTTGATGTGGGCATCGTCACCGCCTTCATCGGCGCGCCGGTCTTCATCTGGATCGTGCGCCGCAAACGGGTGGCCGCGCTGTGAGCCTCGTGGCCAACATCACCGCCCTGCGGCTGCGGATGGGGCGTAGGCGCAGGGCCATGCTCACCGCGCTTACGACGCTGGTGCTGGCCGGGGCCGCGCTGACACTGATGGTGGGCCAGTCGCTGACCCCGCCGCTCACCGTGCTGCGGGTGTTCCTCGGGCTGGAGAGCGGCGGCGAGGCCTTTACCGTCGGGGTGCTGCGCGGCCCGCGCGTGGTGGTCTCGGCGCTCGCGGGCATGTGCTTCGGGCTTGGCGGCGTGGCCTTTCAGACGCTCCTGCGCAACCCGCTCGCCAGCCCCGACATCATCGGCATCAGCTCCGGCGCCAGCGCGGCGGCGGTGTTCTGCATCGTCATGCTGGGCCTCTCTGGCACCGCCGTCTCGGTGGTGGCCGTGGCGGCAGGGCTGGGCGTGGCGCTGCTGATCTACCTGCTGGCCTGGAAGGGCGGTGCGGCGGGGGCGCGCCTCATCCTCGTGGGCATCGGCATCGCGGCCATGCTCCAGAGCTTCACCGCCTATGTGCTCACCCAAGCGCCCAGCTGGTCGCTGCAACAGGCGCTGCGCTGGATGACCGGCTCGGTGAATGGCGCGCAATTGGCGCAGGCCCTGCCGCTGGCCGTGGCGCTTGCCGTCTTCGGCGGGGCGCTCATCGCGCTGCGCCGCGATCTCGAAACCCTGCGCATGGGCGAAGACACAGCCGCCGCCCTGGGCGTGCGCATCGGCCGGGTGCGGCTGGTGGTGATCTGCGCCGCCGTGGGGCTGGTCGCCTTCGCCACCGCCGCCACCGGCCCGATCGCCTTCGTCGCCTTCCTCTCCGGCCCCATCGCCGCCCGGCTGCTCCGCCGCGATGGCTCGCTGCTGTTGCCCGCCGCGCTCACCGGGGCAGCGCTGGTGCTGCTGGCAGATTTCGCGGGGCAGGTCTTGCTGCCCGCCCGCTACCCCGTGGGCATCGTCACCGGCGTGCTCGGCGCGCCCTATCTCGTTGCGCTGATCTTGCGCGACCACCGCAAAGGAGGCGCGCTGTGACCGAGACGGTGCTGCAGATCGAGGGGCTGACCGCAGGCTACGGGGCGGAAGCGGTGATCGAAGGCATGGACCTTGCCCTGCCGCGCGGCAAGATCACCGCCATCATCGGCGCCAATGCCTGCGGTAAATCCACCTTGCTTCGGGCCATGTCACGGCTGCTCAGGCCCGAGGCGGGGCAGGTGCTGCTCGATGGTGCGCCGGTCCACGCCATGCCACCCCGCACGCTCGCCCGCCGCCTTGGCCTGCTGCCGCAATCGCCAATCGCGCCGGAAGGCATCACCGTGCTCGACCTCGTCAGCCGTGGCCGCCACCCGCACCAAGGCCTCTTCGGCCGATGGACGACCCAAGACGAGGCCGCCGTGGCCGAGGCGCTGGAGATGACCGGCACCGCCGATCTGGCCGAGCGGCTGGTGGAAGACCTGTCCGGCGGCCAGCGCCAGCGTGTCTGGATCGCCATGGCGCTCGCCCAGCAGACCGATGTGCTGCTCCTCGACGAGCCCACCACCTATCTCGACATCAACCACCAGGTCGAGGTGCTCGACCTGCTGACCGACCTCAACCGCGCCCGCGGCACCACCGTCGTGATGGTGCTGCACGATCTCAACCTCGCCGCACGCTATGCCGACATGCTGGTTGCCATGGCGGGCGGACAGGTCGTTGCCGCCGGGCCGCCGGCGGAGATTCTCACCGAGCCGATGCTGGCCAAGGTCTTCGGCCTCACCGCCCGCGTTCTGCCCGATCCGGTCACCGGCACACCGATGATGGTGCCTATCGGCCGCCACGCCGCCCCTGCGAAAGACCGCACATGACCCAACTCTCCCACCTCTCCGCCATCGAGTTCCGGCACGACGAGGGCGCGCGCCTGCTCGAATTCTGGCGCGCCGAATACCTCGAGCACGGCATGGAGCCGCAACTGCCCGCACCGGGCATGCTAGTGGCCGATGCCGGCTTTGCCCGCGTGACGGTGCAGGTCACGGGCCGGGCCTGCCGGATCGAGGTGGCCTGCGCCGATGCCTCCATGCTGCCAGACTTCCGCACCGGCATCTCGGCCCATATGGAAGAGTTCGACGCTAGCCTGCCGCCGCTCACATGGTCCGGCGTGGGCGAGGCCGGTGCGCTGCCACCCACCCTGGCGGTGGGGGAGGTGGCAGGCTGTGCGCCGCTGGGAGACTCGTGGTGGCGCATGCGCATCAAGCTTTCGCCCGAAGGCTACGCGCGGTTTGCCAGCGACGAGCACTGGCACTTCCGCCTGCTTCGGCCCGTGCAGGCCGGGCGCGCGCCGGTCTGGCCCCTACTCGACGAAACCGGCGTGATCCGCTGGCCGGAGGGGGATGACGAGCTGAGCGACCGGGTCTTCACCACGCGCCTCTGCCACCCCGAGAGCCACAGCCTGACCTTCGACATATTCCGCCACCCCGGCGGCCCCACCTGCGACTGGGCTGAGACCGTGCCCGTTGGCCAGACGGTTGGCCTGATGGGACCGGGCGGCAGAACAGGACCGGAGCCTGACGAGGCGGGTGGGGACCTATTGGTAGGCGGTGATGAAACCAGCGCACCCGCCATCCTGCGGGCGCTGCAAACCATGCCTCCCGAGACCCGTGGCAAGGTGACCCTCCTCGTCGGAAGCAAGGCCGACATCCACATGCCCGACCACTACCCGCCATCCTGCAACATCACTTGGCTGTGCCGCTCGGATGGCGCGACGGATCAAGACCTCGTGTCCCACGTCCGCGACGGTCTCGCAGGCTGCCCCTCCGGCACCCGCCTGTGGTTCGCAGCATCAAAAAAAGCCGCCCGCGACCTCAGAACATATGCCACCGAAAAGGCCCGCCTGCCGAAGGCGCAGGTCCATTCGGTCGGGTATTGGGCGTAGTTTTTGCTGCTTTCCATTTAGAGCTGTTTACGACCGGCAATCGGCCCATCGTCATTATGGCCTCTAGGCTGTTGCGACGAAACTAGTCGCGCACGGCCGCTTGGTCCTTGATCAGTCGGTTCGCGGTTCCAGGCCGTCTGCGGGAACCATTTTGGGGAGATTCATTTGCATGCTGGAGGCGGCGTTGCGGAGCATCGACGCTTGAACCTGCCGACAACTTAGGCTGCGCGTCGGGCAAAGGCCTGCCCGACCGCATTCCCCTAAACCTCAGCGGACGACGTAGACCGAGCAGTTGGAGTGGCGCACCACGCGGGCGGCGTTGGGGCCCAGGAGGTAGTCCTTGAAGTCTGGGCGGTGGGCGCCGAGGACGATCAGGTCGGCGCCTGAGACCTTGGCGGCACGCAGAACTTCCTCGTAGACGGTGCCGACCGAGACGAGGTGGCGCACCTTCACGTCCACCTCGTCGCCGAGCACATTGTTCACCACTGTTTTCAGAACCTTGGCGGCGCTGTCCTTGGCGGTTTTCACGTCATGGTCCTTGAAGTAGGCGCCGACGATGGTGGCGCCGAAATCCGGCACCACGGTGATGACATCGAGCTGGGCGCCGTCCAGTTCGGCGAGTTTGCTGGCCATCTGCAGCACCTTCACCTCTTCTTCGGGGCGGTTGATGTCGATGGCGCAGAGCACGGTCTGGGTCATGCTGCTTCTCCTTCGCGCAGGGCGGGTTGGGCGCGGCGCATCTGCAGCAGCGCGATGAGGGCCATCAGAAGCAGCGCCGGGATGAAGATCAGCTCCTTGGGCAGCCCGTGGACGGGTGCGCGCACGGCGGTGATCTCGACCCGGTCGTCGCCGTAGAAGTCGAAGCTGGAGAGGTCTTCGGAGATCGGCGAGCCGAAGGCGGGCTCGTCGAGATACATCCGGCCCTCCTCGGGCACCAGCAGGAAGCCCATCTCTTCGACCCGGGCGGCCGCGTCGTCGCCTTCAGGCACCTGAAGCACCAGCGTGGTGTCTTTCATCTCCAGCGTGTCGAAGTCGGGGCCGGAGACGACAACCCGCAGGGTGTCTCCCGCATCGGCCTCGCCCACCGCCTGCTCGAAGCCCGCGGGCTCGATATCGGCGAAGGGCGGCTGGATCATGTCCATGAAGAAGCCGGGGCGGAAGAGGGCGAAGGCCACCAGCAGCATCGCCACCGTCTCCCAGATCCGGTTCTTGGTGAGGAACCAGCCCATTGTGGCGGCGGTGAACACGAGGATGCCGATGGTCGCCACGATGAAAACGATGATGCCCTGCACCCATGTAACATCAATCAGCAGCAGATCGGTGTTGAAGATGAAGACGAAGGGCAGGGCCACCGTCCGCAGGCTGTAGAAGAAGGCGGTGAAGCCGGTGCGGATCGCATCACCCCCCGAGACTGCCGCCGCCGCGAAGGAGGCAAGGCCGACGGGTGGTGTCACATCCGCCATGATCCCGAAGTAGAACACGAAGAGGTGGACCGCGATCAGCGGCACCACGAGGCCCGACTGCGCGCCAAGCTCGACCACCACGGCGACCATCAGCGAGCTGACCACGATGTAGTTGGCCGTGGTCGGCAGGCCCATCCCGAGGATCAGCGACAGGATCGCCACGAAGATCAGCATCAGGATCAGGTTGCCGCCCGAGAGGAACTCGACGAAATCGGCCATCACCTGGCCGATGCCGGTGAGCGATACGGTGCCCACGATGATACCGGCGGTCGCGGTCGCAAGGCCGATGCCGATCATGTTGCGGGCGCCGTCGATCATGCCCTCGTAGAGGTCGACCACCCCGTCCTTCAGCTTGTTGGCCGCCGCATTCTCGCCGCGGAAAACCGCCTTGAGGAACTTCTGGGTCAGCAGGATGCCGAAGAGCAGGAAGGTGGCCCAGAAGGCCGAGAGGCCGGGCGACTTGCGCTCGATCATCAGGAAGTAGACCAGCACGATGATCGGCAGCAGGTAGTAGAGGCCCGATTTGTAGATCTTGGGGATCTCCGGCAGCTCGACCACCTCGGCGTTGGGGTCATCGGGCTCCAGATCGTCGGTGGTGGAGGCGAGGTAGATCAGCACCACGTAGACGAGGCCGAGCAGGATCGCGAGGATCCAGCCGGAGCCTGCCGGGAACATCGAGGTGATCCACTGCACCGGGAACTTGGTGGCGTAGCAGAGCGCCGCGAAGCCCGCGAAGAAGAGGAACATGCCGATCACCGTGTTGAACAGGTTCACCACCTTGTTGCCGATGGTGGGCATGTTGTTTTTCACCGCTTCGAGGTGAACGATGTAGACCAGCGCGATGTAGCTGATGATCGCGGGCAGGAAGGCGTGGGTGATGACCTCGACGTAGGAGATGCCCACGTATTCGACCATCAGGAAGGCGGCGGCGCCCATCACCGGGGGCATGATCTGCCCGTTCACCGAACTGGCCACCTCGACCGAACCGGCCTTCTCGGCGGAGAAGCCGACGCGCTTCATCAGCGGGATAGTGAAGGTGCCGGTGGTCACAACGTTGGCGATGGAGGAGCCGGAAATGAGGCCGGTGGCGGCAGAGCCCACCACGGCGGCCTTGGCCGGGCCACCGCGCAGGTGGCCGAGGGCGCCGAAGGCCATCTTGATGAAGTAGTTGCCCGCGCCGGCTTTATCGAGCAGCGCGCCGAAGAGCACGAAGAGGAAGACGAACTTGGTCGACACGCCGAGCGCGATGCCGAAGACCCCCTCGGAGGTGATCCACATATGCGACATGGCCTTGCGCAGCGAGGCGCCGGCCCAGCGGATCTGGTCAGGCACGACCTCGGAGGCACCAAAGAACACGTAGCCGAGGAAGACCACGGCGAGGATCACCATGACCGGGCCGAGCACCCGGTAGGAGGCGATGAAGAGCAGGGCGAGACCGGCCAGCGAGGCGTAGGCGTCCATGTCATCGGCGAGGCCGCCGTTGCTGACGATCTTCTCGTAGAAGAAGTAACCGTAGAGCGCGAGGAAGGCGCCGCCGAGGGCAAGCACCCAGTCATACCACGGCACCGATGTTTTGGAGGCGCCCTTCCAGAGCGGGTAGGCCATGGCCGAGAGGAAGATGGCGAAGGCGAGGTGGATCTGCCGCGAGTTGTTGATCAGGTCGCCGGGCAGCAGGTAGGGCGCCCATGGCGAGGCCAGCAGCACTTGAAAGATGGACCAGATCAGCGCGACGATGGCGATCGCCCTGCCCAGTGATCCCGGAACCACCCTTGCGCCACTATCGGAGGCGGCAACGAGTTCCTGTAGCTCTTCTTCACTGAGCGCGCGATTTTCCTTGGACATGGTCCACCCCCGTCATGGCCGTTCTGGCCTGTTGTTGTTGGTCCCCGTGTGGGCCGAAGGGCAGCGCGCCGCCCCCCGGTAGTGTCATGTGCAGGAGCTGCCGATTACTCGATCAGGCCCTTTTCCTTGTAGTAGGCCTCTGCGCCGGGGTGCAGCGGGGCGGAGAGCGACTGCGTGGCCATCTCTTCCATCGTCAGGTTGGCGAAGGCGGGGTGCAGGCCTTTGAAGTCTTCGAAGTTGTCGAAGACGGCTGCGGTCAGCGCCTTCACGGCATCTTCCGACACGGAGTCGGAGGTCACGAGCGTGGCGCGCACACCGAAAGTGGTCGTGTCGTTGTCGTTGCCGCGATACATGCCGCCCGGAATGGTGGCCACGGAGTAGAAGGGGAACTCTTCGACCAGCGCGTTCACCGCGTCGCCAGAGACTTCCACCAGCACCGAGTCACAGGCGGTGGTGGCTTCCTGGATCGAGCCGGAGGGGTGGCCGACGGTGTAGACCATCGCGTCGATCTGGTTGTCGCAGAGCGCGGCAGACTGCTCGGCGGCCTTCAGCTCGGAGGCGAGGGCGAAGTCGCCCGCGGTCCAGCCCATCTTTTCCATCAGCACTTCCATCGTTGCCCGCTGGCCAGAGCCGGGGTTGCCGATGTTCACGCGCTTGCCCTTGAGGTCGTCGAAGGTGGCGATGCCGGCATCGGCGCGGGCCACAACGGTGAAGGGCTCGGGGTGCACGGAGAACACCGCGCGCAGGCCTTCAAAGGCACCGTCCTCGAACTGCACCACGCCGTTGAAGGCGTTGTACTGGATGTCGGACTGGGCAACGCCGAATTCCAGCTCGCCTTCCTTGATGGTGTTCACATTATAGACCGAGCCACCGGTGGATTCGACGGAGCAGCGGATGCCGTGGTCGCGGCGGCCCTTGTTCACCAGACGGCAGATCGCGCCGCCGGTGGGGTAATACACGCCGGTCACGCCGCCGGTGCCGATGGTGATGAATTCCTCGGCGTGGGCCGCGGGGGCCATCATCGCGGTCGTTGCCGCGGCAATAGCCGTGAGTTTGAGTTTGGCGAACATTTTTAACTCCCTTTTGGTTTCATGTTCTTTTCGTTCACAGGTCCCAGACTTCGGCCAGAACCCGGTTTGCAGCTTCTACCTCGGCAATCCGCCCCCGGGCCGCAGGGCCGGAGCGGCTGACCAGCATCCCTATGAGGCACTCCACGAGAAAGACCGTGGTGACATAGGAAGAGTAGAAATGCTGACTCCCTGTCGGCACAATGAAACGGGCCGATGCGTATTTCAAGGCGGGGCACTCCAGCGTGTCGGTGATGAGCACGACATAGACCCCCTGATCGCGGGCCAGCCGGGTGGCGCGGATCGCCCGGTCGGAGAAGGGCGGCTTGGTCACGATGATCAATGCATCCTCGGGTCCGAGCCCCACGAGGCCGCTGCCCAGAGAGGCCCCGCTGCGGCTGGCCAGCGCCCAGTTGTCGGCGCAGAAGTTGGCCATGTAGGAGAGGTAGTCCACCACCCCCGTGGAGCCGAGGGAGCCAAGCAGCAGCACCTTGCGTGCCGCGCCGAGCCGCTCCACCGCGCGCTCCAGTTCGGCGCGATCCACCGTGTCGATGAAGCTGCGCAGGTTGCCTTGGCAGGCGGCGAAATGCGCCTCCAGAAAGCCGCCCGCCTCGCGGTTCTTGGGGTCGTTGTGCAGCCGTTCGGCGCGGCCAGCAAAGCCGTTGGCCCGCTGCTCGATCCGACCGCGCATCTCCTCGCGGAGCGCTTCGATGTCGTCGTATCCCAGTGCCCGCGCCAGCCGCGAGAAGGCGGCGGGCGAGATGCCGCTGTCGCGGGCGATGCTGCGCAGGGTGCGTGTGGCAAGCTCCACCGGGTTGCGCGCAAGGTGGTCGGCTGCGGCCCGCAGCGCCCCGCTCAGGTCGCTGTATCTGTCTGTCAGGCGGGCCTCGAACTTGGGCGTCACACAACTCTCCCCCAGTGATCCACGGACTGTCTGATCTGTTTCAGATATTGTCAACGCATGAATCATCTGTTTCATGGTGGCAGGCCAGATGCACCGGGGGTTGCCCATGTCACACGTCTTTCCACGCCACACCAAGGGCAGCATGCCCACGGCCCTGCGGGGCTCCGGGGTCTATCTCTATGATTCGCAAGGAAAGGCCTATCTCGACGGGTCGGGGGGCGCCGCCGTTTCATGCCTCGGGCATGGCGATGCGGAGGTGATCGGCGCCATTCGGGCGCAGCTCGATTCGCTGGAATTTGCCCATACCGGGTTCTTCACCTCCGAGCCGGCGGAGGCACTGGCCGACCGGTTGGTGGCCCATGCGCCTGAGGGGATCGAGCGGGTCTACTTCGTGTCCGGCGGCTCGGAGGCGGTGGAGGCCGCGCTCAAGCTCGCCCGGCAATACATGCTGGAGACCGGCCAGCCGGAGCGCACCCGCTTCGTCGCCCGCCGCCAGAGCTACCACGGCAATACGCTGGGGGCGCTGGGCACCGGCGGCAACATGTGGCGCCGCGCGCCGTTTGATCCGGTGATGGTTTCGGCCAGCCACATCGCGCCCTGCTACGAATACCGCGGCCGGGAGGCGGGCGAGAGCGTGGAGACCTACGGCCAGCGCGTGGCGGACGAGCTGGAGGCGGAGCTGCTGCGGCTCGGGCCGGAGACGGTGATCGGCTTTCTGGCAGAGCCGGTGGTGGGGGCCACGGCGGGCGCGGTGCCTGCGGTGGAGGGCTACTTCCGCCGCATCCGCGAGATCTGTGACAAATACGGCGTGCTTCTGATCCTCGACGAGGTGATGTGCGGCATGGGCCGCACCGGCACGCTCTTCGCTTGCGAGCAGGATGGCGTGCGCCCCGACATCATCACCATCGCCAAGGGCCTCGGGGCGGGCTACCAGCCGATCGGCGCGATGCTCTGCAGCGGCGAGATTTACCGCGCGATCAAGGGCGGCACCGGCTTCTTCCAGCATGGCCACACCTACATCGGCCACCCGGTCGCCTGCGCCGCCGCGGATGCGGTGGTGACCAAGCTGACCGAAGGCGGCATGACCGCCCGCGCCGCCCGGATGGGGGACTACCTGCACAAGGCGCTCACCGACCGTTTCGGCCAGCACCCCCATGTTGGCGACATTCGCGGGCGCGGCATGTTCCGCGGGCTGGAGTTTGTGGCCGACCGCGAGAGCAAGGTGCCTTTCGACCCGGCCTACCGCCTCGCCGCCCGGCTGAAGGCGCAGGCGATGGAGAACGGGCTGATCTGCTATCCGATGAACGGCACCATCGACGGGCAGCAGGGCGACCACGTGCTGCTCGCGCCGCCGTTCATCTGCACCGAGGCCGAGGTCGACGAACTGGTGGAGAAGCTCTCTGTAAGCCTCGAGACCGTGCTGGAGGCCACGTCCAAAGGCGCGTGACCGGGGCAGGGCAGGGGGGCGCCGCGCCCTCTGCCACCTCCCCGCGCAGAGGCGTATGCTCCGCGCATGACTGATTCTCCCTCGACAAAAGACATCCACCGCGCCGACCGGCATTTCCTCCACCCATGGGAGGATGTGACCGCCATCGGCGAGACGCCCCGCACCGTGCTCATGGACAGCGAGGGCATCTATGTCACCGACAGTCACGGCAACCGGATGATCGACGGGCCGGGTGGCATGTGGTGCGTGAATGTGGGCCACGGGCGGGAAGAGATCGTGGAGGCCTGCGCCGACCAGATGCGCCGCCTGTCGTATTTCTCGCCCTGGTCGATGGCCTCCGATGTGGCCGCCGCGCTGGCCAAACGGCTGGCCGCGCTGGCGCCGGGCGACCTGAACAACGTGTTCTTCACCACCGGCGGCTCGACGGCGGTGGACTCTGCCCTGCGCTTTGCCTTCTTCTACAACAACTGCCTCGGGCGGACCGAGAAAAAACACATCATTTCAAGGGTCAACGCCTATCACGGCTCCACCTACCTGACCGGCTCCTGCTCGGGCAAGATGCGGGAGAAGGCGGAGATGGACATGATCGAGGATCACATCCACTTCCTCTCCTGCCCCAAGCCCAAGGACCGGCCCGAGGGGCAGTCGCTGGAGGATTTCGCCGCCGAGAAGGTGGCGGAGCTGGAGGCGATGATCCTGAGCGTCGGCCCCGAGAAGGTGGCCGCCTTCATCGCCGAGCCGGTCATGGCCTCGGGCGGGGTGATCGTGCAGCCGGAGGGCTACCTCGCGGGCTGCGCCGAGGTCTGCCGCAAGCATGACGTGCTCTTCATTGCCGATGAGGTGGTGACGAGTTTTGGGCGACTCGGGCATTACTTTGCCTCCGAGAGTGTGTTCGACGTGCAGCCCGACATGCTGACCACCGCCAAGGGCCTCACCTCGGGCTACCAGCCGCTCGGCGCGCTCTTCATCTCCGACCGGCTGATTGCCGAGATCACGGCGGCCACCAACGAGGGCAAGGGCTTCACCTCGGGTTTCACCTACTCCGGCCACCCGGTCGCCTGTGCCGCCGCGATGGCCAACCTCGATATCTTCGAGCGCGATGGCCTACTGGAGCACGTGCAACGCATCGCGCCCCACTTCGAGGCGGCGCTGATGAGCCTGTCGGACATTCCCGTGATCTCCGACATCCGGGTGAAGGGGCTGATGGCGGGCATCGAATGCGAGCTGGACCCGGCCAACCCGGACGAAGACCGCGACATGGCCTTCGCTGCGCAGGTCGATGCGATCTGCCAGCGCCACGGGCTGCTGCTGCGCCCGGTCTACAACGCCTGCGTGATGTCGCCGCCGCTGACCATCAGCGAGTCGCAGATCGACGAGATGGTGCGCATCCTGCGGATCGGCTTTGAAGAGGCCCTCGCGGCGTGAGCTTTCTCACCGTTCTGGCCAACCCGATCCTGCCGGTTTTCGCCATCCTGGCGCTCGGCTGGGGGCTGGGGAAGGGCGGGCAGCTGAGCGAGGACTCGGCGCGCACGATCAACCGCTTCGCCATGACCGTGCTCGTGCCCATCGTGGTGCTCGACCTGCTGTGGAACGCGCCGTTCGATACCTTCCGCCTCACGCCGATCCTGCTCTACTCGGCGGCGCAGGTGATCCTCTTTGCGGTCGGCTACCAACTGGCGCGGCGGCTTTTCGGGGCCGGGCCGGGGGAGTCGGTGATCCTCGGCTACGCCGGGATCTTCGCCAACAACGTCTTTTACGGCCTGCCCATCGGCGTGCTGCTTTACGGCGAGGGCGGGGTGCTGCCGATCACCATGGTCGTGGTGCTCGACAGCACGGTCAGCTTTGGCGGCACCATGTTCGTGCTGCAGGCGATCAAGCTGGGCCGCGTCTCTTCCGGCTCGGTGCTGGCGATCTTTGCCCGCACGCCCACGCTGCTGGCGATCTTCGGTGGCACGGCGCTGGGGCTGGCGGGCGTGCCGGTGCCCGCGCCGGTGCAGACCTTTCTCGACTTCAACGGCGTGGCCGCCGCGCCGGTAGCGCTGTTCTCGCTCGGCGTGGTGCTGAGCGCCGTGGCCTTCCGCTTCGACCCGGCGGTGGCCGTGGTGAGCGGCATCAAGCTGGTGGTGTTTCCGGCCCTCGTGGCGCTGCTGCTGACGCTCTTCGCGGGCGGGTGGGAGGCCAACAGGCTCTTCGTTTTCGCTGCAGCCCCGCCCACCGGTGCGATGGCGATGAGCCTTGCGCTGCTTTACGACGTGCCCGCCGCGCGGGTGGCGCAGGTGATGGTCTGGACCGCCTTTCTGAGCCTCTTCGCTCTGGCCGCGCTGGCCTGATCGCCGGGGTTGACGCCGCATCGGCGCGGGCGCAGGCTCGCGGCGAAATTCTTACCCTTCGGAGGCCGCCATGAACGTGCAATCCCCCAATGATCTCAGGGCCTTCTGGATGCCCTTCACGGCCAACCGGCAGTTCAAGCAGAACCCGCGGATGTTCGTTGCCGCGAAGGACATGCATTACACCACCGCTGATGGCCGCGAGGTGCTGGATGGCACCGCGGGCCTGTGGTGCTGCAACGCGGGCCACGCCCGGCCGAAGATCGTGGAGGCGGTGCAGGCGCAGGTCGCAGAGCTGGATTATGCCCCCGCCTTCCAGATGGGCCACCCCAAGGCCTTCGAGCTGGCCAATCGGCTGGTGGACATGGCGCCTGCGGGCATGGACCACGTTTTTTACACCAACTCCGGGTCGGAGAGCGTTGAAACTGCGCTGAAAATCGCGCTGGCCTATCACCGGGCGCGGGGCGAGGGCCAGCGGACCCGGCTGATCGGGCGCGAGCGTGGCTATCACGGGGTCAACTTTGGCGGCATTTCGGTGGGCGGGATCGTGAACAACCGCAAGTTCTTCGGCACGCTGCTGAACGGGGTGGATCACCTGCCGCACACCCACTTGCCGGAGCAGAACAGCTACTCGCGCGGCGTGCCCGATCATGGCGCTGAGCTGGCCGACGATCTGGAGCGCATCGTGGCGCTGCACGGGCCGGAGACCATCGCCGCCGTGATCGTGGAGCCGATGGCGGGCTCCACGGGCGTGATCCTGCCGCCAAAGGGCTACCTCGAGCGGCTGCGGGCGATCACCGAAAAGCACGGCATCCTGCTGATCTTCGACGAGGTCATCACCGGCTTCGGCCGCCTCGGCGCACCCTTCGGGGCCGATTACTTCGGCGTGACGCCCGACATGATGACCACCGCCAAGGGCATCACCAACGGGGTGGTGCCGATGGGCGCGGTGTTCTGCTCCGGCGCGATCCACGATGCCTTCATGCAGGGGCCGGAAAACACCATCGAGCTGTTCCACGGTTACACCTACTCGGGCAACCCGCTGGCCGCCGCCGCCGGGCTGGCCACGCTGGAGACCTACCGCGAGGAGGGGCTCTTTGAGCGTTGCGCCGAGCTGGCGCCCTACTTCGAGGAGATGCTCCACGGGCTGAAGGGTCTGCCCCATGTGATGGACATCCGAAACCTCGGGCTGGTCGGCGCGGTCGAGCTGGAGCCGGTGGCGGGCGCGCCCACCAAGCGGGCCTTCGAGGCGTTTCTGGCAGCCTATGACGAGGGCCTGCTGATCCGCACCACGGGCGACATCATCGCCCTGTCGCCGCCATTGATCATCGACAAGGCGCAGATCGACCGGATCGGCGAGGTGCTCACCAAGGTGTTGAAAAATTTGGCGTAAATTTCAGGCCTTGCACCTTCATCCTCGGGCCTGCCCCGAGGACCTCTGCCCAAAAGCTCCTCGGGCCTTACCCGAGGATGAAGGTCCTTCAGGGAGACCCTATGCAACATATCGAGCTGGTGATCTTCGATTGCGACGGCGTGCTCGCCGACAGCGAGGTGATCTCGGCCCGGGTGCTGGTGGAGGCGCTGGAGCATCACGGGGTCACGGTGACCACCGAGCATGTGTATCGCAACTTCGTCGGCCAGAGCTTTCCGAAGGTGGCCGACAAGATCCGCAGGGACTTCGACCTCGATCTGCCGGGCAGCTTTGAGGCGGAGTATCGCGGGCGGCTGGTGGAGGAGTTCGCGGCGGGGCTGAGGCCCACGGCGGGGGTGGGGGAGATGCTCGACCAACTGGCCGTGCGGGCCTGCGTCGCCACCTCGTCTTCGCCGCAGCGGGTGGGGCGCACGCTGGCGCTTCTGGGGATGGAGCGGCAATTTGAACGGGTGTTCACCGCCTCCGAGGTGGAGAACGGCAAGCCTGCGCCAGACCTATTCCTCCACGCGGCCAAGTGCCTGAATGCAAAGCCGGAAGCCTGCCTCGTGATCGAAGACAGCATGGCCGGAATCCGGGCGGCGCAGGCGGCGGAGATGGAGGTCTGGCGTTACACCGGCGGCGCCCATTTTGCCGGCTTCACCCCGGAGGATATCGACACGCCGCCGGACCTTCCGGCCTTTGACAACTGGTCCGCTTTCTATCAAATGGCTCCCGAATTGCGAAAAGACACATAGCGGGGAGAGCGGATGGCGCGGGCTGCGGGGGAGACGGCGAGGCTGGATGATGCGGCCCGGGCAGGGTGGCTCTACTACGTGGCCGGCAATACCCAGGATGAGATCGCCCGCAAGCTCGGGGTGTCGCGGCAGTCGGCGCAGCGGCTGGTGAGCCTTGCGGTGGCCGAGAAGCTGGTGAAGTTCCGGCTGGATCACCCCATCGCCCGCTGCATGGACCTTGCCGCTGCCCTGACCGAGCGGTTCGACCTGCAATTCTGCGATGTGGTGCCCACCGACCCGGCTGCGCCCGAGCTGGCGACCGGCGTGGCGGCGGCGGGCGCGGCGGAGATGGAGCGCTGGCTGGCCGACCCGGAGCCGCGGGTGATCGGCCTTGGCACGGGCCGGATGCTGCGGGCCTGCGTGGAGCAACTGCCGCGGATGGATTGCCCGCAGCATCACCTCGTGAGCCTCGTCGGCAACATGAGCCCCGACGGGTCGGCCACCGCCTACAACGTGGTGGTGCGGCTGGCCGAGAAGGTCGGCGCGCCGCACAATCCGATGCCGCTCATTGCCGTGGTGCGCTGCGCCGACGACCTCAAGCTGATGCATGCTCAGGAGCCGGTGGAGAACACGCTGGCGCTCGCCGCCCGCGCCGATGTGACCTTTGTCGGCGTCGGCCATATCGACGAGACCTCGCCGCTCGCGGTCGACGGTTTCATCAGTCAGGAAGAGAGCGCCGAGCTGATCGCGCAGGGTGCTGTGGGCGAGATGGTGGCCTGGGCCTTCGATGGCGAGGGCCGCCCGATCGAAGGGCTGACCAATGCCCGCGTCTCCTCGGCGCCGCTCGATCCGGGCACCGCGCGGCGGGTCTGCGGGCTGGCGCTGGGCCACGCCAAGCAGAAGGCGATTCTGGGCGCGCTGAGGGGCAAGCTGATCAACGCGCTGATCACCGACGAAGCCACCGCCGAGGCCGTGCTCGCGCTGGCCTGAACCTCGGCCACCCCGAAAAACCAAGCAAAACGAGTAACCTGCCAGCGGGTTGCCGCCCCTTTTTGCAACCGCAGGAGAGGGGGATTGACAACTTGCCGCAGGCTGGATGAGTATTTGCCCACTACGATAGCATTTGCCCGAAACGGGCATTGGGAGGACATCAATGACTTGCACGCTTCGCGCCCTTCTGGGCGCTACTGCCCTTTCCGCGATCGGTGGCATTGCCGCTGCCGAGACCCTGACCATCGCCACCGTGAACAACGGCGACATGATCCGGATGCAGGGGCTGACCGAGGACTTCACCGCAAAGACCGGCCATGAAGTGGAGTGGGTGACGCTGGAAGAGAACGTGCTGCGCCAGCGCGTGACCACCGACATCTCCACCAAGGGCGGTCAGTTCGACATCATGACCATCGGCATGTACGAAACCCCGATCTGGGGTGCCCAGGACTGGCTGGTGCCGCTGGACGATCTCTCCGCCGAGTACGACGTGGACGACATCCTGCCCGCCATGCGCGGCGGCCTGTCGGTCGACGGCACGCTCTATGCCGCGCCCTTCTACGGCGAAAGCTCGATGGTGATGTATCGCACCGACCTGATGGAAGCCGCCGGCATGGAAATGCCCGAAGCTCCCACCTGGGACGAGATCAAGGCCGCCGCCGAGGCGATGACCGACAAGGACAACGAGGTTTACGGCATCTGCCTGCGCGGCAAAGCCGGCTGGGGCGAGAACATGGCCTTCCTGACTGCCATGTCCAACTCCTTCGGCGCGCGCTGGTTCGACGAAGACTGGAACCCCCAGTTCGACAGCGAAGCCTGGAAGACCACGCTCGACTTCTACCTCGACCTGATGAACAACTACGGCCCTCCCGGTGCAGCCAACAACGGCTTCAACGAGAACCTGGCGCTGTTCCAGCAGGGCAAGTGCGGCATGTGGATCGACGCCACCGTGGCGGCTTCCTTCGTGACCAACCCCAACGACTCCACCGTGGCTGACCAGGTCGGCTTCGCGCTGGCGCCCGACACCGGCAAAGGCCCGCGCGGCAACTGGCTCTGGGCCTGGGCCCTCGCCATCCCGGCAGGCTCGCAGAAGGTGGATGCCGCCAAGGAGTTCATCGAGTGGGCGACCTCCAAGGAGTACATCGAGCTTGTGGCCGAGAACGAAGGCTGGGCCAACGTCCCGCCGGGTGCCCGGACCTCGCTCTATGAGAACCCCGAGTACCAGAAGGTGCCGTTTGCCAAGATGACGCTCGACAGCATCAACTCGGCCAACCCGACCCAGCCCACCGTGGACCCGGTGCCCTACGTCGGTGTGCAGTTTGCCGCGATCCCCGAGTTCGCCGGTTTCGCCACCCAGGTTGGGCAGGAGTTCTCGGCAGCGCTGGCTGGCCAGCAGTCGGCTGACGACGCCCTCGCCAAGGCCCAGGACCTCGTGAACGAGGAAATGGAAGCCGCGGGCTACAAGTAAGCTCACGGAGCACGCGGGTCCTCCCCGCGCGTGTGCCGGGCGCGCTGCCTCGCAGAAGCGCCCGGCCTACCGGCCCCGGCTGCGCGGTGTCACGCGGAGCGGCCGGGGCCGCCCCAGGGAGAGGCTGATCTCCCGCATTTGAGCCTGACCCGCCCGTTCAGGGTGGCCGCAGCCGCACCCCGGCCCGCGGCGACAGAGGAGGAGACCCCAATGGCAACCCAGCACTCGCGCGCCGCAGCCCGGCTGATGAATGCCCCCGCCGTCTTTGTCTTGCTGGTGTGGATGCTGATCCCGCTTTGCATGACGATCTACTTCTCCTTCATGGATTACCGCCCGCTGCGCGGTGTGGCCGATTGCTGTGTCGGCTTCGAGAATTACGAACGCTTCGTCACCTCCTCTTCCTTCCTCAGCTCCGTGGGCACCACGCTGCTCATGGTCGGCGGCATCCTCGCCATCACCGTGATCGGCGGCGTGCTGCTGGCGCTGCTGCTCGACCAGCCGATCTGGGGGCAGGGGATCGTGCGCATCCTCGTGATCGCGCCCTTCTTCGTCATGCCCACCGTCTCGGCGCTGGTCTGGAAGAACATGTTTATGAACCCGGTGAATGGGCTCTTTGCCTATTTGTGGAAGTTCTTTGGCGCCACGCCGATAGACTGGCTCTCCGAACTGCCGCTGTTCTCGATCATATGGATCGTGAGCTGGCAGTGGCTGCCCTTCGCCACGCTCATCCTGCTCACCGCCGTGCAGTCGCTCAGCTCCGAGCAGCTGGAAGCGGCGGAGATGGATGGCGCCAGCGCGCTCAGCCGTTTCTACTACATCATCCTGCCCCACCTCGGGCGGGCGATCACCGTGGTCATTCTGATCCAGACGATCTTCCTGCTGTCGATCTTCGCGGAGATCTTCGTCACCACCAACGGCGCCTTTGGCACCCGCACCCTCACCTACCTCGTCTACCAGCGGGTGTTGGAGAGCCAGAACATCGGGCTCGGGTCTGCGGGCGGCATCCTCGCCGTCATCCTCGCCAACATCGTCGCGATCTTCCTGATGCGGATCGTCGGCAAGAACCTGGACAACTGAGGGAGGGCTGAGCACATGGCACGCGCCGTCACTACACAACGCAAGATCGTCGCCACCGCCGCCGCATGGATCATCGGCCTCGCGATCTTCTTCCCGATCCTCTGGACGGTCCTGACCAGCTTCAAGACCGAAGCCCAGGCGATTGCCGACCCGCCCGTGTGGTTTGGCTTCGACTGGACGCTGGAGAACTACTCGGTGGTGCAGGAGCGGTCCAACTACTTCCGCTTCCTGATGAACTCGGTGATCATCGCCGTGGGCTCCACCGTGCTCGGCCTGCTCATCGCCATCCCGAGCGCTTGGTCGATGGCCTTCGTGCCCGGCAAGCGCACCAAGGATGTGCTGATGTGGATGCTCTCGACCAAGATGCTGCCTGCGGTCGGTGTGCTGTTTCCTATCGTGCTGATCGCCCGGTTCCTCGACCTCTACGACACCCACATCCTGCTGATCGTGGTGCTGATGCTGATGAACCTGCCGATCATCATCTGGATGCTCTACACCTACTTCAAGGAAATCCCGGTGGATATCCTCGAGGCGGCACGTATGGACGGCGCGAGCCTGCGCTCCGAAATCATCTACGTGCTGACGCCCATGGCGCTGCCCGGCATCGCCTCGACCATGCTGCTCAACATCATCCTGGCGTGGAACGAGGCCTTCTGGACGCTGAACCTCACCACCACCAAGGCCGCCCCCCTGACGGCCTTCATCGCCAGCTACTCCAGCCCGGAAGGGCTCTTCTACGCCAAGCTCAGCGCGGCCTCGACCATGGCCATCGCGCCCATCCTCATCATGGGGTGGTTCAGCCAGAAACAACTGGTGCGTGGCCTCACCTTCGGCGCCGTCAAGTAAAGGAACAGGATTATGGGACGCATTACTCTGGACAAGGTTGCCAAGAGCTTCGGCGAGGTGAACGTGATCCCGCCGTTGGATCTGACCATCGAAGACGGCGAGTTCGTGGTCTTCGTCGGCCCGTCGGGCTGCGGCAAGTCCACCCTCCTGCGGCTGATCGCGGGGCTGGAAGACGTGTCGGGCGGGCAGATCCGCATCGACAAGGTGGACGCCACCCACACGCCCCCCGCCAAGCGCGGTCTGGCGATGGTGTTCCAGTCCTACGCGCTCTATCCGCATATGTCGGTGCGCAAGAACATCGCCTTCCCGATGAAGATGGCGAACGTGCCGCAGGCCGAGCAGGACAAGCGGATCGACTATGCCGCCAAGGTGCTGAACCTGAGCGACTACCTCGACCGGCGCCCCGGCCAGCTCTCGGGCGGCCAGCGCCAGCGGGTGGCCATTGGCCGCGCCATTGTGCGCGAGCCTGCGGCCTTCCTCTTCGACGAGCCGCTCTCCAACCTCGACGCGGCGTTGCGGGTGAATATGCGGCTCGAAATCTCGGAGCTGCACAACAACCTCAAGACCACGATGATCTATGTGACCCACGATCAGGTCGAAGCCATGACCATGGCCGACAAGATCGTGGTGCTTCAGGCGGGCGTCATCGAACAGGTCGGCTCGCCGCTGGAGCTGTATCAGACCCCACGCAACCTCTTCGTGGCAGGCTTCATCGGCTCGCCCAAGATGAACTTCTTCAAGGGCGCGGATGCCGCCGGGCATGACGCCGCCACCATCGGCGTGCGGCCCGAGCACCTGACCGTCTCCACCACCGAGGGCCTGTGGAAGGGCACCGTGGGCGTGGCCGAGCACCTCGGCTCCGACACCTTCCTCTATGTTCACCCCGAGACGGCGGACACGGTGGAAGACACGATCACCGTGCGGGTCGATGGCGAGATGGCCCTGCGCCACGGCGATACCGTCTGGCTCACCCCGCAAGACGGCAAGACCCACCGTTTCGACGGCGCCGGGCTGCGCATCGGATGATGCGCCTTGCCGGCAAACGGGCGCTGATCACCGGCGCCGCCCGAGGCATCGGGCTGGCCTTCGCCCGCCGCTACAGTGCGGAAGGGGCGCAGGTGGCGATTGCCGATGTCGATCTGGCGCGGGCCAAGGCGGCGGCGAAAGAGATCGGCGCCGTGGCGGTGGAGATGGATGTAACCCGGCAGGAGAGCATCGACGCAGGCTTTGCCGCCGCCGTGGAGGCACTGGGCGGGCTGGACATTCTGGTGAACAACGCCGCGCTCTTCTCCGCCGCACCCATCGTCGAGATCGAGCGCGCCGACTTTGACCGGTTGATGGCTGTCAACGTCGCAGGCGTGCTCTTTTGCACCCAGGCGGCGGCGAAGCAGATGATCGCCCAAGGCGCGGGCGGCAAGATCATCAACATGGCCTCCCAGGCCGGGCGGCGCGGCGAGAGCCTCGTGGCCGTTTACTGCGCCACCAAGGCGGCGGTGATCTCGCTCACCCAATCGGCGGGGCTGAACCTCATCGCCCATGGCATCAACGTCAACGCCATCGCGCCCGGCGTGGTGGATGGCGAGCACTGGGACGGCGTCGATGCCTTCTTTGCCAAATACGAGGGCAAGGCGCCGGGGCAGAAGAAACGCGAGGTCGGCGAGGCGGTGCCCCTCGGACGGATGGGCACGGCGGCAGATCTCGAAGGCATGGCGGTGTTTCTGGCCTCGGAGGAGGCCGATTACATCGTCGCGCAAACCTACAACGTGGACGGCGGGAATTGGATGAGCTGATGGCCACAAACCTTTCGAATGACACCCTGAACGCGTTGCCCGAGGCCGTGGCCGTGCCCGAGTATGACCGTGGCGCACTGACCCCCGGTATCCTGCACATCGGCGTTGGCAACTTTCACCGCGCCCATATGGCATGGTATCTCGACCGGCTCTTCGCGCAGGGCGAGGGGCATGACTGGGCCATCGTCGGGGCCGGGATCAAATCCTTCGACGCCGCCAAGCGCGAGGCCCTGAAAGGGCAGGACTGGCTGACCACCGTGGTCGAGCTGGACCCGGCGGCGCTCACCGCGCGCGTGACCGGCGCGATGGTGGATTTCTGCGAGATCGACAGCGTCGCGCTCACAGCCCGGCTGACCGACCCGGCCATCCGCATCGTCTCGCTCACCGTCACCGAGGGCGGGTATTTCGTGGATGCCGAGACCGGCGGCTTTGACAGCGCGCACCACGAGATCGTGGATGATGCGCAAACGCCGGATGACCCGAAAACCGTTTTTGGCCTGCTGGTCAAAGGCTTGAAGGCCAGACGTGATGCAGGGCTTGAACCCTTCACCGTGATGTCCTGCGACAACCTCCCCGAGAACGGGCATGTCGCCAAGGCCGCCGTGGTGGGCATGGCCAAGCTGGTGGACCCGGAGCTGGCGGAGTGGATCGCCGCCAATGTGGCCTTTCCCTGCGGCATGGTCGATTGCATCACCCCCGCGACGGGCCCGCGCGAGATTGCGCTGGTGAAGGAGACATTTGGCGTGGACGACAAGGCCCCCGTGGTCTGCGAGCCGTTCCGCCAGTGGGTGCTGGAAGACAGCTTCCCACAAGGCCGCCCGGCGCTGGAGAAGGTGGGCGTGGAGTTCGTGCCCGATGTCGCGCCCTATGAAACGATGAAGCTGCGCATCCTCAACGCGGGACATGCGGCGATTGCCTATCCGAGCGCGCTGCTGGGCCATCATTTTGTGCATGAGGGCATGCAGGACGCCGATGTAACCGCATGGCTCAAGGCGCTGATGCGGGCCGAGGTGATCCCGGTGCTGCCGGAGATCGGCGGGGTGGACTTTGACGCCTACCTCGAAAAATGCGCCGAGCGTTTCGCCAACCCCGAGGTGGGCGACACCATCGCACGGCTCTGCCTCGACGGCTCCAACCGCCAGCCAAAGTTCGTGCTTCCCACCGTCCGCGAGGCGCTGGAGGCGGGCAGTGCCATTCAGGGCCTCGCGCTCGAAGTGGCGCTCTGGTGCCGCTATTGCGCCGAGACGACCAAGGGCGAGATCACCTTGGAAGACGAGCGCGCCCCGGCCCTGCAGGCCGCCGCGCTCAAGGCGCAAACCGACCCCTCGGCCTTTCTTGCGCTCACCGATATCTTCGGCCGTCTCGGCGAGGCACCGCGCTTTGTCGAGGCCCTCGCGGCGGCGCTGGCGGAGCTGGAGCAAAAGGGCGTGCGGGCGGTGTTGCGGGAGTATGTGGCGGCGCAGGCCTAGCCCTGCGTCCTCACGGCGTTCCGGCGGGCCGGAAGCTCTCTGACCAGACCTGCAGCATCAGCGCCCGGCGGTTCGGGTCACGCGCCACCAGCAGCACCGGCGAAAGCGGGATGAACCTGCGGGCCGAGCTGGGCAGGCCGGTTTCCTCGGCGTCCATGTCGATCACCAGCCCGGCGCTGGCGAGCAGCGATTGGGCCTCCGCCCCGAGCAGAAAATCCAGCAGCCGCGCCGAGGCCCCGGCCTGCGCCGCGCCACGCGGGATCATGTAGCCGCGCGAGAGCACCAGCGTGTAATCCTCCGGCAGCACCACGCCCACCTTGGGCGTGCCCGCGCTGGCCACGTAGGAGCCGAGCACATTGTAGGCAATCAGGTAGCGCCCCTCGGCCACGCCCGAGATGATCTCGGCCGAGCAGCAGGTGGCCACGGCATCCACCCGGCTGAAGCCCTCAAGCAGCGCGCCGAAGGTGGTGGCCTCCAGACTGTCGGAGTAGGCGAAGAGGTAGCCCAGCCCGCTCTCGGCGATGTCATAGGTGGCGATCCGGCCGCGGAAGGTGCCGGGCCGCTCGCGCAGCGCGTCGAGCAGGGCAAAGCGGCTGCGCGGCACATCCTCGGCATCCAAGAGCTCGGCGTTGTAGGCAATCACCGCAGGTTCGGTGGTTACGCCCCAAAGCTCGTCGCGCCAGCGCCGCGAGGCGGGCAGGGCGGCGGTGGCCTCGGAGCGGTGCGGCGCGGCGCAGGCGGCATTCACCAGCCAGACCATCTGCTGCACGGCGGAGGAGAGCACCGCATCGGCGGGGGGGCGCCCCTCCTGGCAATCGGCGCGGCTGATCTCGAAGAGGTCGTTCGAGCCCCATTGCTCATAGCGGATCGCCAGTTCCGGGCTGAGCGCGGCGAAGCGCTCCATCACCGGGCGGATGATGCCGATGTCGGTGGTCGAGCGGATCAGGAAGGGCGTCTCGCCCGCACCGAACTGCGCGGTCGCCTCCTGTGCCGCACCGGGGACCGGGGCGAGGAGCAGGGCGAGGAGAATGATGAGGCGCTTCATGGGTGCTCTTCCTCCGCGGGCAGCACGAGGGCGGCGCGAAAGCCGGTCTCGCTCGCCCCCATCTCGACCCGCCCGCCAAAGGCAGAGGCCACCTTGGCCACGATTGAAAGCCCCACGCCGCTGCCCTGTTCGCGGCTGTCGGCGCTGCGGTTGAACCGCTCTCCAAGGTGGGCGATCACCTCGGGCGCGGGGCCGGGGCCGCTGTCTTCGACCCAGAGCACTGCTTCGCGGCCGCGCTGCTCCGCCCCGATGGAGACCGGCGCCTGCCCGTGCCGCAGGGCGTTGTTCAGCAGGTTGTGCGCCGCCTCCTGCAGCGAGAAGGCATCGGCCCGCACCATCACAGGCGCATCCCCGATCCGCAGCCGCAGCTCGGCCTCGGGGCGCAGAACCGACTGGTCATCCCGCTCCATGACCTCGAGCGCCACCTCGCGCAGGTCCACCGGCGTGCGCGGGGCGCTGTCGGTGCGGTGAACGACGAGCGCACGGGAGAGCAGTTGGTCAAGCAGGGTGCGCAGCGAGCGGGTGCGGGCGAGCAGCCGGGCGAGGGCGCGCTCGCGGGCCTCTTCGCTCTGTTCCTCTGCCGCGCTCTCGCCATGCACCTGAATTGCCGCAACCGGGGTGCGCAGCTGGTGCGCGGTGTCGGAGATCAGCGTGCGCATCGCCTCCACCTGCCCGTCCAGCCGTCCCATGAAGCGGTTCACCGCGCCCAGCATCACGCCCAGCTCCCGGGGCAGGGCCTCGGCGGGCATCGGGGTGAGGTCGTAGGGGTCGCGGCGCGACAGGTCGGCCACCAGCGCGTCGAGCGGGCGCAGCGCCGAGCGGACGACGAGCGCGGCCAGCAGGGTCAGCAGCAGCCCGGCGGCGGCCATCGGCAGCAGCGCGTCGAGCATCAGATCGGTGGTCATCGCATTGCGGGCGCGCAGGGTCTGGCCCACCACCACCTCCACCGCGCCGGAAAAGTCGCGCTCGGCAAAGCTACGCGAGAGCCGCACGAAGCGCGCCTCCTCGCCGCTCAGCGTGCCGGTGAAGAAGGTCGCACCCGCGCTGGCGGGCTGGTCCGGCGCGGGCACGGTATGGGCCGGGTCGAGCGCGGTGATCAGCGCCCCGCCCGGCCCGGTGACGGCGTAATACACCCGGTCGTCCGGGGCCTGCGCCAGCAGTTCGAAGGCCGAGACCGGCAGGTCCACCAATGGCGTGCCCTGCTGGATGCGGATGGCGGCGGCAATGTCGCTCGCGGCGCCAAAGAGGATCCGGTCGTAGGATTGCCGGGCGGCGGCCCGCGTATTCCACCAGATCGAGCCGGCCACCAGCAGCCCGCCCACCAGCAGGATCACCAGCACCGTGCCCAGCACGCGGGCGGTGAGGCTCAGGCCCGCTCTGCCGCGCCCGTCAGTCATCGAGCCCGATCCGGTAGCCCACGCCGCGCCGGGTCGAGATGGCCACGCCCGAGCCGGTGAACTTCTTGCGCAGCCGGGCGATGTAGAGCTCGATCGCGTTCACCCCCACGTCGGCATCCTCGAACCCGTAGAGCGAATCGTAGAGCCGCGTCTTTGACAGATACTGCCCGGCGTGGCGGATCAGCATGTCGAGCAGGGCGGCTTCGCGGCGGGTCAGGGCAAGCTGGGTGCCGCCCAGCCGCGCCGAGCGGTCGCGCGGGGCGTAGGTGAGGGGCCCGAGGGTGATGGTCTCTTCCTTGCGGTCGGCCTCGCGCCGCACCAGGGCGCGCAGCCGGGCCTCCAGCTCGCGCTGGTCGAAGGGCTTGCCGAGGTAGTCGTCAGCGCCCTGATCGAGCGCGGTGATCCGGTCATCGACCGAGGTGAGGGCGGTGAGCATCAGCACCGGTGTGCGGTCGGCCTCGGCGCGGACCTCGCGCAGCAGGGTCAGGCCGGAGCCGTCGGGCAGGTTGATATCGAGGATGAGCGCATCATAGCGCTGGACGGCGCGGTAATCGCGCGCATCGGCGAGCGAGGGGGCGAGGTCGCAGACAATGCCGGAGCGGGCGAGGTGGGCCACCACCCCCTCGGCCAGATCCTCGGCATCCTCCACCATCAACAGCCGCATCGCGCCCGCACTCCTCCGCGCCTTTTTCAACCTGTCGCCCGGGGTGACAGGTTGATGACAGCAACAAGCGATACACATCCTCAACCCGCAGGAAAAGGGGCCGCCGTGCCCACTGCCCTTGCGGGGCATCATCCGGCGCGTGGGAGTGCGCCGGTCACGACGTGAGGAGGACTCTTATGAAAACGTCTATCATCCGTGCGGCCATGGCCGTTGCGGCCCTTGGCCTTGCCGGCACCGCCCATGCAGAGAGCCACGGCTTCAGCCCAGAGAACCCCGAGTGCATCGCCCCCGCAAACCCGGGCGGCGGCTGGGATTTCACCTGCCGTCAGGTGGGCAAGTCGCTTCAGGATCAGGGCCTGATCGAAAAGACCATGCAGGTCGTAAACCTCGCCGGTGGCGGCGGTGGCGTGGCCTTTGCCGAAGTCGTCAACAAGCGCGGCGATGACAACGACCTGATCGTTGCCGCCTCTTCGGCCACCGCGACCCGCCTCGCTCAGGGCGCCTATCCGGGCAACACCATGGACCAGGTCCGCTGGCTCGCCTCCATCGGCGCCGACTACGGCGTGATCGCCGTGGCTGCCGACAGCGAGATCACCACGCTGCCCGCGCTGCTCGACGCCATCAAATCCGACCCGGCCTCGATCTCCGTGGCGGGCGGCTCCGCCGTGGGCGGCTGGGACCACCTGAAGGTGCTGATCGCGGCCAACGCCTATGGCATCGAAGATGTCCGCTCGGTCAAGTACATCGCCTTCGACGGCGGCGGCGAGGCCGTGACCCAGCTGCTGGCCGGCTCCGTGCAGGCCTTCACCGGTGACATCTCCGAAGCCAAGGGCTTCGTCGACAGCGGCGACATCAAGGTGATCGCGGTTCTGGCGCCCGAGCGCCTCGGCGGCGAATTCTCCGAGATGCCCACCGCCAAGGAGCAGGGCGTGGACGCCATCGGCGCAAACTGGCGCGGGTTCTATGCCCCCGCCGGCATGAGCGACGAGGCCTATGACGCCTGGGTCAGCAAGATCGCCGACCTCTACGCCTCCGACGAGTGGAAAGAGATCATGGCCGCCAACGGCCTGGCTCCGCTCGACCTTCAGGGCGCCGACTTCCAGAACTTCGTGTCTGACTCGGTGGCCCAGATCCAGTCGATCTCCAAGGAAATCGGCATCATCAAGTAAATCCACCACAGGTGGGCGGCAGGCTCCGGTCTGCCGCCCGCTTTTTCCTACTTTGGGGGACGGGCCATGAGCGACCGTATATTCGGTGGTTTCGGCGTGCTGCTGGCGGTGTTCTACGCCTGGGCCGCGCTGCAAACCGAAGAGAGCTTTCTGAGCGATGCCGTGGGGCCAAAGGCCTTTCCGGTGATCATTGCAATCATTCTGGGTCTGTCCTCGGCGGTCATCGCCCTGCGCCCCGATCCCGAGCCCGTCTGGCCGCCGCTGGCCCGGCTCGCCGAGATCGGCGCGGCAGCGGTGGTGATGATCCTTTACGCCCAGTTCCTGCCCGAAGCGGGCTTCATCATCGCAACCGCATTGGCGGCCATGTACCTGACATGGCGGCTCGGCTCGCCGGTGGTGCAGTCGGTCGTGATCGGCGCGCTGACGGCGCTGGTCATCTACATCATCTTCCACGCGGTTCTGGGCCTCTCGCTCGCCCGCGGCCCGCTCGACGCCTACGTCGACACGGTGGTGGACCCGGTGCTCGGGGCCATCGGAGCCTTCTTTGAAATGTTCGGTGGCAGCGGGGCCGACGAGGCCGCGCCCGAAGCAACCGGCGCGACTGGCGCGGGAGACTGACAATGGATCTTTGGGCAAACCTCTACGGCGGTTTTGAAATCGCTCTGACATGGCAGAACCTCGGCCTCGCGCTGCTCGGCTGCTTCCTTGGCACCATCATGGGCGCGCTGCCGGGACTCGGCCCGTCGAACGGCGTGGCCATCCTGATCCCGCTGGCCTTCACCCTCGGGCTGGATGCGACCTCGTCGCTCATCCTGCTCACCGCCGTCTATTACGGCGCGATGTATGGCGGGCGGATCAGCTCGATCCTGCTCAACATTCCGGGCGACGAGCCCGCGATGATGACATGTCTCGACGGCTACCCGATGGCCCGCAAGGGCATGGCGGGCGAGGCGCTGGCGCTCTCGGGCATCGCCTCCTTCGTCGGGGCATTCCTCGCCACTTGGGGCCTGATCCTTCTGGCGCCGCAGCTGGTGAAGCTGGCGCTGCTCTTCGGCCCGGCCGAATACTTCGCGCTCTTCGCGCTGGCCTTCGCAACGCTGGGCGGCGTCTCCTCGACCAACCAGGCCAAATCGGCCTTCGCTGCCATGCTGGGCCTCGGCCTCGCCATGATCGGGGTCGACACGCAGACCGGCGTGCCGCGCCTGACCTTCGGCGAAGTCCACCTCTATGACGGGCTCGACTTCCTCGTGGCCATCGTCGGGCTCTTCGCCCTGTCGGAGGTCTTCGTCTTCCTCGAGCACCGTCACGGCTCTGCCGATGCGGAGGAGAGCAAGGTGAAGGTGGGCCGGATCGTGCCGCCCATGCCGATGGTCATCAAGACCATCCCGACCATGCTGCGCACCTCCTTCCTCGGCTTCGTCGCGGGCGTTCTGCCCGGTGCAGGGGCCTCGCTCGGCAGCTTCATCAGCTACTCGATGGAGAAGAAGCTGGTGGATAAAGAGGGCACCTTCGGCACCGGCGACCCGCGCGGCGTGGCCGCCCCCGAGGCGGGCAACAACGCCGCCGCCGGTGGCGCGCTGGTGCCCATGCTGGCCCTCGGCGTGCCCGGCTCCGGTACCACCGCGGTGCTGCTGGCCGTGCTGCTCTCGCTCAACATCACGCCGGGCCCGCTGCTGTTCCAGAACAACCCCGATGTGGTTTGGGGCCTGATCGCGGCGCTCTTCATCGGCAACCTGATGCTGCTGGCGATGAACATCCCGATGGTAGGCCTCTTCACCCGCGTCCTGCTGATCCCGCCGCGCATCCTGATGCCGGTGGTGGCGATGGTGAGCTTCGTCGGCATCTACGGCATCTCGGGCTCGTCCTTCGACCTGCTGGTGATGATCGCCTTCGGCCTCGCCGGGTGGATCCTGCGCAAGCTCGACGTGCCGCTCGTGCCGGTGATCCTCGGCACGCTCTTGGGCAACACGATGGAGAACAACCTGCGCCGCGCGGTGACCATCGACAACGGCAACTGGTGGACGCTGGTAGACAGCCCGCTTGCCATCACTCTCTGGGCCATCGCCATCGCAGGCTTCATCCTGCCGGTCTTCGTCGGCAAGGTGGTGAAGGCCCGGATGCAGCGCCGGGACGAAGAAGGCTCGCTGAGCGACTGACCTGCAGTCCTGCGCGGCAAGGGAAGGTCAGCTCCGGATTCACCAAAGCGGAACCCGGCTGCCTCACTCCACCGAGAAGGCGACCATCGAGAGGTCCGGGGAGATCCCCCGGGCCTCTAGTTCTTTTGTGAGGGCTTCAAAGAAGGCTGTGGCCTCGGTGCCGTTCTGCGCTGTCACCACATCGAGCCGGGCGGGCGTGCCGACGGCGAGCAGGAGCTGCTGGGTGACGACCGGGCCGGCGGTGAGGTTCATCGGGATCGAGAAGCTCGCGCCTTGCCGGGTGAACTGCAGGAAGCCGTCCAGCGCCTGCACCGTGCCTTCGTCGTCGATCAGCAGGAAGTGCACCACTTGGCCGGAGACGTTGAGGATGCGCCCGTTCAGCTTTTCACCTGAGGCGATCACCCGCTCTTCCATATCGAAATAGAGGTTAAAGGCCGGGTAAGCGCTGGCCTCACGGATGAAGCCGAGCGTGGCGCATTGGGCCTCGCTCACCGGTTTGAGAAAGGTGTTCGGGATCTCGCCCGTCTCGGCCTCCAGCCCGGCGCGGAAGCCATCGAGCGAGGCACTGGTCGGGCCGAAGGCATCGAGCGTGAGCTGGGCGGTTTCTTCTCCCAGCGCGGGCAGGGCGGCAAAGCAGGCCCCGCCATCGTAGGTTTTCAGGTAGTCGAGGATCGCGGTGTAGCGGGTGCGGTCGGCCTCGGAGATGTCGCTCTCGGGCGCGGGGGCGGCGAGGCCGCCTGTCGTGCCGGGACCGGGCAGTTCGCTCTCTAGTTCGGGCGGCGGCGCGGCGGCCTCGTCCTCCGGCGCCTCCTCGGCCACCGGCGCGGGGGTGGCAACGGGGGCCACGCGCTCGGGGACCATCCCCTCGGGGATAACAGGGCGGGCCGCCACACGCTCTGATGTGTTTGGCACCTCGGGGGCAGGGGGCGAGGCGGCGGCGACCGTATCGGCGATTGGTGCCTCGGAGGGTTCGAGCGAGGGCTCGGGCGCAGGCTCCGGCGCGGCGGCGACCTGCACCTCGCCTGTCTCGCGCACCGCCTCCTGCGCCTCAACCTCGGCCTCGCTCCTGAGTCGCTCGCGGCCCTCGTCCTGCCCGGCCACGACCCGGTCCTCCGCCACCCGCGCGGTGGTGGTCTCGGGCACCTCCTCCGGCGGGCGCTCGGCACTGGCCACCTCGGCGCGGCTCACCTCGTCGGCCACAACGGGGGCGGCGGTGATCCGGGCGGGTGTGGCCTCGCGGGCCTCCCGCACCTCTTCGGCGCGGGCGGGCTGCGCCGCCTCTGCCCGCTCTGCCGGGGCAGCGCCGGACTCGGCGGCCACCTGCGCACCCGTGATCCGCGTGACCCCTTCGCTCACCGGCTCTGCGGCAGCAGGGGCGGGGGTGTTTGTTTCGGCTGGTGCGGGCGTGGCCTCTACCCGCTCCGCCGGGGCGGCGGTGGCTGCTGGCTCGGCCACCGGCTCGGCGCGCTCGGCCTCCGCTACGGGGGCAGCGGGCTCGGGCGGGGCAGGGGCCTCGGCAGCCGCCACGGCCACCGTGGGTTGGGCCGCCTGCGTGGCCATCTCGATCATCTCCACCGTCACCTCGGTTTCCACCACAGGCTCGTCTTCCAACTCGGGGATCTGCTCCCGCGCCCATGTCAGTGCCGCCAGATGGGCGGTGACGGCCAGCAGCAGGGCGGCGAGCCAGAGGATGACCTCGGTCTGGGTGCGCGGCTCGATATATTGCACCGGGCCGGAGGTGGTGGCGCTGCTCATTCGTCGCCCCCCGCCTTAAGCGTCACCAGTTTTACCGTGCGGCCTGCGGGCAGCAGCACCTGCATGGTGCGCAGGAGCCTGTCGGCGGGCATGTCGCGCGGGGCAAGGATGTAAACCGCATTGGGCTGGCCCTCGGGCGGCGGGGTGCGGAGCGCCTCGACCACATCGGCCTCCGCCATCGCGGCACCGTCGAGCGCCCAGTTGCCTTCACCGTCGATCAGCAGCAGCGGGCGTGGCAGGCGCTCCAGCGGCAGATCGGTGGTTTCCGAAAGGTCCACAGCCAGCTCATCGGTCTCGACAATGGTGCCGACCACGAGGAAGAACAGCACCAGCAGCAGCACGATGTTGACCTGCGCAAGGCCAAAATCGGGGCGGCGGCGGTGACGTTGGGCGGCGAGCTTGGAGGCGAGCATCAGGCGCCTCCCCGCGAGGAGGCATCAAAGAGCGGATGAGCGGGCGCGCCCCTCACAGCCCCGGCTTCCCGATCAGCCGCAGCTTGGCGACCTCGCCCACGCGGATCGCTTCGATCACCGTAGCCACATCCTGCGTGGTGGCGACCGGCGTGGTGAATAACAGGATCTCTTCCAGCCCCTTCTCCTTCAGCGCCGGGATCACTTGGGGGAGCGCATCGAGCGGAAGCACGGCGGAACCGGCCCGCAGCTCGCCCCGGCCAATGTGCCAGATCACGATGCTCTGCGCCCCGCCGCCCGCCGCCTCGGGTTCCGCGGTGCTCTGCCCTGTGGGCGCGACGGGGGTGCCGAGGGTGATCAGCGAATAGGGCGCGAGAGATGTGCTGAGCATGAAGAAGATCAGCAGCTGGAACATCACATCAGCCAGCGGCGTGAGGGCAAAGGGGGCCTTCCGGTCGCCGCGCGGGTCAGGCAGGTAGACATCGCCGGGCCGGGTGCCGCTCGTCGGCATCGCCGCGCCGATGACCGTATGCCCGGCCCCGCCGGAGAGCCCGGTGGCATGGGGCATCTGGCCGCCGATGACCGTCTTGCCAGACATCGGCGCGCCCGCCCGATCAGACGATCGTCTTGCCCGGACGGGTCTCCACCCGCCCGTGCAGCACGGTCGATATCAGCCGCTCCAGAGACTCGCGCTCGCGGGCGATGCGGCCCTCGAGCCAGAGCGAGACGAAATAGAAGAAGATGGCGATGGCAAGGCCCACGGCGGTGGTAATCAGCGCGGTCCAGATGCCGCCCGCGAGCACGCTCGGGTCCACCGCGCCCTCGGCTTGGGCGAGCCGCCCGAAGGCCTCGATCATGCCCACCACGGTGCCCAGCAGGCCGAGCATCGGCGCGGCCTGCACCACGGCCTCCAGCGCGTTCATCCGCCGACCCATCAGCGCCAGCTCGTCCAGCGCGGTCTGGGTGGCCAGCTCGCGGGCGAAGTCGCGGTCACCGGGGTTTTGCCGCAGGGCGGAGAGCGCGGCAAAGAGCACCCGCACGGCGGAGGTGTTGCGCTTGTCGGCAATCGCCAGCGCGCCATCACCATCGCCGCGCAGATATTTCTCCACGATCTGGCCGGGCAGCCTGCGCCGCCCGACGCCGAGGCGCATGAACTGGAAGATCTTGAAGAGCGCGACCGTCAGCGCCAGCAGGGAAGCCCCCGCCAGCACCGCCAGAATCGCCCATGCGTAGCCGCTCAGCCCGGCGGGCAAATAGGCGTCCATCCGTTACTCCCGTTGCCGGGCGCCGAGCCTTTGCTCAGAGCCCGAACTGGATTTCTGCGCGCGACGAGGTGGTGAGCCCGGCCATGCAATCGGGCGCGGCGTCGCCGGTGCCCACGCATTCGCTCACCGAGTTGACCAGCAGGCGGGAGATGTTCGAACAGGGCATGTCGGCCAGATCGAACTGCACGACTTTGGTCTTGTCGGCCTGAAGTTGGCCGAACTCGAGGATCAGCAGCCGCGAGACAACGCCATCCTGATCGAAGACGGCCACCTCGTAGCTGGCCTTGTCGAGGCCCTCGCCGGTGTTGTTGGTGGCCACATAGGTCAGTCGGCAGCCCTCGCCCACATCACGGGCGGCGTTCAGTTCGAGGCCGAAGTTGCCCGCCTGGGCAAAGGCCGGAATGGCCGTGCCGACGGCCATGGCCGATGCGAGAAGCGTGGTAGAAAGTGTTTTCAGAACAGGCACGTCGCGCCTCCCCCCGTTGCGATGAGTTCTTATGGACAAATTGCTAACACGCGGCCCGCACTGCCGCAAAGCCCCCGCTTTGAAAAATCGCGCGAGGCGGGGCAGATGGCCGGTGAGGGTCCGCAATACCGGGAGGCGGCAAAAGCAAAAGGCCCGGCGGGCGCAAGCACCACCGGGCCTTGAATTTCTACCGGGTCAGCGGATCAGCGGAACTGGCCGACGCTCCACATCGAGCCGGCCTTGATCTTGGAGCCACCACGCGGGGATTTGGTGCGGGTGCGCACGATCACCTGCCGCTCGGTCGTCGGACGGCCGGTCACCGGGAAGGCGGCGCGGTCGTCGTCCGCAGCCGCAACAACCTCGGGGCGCGAGACGGGCTTCGGCAGGTTGGTTCTGCCACCGTCGTCGTTGCCACCCGTGGAGACACCGGCATTCTCCTGGCCACGCCCTGGCGCGTCATTGCCGTTGGCACCACTGTCGATTCCCTGGCTGGCGGTGGCGCTGATGTCTTCGGCGCTCCGCATCTCTTCCAGAGAGGCTGCGCCTTCCTTCGACATCGAGGAGGTCGCGCCGACAAATTCGGCCAGCGCATTCTCGGTCGAGTTGATCTGGTCCAGCTTCACCAGTCCGGGCACCGCGGGTGCGATAAAGTGGAATTTGGCGATCTGCGCGGATGCGGGGGCGGCAAGAGCCAGCGACATGGCGGTCACAGCCACCAACGGCTTTGCGAACTTTGCAGTCATGGTCTCTCTCCAGCGTTGTGTCCACACTACCCTGTCACGCGATTGTTTTCAATGTGCGGCTGAAAGATGGCGATTTCTTGCCCACCGGATCAAAAGCGGTTTAAGTCGCCCCATGGCTTCCCGAGTTTCTTTGAAAAACGCTTGTTTTGCTGGTCTTGCGCTAGCTGCAGGCACCATTTCCGCCGCACCCGCAGAAGCTGAATTTGCCGTCTGCAACCAGAGTTTTGATGTGATTAACGTGGCGATTGCGCAACTGGTTGACGGCCAGTTCAGCACCGAAGGGTGGTGGACGATCGGCACGAACCAATGCGCGAACGTCATCAAGCAGGAGCTGACCAACCGGTACATCTACGTCTACGCGACCGATGTTTTCGGCCAGCCGATCCTCGATGGCAGCGTTTCCATGTGCATCGGCGCCAAGGCCTTCGAGATCGAAGGGATCGAGAATTGCTGGGAGCGCGGGCACCGCGCGGCGATGTTTCACGAGGTCGACACGCAGGCCACCGTGCGCTGGACCCTCTTCATCACACCCCGGGGCGGCGGATGACGGGGTTGAATCGCGATTGGTTCAATCACATCTAGTTGAAGATAAAGATTTGATCTGCCTAGGGTCGCATTGAAGACCCCTATCGGGTAGAGTGAAGCGCAAGTTTTTTTGACCCAGAGATGATTGGCGGAGACAATGGTGACACTGCCCGACCCCAAGAGCTTTTCCCACAGGATCGCACGTGCAGGCATGGGGCTGCGCTCGGCCTCCGCACTCGTCGGTGGTGCGGCCCGCAGGGCCGGGCTTGGCCGGGCAGCCCGCAGCGCACCTCTGGCGCTGATCTTCGTCACCGCCGCCACCCTCACGGCCGAGGCCAAGCGCGTGGCGCTGGTGGTGGGCAACGCAGCCTACGACAACGTCTATGCCCTGAAGAACGCCACCAATGACGCCAGCGATCTGGCCGCCGCGCTGGAGCGGCTCGATTTCGAGGTCACGCTGCTGACTGATGCCTCGGAGGCCGACTTCTGGTCGCGGCTCGACAGTTTTGCCGACTCCGCCGAGGGCGCGGAGAGCGCGATGTTCTTCTTTTCCGGCCACGCCTTCCAACTCAGCGGCGCCAACTACCTCGTGCCGACCGATGCCACGCTGGCCTCCAAGGAAGCCATCGAGAACGAGACATGGCGGCTCGACGAGATCGTCAAGCGCCTCGCGGCCAAGAACCGCCAAACGTTGATCTTCCTCGATGCCTGCCGCAACAACCCGCTGCCGGAAAACCTGCGCAGCGGCTCCGATGGTCTGGCCCAGATGGAAAAGGGCTCGGGCACCTTTGTGGCCTTCGCCACCCAGCCCAACAACGTCACGTCCGACGGGGCAGGGGAGAACTCCCCCTTCACCCAGGCGCTGCTGAACCACATCGAAGAGCCGGGCATCTCGGTCTCCGACCTGATGATCCGCGTGCGCAACGATGTGGAGAGTGAGACCTTCGGCCGCCAGACGCCGTGGGATCAGTCCTCGCTGCGGGCCCAGTTCTACTTCAACCCGCAGGTCGAAAAGACCGCAGAGCTGACCGACGCCGACTATGAACTGATCGCCGCGCTCGACCCTGAGACCCGCAAGCGCCTGCTCGCGGCCCTTGGCAACTCGGGCACGAACATCGTGATCGAAGAGGTCGAGGAAGAGGTTGAAGAGATCGTCGAGGCCGTCGCCATCGTCGACATCGTCGATGTGCCAGATGAGGACACCCCGGTCGAAACCCCGGACAAGGCCAGCGGCGAAACGGTCGTGGCCTCCAACGATGCCGAAACCGCCGCCGGCGGCGAGAGCGCCGTTGTCATCATCGGTGGCGATCAGGCACCCGAGCGGGTGACCGGCAGCGAAAGCGAGAAGGCTGGCAGCACCACCGGCGCCGAAACCGTCGTGGCCTCCAACGAGGCCGAGCGCGCCGAGGGCACCAATGGGGCCGAGCGCGTGACCGGCACCGAAGTGGCAGGCGCAGAGCGGGTGACCGGCTCCGAAGTCCAAGGTACCGAGGTTGCAGGCGCCGAGCGCGTCACCGGGACCGAAGTGACTGGCGCCGAGGTAACGGGCACCGAGGTTGCAGGCGCCGTGCCGCCGGACCCCAACGCAAGCCGCACCAAGGTGATCGGCCCCGATGGCGAAGAGCGCGAGGCCGTCATTCTCGCAGGCCTCGCCCCGACCCGGTCGCTGGAGCCCACCACCGCCGAGCCGCGCAGCCGCGTGATCGGTCAGGAGATCGACCGCGACAGCGATGCCGCCCGTGAGGCCGGGGTTGCCCCCGCCGCGCCGGAACTGGCAGGCAAGGAGCTGGCCTCCGCCGTCCAAACCGAGCTGAGCCGTCTCGGCTGCTACCGGATGAATATCGACGGCGACTGGGGCAAGGGCAGCCGCGTCTCGCTCTTCCGCTACTACGCTGCCCGCAAGATCGCCTCCGACCAGCTTGAGCCCTCCAACTCGCTGCTGCGCCGCCTGCAGTCCGATGACGAGGTGGCCTGCAAGGCCGTGCAGCAGGTGGCCTCCAAGAAGGCCTCCAAGGCAATCAGCAAGGTCCGCACCGCGGCCGCCACCAAGCGGGCTGCCGCGCCGACGAAGGCCGCCGCCAAGAGCACCGGCAAAAAGCGCATTCAGGGCAACACCACCACCGTCCGCACCAAGTCGGGCGGCACCAAGAAGACCGTGACCAAGAAGCTCCGGGCCGGCGTGTTCCGCTAAGGCCCGGCCCTGTAGCCGACCCGGGAGGGCGCCGATGTTCACTGTGATCCGGGTGTGCCTGAGGGCTCTGTCCCGCCGCCGTGCGGGGTTGGCACTTGCGGCGCTCACCCTCGGGGTGGCCGGGCCGCTCTGGGCCGAGGGCCGGGTGGCACTGGTGATCGGCAATGCCGCCTATTCCGACCTTCAGCCGCTGGCCAACCCGGTGAACGATGCGCAAGGCATCGCCTCGGCGCTGGAGCGGCTGGATTTTCAGGTCACCCTCATCACCGACGCCCCGAAAGACCGGCTCGCCCCCGTGCTCGATGCCTTCGCCGCCAGTGCCGAAGATGCCGAGACCGTGCTGTTCTATTACTCCGGTCACGCCTTCCAGCAGGAAGGGCGCAACCTTCTGGTGCCCGCCGACGCCGGGCTGAAATCACCCGAGGCGCTCCGCGGTGAGACGTGGGATTTTTCCGAGGATATCGTTGCCCGCCTTGCCGCGCCGGGCCGCCAGTCGCTGTTCTTTCTCGATGCCTGCCGCAACAACCCGCTGCCGCTCTCGCTGCGCAGTGAGGCGGGCGAGGGGCTGGCCAAGCCCGATACCGGCACCGGCAGCTTCGTGGCCTTCGCCACCCAGCCCGGCGCCGTGGCCCGTGACGGGATCGGCGCCAACAGCCCTTTCACCCTCGCCATGCTGAAGAACATGGAGACCAAGGGCATCTCGATCTCCGACCTGATGATCGCCGTGCGCGGCGACGTGATCGAGGCCACCCACGAAACCCAGGTGCCATGGGATCAATCCAGCCTGCGCGCGCAGTTCTATTTCGCCCCGGTCGAAGAGCAGGGCGCCACGATCACCGAGGCCGACCTTGATGCCATCGGCGGGCTGGACGAGGAGAGCATCCGCAACGTGGTGGGCGCGCTGGCAGACAACGGGGTAACGCTCGAGATCCTCGTGGTCGAGGATGAGCCGGTCGAGGTGGCCGATGCCACGCCCAACCCGATCGTCGCCATCGACGACGTGGAAGAAGCCGGCACCGCCGAAGGCGAAGAAGTCGCCATGCTGGATGAGACCCGCTCGGTGGCTGATGAGGCAGAGGAGAGCGAAGCACCCAGCCTCGCCGACAGGGTCGCCGCCGCCGAGGCCGTGGTGGCCGCTGCCGCTGCCCGCAACCCCAGCGGCCCGTCCGAAGAGGAGTTGGCTGCCGTCGACCTGCCCGAGAACCTCGCCCTCGGCGTGCAGCAAGAACTCACCCGGGTCGGCTGCCACCGCGCTGCAAACGATGGCCTCTGGGGCCGGGTCAGCCGCATCTCGCTGCTGCGCTACTACACCGCCAAGGGCAAGGTGAGCGCCGAAGAGGCCAAGGCCGAGCCGACCGAACTGGCCTTCCGCCGCCTTTCGCTCGAGCCGGGGGTGGTCTGCGAAGGTGTCGTGGCCGCCCCGGTCCGTGTTGCCGCCAAATCCTCCGGCCCCAAGCGCACGGTGATCCAGAAGGCCGCCACCCCCGCGCCCCGCACCCAGCCCAAGAGTCCGACCCGCACGATCAGCACCCAGCCCACCACCACCGACCGGGGCACCAAGGTGCCCGCCAGGATCAACCGCCTCTCGCGCGGTGCCATCGGCGGCTGATGCGCCGGGCGAGGCGCTTGAACTGGACCAGAAACCTGCCATCCTGACCCCGTGCTGAAAGATCAGATAGACCCGCGCTTCACCCAAGCCGCCAGCGCCGCCAAACGGCGCAAGCGGGCGGCCCGGCGCGGGCGTCTGCTGATCGCGCTGGTGGCCTTCGTGCCGGTGATCCTGTTGGGCCTCGGCGTCTGGTTCACTTGGGACAAGTGGTCTTTCAACACCGGCGGTGGCGAGGTGGCCGAAGAAGACCTCGAAGAAGGCTTCGCCATTTCCTCGGATGAAGACACCGCTGCCGCATCATCCGCCTTCGTCGCCGCATTCGTCGACCTCGCGGGCGATCCGCTGATCATCCGCTTCGCCGAGAACGGCGAGGAGACCAAGCGCAAGCTCGAGGCCCCCGCCACCCTGCGCGGCACCCCCCGCGCCCCGCGCGGTGAGCTGCTGCTGGTGAGCGATGTGATGGTCTCCACCGAGGCCCGCTTCGTCACAACGCTGCCCTCCAGCCAGGAAGACTTCGCCTTCTTCCAACTCCAAAAGAGCGCGCCCCAACAGGCCGAAGCTGCGGATGCAGAAGACGCCCGCGAGGTGGCCGAGGCGCTCGAGGCCGAGGGCGCGGAGGACGTGGCCGAAGACCTGGGCGAGGCCGCCGAGACCGAGGGCTACGAGGAGGCTGAGCTGGACGACGCCACCGGCGGCTGGGGCGAGGCCGTGGGCGATGAAGAGGAGGGCGTGCCCGGCTTCACCGAGACGGCAATCGAAAACACCACCTCCGTCGTCTACACCCGCCCGCAGGACCTGCGCACCAAGCTCGACCGCGACATCTTCGTGAAAATTCAGCACGACCGCCCGCTCGACGACCTGCTGATCGACAACGGTTTTTTCGAAAACGAGGCCGAAAAGGTCGCCGAGGCGGCGCGCGAATACTTCGAGATGGAGGGCGTGAAGGCCGGGCAGGTGGTGGCCATGCGCGGCCAGCCCGAACTGGGCGGCTCGCTCTCCTTCCGGCAAATGTCGATCTACGACAACGAGGTCTACTTCGGCACGCTGGCCTTGACCGACGAGGGCGACGTGGGCCCGGGCTCCGACCCTTGGGTGGATGACGAACTCTTCGACTATGCCGGCGAGGACGAGGCCGAGGAGGTGACCGAGCAGCGCTACCGGATGCTCGATGCCTTCTACTCGGCCGCCATCCGCAACGGCATCCCCTCGGTGATCGTGGGCGAAGCCATCGCGCTCCTGAGCAAGGAGCACGACCTCTCAGCCTTCGCCAACCCCGGCGACAAGATGCGCTTTCTCTACGCCCCGCCCGGTGAGGGCGACGAGGGCGGCGATGGCTCCAGCCGCATCCTCTACATTTCGATCCAGGGCGACTCGGTGGATATCGAATGCTTCGTCTACGCCACCAACGCGGAGGGCGACATGGGCTGCTTCGGGCTGAAGCCCAAGGCGGGCGGCGGTGGCGGGCTGGTGAGCGGCATGGTGACCCCGGTGAAGGGCGTGCTGACCTCGCGCTTCGGCCCCCGCCACCACCCGATCCTGAAGACCGTCCGGGTCCACAAGGGCGTCGACTGGGCCGCGCCCACCGGCACCCCGATCTACGCCGCCTTCGACGGCACGGTCAGCTACACCGGCCCCGGCGGCGGCTACGGCAACCTGCTGAAGATCACCCACGCGGGCGGCATGGAAACCCGCTATGCCCACCTCTCCAAGTTCGGCTCCCAGCCCGGCCAGCGGGTGAGCGCGGGCGATGTGGTGGGCTACGTCGGCACCACCGGCCGCTCCACCGGCCCGCACCTGCACTTCGAGCTCTACCTCGGCGGCACCGCGATCGACCCGCTCGGCTCTTCGGTGCCCTCCGGCGGGGGCGGCGGAGGCGGGATGACAGCGGATGGCTCCGGCGCGGTGGAGCAACTGGTGAACCAGATCATCCGGGTGGAATCGGGCGGCAACGCCACGGCCAAGAACCCGCTTTCCACCGCCACCGGCCTCGGCCAGTTCATCGAGAGCACATGGATCCGGATGATGCGGACTTATCGCCCGGACCTCGCCTCCACCCTCAGCCGCGCCGAACTTCTGGCGCTGCGGAACGACCCCACGATCAGCCGCGAGATGGTGAAACGGCTGGCGATGGAGGGCGAAAGCTACCTGCGTGCCCGCGGCCACGGCATCACCGCGGGCCGCCTCTACCTCTGCCACTTCCTCGGGGCGCAGGGCGCGGCCGTTGTGCTCTCCAACCCCGACGACGCGCTCCTGATCGACGTGCTGGGCGCCGGAGTGATCCGGGCGAACCCCTTCCTCACCGGCAAGACCGTGGGCTACGTGAAATCCTGGGCCGAAAGGAAGATGTCAGGCCGCAAGGGCGCGGTGGTGGTCACCTCCGCCCCGGTCATCCGCGAACCCGGCGGCCTGCCCGACTACCGCAAGGAAATCGGCGCTCTCCTGACACGCATCTGACACCCGCCAAATTGCGCGCCCTGCGGGCGCAACCCCTTTTATTGTCCGCCTGTTGCGGGGCCTCTGCCCATAGGGAACCGGAGGCACGAATTGCGCGGGCGGGTTGGAGTATTTGCAGCAGGAAAATGCACAGGCGGTGCGGACAGTTTAGCTCAAATTGTCCATTTTCTTGCTCCAAGTATCCCCGCCGGAGGCCTCAAATCTCTTCTGGCGCGCCCTCAAGCGGCGAGACTGGTCTCGGGGAGGGCATCCAGAGCCCGGTCCAGCACCTCAAGCCCCGCATCTTCGCGGTGCGCCTGCTCCGAGAGGATGCGCCTCCACGCGCGTGCGCCGGGGCGGCCCTGGAAAAGGCCGAGCATGTGCCGGGTGATCTGCGCGAGCTTGCCGCCTGCCTCGAGATGCGCTGCGATATACGGGCGCATGGCGTCCACCACGTCGCGGCGGGTCTTGTTGCTTGGCGCATCGTTGAAGATCTGCTCATCGGCAAAAAGCAGCAGGCCGGGGTCGTGATAAGCGGCGCGGCCGATCATCACCCCATCCATGCCGGTGCCGAGGTGTACCTGCGCCTCGTCCAGCGAGGTGATGCCGCCGTTGATCGAGACGTGCAGCCTCGGGAAGTCCGAGCGCATCTGGTGGACGAGCGGATAGTCCAACGGCGGCACCTCGCGGTTCTCCTTCGGGCTCAGGCCCTGAAGCCAGGCCTTGCGCGCGTGGATGGTGACGCGGGTCACGCCAGTGCGCTCGATCATCGCCAGAAAGGCGGGAAGCACCTCGCGCGGCTCCTGCTCATCCACCCCGATCCGGCACTTTGCGGTCACCGGCACCGAGACCGCCTCGCGCATCGCGGTCAGGCAGTCTGCCACCAGCCCGGGCGATTTCATCAGCACCGCGCCGAAGCAGCCCGATTTCACCCGGTCGGAGGGGCAGCCGATGTTCAGGTTCACCTCGGCATAGCCCGCCGCCTCGGCCATCCGTGCGGCCTCGGCAAGCTCCTGAGGCTCCGAGCCGCCGAGTTGCACCGCCACCGAGTGTTCGGCGGCATTGAACTCCAGCAAGTGGGTCGCCCCGCCGCGCACTAGCGCAGGCGCCGTGACCATCTCGGTGTAGAGCAGCGTGCGCGCGGTCAGCTGGCGGTGGAAGAACCGGCAGTGACGGTCGGTCCAATCCATCATCGGGGCGACGGACAGGCGGGCAGCTTCAAGGGTGGTTTCGGCAGATGGCGTCATGGCAGGCCGTATCTAACGCCCTGCGCCCGGCAGCGCCAGTCAGTCCCCGAAGGACACATCCGCAGCGCCGGCATCGGCGGCGCCGCCGCAGGAGATCGCATCGCCCACACGGCCCGCCGGGATGCCGTTGACATAAACGCTGCCCGACCCGCCAGAGAGCGCGCGCGGGTGCGGCGGGAGCGGGCAGGTGGGGCAGGCGTGGGGCACATAGGCATCGCCCTTGCGCACCACCGCCTTGCCCTCGGCATAGACATTGGGCGACGCCCCGATCGCAGGGCTGGGCGGAAAGTGGCAGCTGTGGCCCGATCCGATATCGCCGAGCCGTGTGACCTTTGGCATTGCCTGAGCTCCTGCTTGCGGCGTTTCTTCCTTACAATCTGGTCCCTTGCGCGGCCCGATGCAAGAGGCGCCTCAGAGCGCCGCCTGCACCGCGCGGGCAATCACCAGCTCTTCATTGGTCGGCAGCACCAGCGCCGGCAGACCCGAGGAGATGCGCGTGCCGCCGTCTTCGTTGGAGCGGGCGTCCAGCGTGAAGCCCAGAAAGGCGAGCTGCTCCAGCACCCGGGCGCGGATCGGGGCGGCGTTCTCGCCGATGCCGCCGGTGAACACCAGCGCATCGATCCCGCCCATCGCCGCCGCCATCGCCGCCACCTCCTGCGCCACCCGGTCGACGAAATAGTCCACCGCCTGCGCCGCCTCGGGGGCCTCCGAACCTAGCAGCGCCCGCATGTCGTTGGTCATGCCCGAAAGGCCCCTCAGCCCGCTCTCCTTGTAGAGCACCTGTGTGATCTCGGCGGAACTCATGCCCTGATCGTCCAGCATCCAAAGCAGCACTCCCGGGTCCATCTGGCCGGGGCGAGTGCCCATGCAAAGGCCGGAGAGGGCAGAGAACCCCATGGTCGAGGCCACCGAGCGCCCGCCCTCCATCGCGCAAAGCGAGGCGCCGTTGCCGAGGTGGGCCACCACCACGCGGCCCTCGTGCAGCGCGGGCCAGTCCTCGGCCAGCTTGCCCGCGATATAGGCGTAGCTCAGCCCGTGAAACCCGTAGCGCCGCACGCCCATATCGTAGAACTTGCGCGGCAGCCCGTAGGTGTCGTGCACCCAGGGGTGGCCGCGATGAAACGCGGTGTCGAAGCAGGCCACCTGCAACGTTTCGGGAAAGGCCCGGCGCGCGGCGCGCACCGCCGAGAGGTTGTGCGGCTGGTGCAGCGGGGCGAGCGGCTCAAGCGCGGTGAGCGCGGAGATCGCGGCATCATCCAGCACCAGAGGCGCGCCATGATCCGGCCCGCCATGCACCACCCGGTGCCCCATGCCCACCACCTCGCGCCCGCCAAGGTAAGGGGCGATGGCAGCCAGAATGGCGGTGACAGCCTCTTGGTGATTGGCCGCCGGTATCCGCCGCTCCAGCTTGGGCTCACCGGGGATTTCGAGGTCCAGCTCGGTGTCGCCGCCGATCCGCTCCACCTGTCCGCCAGCCTCTTCCTCCAGCGTCTCGGCATCGAACAGCCCGAACTTGATAGAGCTGCTCCCTGCATTCAGCGTAAGGATCGCGCTCATGGCTTGCGGTTGCTCTGGTAGAGCGCGGCCACGGCGCAGGAGGCGAGGCGCGCGGCGTCATCATCAGCGCGGGAGGTCAGGATCACCGGGACGGCGGCCCCGATCACGATGCCCCCGGCCTCGGCGTGAGCGACAAAGGTCAATTCCTTGGCGAGCATGTTGCCCGCCTCCATGTTCGGCGCCACCAGAATCTCCGCGCGGCCCGCGACCAACCCTTTGATTCCCTTTGTCTTTGCCGCATCCACATCAATCGCGTTGTCCATCGCCAGCGGCCCGTCGACGAGCCCGCCCTTGATCTGGCCCCGGTCGGCCATCTTGCTCAGCACGGCGGCGTCGATGGTGCTCGGGATCTTGGGGTTCACCGTCTCGACCGCGCTCAAGATGCCCACCTTCGGCTCGGCGATCCCCAGCGTGTGGGCAAGGTCTATGGCGTTCTGCACGATATCCACCTTGGTCTCGAGATCGGGCATGATGTTGATCGCCGCATCGGTGATCAGCAGCAGATGCTCCAGCCCGGGCACATCCATCACGAACACATGAGAAATCTGCCGCCCCGTCCGCAGCCCGCCCTCGCGGGCAAAGACCGCGCCCAAGAGCTGCCCGGTGTGCAAATGCCCCTTCATCACCGCCTGCGCCCGGCCCTCATGCACAAGGGAAACCCCCAGCTTGGCGGCCTTCGCATGGTCCGGCTCGGCGATGATCTCCAGCCCCGAGATATCGCGCCCGATCTCCTCGGCAGCGGCGGCAATCTTCAGCGGATCGCCGATCAGGATCGGGGTGATCAGCGTGTGATCCCAGCCCAGCAGCGCCCCACCGAGAGAGTTCGCTTCCTCCGGCGCCACAACGGCAGTCGGGATCGCGGGCAGGGGGCCGGCAAGGTCGATCAACGCATCGAAATGCTTGTGCCGCCGCACCGTGAGGCCCGGAATGTCGTCGGCCTTGAAGCTCTGCGAATGCTCGGGGGCAAACACCGTCGCCTCACCGCGCACGATCACCGCGCCGTCGCTCACCCGCGTGACGGTTGTATGAAACCGCGCCACCCGGTCCGGCTCCTTGGCCGTCAGCACCACCTTGGTCACCACCTCGTCGCCGGCAAAGGCCCGGCCGCAGAACTCCAGATCCTGGCTGCGGTAGAGCGTGCCTGGCCCGGGCAGTTGGTTGCCGAAGACTGCCGAGATTTGCGCCGCTAGCCACATCGAGGGCGTCACCGCCTCGGGCAGCCCGTCGCCATCGCCATCCTCGCGCGGCAGGTGCAGCGGGTTCAGGTTGCCGGAACTGTTGGCGAAGACATAAAGATCATCGGCCAGAACGAGCCGCTTGCGCTCCGCCTCCATGCCCACCTCGAGCTGGTCGTAGGGGGTGTTGGTGAATTCCTGAATCATCAAATGGCTCCTTCGAAATTTCCGGGCAAGACTGGCGCAACCCGCGCCCCTTGGCCAGCCTCCCCGGCCTGCCACGGAGAGGTAACGCCGCGATGACGCGACAAGCGCCAAAACTTTGGGCCAGCAGCCTCGCCACCCGCCCGCCGCACAACCGACAATTCGACTAAAATTGTCCCCGCCCCGCCTGCATTTTCTTGCTGCAAATATCTCCGGGGGGTGTGGGGGGCTGGCCCCCCACTAAACGGCGCGGCGTGGGGGGCTGGCCCCCCCACCAAAAGACGCGGTGTGGGGGCCAGATTGGACGACGCACAGCGAAGCGCGTCCTCCAACAGCCCAGCCCTAACCGCCCCTGCGCTCCACCCGGCCTGCGCGCCCGCCGCGCCGCTTGCGGTGTTGCGCCGCCCGCTCGGGCAGTTCCTCGATCAGCGCGTGGCGCTCCTCGGGGCTCATCCGGCCCCAGGCGGCGATCTCGTCGATCGTGCGCAGGCAGCCGGTGCAGAGCCGGGTCTCGGGGTGGATCACGCAGATCTTGATGCAGGGGCTCTCGATCTCGTCGCGGCGCCAAAGCTCGTCCATCAGGCTCTCCCGAGGTATGCGAGCCGATCGAGCGCGCCTTGCAGGATGTAGCCCGCGGCCACATGGTCGATCACCTCGGCGCGGCGAGCGCGCGAGGTGTCGGCCTCCAGAAGCGCGCGCTCGGCGGCCACGGTCGAGAGCCGCTCGTCCCAAAACCCCATCGGCCCCTCCCAGAGCCGCGAGAGGTTGCGGGCAAAGGCGCGGGTGCTCTGCGCCCGCGGCCCTTCGGTGCCATCCATGTTGCGGGGCAGGCCCAGCACGAGGCCGCAAATTGAACGTTTGTTCAATATCTCCAGAAGCGCCTCGGCATCCTGCGTGAACTTTTTGCGCTTCACCGTTTCCAGCGGCGTGGCGACGGAGCGCAACCCGTCCGACACCGCCACGCCGATGGTCTTGGTGCCAAGGTCCAGCCCGGCAAGCGCTCCGGCGCGGGGCAGGGCACCGGCAAATTCCTCGAAGGCGTCAAAGATCACTGGCCGCCTCCTGCCGCCGCTTCGATCAGCGCAATGGCCTCGGGCGAGCCGTCAAACACCTCGCGGGCCTCGGCCACGATCTCCGCCTGCCGCTCCACCTCGCCCAGCACGCCGAGTGCGCGCACGAGTTGCGCCCATTTCTCCGGCGTGCCGCCGTCGGTCGCCAGCTCTTCGGCCAGCCCGTCGACCATCGACCGGATGAAGGCCTGCCGCTCCTCGGGCGACATGTCCTGCGCCGCGGCCGTATCCTCGGCGCTCGGGCCGCGCACACCGCCGCTGGCTGGGGCAGGGGGCGTATACTCCACCCCCGCCGCGCGGGCCGCCGCGGCAATCTGCGTTGGCAGGTCTGCGGCCCAGGGTGCATCGGGCGGCAGCTCATCCATCACCCGACGCCAGACATTGAACGCCAGATCAGGCCGGCCGGTCTGCGCACGCATCAGGCCCCAGTAGTAGCGGGCCTCCACGTTCTCGGAATCGCGCCGGAGCGCCTGTGCCAGCGCCGCCTCTGCCTCGGGAGACACGTAGCCGCCCGCCTCGGTGATCCAGAGTTGCGCCAAGAGCAGATAGTCCTGCGCCCGGGCATCCTCCGCCTTGATCCGCAGCACCGCCTCCTGCGCCTTGGCGGCGGCGCCGAAGTTGCCCATCGCCGCCTCGTTGCGCACCAGCAACACATGGCCCTGAAGGTCATCGGGGCGCTCGGCCACGGCGGCGCGAAGCTGAGCCATCAGCCCCTTGAACTCTTCCGAAATGTCCGGGTCCGGCACATCGGGCAGGTTCTCTTCAAACCGCGCCACGGCATCTGCCTGCCGCATCCGGCTCTGCCGATACTCCTCCGCCGCCGCAATCCGCGCCGCAATCGGCGCATCGCCATAGCCCGGCGCGCCCAGCACCCAGTAGAGCCCGCCCGTGCCGGCCAGCACCACGGCGGCCACGATCACCGCCGCGCCGAGGCTCAGCTCACGCGGCGCCCGCCCGGTGCCCGAAGCCCCCTGTGCCGCGCGGTCCGCCTCCAGCAGCCGCCGCTTGATCTCCAGCTCCAGCCGCTCGGCCTCGCCCGCATCGATCCGCCCCGCCTCGGCATCCTTCGCCACGGCGGCCAGTTGCTCGCGATAGAGCGCGATCCCGGCCACATCGGCCTCCACCGCAGCGGCCCGCCCGCGCAGAAGCGCACGCAGCAGCAGCGCCACGGTCAACACCGCCAGCCCCCCGGCAAAAACCCAGAACCCCATGGTCCCTCCATGCTCGTCAGGCCCTGCCATACCGCCCCCCGCCCGGCCGTTCCACCCCTCCCGGCGTCGCACCCGGTCACAAGGTCGCAGGGCGCGTTCCGGCGGCCTCGTCACAAACCTTTGCCTCGGGTCGCAATCCGCTGGCAGCATGTCGTTTCCCCACATCTTCAAAGCCCGCATGGATTGCATTAAGGCGGGTGTTGGACCACCGCCCGAAAGGCCTGCCCGATGCGTCGCTACTCCGCCTTTGCCATCGCCCGTGAAGCGCTCCGCCACCACACCGGATGGGGCCGTGCATGGCGCTCGCCCGAGCCGAAAAAGCAGTATGACGTGGTGATCGTCGGGGCAGGGGGGCACGGCCTCGCCACCGCCTACTACCTCGGCAAGAACCATGGCATCACCAACGTGGCCATCATCGAGAAGGGCTGGCTCGGCGGCGGCAACACCGGGCGCAACACCACCATCATCCGCTCCAACTATCTGCAGGATGCCTCCGCCGCGATCTATGAAAAGGCCCGCGGCCTCTACGAGACCATGAGCCAGGATCTCAACTACAACGTCATGTTCAGCCCGCGCGGCGTGATGATGCTGGCCCAGACCGAGCACGAGAAGCGCGGCTACCTGCGCACCGCCCACGCCAACGCCCTGCAAGGCGTCGCGACCGAGTTCATCACCCCCGAGCGGGTCAAGCAGATCGCCCCGATCATCAACCTCGACGGCCCGCGCTACCCGGTGCTCGGCGCGCTCTGGCAGCCCCGTGGCGGCACAGCGCGGCACGATGCCGTGGCGTGGGGCTATGCCCGCGCCTGCTCTGACATGGGGATGGACATCATCCAGACCTGCGAGGTCACCGCCGTGACCCGCGAGGGCGACCGTGTGACCGGGGTGGAAACCACCAAGGGCCACATCGGCTGCAACAAGCTCGGCATCGTGGTGGCGGGCCACTCCGGCCAGCTGGCCGAGATGGCGGGCTTCCGCCTGCCCATCGAGGCCGTGGCGCTGCAAGCCTATGTCTCCGAGCCGATCAAGCCCGCGCTCGACTGCGTCATCATGGCCAACACCGTCCACGGCTACCTCAGCCAGTCCGACAAGGGCGAGATGGTCATTGGCGGCGGGGCCGACAACCACAACAACTTCACCCAGCGCGGCAGCTTCAGCCATATCGAAGAAACCACCCGCGCGCTGATCGAAACCTTCCCGATGCTCTCCCGCCTCAAGATGCTCCGCCAATGGGGCGGCATCGTGGATATGACCGGCGATCGCTCCCCGATCCTCTCCAAAACCCCCGTCGATGGCGTCTTCATCAACTGCGGCTGGGGCACCGGCGGCTTCAAGGCCATCCCCGGCTCGGGCTGGGGCTTTGCCGAGCTGATGGCCAAGGGCCACTCGCCCCTCACCGCCGAATTCGGGCTCGAACGCTTCCGCGAAGGCCGCTTCATCGACGAGTCCGTCGCCGCCGGGGTGGCGCATTGATGCCGACCGCTAAAATCCTTTGGAACCGGGCCGCCAAACCCGGCGTTCTTCCCCCAATCACGGCGCGTGCTGCTGCGCGCCGATTGGAGACAGAACCCAAAGGAGGCCCCTCATGGCCCAGTACGAAGACCATTCGACCCACACCCACGTGCCCCGTGAACCCGTGCGCGAAAGCTCCGGTACCGGCACCCTCGCCTTCATCATCGGCGGCCTCGTCGTTGCCGTTGGCGTCATCGCTTGGTTCCTCATGGGCGGCGACATCGACAGCTCCGTCACCACGGTTCCCGCTGATGGCGGTGACGCGTCCGTCACCATCGAGAACACCCCGGCCCCGGCACCGGCTGAAGAGAGCGCGGCACCTGCCGAGACCGCTCCTGCTGACACCGGCACCGAGGCTGCTCCGGTTGAAGAGGTTGCTCCCGCCGAGTAACCCTCGCCTCCAAACCACCCGGCCCGCCCCTCTGGGGGCGGTTGCCACCACTCATGTCATGGCCGCGCCTCTCCCTCGGGGTGCGGTCATGCCTGCTTTTCAGGGCGCCTTCGTGCACGCACCGCGCCTTGTGTTCACACATCATCCCCACCACAACGCCCGCAGATCGCGTATGCATGGAATGTGCATCGGATGTGCATCGGTTGTGCATGCCCCGGTTCGGGCTGCTCGCGGGGCGATTCACCCTTTCTTCGATTTCCGCAAACAGGGTTAACGCCGATGCTGAAATTCACCTGCCCCTATTGTGGCATTGAGGCCTCCGAGACCGAGTTGCATGCCGGCGGCGAGGCCCATCTCAAGCGTTACGGCCCCGGCTCGGCGGATGAGGAGTTCGAGGGCTATCTCTTTCTGCGGAAGAACCCGAAGGGCGTGCATCTGGAGCGCTGGCGCCATGCGATGGGCTGCGGCAAGTGGTTTCTGGCCGCCCGCCACACTTCCACGCTGGAGGTCTTCGGCACCTATCCCGCGCAAACCCACGAGCCGCCCGCCGAGATCCTCGAGAAGATCCGCGCCAAATACCCGGAGGCCCTGAAATGAGCACCCGTCTGCCCACCGGCGGCCGCCTGATCGACCGCTCCAAGCGCCTCGGCTTCACCTTCAATGGCAAGCAATATCAAGGCTTTGCTGGTGACACTCTCGCCGCCGCCCTGCTGGCGAACGATCAGGTTCTGATGGGCCGCAGCTTCAAGTATCATCGCCCGCGCGGGGTGGTCGCCTCCGGCGCTGAGGAGCCCAATGCGCTCGTCGGTCTGGGCGAGGGCGGGCGGTTCGAGCCCAACCAGCGGGCCACCACCACCGAGCTGTTCGACGGCCTCACCGCCATCAGCCAGAACCACTGGCCAACGCTCGATTATGACGTGGGCGCCGTGAACGCGGGCCTCTCCCGCTTCCTGCCGGCAGGCTTCTATTACAAGACCTTCATCCACCCCCGCGCCGCGTGGAAGCACCTCTTCGAGCCCTTTATCCGCAAATCCGCGGGCCTCGGCAAACCCTCCAACCCGGGCGACCCGGACCGCTACGAGCACGCCTTCGTCCACGTGGACCTGCTGATCGTCGGCGGCGGCATCGCCGGGCTTCAGGCCGCCCTCACGGCGGCTGGCACAGGCGCCAAGGTGCTGCTGCTGGAGCAGGAGGCCCACTGGGGCGGCCGTGCGCCCGTGGATGGCGCCGAGATCGAGGGCGAACCGGCAGATGTGTGGATCAAGCGCGCCGTCGAAACTCTTGAAAACGCGCCGAATGTCACGCTACGCACCCGCTGCATGGGCTCCGGCGTCTACGACCACGGCTACGCGCTCGCCTACGAGCGCTGCACAGATCACACCCCCGGCGCGGCAGGCCCACGCCACCGGCTCTGGCGCATCCGTGCGGGCCAGATCATCACTGCCACCGGCGCACTGGAGCGGCCCCTGAGCTTCCCCGGCAACGATCGCCCCGGCGTGATGCTGGCCTCCGCCGTCCGCGACTACATCGTCAACTACGGCGTCTCCCCCGGTGACCGCGTTGTGGTCGTGACCAACAACGACGACGCGTATCGCACCGCTCTCGCCGTTAACGACTCCGGCCTTTCGGTGGCCTGTATCGTCGACGCGCGGCCCTCTGCCGAGGGCCCCTTGGCCCAAGCCTGCCGCGACGCGGGCATCCGGGTCGAATCAGGTAAGGCCATCTGCGGTGTAGGAACGCACAGCAAGCGGCTGAAATCAGTAGATATTTGCGCGCAAGCAGGCGAGGGCGCGGTGCTCGAGACCATCGACTGCGAAGTCGTCGCCATGTCCGGCGGCTGGTCCCCCGTGGTGCACCTCTGGTCCCACTGTGGCGGTAAGCTCCTGTGGTCAGAGGATAATTTCCACTTCTACCCCGATGTCACCCGCTTCCCCACAAGCGATAATGGCGCCCAATACGTCCGCACCGCCGGCATCGCCTCCGGCGCGATGCTCACCGAGCAAGTGCTTGAGGACGCGAGTAAAAACGCCGTCGCCGCTCTGGCCGACCTCGGCCATTCCGCAGAGGCTTGGCGCCCCTCCGCGACGGGCGTCGAAGAGGCCAAGATGGCCCCCGTCTGGGTCATGCCGCAGGGCGCGTCCAAGGCGAAAAAATCCAAGATGTGGCTGGACTTCCAGAACGACGTTAAAGTGTCTGACGTCGAGCTGGCCGCGCAGGAGGGCTACCAGTCCGTCGAGCACACCAAGCGCTACACCACGCTCGGCATGGCCACCGATCAGGGAAAGCTCAGCAATATCAACGGCCTCGCCGTGCTCTCCGGCGCCCTGAACCAGCCGATCCCGCAGACCGGCACCACCACCTTCCGCCCGCCCTATACCCCCATCTCCATGGGCGCCATCGCGGGGCCGGGCACAGGCAACACCTTCCAGCCGCTCAGAAAAACCCCGATCCACGCGTGGCACGAGGCCAATGGCGCCGATTGGGAGCCGGTCGGCCAATGGCGGCGGCCCTATTGCTACACGAAGGCGGGCGAAAGCCGCGAGGCCGCCGTTTCAAGAGAGGTCCGTAACACACGGAAATCCCTTGGTCTTCTCGATGCCTCAACCCTCGGAAAGCTGCTCGTTGCCGGCCCCGATGCGGGCAAGTTCCTCGACATGCTCTACACCAACATGATGAGCACGCTGGCCCCCGGCAAATGCCGCTATGGCCTGATGTGCAACGAGAACGGCTTCCTGATGGATGACGGCGTGGTCGCCCGCATCGACGAGACCACCTTCCTCGTGCACACCACCTCCGGCGGCGCGGATCACATCCACGCCCATATGGAAGACTGGCTGCAATGCGAGTGGTGGGATTGGAAGGTCTACACTGCCAACCTCACCGAGCAATACGCCCAGATCGCCGTGGTCGGCCCCAACGGGCGGAAATTGCTGGAAAAACTCGGCGGCATGGATGTGTCGAAAGACACGCTGCCCTTCATGCAATGGGCCGACGGCACTCTCGCTGGCATCCCCGCGCGGATCTTCCGCATCAGCTTTTCCGGCGAACTCAGCTATGAGATCGCCGTGCCTGCCAACCGCGGGCTGGAGCTGTGGGAAAAGATCGTCGAGGCCGGGGCGGAGTGGAACATCACGCCCTATGGCACCGAGGCGCTGCACGTGATGCGGGCCGAGAAGGGCTTCATCATGATCGGCGACGAGACCGATGGCACGGTGATCCCGCAGGATCTTAACCTTCATTGGGCAATCTCCAAGAAGAAGGGGGATTTCCTCGGCAAACGGGCGCAGCAGCGCAGCCATATGGCCAGCGCCGACCGCTGGAAGCTGGTGGGGCTCGAGACCATCGACGGCTCGGTATTGCCTGATGGCGCCTACGCGCTGGGAGAGGGCAGCAATGCGAACGGCCAGCGCAACACGCAGGGCCGGGTGACCTCCACCTACCACTCGCCCACGCTGGGGCGTGGCATCGCCATGGGGCTGGTGCACAACGGGCCGGAGCGGATGGGCGAGGTTATCAAGTTCAACAAGGTCGATGGCAGCACGGTCGAGGCAAAAATCGTCGATCCGGTGTTCTACGACAAGGACGGGGAGAAGCAGAATGTCTGACCCGCAGAGCGCCCTCGGCGGCGCGGTTTACCAAGGTTACCTGACGGTTAAGGATGCGGGCGCACAGGGGATGCTCACCCTACGCGGCGATCACGCGACCCTCGGCGCAGCCGTGAAAGCGGCCACAGAGCAGGGGGTGCCAGCCCAGCGGCAGATCGAAGGTGGCCTCGGCGGCGGCGCGGCATGGGCCTCGCCGGACGAACTGCTGCTGTTCTGCGATTACTCGGCCGCGCCCGAAGCGCTTGAGAAGGCCCGCAAGGCTTTGGAAGGTCAGTACTTCCTCGCAGCCGACGTGTCTGACGCGCGGGCAATCTTCACACTCGAAGGCCCAGGCATTCGCGACCTTCTGGCCAAGCTCTGCCCGGCTGACTTCGCGCCCAAGGCGCTGCCCACGGGCGAGTTCCGGCGCAGCCACATCGGGCAGGTCGCGGCGGCCTTTTGGCTGGAAAGCGAGGAGAGGGCCACTGTCGTCTGCTTCCGCTCCGTGGCGCAATACATGTTCGACCTGCTGTCGAAAGCCGCTGAGCCGGGCAGCGAGTTGGGTTATTTCGCGCCCACTGCCTCCTGAGCGGCTGGCACGTCTTCGGGGCAGAGCTCCACCCAACTGTCATCTCCGGCGTAGCCCAAGGCGGCCAGCGCGGAGCCGTAGCGGTCGGCATAGATGCGGGCCACCGAGCGGGGCATCTTGGAGCGCCACTGCGCCTCGGCGCCCGTGCCGCTCGTCACATGGTTGAGGATACGCGCCGGGCGCTCATCCTTTTCCTTCAAGCCGCCGAAGAGGCTTGAATCCCAAAAGGCCTCAACCGCGCCGTCGATGTCGAGCCCTTCGATCGCGCAGCGCTCCAGCGCCGAGCGGAAAAGGGTGCAGTCGTGATCCTCCATCAGCTCCTCGTAGCGCAGCTCCACCGCTTGCGGGTGGCCATAGGGCCAAGCCAGCATCTCGAAGAGGGTCGAGGCGTGCTTCTGTTCCATCTCGAAGAGTAGCTTCTCCTGCGGGGATTCGAGACTTTTCAGGTAATCCTTGTAGTTCAACCCGCCCCACTCAGGCTTTTGTTCTTTCAGGAACTTCTCGTTCCCCATAGCCGCCTTCTCATGGTAGCGGGCGCCGGAGAGCAACACGTCGCGCGGGTCGCGGATGACGTGGATGAAACGGGCTTCGGGCAGGGCGAAGAACTCGGCCGGAAAGCCAGAAGACCAGTTGACCACGATCTGCGGGCCGCTCTCGGGCAGGTCGGCGATGCGCTTGGGGCGGTTGGCCTGCATCAGCCCGATGCCTTGCCGCTCCATGATCCGATGCAGAGTGCGCCGCAGCCAGACCGTACCTGTCTTGTGGTGGGTACCGACGCAAAGAAACCGGGCGGCTCTCATTCCGCCGCCTCCTTCCAGGTCCCGTCACTGACCCATTCGGCGAGCTTGCGGTCCTGCATCTGGTAGGCGATGGCGCGGCGGCAGGTCTCGAGGCAGGCGCGGTGCAGTGCCGCGAGGTCGGCATCTTCGAGCAGTTCCGCAACGGCCTCGGCCAGACCCTCGGTGCGGATCGACTTGTCTTCATGGGTGTTGATGTCGTTCTTGTCCCAATAGCCCATGTCGATGCGGTCTTTGTTCTTGGAGTTGGCCGTGCCGCGCAGCCGCTTGAGCAGGAACTCCTCGCGGCTCTTCACGGCATAGTGGTTCACCTGCGCGCTGTCATAGGCCACGTCCTCGGCACTGGAGCGCCAGCCCTTCTCGAGGATCCGATCTTTCATCGGCTTGCCGTCGGCGTTGACCCAGAGCCGCATGCCGGGGGTCACCTCTGTCTCCTTGCGGAACTTCGGGCGGTGGACGCCGAAGTAGTCAAACCGGGCCGGGCGGAAGAGGGTTTTGAAACCCCAGATCAACCCGTTCTCAGGCTGCTCGAAGCTGGAGCCACGCAAGAAGCGCCGGGTCACCAGCGCGTCAGGTTCCATATGGGCGGCGCCGCCCGAACCCATGAACCGCCAGTTGACGCTGATCGCATCGGTGCCTTCCGGGCATTGGTCGATGAGCGCATCCACCGACCCGTCGCCGATCTTCACGTTCAGGAACTCGTCGGCGTCGATGATCATCACCCAATCGGCGTTCTTCACCTCCTCCTGCCTGTTGGCACGGGAGTAGGCGGCGCGTTGTGGGTCCATCCTCGGGCCGAGCGGGTTGTCGAAGTGGCGCACAACGCCCATTTGGTCAAGCCGGTTGAGCATGAGGTTGGTGCCGTCCGTGCAATCGTTCGAAAACACGGTGAATTCATTGAAGCCGATCAGCCGGTGATAGGCGATCCACTCCAGCAGGTAGGGGCCCTCGTTCTTCATGGTCGTGACGACCATTTTGCGCGCGGTGCTCATTGGTTGTCGCTCCCCACGGTATCGGACGACTGCTCCCTGAGCCGCAACTTCACGCGGCGCTTGGCGGGTGGGTTCGCCCCGGCTTCTGAAGGCGCTTTGGCCTTCGCCCCGGGGCGGGGCGTCTTTGTCGACGCGTCTCCGGTGACGGGCACCAACGTGGGTGGCACCGGCTTGGGAGGGGCCTTGGCCTGTCTCGCCTTGGCCATCTCGGCGTGGCCTTCGCGGATCTTCTGCGCGATCACCGCCTTCATTTCGTCAGAGAGCTCGAACTCTTCGGCGGCCTCGGCGGAGGTTTTCTTTTCGGTCTCCACGGCGCGGCCCTCAGCGGCGGCGCGCATGGCCTCGCGGGTCTCGGCCTTCTTGGCGGTCTGCGAGGCGTTGATGAGCTTGGCGATCTCCTTGGGAGGCACGCCGGCTTCCTGCATCTCCTTGACCTTCTCCTGCCAGATTTTCGGCAGGTGCTGGGTGAAGAGCACCTCGTCGAGCCGGTCGATCGGGATCTGGCTGGCCTCTTTCAACTCGGTCAGCCACTGGTCGTATTCGCCGGTCTGGCGCAACATGTCGACACGGCCCTTGTGATACTCGAGCGCCCCCTCGTAGAGCGCGCGCAGCGTGTCGTCGCGCAGCATCTTGTCCATCAGCCGGCGGGTGCCGCGGGCGTGGCGGAGCACGTTCTTTTGCTCTATCTCGTTGCGGTCGAAGAGCGAGAAATAGGCGGCATCATACTTGCCGGCCTTGTTGTTCACGTTGCCCCGGATGCGGCGCAGCAGGTAGGCCTCGTAACTCTTGACCCCGTAGTGGTTGAGCTCCACAAGCTTGTAGCCCAGCGTCGGCTTGGTCGAGCGCCAGCCGGACAGGTTGAAATCGGTCGGCATGGGCTCGCCTGAGCCGTTGACCCATTTTTGCTTCAGCATCTCCTGCGCCCGCTCGGGGATTTGCTTGGCCTTCTTCATATGCGGCCGGTGGATGCCCAGCTTCATCTCGCCGAACGGCCGGAAGATGGTTTTGACGCCCCAGCCCTTGCGAAACTTGTCGGGCGCGGCGTTGCGATAGCTCTCGATCACCATGCCGGGGTTCCAGTCGGTCAGCTCGGACGAGCCGAAGAACCGCCATGTGATCGCCACGGCATCGGTGTCATCGGGCAGTTCCTCGAACAGATCCTGGATCTTGCCGCGCCCGCATTTGACCGAAACGAACTCGTCGGCATCCATCGTCAGGATCCATTCGCTGTTCATCACCTCGGGATTCTTCTCGGCGAGAGTTAGCGCGTTGGGCTGGGGCTTCTTTCCCTCCGGCACATCGTTGCGGAAGTGCTTGCAATAGCCCATCTCCTCCAGCCGCATCAGCATGGCATCGGTGCCATCGTTGCAGTTGTTGGTGTAGACACAGATGTTATCGAAGCCGATGTGATTGTGGTAGGCGACCCATTCGATGAGGCAATGCCCCTCGTCCTTCATCATTGACATGATGGTGTAGGTGGCCTTGGTGTCTTCGGCGGTGTCCTCTCCCTCGAGAGAGCGGTCGTTGCTCATGTAAAGCCCTGTTCGTGCCCTGTATCCGCCCCTTGGCCCGGAGCCTATCGGCGAGGGGTTAACGCCCGTTCAATGGCCGCCTTTTGCGGCGCGGCCCTGCTGCTGTCCGGCAGCCCTGGCCGGTTGGCTGCCACCATACGCGATAGGACAATGAAGTCACCCCTCGGGGCGGGCTTGTCGCCCGATCCGAGACAATAATTGCGCAGCCGCCACAGCGTTTTGCCCGGACCTGCCCTTGACCTCGCCCCCAGTCGCCCTCTTTATCCCGGTAACGAAACCTCAAGGACAGAGAGGACCCAGCCATGGCTTTTGAACTCCCCGATCTCCCCTATGCGCACGACGCCCTTGCCGATCTTGGCATGTCGAAGGAAACGCTCGAGTATCACCACGACATCCACCACAAGGCCTATGTCGACAATGGCAACAAGGCGATTGCCGGTACCGAGTGGGAAGGCAAATCGGTCGAAGAGATCATCAAAGGCACCTATGATGCCTCCGCCGTGGCCCAGAACGGCATCTTCAACAACGCCTCGCAGTTCTGGAATCACAACCAGTTCTGGGAGATGATGGGCCCGGGCGAGAGCGCCATGCCCGGTGAGCTTGAAAAAGCCATCACCGAGAGCTTCGGCTCGGTCGACAAGTTCAAGGAAGAATTCTCCGCCGCTGGCGCGGGCCAGTTTGGCTCGGGCTGGTGCTGGCTGGTGAAAGACACTGACGGCGGCCTGAAGGTTACCAAAACCGAGAACGGCGTGAACCCGCTCTGCTTTGGCCAGACCGCGCTGCTCGGCTGCGATGTGTGGGAGCACTCCTACTACATCGACTTCCGCAACAAGCGCCCGGCCTACCTCAGCAACTTCCTCGACAAGCTGGTGAACTGGGAAAACGTCGCCTCGCGGATGTAATCCCCGAAGCCCTGCGCCTCTTGGCGCGGGATTGCGAAAGACCACCAGGCGCGATGCCCCACCCGGGCGTCGCGCCTTTCATTTGGCGGAACCTGCCCCGGCGCCTGCCCGTTGATCCTTCAAAGGAGGAAAACACGATGGCAGAACGCAACCGATCCAATGACATGAGCCGCGATACCGACAAGGTGCTTGGCGCCGAGGGCGAAGTCTCTCACGGCGGGCGCGAGGGCGGGCGGCTGGCCCGTCAGGTCGGCTCGAAAGATGAGCTGAAGCGGGCGTTTGAGCGCCCGGCAGGCGCGACCCGCGTGACCAAATCGATGGAAGAGGAGGAGGCTGACCAATGAGCCGCTTGAGCCAAGGCACATGGGTGCTCGTCGCCGACAGCGAAAAAGCGCTGTTTCTGGAGAACGTCACCGATGGGGAAGACCCCTATCTTGTGGTGACCGGCAAGGAACGGCAGGAAAACCCCTCCGACCGTGAGCAGGGTGCCAACCGCCCGGGCCGGATGCCCGATGTGGGCCACGGCCAACGCTCGGCGCTGGACGATACCGACTGGCACGAGCTTGCCAAGGAGCGCTTTGCCCATGACCTCGCGGACCTGCTCTATGCCAAGGCGCACAAGGGCGAGTTTGACCGTATCGTTCTGGCCTGCGCCCCGCAGGTGCTGGGTGAGCTGCGCAAGGTCATGCACAAGGAGGTGGCCGACAAGGTCGTGTTCGAAGTGCCGAAGACCCTCACCAACCATCCGGTCGACGAGATCGAGAAGCTGGTGAAGGGCGAGATGGCCGAGGCCTAGAGCGCCTCGACAGCCTCGGTGAGCGCCTCGACGCTCTCCACGACCTTATAGAAGCCCAGAAGGTCGTCGCCGGCAAACCCTCTGGCGACGACGTGCTCCACCAGTTCAGTGAGCTTGGACCAGTAGCCGTTGACGTTCAGCAGGAAGACCGGCTTGGCGTGCAGCCCGAGTTGGCGCCAGGTGAGCACCTCGAAAAGCTCATCGAGCGAGCCCGCGCCGCCGGGCAGGACCACCACGACATCGGCATTCATGAACATCACCTTCTTCCGCTCGTGCATGGTTTCGGTGACGACGAAGGTGGTGAGGTCGCGTTTGCCGACCTCGCGTTGCAGCAAATGCGTTGGGATCACCCCGAAGGTCTCAGCCCCGCCCGCCTGCGCGCTCCGGGCCACGCGGCCCATAAGCCCCACGTCTCCCGCGCCATAGACCAGCCGCCATCCGTGATCGGCAATCGCCTTGCCGAGCGCTTCGGCGGCCTCCGCATAGGCCGGATCGTTGCCATCCCGGGAGCCGCAATAGACGCAGAGGGAGAGGGGAGCTGTCATGTCGGAGTCCTGGGCAGATGAGTGGGAAGGCGTGCTGAAAAGAGCTGTCATGCACGCGGAGTGTTTTGACCGGTGATAGCGGGATGGCTATGCTTGCTCAACCCGCCCTCCGAGGCGGGCATGATGAGGCTGGATCGAGGAAGGGCGATGTCGGCTTGGAGGACCCTCTCCCCCGTACTGCGGGGAGCATTGACGGCTGCGGTTCTGGCGCTGGCCGGGGTGGGGCTTTGGCTCTGGCACGGCGGCGGAGCTGTGGCGCCGGACGAAGGCAAGCAGGCGGTGGTGGACGCTGCCGAAACTCCTGCAACGGGCAGCGGTGGGGCTGACACCGAGGACGGTGTGGAGACTGCTGCGGTTGAGGCCGGGCAGGATCGCAGCGATTCCAGCGAGGACACTGCCAACACTCCGGGTGAGGTTGTCGCCGAAAGCGAGGGTGGTGAAGAGGCGGTGCCAGCCGACTCGGTTGAACCTGTCGCAGAGACCACGGATGAACCTTCAGCCGAGTCGTCCGAGGAACAGGTTGTGGAGGCCCCCGCCGTTGACGACCCTGCCGATGAGACACCGCCCGCACCGCTCCCCGCCTTCGACCTCGTGCGGATCGAGCCGGGTGGCGCGGCAGTGATCGCAGGCAGCGCGGGCCCGGGCGACAAGGTGACGCTGATGCTCGACGGCTCGGCGGTTGCCGAGGCCGAGGCGGACGGTCAGGGCGCCTTTGTCATCCTCACCGATATCCAACCCGGCGCCGACGCCCGGTTTCTGACGCTGCAGGCTGACGGGGAGAGCGGGCAGAGACGCTCTGAGGCAAGCGTGATCGTCGCGCCTGCTGCCGTGGCCGTTGCTGAGGCGGAAGGCAGTGCTCCCGAGGTGTCAGGTGATGAGGAAATCGCGCAGGGCGGTGATGTCGCGGTAGAGGAAACCGCAGTGGCGGATGCCGCGTCAGCGCAGGAGGCGGTTGAAACAGCGGAGCTGTCTGAGCCCGAAACTGGCGGAGATGAGGCTGACCTGCCCCAAGGCACCGAGGCTGCAGCTAACCCTGCGCCCAACGCGCCAGACCTCGCCTCGCCGGATACGGGCAACTCGGAGGTAGTTGCTTCCGATGTTGAGCAATTGGCCCGTGACAAGGTAGCGGAGGCGGCTGTCGCGGAAGCGCCAGCGGATACCCCTACGGAAACAGCGACGGCTGCTGTATCTGATGAGCCGACCGCCCCGGAGGTAACAGCTGATCTGGCCACGTCCAGCGAGAATGAGGTCATAGCGGAAACCACGGACCTGCCCCCCGCAGAAACCCCCGAGACGGCGCCCGCCGAGGCGATCGCCAGTGCCACCACGGCAGAGGCCACGGCACCAGCAGCCCCGCGCGAGCCGCAGCTCTTGGTGGCGTCGAACGAGGGGTTGCGCGTGCTGCAACCCTCTGCCGAGGCCGCCGAAGTGCCGCTTCGGGTCGAGACCATCGGCTATTCGGAAAGCGGCGTCACACTCTCGGGGCGCGGCACCGGCGGACCGGCTGACCTGCGGATCTACCTCGACAACGCGCCAGTGGCGCTGGCCCCGCTCGATACCGATGGCACATGGGAGGCGGAACTGAGCGATGTGGACCCCGGCACATACACCCTGCGAGTCGATCAACTGGCGCAAGACGGCAAGGTGACCGGCCGCTTCGAAACCCCGTTCCTGCGGGAGACCGAAGCATCGCTGGCCCGTGCCGCGCCCGAGGCAGGCACGCCTGAAGGGCTCGCGGTGTCGGTCATCACGGTGCAGCCCGGCTACTCGCTCTGGGCCATCGCCAGCGACCGCTACGGCGACGGAATGTCGTGGCACAAGGTGCTCGAGGCCAATAAGGGCCAGATTCGCGACCCCGACCTCATATACCCCGGCCAGATCTTCGACTTGCCGGACTGACGGGCGGCACAGACCAGCCAGACCGGCATTGCGCAGACCGCGCTGCAATCGCACTGGACGCGGCGGCTGGGCGCCTTAGGTTCGCCGAAACGTTCACGACCCCGAGAGGTGCGCCAGGCCTATGGCCAAGCCAACCCCAGACGTGCCCGGCAATGGCTGGCAGATCATCGCCCGTGTGGCGCCCTACCTCTGGCCCGAGGGGCAAACCAGCCTGCGTGTGCAGGTCGTGCTCTCACTGGTGGCACTGCTTGTCTCCAAGCTCATCTCGGTCGCCACGCCATTTTTCTACAAGGCAGCGGTGGATGACCTCGCGGGCGATACGCCTTCGACCGGCCTGCTCATCGGCCTGACGGCGGTGTCGCTCACCGTGGCCTATGGCATGGCGCGGCTGCTCACCGTGGGTTTCCAGCAATTGCGCGATGCCTTCTTTGCCCGGGTCGGCCAGCGGGCGCTGCGCCGCCTCGCGCTGGAAACCTTCAACCACATCCACGCGCTCTCGATGCGCTATCACATCACCCGCCGAACCGGGGGCCTCAGCCGGATCATCGAGCGCGGGGTGAAGGGCGTGGAGTTCCTGCTCCGCTTTATGCTGTTCTCCATCGGCCCACTGATCTTGGAGCTGGTGCTCGTTTGCGTGGTGCTGGCCTGGGTCTTCGACCTGCGCTACCTCGGCGTGCTGGTCGTCACCATCGCCTTCTACGTCTGGTTCACCTTCGCGGTGACCGAGTGGCGGGTGCGCATTCGCAAGCAGATGAACGACAGCGACACCGATGCGAACCAGAAGGCGATCGACAGCCTGCTGAACTTCGAGACGGTGAAGTATTTCGGCGCCGAGCGGCGCGAGGCGGAGCGGTATGACAGCGCGATGGCGGGCTATGAGGATGCCGCGATCCGCACCAACTACTCGCTGGGGTTCCTGAACTTCGGCCAGTCGGTGCTGATCACCGGCGGGTTGGTGGCCGTGATGGTGATGGCGGCGCTGGGCGTGCAGAACGGATCGCTCACGGTGGGCGATTTCGTGATGGTCAACGCCTACATGATCCAGATCACCGTGCCGCTCAACTTTCTCGGCTCGGTCTACCGCGAGATCCGGCAGGCGCTGACGGACATGGGCGAGATGTTTGCTCTCTTGGGCCAGCCCGCCGAGGTTAAGGATGCAGACGGGGCAGGGGCCTTGCAGGTGGCGGGGGCCGAGGTGCGCTTTGACGATGTGCGCTTTGGGTATGATACCGAGCGGGCCATCCTGAAGGGCGTCAGCTTTGCTGTGCCTGCAGGCGCGAGCCTTGCCATCGTGGGGGCCTCGGGCGCGGGCAAAAGCACCATCGGGCGGCTGCTCTTTCGCTTCTACGATGTGACCGGCGGGGCGATCCGGATCGACGGGCAGGACATTCGCGAGGTGACGCAGGAGAGCCTGCACGCCGCCATTGGGGTGGTGCCGCAGGACACCGTGCTCTTCAACGATACCATCCTCTACAACATCGCCTATGGACGCCCCGAGGCGAGCTTCGAGGAGATCGTCGAGGTGGCCAAATCCGCCCGTATTCACGAGTTCATCGAGAGCCTGCCGCAGGGCTACGAGACCATGGTGGGCGAACGCGGGCTGAAGCTTTCGGGCGGGGAGAAGCAGCGCGTGGGCATTGCCCGCACCATGTTGAAGAACCCGCCGATCTTGCTGCTGGACGAGGCGACCTCGGCGCTGGACACGGAGACGGAACAGCAGATTCAGGGTGCGCTGGCGCGGGCGGCGGAGGGGCGCACGGTGCTGACCATCGCGCACCGCCTCTCCACCGTGGCGGGGGCCGACGAGATCATCGTGCTGGATGCCGGAGAGGTCGCCGAGCGGGGCACTCACGCGGAGCTACTGGCGCTGGGCGGGAAATATGCGGCGCTTTGGACCCAGCAGCTGCGGGAAGAGGCGGCCTGACCTGCGCGTTCTGGTGAGGTGCGGCCGGGCATGGCGCAGCTCCCGCCAGCGGGGTCCGCAAAACGGGCACCGGGCCGACAGGGTATCGCGAAGCGATGCCCGAGAGGCACCCACCCCGCCGCGCCATGCCCGGCCCGCGTGGGGTGTCTGGGGGGCCTAAAGCTCTGGACTCACCAAAGCAGGAACCTGCTTGCGCGCCTTCCATCACCTGACCCCGGGATGGCCGACGTGCCGCCTGGCATCAACGAAAATAGCCGTATCCACGGAGGGGGCCTTCTGCGATTTTCATTGACCCCGGTCGGCTCGCCGTCCCCTGGGGTGTCAGGCGACCCCGACTCCGCAGATGCTGCGCATCCGCTCTGTCGTCAGTGGAGTGCTCCGAAGCAGGATGCGGCACGGCTATTCGGCGGCGCGAATGTGGGGCGGTTTGCCGGTGCCGTCCTTGCTTTCGTCCTTTGCGTCTTCCGCATCGGTATCGGTCGTCGGCTCATCGGTCGAAGCCGCTGCCTCAGGCTCGGCGGAAGACTCCTCCGGCACCTCCGGCGCGCCCTTGCCCTCTTCCACCTCGGCCTCCACCACCAGGGCCTCTTCCTCGGACCAGATGATCTCGGGGCTTTTAACCTTGCGGGCGGCGCGGGCGAGGGAGGCATCGCGGGCGACGCGGCTGGAGCGGCCGAGGGCCACCTTGCCGACGCTCCGTAGGCCCCAATAGGCGCCCTTGGAGGCCCAGATGCGCAGGGCCAGCATCGACGGGGTGAAGACAAGCGTGAGGATCGTGGCGGTGCCGAGGCCGAAGACGACGGCGGTGGCCAACTGCTTCCACCAGAGCGCGGTGGGGCTGTCGAGTGAGTAGCCGCCGTTGATGAAATCGAGGCTGAGGCCCAGCATCATCGGGGTCAGGCCCGCCATGGTGGTGATGGTGGTCAGCAGCACCGGGCGCAGCCGCGCCTCGGCGGTGCGGATCACCGCCTCCAGCCTCGGCATATAGGCGGAGAACTCCTGATAGGTATCGATCAGCACAATGTTGTTGTTCACCACGATCCCAGCCAGCGCGACGATCCCGGTGCCGGTCATGATGATCGAGAAGGGCTGGCCGAGCAGCAGCATGCCCCAGAGCACCCCGGCGGTGGAGAGCACCACGGCCAGCAGCACCAGAACGGCGTTGTAGAAGCTATTGAACTGCGCCAGCAGGATCACGAACATCATCCCCAGCGCCATGCCGAAGGCGCTGACGAGGAAGGCCTGGCTCTCTTCCTGGTCTTCCTGATCGCCGGTCCACTCCCAGTCGATGCCGGTGGGCAGGGGGCTCTCTTCGCCCGAGAGCCATTCCGTCAGTACGGCGATGCGCTCGTTGGCATTGACCGAAACCTTGCTGGCCCCGGCATAGCGGCCGCCGGGCGCGATCAGCGCATCGGCCTCCTCAGCGGGCACCACGGCGAGGGTAGTGGCTTCGGCGCCCTCGCCTTCGACCAGCTTGGTCAGGCCGGGGGCGACGTCGGCCTTCACATCGTAGATCCGGCGCTGGTCTACCCGGTCGATCCGGCCGATCTTGGCGACCGGTTTGCGGGTGATGAAATTGGAGAGCGGCACGAGCCCGTCCGCGGTGCGCACCTTCAGCTCGTCGAGGGTGGAAAGCACGCGGTCTTCCCGCGGCAGGCGCACGCGGATCTCGATCTCTTCGTCCGAACTGTCCACCCGCATGGTGTCGAGCAGGATGCCGCGGGTCACCAGTTGCACCATCGCGCCCACGGTGGCCACATCGGCGCCGTAGCGCCCGGCCTTCTCGACATCCACGTCGATCTGCCAGTCGATGCCGGGCAGGGGGGTGGTGTCTTCAAGGTCGATCACGCCGGGCAGGCTCTCGAGCTTGGCACGGACGGTCGCGACCGACTCCTCCAGCGCGGCAAAGTCATTGCCCGACAGGCGCAGGTGGATCGGCTTGCCCGCGCCGGGGCCCATCGCGAGATTGAGAATCTCCGGCTGGATGCCGGGGATGTCGAGCACCGCCTCTTCGATCTTCTCGAGGATCACGTCGCCATCGAGCTCGGCGAGGGTCACGTCATGGGTGCGGGCGTATTCGGGGCGGTCCTCCCACGGGATCAGCTCCAACTGGATCTGGCCCACGGTATCCAGCGGGGACTGGCTGCCGCCGGTGTTGGAGTTCAGCCCGCCCTCGCCGGCGAAGGCAAAGGCGCTTTCGATGCCGGGGATATGGCTCATCGCCTCCTCGACCTCGCGCACCATTTCGTCTTTCTCCTCAAGGCTGAGGTTGCCGCGTGCGCGGACATAGACGATGGCCTGCTCCGGCTCGCTCTCGACAAAGAAATCGACGCCGTTGTTGTTGGCCCCGTAGTAGCCGAAGGTGAAGATCACGAAGAAGCCGACGGCCCCGATCGTGACAAGCGGCATGATCGGATTGCCCGCGATCATCTTGATCACCCAGCCAAAGGGCGAGCGGCGGTGGCCGGCCTTGACCCGCTTGGCGCGGCGCTCGATGCGGGCGGCGTCCAGCGTGATGGAGGCGAGGAAGGCGGCGGCGACAAAGAGCAGCAGCCCCGGCAGCGCGGCCATGAAGCCGGAGAAGGGGGAGGTGCCGCCGAAGAGGTAGCCGGGGTTGATGCATTGCAGCGCGGCGATGAAAAGCAGGTAGAGCGAAGGCACCACCAGCACGGCCCGCACCCACCACGGAAAGCGGCGGAGGCCCTCTGAGGCGTTGTGGAACATCCGGCTCATCCGGCCAGAGACACCGCCGAGCACCGGAAGATACACGAGTGCCACTAAGAGAGAGGCGGAGAGCACGAAGATGAGCGTGACCGGCAGCATCCCCATGAATTGCCCGGCCACACCGGGCCAGAACAACATGGGAAGGAAGGCGCAAAGCGTGGTCGCGGTGGAGCTGACGATGGGCCAGAACATCCGCTTGGCGGCCTCGACATAGGCATGCATCGGCCCGACGCCCTGGGATATGCGCTTGTCGGCGTATTCCACCACGACGATCGCGCCATCCACCAGCATCCCCACTGCGAGGATCAGGCCGAACATCACGATGTTCGACACGGTGATGCCCATGATCGAGAGGAACACAAAGCAGAGCAGGAAGCTGATGGGAATCGCGATGCCCACCAGCATGGCGGGGCGGATGCCGAGCGCGGCCAGCACCACGATGGCCACCAGCGCGATGGCGGTCATCACCGAGCCTTCGAGCTGGCTCACCATCGACTTAACCACCCGGCTCTGGTCGTTGGAGGTGCCGACCCGGATCGCATCGCGCAGCTCCGGCGGCCATTTGGCCATCTCGGCATCCACCGTCTCGCGGATCGCGGCGGCGGTGTCGATGATGTTGTAACCCTTCTTCTTGGAGACCTGCAGCGCCACCGTGTTGACCCCGTTGAAGCGGGCGGTGCCGGTGCGGTCTTCGAAGGTGAGGCGGATGTCGGCCAGATCGCCCAGGGTGACGATGCTGTCGCCGTTCACCTTGACCGGCAGGTTCAGCACGTCCTGGCTGGTCTCGAAGCTGGCGGGGATCTTGACCGAAAACGCACCGGTGGGTGTTTCGATCTCGCCCGCCGCGATGAGCTGGTTGTTGTTCTGCACAACCGAGATCAGCTCACCGGCGGTGACGTTGTAGCTCTCGAGCTTCAGCGGATCGATCACAACCTCGAGCATTTCGTCGCGGTGGCCGGCGAGGCTGGCCTCCAGCACCGGCTCCAGCCCTTCGAGACTGTCCTGCAAGTCCTTGGCGACCTTCACCAAAGTGCGCTCGGGCAGGGCGCCGGTGAGGTTGACGATGATGATCGGGAACTCGGAAAAGTTGATCTCACCGATGGTGTAATTGTCGGCCCCTTCGGGGAAGTTGGCCTCGGCGGTGTTCATCGCGGCGCGCACATCGGCCAGCGTGGCGGACTTGTCCCAGCCGAACTCGAACTCAAGCACCACGTTGGCGTAGCCCTCGGTGGCCACGCCCTGCATGGTCTTGAGCCCGTCGAGATCGGAAAGCTCGGTTTCCATCGGCTTGACCAGCATCTTCTCGGCGTCTGCCGCCGAAATGCCGGGGAAGGGGACCGAGACGAAGACCGCCGGAATCTCGATATCCGGCTCGCCCTCTTTTGGCAGGCTGAGGTAGGTCGCCCAGCCCACGAGGATCGACATCGCCACGAAGGCGAGGATCATCCTGGCGCGGGCGGCGGCCCAGTCGACGATACCTGTCATTGGGTCAGCTCCTCAAGAGTGACCTTCACCGGCACACCGTCCACCACATATTCCTGCCCGCGTGTGATCACCGTGACCGCCTCGGGCAGGCCGGTGACCCAGATGCCATCGACCGTATCACGCAGCACGGTGACCGGGGCGAAGCGGGCCATGTTCTCGGTGTCGACCCAGCGCACGCCGAGCAGCCCGTCATCATCGAGGGTGAGCGAGGATTGCGGCAGCAGATGGGCTTGCGCGCCCTCGGCGGAAATGGCGATCTCGACCGTCTGGCCATCGCGAATGGCGAGGTCGGCGTTGGGCACCTGCACCTCGATGCGGAAGGTGCGGGTCTGGGCATCGGCGGAGCGCGAGATGAAGGTGACCTCGCCCATGACCTCATCACCGGTGGCCAGCCGCGCCCCGGCGCCGGCGCCGGTTTCGACCCGGCCCACCTCGGTTTCTGGAATAAAGCCGACCAGCTTGATCGGGTCGAGCTGGAGAATGGTGGCGCAGTCGGAGCCGGCCTGAAGCAGCACGCCGAGCTCGGCGCTGTCGCTCTCCAGCAGGCCGGAGAAGGGGGCGGTGATAGTGAGCCGCTCAATCTCTTTCTGGGCGGAAGCTACGGCAGCCTCGGCGGTTTGCACCTGGCTCTTGGCACCCTCGACGCCCGATTGCGCCGCCTGAACAGCGGCGCGGGCGGAGGAGACCCCGGCCCGGGTCGCCGCTACGCGGGTATCGGAGGCATAGCCCCCCTGCGAAAGCTGGCTGGCCGCGCGATCATTGATCTCGGCCTCTTCCAAGGCGGCCTGCGCCTCTGCCACGCGGGCCTCGGCCTCGGGCAGCCCGGCGCGGGCGGAGGCAAGCTGCGCTTCTGCCTGTGCCAGCTGGGTCTGCCGTGTGCCCGGATCGATCTCGCAAAGCATCTGGCCGGTCTCCACGAAGGCGCCCTTGCGCAGCGGCTCCGAGATCACCTGACCGCTGGTCTCGGCCCGGACAACCACCTGACGCGCCGCCTCGGTGCGGCCACGGGTGACAACCGCGCTGTCGATCTCGCGGGCCACGCTCTCCAGCGCCATGACCGAAACGACCCGCGCCTCGCCCGCACCGGTGCCGTCTTCTTCCACCGAGCGGGGGGCCTCTTCGGCCTCGGCCACCGGCGCCTCTTCGGCATCGCCGCCGCCCGCGACAGAGAGCAGCAGATCGCGCTGCATGATCGCGAGATAGAGCACCGCTGCGACGCAGAGCGCGATGAGGATCGAAAACAGCCGCATGGCCGGTCCCTCCTTGCAACAAAGGGGCGCCGGCGCGCCCAGACAAACCTTCGCTGGTGCAGAAACCTGCACAGCCCTAAAGACCATACGGCGTTCTGAACCGTTTGGTTCAGATTAGACGGAAGCTTGACGCCGCGCAAGCAACAGTTCCCGCAGCCCTGACCGCTCCTGACAGGGGCGCCCGCGCCGCTCTGGCAAGGGCCGGGCGCGGGCGCTGCAATCCCCTTGGCATCGGTGCGGGTTTCCGGGTAAGAAGCACCGATCTTTCGGGGCGCAGACCCCGGAGCGCAAAGAAGACGCAGGGAACAGAAGGCAGGCAGATGAGCGATAGCGAGAGCTTCATCGACGAGGTCACCGAAGAGCTGCGGCGCGACAGGCTGTTTTCGCTGATGCGGCGCTACGGCTGGATCCCTCTGGTCATCATTCTGGCGCTGGTCGGCGGCGCCGCTTGGTTCGAATGGCAGCGGTCCAGTGCGCGGGCCGAGGCTGAAGCGCGCGGAGATGCGGTGCTTGCGGCGCTCGAGGCGGAGGAGGGCGAGGCCCGGCTTTCCGCGCTCGAAGGCCTTGAAGCCGATGGTGAATTTGCTGCCGTGCTCGACCTGCTGAAAGCCGCCGAGGCGCAAAGCGCAGAGGATCCTAAGGGCGCGGCCGAGACCCTGCTGGGGGTGGCCAATGACGCCTCCCTGCCGCAGCCGTGGCGCGACCTTGCCGGGCTGAAGGCGGTGATGCTGGGAGCCGAGGCCGTGGAGCCCGACACCCGCAAGGACCTGCTCGACCGGATCGCCGCTTCGGCCTCTCCGATGGCCCGGATGGCGCGTGAGCAGCAGGTCTACCTGCTGATCGAGACGGGCGACCGCGAGGCCGCTCTGGCTGCGGCGCAGGCGCTGGTCGAGGAAGACGGCCTCAGCCGGGGCTTGCAAGAGCGGCTGTTGCAAGTGATTGTGGCACTGGGAGGAAAGCCCGAAGAGGGCTGATCGGACCTGCGCTCGCAGCTTCAAGAAGGCGCGGGCCGGAGAGATGAGACGGGGCAAGGAAGGCACGCCGTGAGAGCAGCAACGAAGTGGATCACCGCAGGCACGGTCCTGGCCCTGCTTTCGGCCTGTGGCCAGGGCGAGCAGCCTTTGCCCGGCAAGCGCATCGGCATTCGCGAGGCGGCCGGGGTCGCCGACATTGGCGGTGCAACGGCCCCGACCTATCGCGGCTCGGCGCCGATCTCGCTGCCCGCACCCGTGAACCACGGCTCATGGACCCACCGCAACGGCGGCCCGCAGCACCGTATCCAGCACCCGGCACTGGCTCGGAATGTGCAGGCGATCTGGCGGGCGAACATTGGCTCGGGCGACAGCCGGAAGGCCCGGATCACCGCTGATCCGGTGGCCTCGGGCGGTCGCATCTTCACGATGGACAGCCGCGCACAGGTTTCTGCCGTCTCCAGCGGCGGCGCTGTGATTTGGTCGACAGACATCACCCCGGCGCGGGATCGGACCACGGATGCCTCCGGCGGCGGCCTCGCTGTTTCAGGAAATACCCTATACGTCACAAGCGGTTACGGTGAACTCCTTGCGCTCGACGTGGCCACCGGCGGGCTGCGCTGGCGGCAGCGGTTTGATGGGCCGGTGCAGGGGACGCCCACGGTCGAGGGCGGCACGGTTTACGTGGTGAGCCGCGACAACCGGGCCTTTGCGGTTGATGCCTCCAACGGGCGTCTGAAGTGGGAGATGCCCGGCACGCCGACGCCTTCTGTGATGTCCGGCGGGGCAGGGCCTGCGCTGACTGACCGCTCGGTGATCTTCCCGCTTGGCAACAGCCAGGTGATCGGCGCGCTGAAGCTTTCGGGCGTGCGGACGTGGTCCGAGATCATCGCCGGCGAGCGGCGCGGGCGGGCCTATACCGGCTACACCGATGTCACTGGCGACCCGGTGGTGGTGGGCAACACGGTGTACGTGGGCACCCAATCGGGCCGCACCGTGGCGCTGAACGTGGACACCGGCGAGCGGCTCTGGACCGCGCTGGATGGCGCCTATTCGCCGGTCTGGCCTGCGGGTAACTCCTTGTTTTACGTGACGGATGCCAGCCAGCTGGTGCGCGTGAGCGCTGCCACGGGCGAGACGATCTGGTCGGCCAAGCTGCCTGATTACTCGGCGCGACGGGAGCGCCGTCGCAAGGCGGTTGTCGCCCACTATGGCCCGGTTCTGGCGGGCGGGCTGCTGCGGGTGGCCTCGGATGACGGGCTGCTGCGCAGCTTCGATCCGACCTCGGGTGCCCTCGTCTCGGCGGTGGAGCTGCCCGGCGGCGCGGCGAGCAACCCGATCGTGGTGGCGGGCGCGCTCTATGTGGTCAACCGCAAGGGCCAACTGGTGGCTTTCCGTTAAGCGCAAAGCGGTGTATGAGGCGCCCTTACGCCTAAGCACCGGTCCGTTAACATGAGCTTCACACTTGCCATCGTTGGCCGCCCCAACGTTGGAAAATCCACTCTTTTCAACCGCTTGGTCGGCAAGCGACTGGCGCTGGTCGACGATCAGCCCGGTGTGACGCGCGACCTGCGCGAAGGCGAGGCGCGCCTTGGCGACCTGCGCTTTACCGTCATCGACACCGCCGGCCTCGAAGAGGCGACCGACGAGAGCCTGCAGGGCCGGATGCGCAAGCTCACCGAGCGCGCGGTGGAAATGGCCGACATCTGCCTGTTCCTCATCGACGCGCGGGCGGGTGTGACGCCGACCGACGAGGTTTTTGCCGATATCCTGCGCCGCAAGAACGCCCATGTGCTTGTGGGCTGTAACAAGGCCGAGGGCCACGCGGCCGAGGGCGGTATCGTTGAGGCATGGAGCCTCGGGCTGGGCGACCCGATCCCGCTGAGTGCGGAGCATGGCGAGGGCATGTCGGACCTGTTGGCTGCCTTGATGCCAGTGGTTGATGAAATTTCGCTTAACAAGGTGGATGACAGCCCCGAAACCGAGGTTTCGGTGGAAGAGGGCGAAGAGCCAGAGCCTTGGAAACCCACGAAAAAGAAGCCGCTTCAGGTGGCCGTGGTGGGCCGCCCGAACGCGGGCAAATCGACCCTTATCAATGCGATCCTCGGCGAAGACAGGCTGCTGACCGGCCCCGAGGCGGGGATCACCCGCGACTCGATTTCGCTGGCGATCGAGTGGGACGGCGTGCCGATGCGCCTGTTCGACACCGCAGGCATGCGCAAACGCGCCAAGGTGCAGGAAAAGCTGGAGAAACTCTCGGTCTCCGACGGCCTCAGGGCGGTGAAGTTTGCCGAGGTCGTGGTGGTGCTGCTCGATGCGGCGATCCCCTTCGAGCAGCAGGATTTGCGCATTGCCGACCTTGCCGAGCGCGAGGGTCGGGCCGTGGTGGTGGCGGTCAACAAATGGGACCTCGAGCCGGAAAAACAGGCCAAGCTCAAGGGTTTGCGCGTGGCGTTCGAGAAGCTGCTGCCGCAGCTCAAGGGTGCGCCGCTGGTGACGGTTTCGGCCAAGACGGGCAGGGGGCTGGACCGGTTGCAGCAGGCGGTGGTGAAGGCCCATGAGGTCTGGAACCGCCGGGTGACCACGGCCAAGCTGAATGACTGGCTGATCTCGATGCTCGAACAGCACCCGCCGCCCGCGCCCGGGGGGCGGCGCATCAGGCTGCGCTACATGACCCAGGCCAAGACGCGGCCGCCGGGCTTTGTGGTGATGTGCTCGCACCCTGACAAGTTGCCGGAGAGCTATAAACGCTATCTTGTCAACGGCTTGCGGGAGGACTTTGACATGCCCGGCACGCCGATCCGGCTCTATTTCCGCGGGCAAGGCGATGCGAACCCCTACAAGAACAAGACCAAGTCGACGCCCTCGCGGCTGCGCAAGCATTTGGGCAAGAAGCCCTTGGGCGAATGAGGAAATCAAGGTTAACGGGATACCGTTAACCCTGTGATGCAGGGGATGCACATCCCATGCACAACTGATGCACATTCCATACATACGCGGTTTTTGCACATCAGCCGGCGGTTAACCGGGCGCACTCTCTCACCGTGAGAGGGTCGCGGCGCCGTGAACTGCGCGCGCTTGGTGCGCTGCGGGGCCTCGTGTAGAACGGGGCAAAACAGGCGGGCTCCGCAGATGGCAGGGCCGGTATCAAGCGGGGCACCAATGCGGGCGGCAGTCCTTTTCATCATCGTGGCGCTGTGGAGCGCGGCGGCTTCGGCGCAGGGGTTCTCGGGCTTGGCGCGGGTCGATCCGGCGCGCTCGGGGCTGGAGGAAAGCGGGCGGCAGGTGGTGCTGCGGCTGACGATCTCGCAGCCGGTGCCTTACCGGGTGCGGCTGCTGGACGGCCCGCCGCGCTTGGTGGTGGATTTCCGCGAGGTGGATTTTGGCGCCTTGGGGCGGCCAAATGTGTCGTCCCTAGAAAACGTGGTGGCTCTGCGCACCGGAAGGGTCGGGCCGGGCTGGACCCGGTTGGTGGCGGAGCTTTCTGCGCCGCTGGGGCTGGCGAGCGCCCAGATGGTGACCGGAGCCGAGGATGGCTCGGCGCGGGTCGAAGTGGCGCTGGCGCCGGTGAGCGACGCAGAGTTCGCGGCGCAGGTGGCCAGCGGGCAGGGCGGCACGGACGCCTTTCCGGCGCCCTCGGCCAGCGCCCCGCCCAAGCGCCGCCCGGCGGAGGGCGGCCCGCTGGTGGTGGTGCTCGACCCCGGCCACGGCGGCGTGGACCCGGGCGCGACTCGCGATGGGGTGACGGAGGCGGACCTGATGCTCGCCTTCGCCCGCGACGTGCGCGAGGCGCTGCTCAGGGCGGGCGACTACAAGGTGGTGATGACGCGGGAGGACGACAGCTTTGTGTCGCTGGAGACCCGGCTGACCATCGCGCGGCGGGCGGGGGCGGATATCTTCCTGTCGCTCCATGCTGACGCGGTGGAGGAGGGGATCGCGCGGGGCGCGCAGGTGTATACGCTGTCGGAAGAGGCGAGCTCGGAGGCGCTGGCCAAGCTGGCGTGGCGGCATGACCGCGATGACATCCTCGGCGGGGCCGACCTGAGCGGGACCGATGACCGGGTGGCGCAGGCGCTGATGGAGATTGCCCGGCGCGAGACCGCCCCGCGCACTTTGGCGCTGGCCCGGTCGATGGTGGGCGGTTTGCGCGGCAAAGGGGTGCGGCTGCACAAGCATCCGATGGGGGCTGCGGATTTTTCGGTGCTGAAGCTGCCGGATATTCCGGCGGTGCTTCTGGAGGCGGCGTTTCTGTCGACGACGAGCGAGTTGGAGAAGTTGAAGAACCCGGAGTGGCGGCGGCAGGCGGCGGACGGGATTGCCGAGGGGGTTGCGGCCTGGGCGGCTGAGGATGCACGGTTGCGGGCTTTGCGGCGGCAGTAGGGGGGGTGGTGCGCCATGAATGCGCACCCTACGGCGGGGCGGCGGATTGCCCGGTGTGCGCCCTACGGAGATGCGGAGTGCCTTGCCCGGTGCGCGCCGTAAGGCGCCGGGCAGCGCCGTCCCGCCCGTCGCACCAGAGGTGCGCCGAGTTTTTGTCGGCCCGCCTTTGGCGGGACGGGGCGGCGCTTGGGTGAGGTTGAAGGTTACCTCAGAGGGAAGATGACGACTGCGCCATAAAGTGGCATGCACAGGCGTTGCTTGCGCCACCCCACGGGACGGCGCTGCCCGGCTTATGGCCTGACCACCCCTCGCAAAACCGTGACCGTGCGAGCGGCAAATGGCCGAAATTGTCATGCAATCTCTTTTGCTTCGTCACGGCGCTTGCCGTATACACTTGGCCTCAAACCAAGCATGAGTTCACATCGGGAGCGGGCAGTTGCTCAGATTCTTCACCGGCATCTTCGGCGGGCTTTTCGCGCTGATCACCACCGGCGCCGCCTTTGGCGCGCTGATGCTTGGCGCGATCTTCTGGATCTATGGCCGCGACCTGCCCAACCACGAGCAGCTGGCGCAATACACCCCGCCCACCATCAGCCGGATCTACTCCGGCGAGGGCCGGATCATGGACGAATTCGCCCATGAACGCCGGCTCTATGCCCCCTCCAGCGAGATCCCCGATCTGGTGAAGCAGGCCTTCATCTCGGCGGAAGACAAGAATTTCTACTCCCACAAGGGCTATGACCCGATGGGAATGATCGCCGCCGCCGTGGATGCGGCCAAGGGCGGGCGGCTGCGCGGCGCCTCCACGATCACCCAGCAGGTGATGAAGAACTTCCTGCTCTCCTCCGACCGCTCCGCCGAGCGGAAGATCAAGGAGATCATCCTCGCCGCCCGCGTCGAGCAGGCGCTGAGCAAGGAGAAGATCCTCGAGCTCTACATGAACGAGATCTTCCTCGGGCAGAACAGCTTTGGCGTGGCCGCCGCCGCGCAGACCTACTTCAACAAGACGCTGGCCGAGCTAGAGCCGCATGAGGCGGCCTATCTGGCGGTGCTGCCGAAGGCGCCCTCGAACTATCACCCGGTGCGCGACAAGGAGCTGGCGACCAACCGCCGCAACTTCGTGCTGAAGGAGATGTACGAGAACGGGTACATCTCCTACGACCTGTACCAGAGCGAGCGCGAGATGCCGCTGCGCTCGGTGCAGAACGGCGACTTCGAGAGCTTCAAGGGAAGCCTGCCGCCGCGCGACTACTTCACCGACGAGATTCGCCGCCAGCTGAGCCGCAACTTCGGCGAGGAAGAGTTCTTTGGCGGCGGCCTGACGATCCGCGCCACGGTGGACCCGGAGCTGCAGAAGAAGGCAGCGGTGGAGCTGCAACGCGCGCTGGAGCGCTACGACCGGGGCCTCGGGCGCTGGCGCGGCACCGGCAAGACCATCGACGCCGCCCTGCTCGACGACGAGGCAAGCTGGCGCGAGGCGCTCTCGGCGGTCGAGATCGCGCGGGACGTGGAGCTTGAGAGCACATGGCTGCCCGCCGTGGTGCTCAGCGTTGGCGATCAGGAGCTGGGCCTCGGGATCGAGGGCGTGGCGATGGATGGCGCCGAGCCGCCCATCGTGCCGCGCAAGGACATCGCCTGGATCAAGGGCGACTTCCACGACAACTTCGAGCGTGGCGACGTGGTGCATGTACGCCGGATGACCGATGACGGTGCCTTCATCCGCTGGACCCTGCGGCAGGTGCCCGCGGTGCAGGGTGCCTTCATGGCGATGGACGTGGAGAACGGCCGGGTGCTCGCGATGCAGGGTGGCTTCAGCTACCAGCATTCGGTGTTCAACCGCGCCACGCAGGCCACGCGGCAGCCGGGCTCGTCGTTCAAGCCCTTCGTCTATGCGGCGGCGCTGGACTCGGGCTACACCCCGGCCACCATCGTCGTGGACGCGCCGATCGAGATCAACACGCCGCAGGGCGTGTGGCGCCCCAAGAACGCCTCCCACAAGTTCTACGGGCCGACGCCGCTGCGGACCGGCATCGAGCAGTCGCGGAACCTGATGACCATCCGCCTCGCGCAGGAGGTCGGCATGGAAACCGTGGCGAGCTATGCCGAGAGCTTCGGTGTCTATGACCGGCTCGACCCGTTCCTTGCCAACGCGCTCGGCGCGCAGGAGACCACGCTGTTCAAGATGGTCTCGGCCTACTCGATGTTCGCCAATGGCGGCGAGCGGGTGGAGCCCACGCTTGTGGACCGGGTGCAGGACCGCTGGGGCCGCACGATCTACCGGCATGACCAGCGCATCTGCGACGGCTGCGAGGTCGCCTCGCTGGCGCCCGGCGAGCTGCCCAAGATCAGCGCCAACCGCAAGCAGGCGATCGACGCGATCACCGCCTACCAGCTGACCTCGATGATGCAGGGCGTGGTCGAGCGCGGCACCGCGCGCCGCGCGGTGAGCCTCGGCGTGCCGGTGGCGGGCAAGACCGGCACCACCAACGATGCCAAGGACGTGTGGTTCATCGGCTTCACCAACACCATCGCGGCGGGCTGCTACATCGGTTACGACCGGCCCCGCACCATGCCCGGCGCCTCGGGCGGCGGCATGTGCGCGCCGGTGTTCAACAGCTTCATGAAATCGGCCATCGCCAAATACGGCGCGGGCAAGTTTCAGGTTCCTCCGGGTGGCTACTTCGTGAAGATCGACCGCTTCACCGGCGCCCGTTTGGGCGACGGCGCCTCTGGCCCGCATGTGGTTTCGGAGTACTTCCGCGAGGGCGAGGAGCCGATCTTCGGCATGGCCGCGATCCTCGACGGCGGCTTCGCCATGGGGGCCAACCTGCCGATGTTCGCGCAGGGCGAGAGCGACGAGGGCGAATCCCGTACGGTGACCACCTCGACCGGCAAGAAGGCCCGGATCGCGCCCAAGGCGAGCTTTGGCTCGCTCAGCTCCGGGGGCCTCTATTGAGCTGCGCCACGGCGGCGCAGGCTGCGGGGTGACCCGTGGAGCTTGATGCCGCCGTTCCGGCGCTGCCGGTGCGCAGCGTGGCCGTGGCGCAGGCCTTTTTCGTCGAGGCGCTCGGCTTCACCGCCAACTGGCACCACGAGGAGGGGCGGATCGGGGCGGTGAGCCACGGGCGCTGCGCGCTCTTCCTGCGCGAGGTGGATGGCCCCTTCACCCCGGGCGTGGCGTGGATCTTTGCCGAGGATGTGGATGCAGCCCATGCCGCCATGGTCGCCGCCAAGCCGACCGCGCCGCAGAACATGCCCTACGGCCTCCGCCAGTTCACCGTGACCGACCCGGATGGCAACCAGCTGCACATCCACCACGATCTCTGAACTGCCCCCGCTCATTTTCTTGCTCTCAATATCCCACGGGGGTGCGGGGGTGTGAAACCCCCGCTGCGCGCCGGTGCAGCCGGGCGACACGCACCGCAATTCTTGCCCCTCACCGCCCCACGCGGTATCAGGCACATCGAACCAAAAGAAAGGGCAGACCCATGCGGGCCGAGGCACAAAACGCGGTGGACGCGGTCGAAAAATCGCTGGAGCTTCTGGGCCAGCGGCTGGGGCTGGACACCGCCCAGCACCGGCTGGAGGAGTTCAACGCCCGCACCGAGGATCCGGATCTGTGGAACGACCCGGCCAAGGCGCAGAAGCTGATGCGCGAGCGCCAGCTGCTGGTCGATGCGCTCGACACCTACAACGGGCTGAAACAGGAGCTTTCCGACAACATCGAGCTGGCCGAGCTGGGCGAGATGGAGGAGGACACCGAGGTTGTCGCTGAGGCGGAGAATGCGATCATTGCGCTGGAGAAGCGCGCCGCCGAGAAGGAGCTGGAGGCGCTGCTGAACGGCGAGGCCGATGGCAACGATACGTTCCTCGAGATCAACGCGGGCGCGGGCGGCACCGAGGCCTGCGACTGGGCACAGATGCTGCAGCGGATGTATGTGCGCTGGGCCGAGAAGCGCGGCTTCAAGGTGGAGCTTCAGAGCGAAGAAGCGGGCAGCGAGGCGGGCATCAAGAGCTGCGCCTACAAGATCAGCGGCACCAATGCCTATGGCTGGCTGAAGTCGGAGAGCGGCGTGCATCGTCTGGTGCGGATCAGCCCCTTCGGCAAAGGCACGCGGGAGACGAGCTTTGCGAGCGTCTGGGTTTATCCGGTGGTCGATGACAACATCGAGATCGAGGTGAACCCGGCGGACATTCGGATCGACACCTACCGCTCCAGCGGCGCGGGCGGCCAGCACGTGAACACCACCGACTCCGCCGTGCGGATCACCCACGCGCCCACCGGCATCGTGGTGACCTCTTCGGAAAAGTCGCAGCACCAGAACCGGGATATCGCCATGAAGGCGCTGAAATCGCGGCTATACCAGATGGAGCTCGACAAGCGGAACGAGGCGATCAACGCGGCCCATGAGAGCAAGGGCTCGGCGGGCTGGGGCAACCAGATCCGCTCTTACGTGCTGCAGCCCTACCAGATGGTGAAGGACCTGCGGACCAATCACGAGACCTCTGACACCTCCGGCGTGCTCGATGGCGACCTCGACGGGTTTATGGCCGCCACATTGGCGATGGATGTCTCCGGCAAGAGCCGGAGCGAGGCGCAGGCCGAAGGCTGATGGCGCTCACCGACCTCTCCGCCACCGCGCTTGCAGAGCGCTTGAACCGGCGGGAGGTTGGGCCGGTGGAACTGATGCAGGAGACACTCGCCCGGGTGGGCGAGGCGAACCCTGCGATCAATGCGATTGTCTCCCTGCGCGGCGAAGACGACCTGCTCGCCGAGGCGCGGGCGGTGGAAGAGGCCGGGCCGCCGGAGCCCGGCACCGCCCCGCTCTGGGGCATGCCGGTGGCGGTGAAGGACTTGGTGGCCACCAAAGGCATTCGCACCACTTGGGGCAGCCCGGTCTATGCCGATCACGTGCCGCAGAACGATGACCTGATCGCCGCGCGGATGCGGGCGGCGGGGGCGATCCAGATCGGCAAGACCAATGTGCCCGAGTTCGGGCTGGGCTCGCATAGTTACAACCCGGTCTTCGGCGTCACCCGCAACCCCTATGACACCTCGCGCACGGCGGGCGGCTCCTCGGGCGGGGCGGCGGCGGCGCTGGCGGCGCGGATGGTGCCGCTGGCAGATGGCTCCGACATGATGGGCAGCCTGCGCAACCCGGCGGCGTGGTGCAATGTTTACGGGATGCGGCCCAGCCACGGGCTGGTGCCGGGCGACCCGGTGGGCGAGATGATCCTGCATCCGCTCTCCACTCTCGGCCCTATGGCTCGAACCCCCGCCGACCTTGCGTTGCTGCTCGGCGTGATCGCGGGGCCGGACCCGATGCAGCCCGTGGGGGCGGGTTTCGTGCCCGGCGGAGATGGGCCGCGTGGCAAACGGATCGGTTGGCTGGCCGACTGGAGCGGGGCATGGCCGATGGAGCCGGGGCTGCTGGAGCGCGGCGAAGCGGCCTGCGCGGTGTTCGAGGACTTGGGCGCCGTGGTGGAGCCGGTGGCCCCGCCGTTCCTCGCCGCGAAGCTCTGGGAGAGCTGGGTGGCGCTGCGGTCATGGGCGGTGGCGGGCAAGCAGGGCGCGCTGCTGGACGATCCGGCGAACGACGGCAAGCTGAAGCCCGCGCTGATCTGGGAGATCGAGCAGGGCAGGGCGCTCACGGCGGCGGATGTGCAGGCGGCCAGCGCGGTGCGCTCGGAGTGGTTCCGCGCGGCGGCCCGGATGTTTGCCCGCTATGACGCGGTGATCCTGCCCAGCACGCAGATGTGGCCCTTCCCGGCGGAGTGGGACTATCCGCGCGAGGTGGCGGGCGTGGCCACCGACACCTATCACCGCTGGATGGAATGCGTGGTGCCCGCCTCGCTCATCGGCCTGCCGGTGGTGAACCTGCCTGCGGGCTTCGGCGAGGCCGGGCTGCCCGCCGGGGTGCAACTGATGGGGCCGCGGGGCACAGATGCGGCGCTGCTGGCGCTGGCGGAGGGGTATCACGCGGCGGTGGACTGGCCGGGGGTGCGGGTGCCCGGGTAGGGGCTGCGGGGTCGCTCTTTAGCGGCCCAAGCCGGTCAAGCCCCGCCCTACGGGGTTGCGCCCTGCGGCGGCCTTGGGCCAAATAGCCGGGGAAACGCGCGAGCATGGCAGGAGGATGCATGCTTGACGCCACTTATGCCGAGGCCGCCCCGAAGCCGGATGTCGCCCGGCTCGCCTTCGCCGACCTGCGCGCCGCCCTTGCGGCGGGTTGGCGCGATTTTACCCGCGCGCCGCAGTTCGGCCTGTTCTTTGCGCTGGTCTATGCCCTCGGCGGCTTCGCCATGGTCAAGCTCTCGCTGGGCCATGTCGCCTCGGTGCTGATCCTCTCGCTCGGCTTTCCGCTCATCGCCCCCTTCGCCGCCGTCGGGCTCTACGTGGTCTCCCGCCGCCTCGCGCGCGGTGAGCGGCTGGCCTTCCTTGGCCGCAACGGCGTGCTGATCCGGGTCTGGCGCGAGCGGGCGCGGCAGATCCCGTGGATCGGGGCGATCATCGTGATCTACTTCCTGTTCTACACCTTCTTCGCCCATATGCTCTTTGCCGTCTTCCTCGGACCACGGGCGCTGATCAACATCTCCGAAGGGCTGACGGCGCTGATGACCCCGGCGGGCTACCGGATGATCGCCGCGCAACTGCTCTTTGGGGCAGCCGTCGCCCTGCTGCTCTACGCGTTGACGGTGGTCTCAATCCCCTTCGCGTTGGACCGGGAGGTGGATTTCATCACCGCCATGCTCACCAGCCTCGCGGTGGTGCGGCAGAACCCGGTGGTAATGCTGGCATGGGCGGCGCTGCTGGCAGGGCTGCTATTGGCGGCGATGCTGCCATGGTTCCTCGGGCTGCTGATCGCGCTGCCGGTGCTGGGCCATGCGACATGGCACCTTTACGAGCGGGCGCTCATCCATCCGCCGGAGTCGCGGCCAAGCCCAGCAGGGCCAGAAGGGCCGTAAGGGTGACGAAGCTCGCCAGCGTTTGCAGCAGGAGCACGGCGGCGGGGGTGGTGACCTCGCCGTAGCGGCGGGCGAGCACCGGGTAGATTGACATGGCGGGCAGCGCCGTCATCACCAGCAGGGCGGGTGAGAGGGCGGCAGGGGCGGGGACCAGTCCGGCAGCGCCGAAGAGTTGCAGCAGCGCCCAGGCCAGCGCGGGCATCAGCAGCAGCTTGGCGCCGGTCACCGCCCATGCCAGCGGGCCGAGGTCACGCAGGGTCAGCCCGGCCAGCCCGCCGCCGATCACCACCAGCGAGACGGCGGCGGAGGAATTCGCCAGAATGTTCACCGTGCCGGTCACCACCTGTGGCATCGGCAGGGCGAGGGCGGCCACAAGGATGCCCGCGAAGAGCGCGAGGATCACCGGCGAGGTCGCCAGCCGCCGTGCGATGAGCCAGCCCACGCCGGTGCCGCCGTTGCCCTGCGCCTTGCCCGCCTCGGCCAGCGCCAACACCAGTGGGATCATCACGAGGTTCTCGAAGCTCATGTTCAGCGCCAGCGCATGCTCGGCCACCTCGGGCAGCGCCAGCCCCAGCATCGGGTAGCCGACGAAGCCGGAGTTCGCGCAGCTCGCCCCCATCGCCGCAAAGGTCGCCGCCGTGGGGGAGAGGCCGAAGGCCCGGCGCAGGCCCCAGTAGGCCGCGCCGAAGAGCGCCAGCGAGGTGAGGAAGAGCACGAGCAGATAGGCGGCATCGAAGGTCTCTCCAAGAGGCCGCGACGAGACCGCCCGGAAAATCAGCGCGGGCAGGGCGCAGGTGACCACATAGGCCCCCAGCACATCCAGCGCCTTGCCATCGAAGACCCCGCGCCGCACCAGCACCCAGCCAAGGGCGATGAGCGCAAAGATCGTGCCGGAGATGGAGAGAACCTGAACCATGCCCCCGCTATGGGCCGCAGGCCCGGCGACCGCAAGTGCTTCACAGGTTCATTTTCTTGCTGACAATATTCCCAATGCAACGGCGGCCCCGGGGTGCCACGGCTGCAAGGGGGCACGGCCTGCGCCTCCCCCCGCCGCGCGCAGCGCGGCCCCCGAGACTGCCGAGCGCAGCGAGGCCCCGGCCCCCCGAGCGCAGCGAGGCCACCGGACGCAAAAAGGGCGCCCGGAGGCGCCCTTTCGAAACTCTTGCGATGCCGTTCGCCGGTCAGCCCTTGGGGGCCTCGGGGGTGGGCAGCGGCTTGGGGGCGGAGGTGTTGCCGGAGGCGAGCGGGTCGTCCTGCCGTTGCACCGAGCCCTCGAAGTGGGCGCCGCTTTCGATCGCGATGGTCTTGTGGATGATGTCGCCTTCGACACGGGCGGTCGAGGTCAGGCGGACCTTCAGGCCGCGCACGCGGCCCACGACGCGGCCGTTCACCACAACATCATCGGCGATGCATTCGCCGCGCACGGTGGCGCCTTCGCCGACGGTCAGCAGGTGGGCGCGGATGTCGCCTTCCACGGTGCCTTCGATCTGGATGTCGCCGGTGGTCTTGATGTTGCCGACGATGGTCAGGTCGGAAGACAGCGTCGACGCGGGCGGCTTGGCCTTGGGCGCGCTGGAGGCGCCGGAGGACGCGGGTGCGCTCGAGGGCGGGGTGGTTGCCTGTTTGGCGGGGGTGCCTGCGTCGGAGCTACCGGGTTTGCCGGACTCGGCGCCAGCGCCGGAGCCAGGCTCGTTGATCCTGGATTTAGAAAACATCTTGTCCTGCCTTGATGTAGGTCATCGGGTTCACCGGCTTGCCGCCGACCCGCACTTCATAGTGGAGGTGGACGCCAGTGGACCGTCCGGTGCTTCCCATATCACCGATGCGATCCCCGCGCGAGACCCTTTGACCCACTTTCACGCGAATGGCGCTCATATGCGCATAGCGGGTTTCGATGCCGAACTCGTGCTGGATTTTCACCAGGTTGCCGTAGCCCGACTGGCGCCCTGCGTGGATCACCACGCCGTCGCCGGTGGCGTAGATCGGGGTGCCGTAGGCGGCGGCGAAATCGGTGCCGTTGTGCATGCGGCCCCAGCGCGGGCCGAAGCCGGAGGTGAAGCGGAAGGCGGATTTGACCGGCACGGAGAAGGGGGCCTTCTGGGCGGCGATGCGGTAGTAGTCCATCCGCTCCAGACCCTTGAGGATGTTGTTGGCCCGGTTCTGGCCCATGTCCAGCGGCATGCCCTTGGTCGAGAAGGTCAGCGGGGTCAGCGGGCCGCCCTGGCCCGAGTAGCCGCGCTTGACGGTCGAGATCAGCTGGTCCGGCGGCAGGCCGGCGTCGCGGAACATCTTGTCGAGCGGCGCGACGGAGACGGTGAGCGCCTCTTCGAGCTGGGTGAAGATCTGGTCGTTGCGGTCGAGGATCAGTTCGCGCTCGAAGGCGAGGGCCTGGGCCTCTTCGCGGGCGGCGGCGGCGGTATCGGCCATCGCATCGCGCTCGCGGGCTGTGCTCTCGAGTGCGACGGTGAGAAAGTCCACCGTGCCTTCGACATCCGTGAGCCGGCCGTCGGTGGTTTTGGCGGAGCCGGTGGCGCCTTCGAGCGTGGCGATCGCTTCGGCCTGACCGGCCAGCGCCTGATCCCGCTCTTTCATGGTGCGGCGCAGCGTGCCCTGCACCACGTTCAGCCCGGTCTCCAGTTCGCGGCGGCGGTCCTCGGAGGCGAGCAGGTCGGACTGCATCACCGAGATCTGCGCCAGCGCGGCGTTGAAGCGTTCCTGCGCGGCGGCGGCCTCTTCAGCGCGGGCGTCGCGTTGGGCGGAGAGGGCGTTGAGACGGGTCTCGTAGCTCTTCTGCTCGCGGGCGGCTTGCTCGCGGATCGAGCCGGAGCCGATCGAGTCCATCAGCAGGACGGCGGTGGCGATGATTGCCCAGCCGACCACCAGTGCAGAGCCCGCCAGCGCGATGAGCTGCGTTTCGGGCTTGAGCCGGATGAACCGGGTCTCGGTATCCGAGCGCAGAAAGAGCCGTTGCTCGGGCAAGTGGCGCTCAAGGGCGCTGTGCATGCGGTGCAAGACGCGTGCTTTCAATGATCCGTTCCTGTTCCCGTACCCCAAATACACCCGTACGGCCCCCCAGCGGCCATCACGGATTGCGAACGTGTTAACGTAACCGGGTGAGGGATGGCAAGTTTTGCTGGCCGCACAACGTGGTTAACCGCTGGTCAGGGCGCGCGATTCGGCAGGTTTTTGCCGATTTTTGCGCCAGTTGGGGCACCCGGCGGCGCGGGCTGCGGCGGCCCGTCGCAGGGGCGCGGCGGCCGGGCGCGCGGTCAGGTGCCTTCGACCAGCGGCCAGTAGAAATCGGGCGGCATCCCGGCTTCGGCACGCTTCTCTTCGTTGAAGGGCGGTTTCGGCCCGCCGGGGAAGTAGCGGCGCACGAGGGTGTGGAAGGCCTCTTTCGGGTCCAGCCCGTCGCGGCCGCAGATCCAGTTGAACCATTTGGCGCCATAGGCCACGTGGCTGACCTCTTCGGCGTAGATGGTTTGCAGCGCGGAGACGGCGGAGCTGGCCCCGGCCTTGGAGAAGAGGTCGATCATGCCCGGGGTCACATCGAGCCCGCGGGCCTCCAGCACCATGGGGACGACGGCGAGGCGGGCGGGCAGATCATGCGCGGTGTCGGAGGCGGCGCGCCACATGCCGGCGTGGGCATCGAGGCTGCCGTACTCCATACCCAGCTCGCGCAGGCAGTCGTCCATCAGGATGAAGTGGCGGCTCTCGTCATCCGCCGCGCGCACCCAGTCGTCATAGAAGCCGAGCGGCATGGGGGTGCCCGTGAAGCGGGCGACGACATCCCAGTGCAGGTCGATGGCGTTCAGCTCGATATGGGCGACGGCATGGAGGATCGCCGTGCGGCCGGCCTCGGTGCCGGGACGGCGGCGGGGCACGTCGCGCGGGTCGAGCAGGGCGGGTTTGGCGGGGCGGGCCGGCGCATCGGGTGGCTGCGCGGTGCCGATGGGCAGCGGCGTGCCGGCCTCGCGGGAGGCGAGCCACGTGGCGGCGTTGCGGCGCGACAGCTCGGCCTTGCCACGGCCTTCGGGGCAGGTGAGGACTTCGGTGGCGAGGGCGGCGAGCGTGGTGGTCATGGCGGGGGTTTAGCCCACGACCAATCGGGACGGAAGCCGTGCGGCGGGACGGCGCTGCGCGGCTCGCGTGGGAGTGCTGCTGGGTGGGGTGCGCCATGAATGCGCACCCTACGGATCTGGACGGTCGCCGGACGCGTGAAGATCGTGCGCGGTACGGTTATGCGGAGTGCCTTGCCCGGTGCGCGCCGTAAGGCGCCGGGCAGCGCCGTCCCGTCCGTCGCACCAAAGGTGCGCCGAGCTCTTATCGGCCCGCCTCTGGCGGGACGGGGCGGCGCTTTGGTGAGGTCAAGTGTTACCTTAGAGGGAAGATGACCACTGCGCCATAAAGTGGCATGCACAGAGGTTGATAGCGCCACCCCACGGGACGGCGCTGCTCGGCTTTGGTTGTGGAATTCGGCGTGGTGCCGGATCAATCCCGACCTACGCCGTCACAACCCCTGCGCCGCCTCAAGCACCTCTTCGACGTGGCCTTTGACTTTCACCTTCCGCCACTCGCGGACCACCTTGCCTTCGCCGTCGATCAAGAAGGTCGCCCGCTCGATGCCCATGCTCTTCTTGCCGTACATGTTCTTCTCGAACCACACGCCGTAGGCCTCGCAGACGGCGCCGTCTTCATCGGCCACCAGCGGGATGCCGAGATCGTGCTTGGCGATGAACTTCTCGTGCTTGGCCACGGTGTCGCGGCTGACGCCGAGGATCTTGGCTCCGGCCTTGCCAAAGGCCTCCAGCGCGGCGGTGAACTCGATGGCCTCGGTGGTGCAACCCGGCGTGTCATCGCGCGGGTAGAAGTAGAGCACCACCGGCGCGGGCTGCAGGCCGGAGAGCGAAATCTCGCCGCCGCCATCGCGGGGCAGGGTGAAATCAGGGGCTTTCTGGCCGGTCAGGTCCATCGTGTCGTCTCCTCTCAAGGTCCAAGGCGCTTCTCAAATCGCGCGGCTCCTGCGAATATGGCGCGCAAGAGCAGAGGGACCAGAGCTGAAGGATAACGACAGGCTGATGAGCCCGCCCAGTGACAAGCCCCAGAGTGCGGCGCAGGACGCGTCCGCGCGGTGGTTCGATGCCGCCGCCGAGGCCGAACGGCTGGCCGGCGAGGCCCGCGCGGCGGGGCGGCTGGGGCCTGCGGGCGTGGAGGGCGCCGCCCCGCCGCTGGGCGTGCCGGAGCGCGCGCCGGACCCTGCGGGCGCGGGGCAGAAACTGCCGCTGCTGATCCTGACGCCGGAGAAGGTGGGGCTGGAGGCCGAGCTGCCTGCCGAGAGCGCGGCCCCGGCGCTGGGCGCGGCGCATGTGCCGGTGACTGGCGGGGCATCGGTGGTGGCGGCGCTGCGGGATGGCGGAGCGCTGGAGGGCGCGGAGGGCGATGACCCCACGCCGGAGGCTGAGCCTGAACCCGCGCCCGCCCCGCGCCGCAAGGGCCGCAAGCGCCGCCTGTTGGCGCGGCCGCTGGTCTGGGCCTTTGACGTGGCGGTGCTCTGCGTGGTGGCCGTTATCCTCGCGATCCTGCTGACCGCAGGCCGCGAGCTGCCCGCACCAGACTGGCTGGCCGCGCGCGTGGAGGCCCGGCTGAACGAGGGGCTCGGCGGCGCGCAGGTGGAGATGGGCGGGCTTTACGTGATCTTCCAGCGCACGGCGCTGCCGCGCGTGACTTTCCGCGATGTCGATATCCGCGCCGCCGATGGCACCCACATTGTCCACGTACCGGCGCTGGGCGCGACGCTCGACAAGGGCGCGCTGCTGGAGGGGCGGATCCAGCCACGGGGGATTTCGATCACCGGGGCGGCGATGCGGGCGGTGCGGGACCGGAACGGCAAGTTCGACCTGCAACTGGGCGATGTGGAGATGGCCTGGGGCGGGGCGGGCAGCCTTGGCGAGTTGCTGGCCGGGGTCGACGAGATGCTGGCGCTGCCGAGTTTTGCACCCATCGGCGAGATCCGGGCCGACGACCTCGCGCTGGAGTTCTTCGATGCCCGCTCGGGGCGGGAATGGGTGCTCTATGACGGCGAGTTGGTGATCGCCCAGACCGAAGAGGAGGTCTCGGCCCGGCTGGCGCTGCAACTGGCGGCGGATGCGGTGCCGGGGTCGGGCGGCGCGGCGCCGGAGGTCAGCGAGGACGGCTTCGAGGTTGCCCCGGCGGCGGCGGTGGTGAGCTATGCCTCGCGCAAGGGCTCCGAGGCGGCCGAGCTTGCGGCGAGCGTGGAGGGGGTGGCAGCGCAGGATATTGCCACGCTCTCGCCCGCCACGGCCTTTCTGGGGCTGATCGATGCGCCGATCTCGGGCTCGATGCGGGCGCGGGTGAGCGAGGCGGGCGGCATCGAGGAGCTGGCCGGGCGGCTGGAGATTGGCGCGGGCGCCATCGAGCCGGGGCAGGGGCAGGCGCCGATCGCGCTGGACGGCGGGCGCAGCTACTTTCGCTACCAGCCCGAGGCGGCGCGGCTGGTGTTTGACGAGCTGCGGCTGGAGGCGCCGGACGGGGCCTTTACCGCCACCGGGCAGGCCTATCTCGAAGGCATCGAAGAGACCGGCTGGCCGACCGAGCTTGTGGGGCAGCTGGCCTTCTCCAATGTCACGCTCGACCCGTCGGGCGTGTTTGCCGAGGGGCTGGCCTTTGGCTCCGGCGCGCTCGACCTGAAGCTCTCGCTCGACCCGCTCCGCTTGCGGATCGGGCAGATGGTGCTGAGTGGCGAGGATGTGACCCTGCGCGCCCGGGGCCGCGCCCGGCCGGTGCCGGAGGGCTGGGAGGCGGCGATCGACCTCGAGGTGGACCGGATCGGCCATGAGCGGCTGCTTGCGCTCTGGCCGCTGGCGCTGGCCAGCAAGACCCGCGACTGGATCGCGGAGCGGGTGCAGGCGGGGGAGCTGTTCAACGTGAAGGGCGCGCTGCGGGCGCGGCCCGGCGAGGAACGGCCGGTGATGAGCTTGGTCTACGAGTTCAAGGGCGGCGAGGTGCAGGTACTGCCGACCCTGCCACCGGTGCAGGGCGCGGCGGGCTACTCCTCGATCTCGGAGGGGGCCTACACGCTCTCGCTCGACGCGGGCCATATCGACGCGCCCGAGGGCGGGCGGGTCGACGTGGCGGGCACGGTGCTGCGGGTGCCGGATGTCCACAAGGTGCCCTCGGACATGGAGGTGAACCTTGTTTCCAAGAGCAGCGCGACGGCGGTGCTCTCGATCCTCGATCAGGAGCCGTGGCGGTTTTTGAGCAAGGCGGGGCAGCCGGTGGATCTGGCTGAGGGCACGGCGGCACTGGAGGGGGTGATCCGCTTTCCGCTGATCAAGGATGTGCCGAAGGAGCAGATCGGCTTTCGGGTGAGCGGCGTGCTGACCGGCGTGCGCTCGGAGCAGGTGGTGCCGGGACGCACGCTGACCGCCGAGCGGCTGGAGGTGCTGGCCCATACCGAGGAGATCGAGATCAAGGGGCCGGGGCGGATCGAGGGGCTGCCGATCACCGCGGCCTGGGTGCAGCCGATCGACAAGCCGGGGCCGCAGCCCTCCCGCGTGGAGGGGACCATCGAGCTGAGTCAGGCTTTTGTGGACCGGTTCAACATTGGCCTGCCGAAAGGGATGGTTTCGGGCGCGGGCACGGGGCAGTTCACCATTGATCTGGCACGCGGCACGGCGCCGCGCTTCAGCCTGCGCTCGGACCTCAACCGGATGGGGCTGACCATTCGGGAGCTGGCGTGGAGCAAGGGGCCGGCGACGAAGGGCTCGCTGCAAGTGGAGGGGCAGCTTGGCGAGCCGCCGGCGATTGACCGGCTGGCGCTTTCGGCGCCCGGGCTTACGGCGGAGGGCCGGGTGACGCTGAACCCCGGCGGCGGGCTGCGCACGGCGGAGTTCAGCCGGGTGAAGGCGGGGGCGTGGATCGACGCGCCGGTGACGCTCACCGGGCGGGGCCGGGGCGCCACGCCGGCGGTGAGCGTGCGCGGCGGCTGGGTCGATATCCGCCGCACCAGTTTTGCCCAGGGCGGGGGCGGCGGCACCGCGGGGGCGCCGATGAGCCTTGCGCTCGACCGGCTGATCATCTCCGACAGCATCGCCTTGCAGGGCTTCCGAGCCGATCTGACCACGCGGGGCGGGCTGAACGGCAAGTTCAGCGGAAGGGTGAACGGGGCGGCGCCTGTTTCGGGCACGCTGGTGCCGGTGAAGGGCAAGACTGCCGTGCGCATGGCCTCCGATGATGCGGGCCGGCTGTTTCGGGCCGCCGGGCTCTTCAAGAAGGGGCAGGGCGGGGAGATGCAGCTGACGCTGGTGCCGCGCGCCGAGGCGGGGCAGTACAACGGCGAGCTGAAGGTGAAGAACGTGCGGGTGCAGAGCGCGCCGGGGCTGGCGGCGCTGCTGAACGCGATCTCGGTGGTGGGGCTGCTGGAGCAACTGAACGGGTCGGGCCTGCTGCTGAGCAACACCGAGGTGAACTTTCGGCTCACGCCCAACGCGGTGCAGATCAACCACGGCTCGGCGGTTGGGCCCTCGGTCGGGATCTCGATGGCCGGGGTCTATGACATGAACCGCGATTACATGCAGCTGCAGGGGGTGTTCTCGCCGATCTACGTGGTGAACGGGATCGGGCGGATCATCTCGAAGAAGGGCGAGGGGTTCTTTGGGTTCAACTACAAGATGACCGGCCCTGCCTCGGGGCCGCGGGTGAGCGTGAACCCGCTGTCGGTGCTGACGCCGGGGATCTTCCGCGAGATATTCCGCCAGCCGCCGCCGAGGTTGGCGAATTAGGCGGGCTCGGGGCGCGCCGTTTTGAGTTTGGTGCCCGGCTCTTCCGTCATGCCGCGGGGGGCCAGCCCCCCACACCCCCCGGGAATATTTGCAGCAAGAAAATGAACAGGGGTGGGGAAAATTTTAGATGAATTGGAATTGTTTTGGGGCGGGGTGGTTGGTGTGTTTGGGACGCGGCGGCGCGTTCAGGCCCATTTGACGTTAATGGCTTGTGCTGGAGGGGCGCGGGCCTGTAGGGCGACGGCATGAAGCTGGATGATTTCAACTTTGATTTGCCCGAGGCGCTGATCGCGGTGCGGCCTGCCTATCCGCGCGGCTCTTCGCGGCTGTTGGTGGCGGGCGCGGGCTGGATCGATGACCGCGGCGTGGCCGATATTTGCGACTATCTGCGGCCCGGCGACCGGCTGGTGCTGAACAACACCAAGGTGATTCCGGCCCGCCTGTCGGGGCTGCGGCGGCGCGAGAGCGCGCAGGGGCCGGTGGAGGCGCGGGTCGAGGTGACGCTGCTGGAACCGGGCGGCGGGGCCGAGTGGCTGGCGCTGGCGCGGCCCGCCAAGAAGGTGAAGCCCGGCGAGGTGGTGGAGTTCGGCGGCGGCCTGAGCGCCGAGGTGCAGGGCCGCGAGGGCGGCGAGGTGCGGCTGCGGTTTTCGGTCGAGGGCGCGGATTTTGACGCTGCGCTGGAGGCGGTGGGCGCGATGCCGCTGCCGCCCTACATTGCCGCGCGGCGGGCGGCGGATGAGGCCGACCGGGAGGATTATCAGACCGTCTTTGCCCGGCACTCGGGCGCGGTGGCCGCGCCCACGGCGAGCCTGCACTTTGACGAGGCGCTTTTGGCGCGCATCGAGGCGATGGGCGTGGGGCTGACCGAGGTGACGCTGCATGTGGGCGCGGGCACCTTTTTGCCGGTCACGGTGGAGGATGTGACCACCCATAAGATGCATGCCGAGCGCGGCGAGGTGAGCGCGCAGGCGGCGCAGGAGATCAACGCGACCAAAGCGGCGGGCGGGCGGATCATCCCCGTGGGCACCACGGCGCTGCGGCTGATCGAGAGCGCGGCAGTGGCGAAGGGCGAGATTGCGCCGTGGGAGGGGGAGACGGATATCTTCATCTACCCCGGTTTCGAGTTCAGGCTCACCGATGCACTGATGACGAATTTTCACCTGCCCAAATCCACGCTGATGATGCTGGTCTCCGCGCTGATGGGGCAGGAGCGGATCGCGGAAATTTACCAGCACGCAATAGCTGCGGGCTACAGGTTCTTTTCCTATGGGGACAGCTCCTTGCTGCTTCCCGGCGAATAACGACGGCATGTGTCGCTGAGAGGCGGTTCACGCCCCCGGCCGATGGGGCATTGCGGGGCAAATTCAGGAAGGTCTGACGAATGGTACGGGTGATCGCGAGCACATGGGCGCTGCTTTTGGGCGTCATGCTGCTGATGGTGGGCAACGGGGTGCAGGGCACGCTGCTGGGTATCCGTGGCTCGCTGGAGGGATTCTCGACACTACAGATGTCATTCGTGATGTCGGCTTATTTCGTGGGCTTCCTCGGCGGCTCGCGGATGGCGCCGGAGATGATCCGGCGGGTCGGGCATGTGCGGGTGTTCGCGGCGCTGGGCTCCTTCATCAGCGCGGTGCTGATCCTTTACCCGACGGTGGCCAACCCTTGGGCCTGGATGGTGGGGCGCGTGGTGATCGGCTTCTGTTTCTCCGGGGTCTATGTGACCGCGGAGAGCTGGCTGAACAACTCGGTCTCAAACGACATCCGGGGCAAGGCGCTCTCGCTCTACATGATCGTGCAGATGGTGGGCATCGTGGCGGCGCAGTTCCTGCTGATGGCGGGCGACCCGACCGGGTTTGTGCTTTTCGTCATTCCGAGCGTGCTGGTTTCGATCTCCTTTGCGCCGATCCTGCTGAACGTGCAGCCCACGCCTGCGTTTGACACCACCAAGCCGCTGAGCCTGATCGCGCTTTACCACGTGTCGCCGCTGGGGATGGTGGGCGCCTTCCTGCTGGGCGGGGTCTATGCGGCGATGTTCGGCATGTCGGCGGTCTTTGCCACCCAGGCCGGGTTCACCGTGGCGGAGACCTCGTTTTTCGTGGCCTCGATCTACGTGGGCGGGCTGCTCATGCAATACCCCATCGGCTGGATCAGTGACCGGATGGACCGTCGCCTGCTGATCGCGCTTCTGGGCATCGGCGGGGCCGTGGCCGGGGCCTTTGGCCTGCTCTTCGGCGGCTCTTTCGTGGCGGTGCTGATCGCGGGCTTCTGCATTGGCGGCATGTCGAACCCGCTCTATGCGCTGATCATCGCCTATACCAACGACTTCCTCGAGGTCGAAGACATGGCCGCCGCCTCGGGCGGGCTGATCTTCATCAACGGGGTGGGGGCGATCGCGGGGCCGATCGTGACCGGTTGGTTCATGGGGCTGGTCGGGCCGCTCGGGTTTTTCGTGTACATCGCCTTCCTGATGGCGGCGGTGGCCTGCTACGCCTTCTGGCGGATGACGCGGCGGCCTTCGGTTTCGGTCGAGGACACCGGCCATTATGCGCCGGTTCTGCCCTCGGCCACGGCGGTGGCCGTGGACATGGCGCAGGAGGTCTTCGTGGAGGGGCTGGAAGAGGGCCAGGCCGAAGAGGCGGCGGCCCAGCCCTCGGCGCAGTGACGGTGGCCGTGCTGGGGCCTGTGCTCAGACCTGTGCTTTGAGTTGTGCGCCCCGCCTGCGCGTGCAAGGCTGGGCGCAGGAGGAGTGTGCATGGTCGGACCGGAGGAGATTTGCCGGTTCTGGATCGACGAGATCGGTCCGGACGGCTGGTACTTGCAGGATGACGCGCTCGATGCGCGCATCCGGGCGGGGTTTCAGGAGAGTTGGGAGGCGATTGCCGCCGGCGCGCGGCCCGATTGGGGCTGGACCGCCCGCGAGGTGCTGGCGCGGATCATCCTGACCGACCAGTTCCCGCGCAATATGTTCCGCGGCGATGCCCGCAGTTTCGAGACCGACGGGCTGGCGCGCGAATGGGCCAAATGGGCGGTGGCCGAGGGGCGCGATGACCGCGTGCCGGAGCCGGAGAAGCAGTTTTTCTACCTGCCGATGATGCATTCGGAGGTGTTGGCCGATCAGGATGCCGCCGTGCGGCTCTTTTTGGTGCGAATGCCGGGCGACAACCTGCGCCATGCCCGCGCCCACAGGCAGGTGATCCGGGATTTCGGGCGGTTTCCCTATCGCAACGCGGCGCTCGGGCGGGCTTCGAGCGCAGCGGAGGAGGCCTATCTGGAGGCCGGGGGCTACCGCTGGTCGATCAACCATGTCGATGACGCGAGCGCCGACAGTTGGTTTTCGGCCGGGTAAGGTGAGCAGAATGCTGGGCTTTTCCCTGCCATGTGGCAACCGCATGGCGGGATTTCGGGCGCGGGCCGGGGTGCCGGGCCGCTGGGGCTTTCGCAGGTTGCCGAAAATAGTTTAACACTAAACCAGTTTTGAAACGGGAGAGAATCATGGCCTCGCAGAACTACGACCTGATCGTCATCGGTGCCGGTCCGGGCGGCTACGTGGCCGCGATCCGCGCCGCGCAGCTCGGGCTGAACGTGGTTTGCATCGAGCGGGAGAACCTCGGCGGCATCTGCCTGAACTGGGGCTGTATCCCGACCAAGGCGCTGCTGCGCTCGTCGGAGGTGTTTCACCTGATGCACCGGGCCAAGGATTTCGGGCTTTCGGTCGAGAAGGCCGATTATGACCTCGACGCGGTGGTGAAGCGCTCGCGCGGGGTGGCCGCGCAGATGGAAGGCGGGATCAAGCACCTGTTCAAGAAGAACAAGGTCGCCTCGATCATGGGCGAGGCCAAGATCACCGGGAAGGGCAAGGTTTCGGTCAAGACCGAGAAGGGTACCGAGGAGCTGACGGCGAAGAACATCGTTGTGGCGACCGGCGCGCGGGCGCGGGAACTGCCGGGGCTGGAGGCTGATGGCGACTTGGTCTGGACCTACCGCCATGCGCTCACCCCGAAGCGGATGCCGAAGAAGCTGCTCGTGATCGGCTCTGGCGCCATCGGGATCGAATTTGCGAGCTTCTACAACACCTTGGGCGCCGATACGACCGTGGTTGAGGTGATGGACCGGGTGCTGCCGGTGGAGGACAAGGACATCAGCGCCTTCGCCAAGAAGCAGTTCGAGAAGCAGGGCATGAAGATCATGGAGAAGGCCATGGTCAAGCAACTCGACCGCGCCAAGGGCAAGGTGACGGCCCATATCGAAGTGGGCGGTAAGGTGGAGAAGATGGAATTCGACACCGTGATCTCCGCCGTGGGGATCGTCGGCAACGTCGAAGGGCTGGGCCTCGAGGAACTGGGCGTGAAGATCGACCGGACCCATGTGGTGACGGACGAGTATTGCGCCACCGGGGTCGAGGGCGTGTACGCGATTGGCGATATCGCCGGGGCCCCATGGCTGGCGCATAAGGCGTCGCACGAGGGTGTCATGGTGGCCGAGAAGATCGCGGGCCAGCATGTGCATCCGATCAAGCCGGGGTCGATTGCCGGCTGCACCTACTGCCATCCGCAGGTGGCGAGCGTCGGCATGACCGAGGCGAAGGCCAAGGAGGCAGGCTACGAGCTGAAGGTCGGCAAGTTCCCCTTCATCGGCAACGGCAAGGCGGTGGCCTTGGGCGAGCCGGAAGGCATGGTGAAGACGGTTTTCGACGCGAAGACCGGCGAGCTTCTGGGCGCGCATATGGTGGGCGCCGAGGTGACCGAACTGATCCAGGGTTACGTGGTGGGGCGGCAGCTGGAGACCACCGAGGAGGATCTGATGCACACGGTCTTCCCGCATCCGACCTTGAGCGAGATGATGCATGAGTCCGTGCTGGAGGCTTACGGGCGGGCGATACATATCTAGTTTGAAACGCCAGAAGCGTTTCAAACAGTGGGCGGCAGTGGATCGCGCAGCGATCTGCGAGAGCCCACACCGTTGAAGATTGGGGGCGCCCTCCGGGGCGCCCTTTTCTTTGAGGTGCGGCCGGGCATGGCACAGCTCCCGCCCACCCACCCCGCTGCGCCATGCCCGGCCTGCTCTGGGTGGATAGGTGGGCGATCAGCTCCGGGTTCACCAAAGCAGGAGCTGCTTGCGGGGCCATCCATCACCTGACCCCGGCGTGGCCGACGGGCCGTCTCGCATCAACAGGAATAGCCGTATCCCCGCAAGCGGGGCCCCTCGGCGATTCCTGTTGACCCGAGCCAGCCCGCCGCCCCTTGGGGTGTCAGGCGATCCCGACTCCGCAGATGCTACGCATCCGCTCTGTCGTTTATAGGTGGCTCCGAAGCAGGATCTGCGGTTTGGTTACGGAAATTGAAGTGATTGCGATATTTGGTAACGTATTGCTTGCGTCGAATCCCTCTGAGGCGTAGATTTGCGGTCAAGCGAGCAGGGAGGAGCAAGCCAATGGCCGGAGAGGCTTTCATTTGTGACGGGGTGCGCACGGCGATTGGACGCTATGGCGGAGCGCTGTCACAGGTCAGGGCGGATGATCTGGCCGCGGTGCCGATCCGGGCGCTGATGGCGCGGAACGCCGGGCTCGATGCGGCGGCAATCGACGATGTGATCTATGGCTGCGCCAACCAGGCGGGGGAAGACAACCGCAACGTCGCGCGGATGGCCTTGCTGCTGGCGGGGCTGCCGGAGACCGTGCCGGGGGCGACGATCAACCGGCTCTGCGCGTCCGGCATGGATGCAATTGGCACCGTGTCCCGCGCGATCAAGGCGGGGGATTATGACCTTGCGATTGCGGGCGGCGTGGAGAGCATGAGCCGTGCGCCGTTTGTGATGGGCAAGGCGACGAGCGCCTTTTCACGCGCTGCGGAGGTGTATGACACCACCATTGGCTGGCGCTTCGTGAACAAGGCGATGAAGGCGGCTTACGGCGTGGATTCCATGCCCGAGACCGCCGACAACGTGGCGGCTGATTGGGGGGTATCCCGCGAGGATCAGGATGCCTTTGCTGCGCGGTCCCAGGCTCGCTGGGCCGGGGCGGATGCGGCTGGGGTGTTTGCCGAGGAGATCGTTCCGGTGGAGATCCCGCAGCGGAAGGGTGATCCGGTTGTTGTGACGCAGGACGAGCATCCGCGGCCCGGCACCACGGCGGAGCAGCTGGGGCGCTTGCGCGGTGTGAATGGGCCGGAACTCACGGTGACGGCGGGCAATGCCTCGGGCGTCAACGATGGGGCGGCGGCGCTGCTGGTGGCGAGCGAGGGCGCGGCGCATGTGCATGGGCTGAGGCCGCTGGCGCGGATCGTGACGATGCAATCGGCGGGCGTGGCGCCGCGCGTCATGGGCGTTGGTCCGGTGCCGGCGGTCCGCAAGGCTCTGGCGAAGGCCGGGCTGACCATCGAGCAGATGGACGTGATCGAGCTGAACGAGGCCTTTGCCGCGCAGGGCATCGCGGTGCTGCGCGATCTCGGCGTGGCGGAGGATGCGGCCCATGTGAATCCCAATGGCGGGGCAATCGCGATTGGCCACCCGCTCGGTATGTCTGGCGCGCGGATCGTGCTGACGGCGGCGCGGGAGCTTCAGCGGCGCGGCGGGAAATATGCACTCTGCACCATGTGCGTGGGCGTGGGGCAGGGGGTTGCACTCATCATCGAAAGGGTCTGAGCCATGTATGCACAGATGATCAAATCCGAGGGCGGCAAGAGCCGCGAGGAGATGTCGCCCGAGGAGGCGGCGTTTCAGGATCGGATCGACGCGGGTGAGACCATCGAGCCGCAGGACTGGATGCCGGAGGGGTACCGCAAAACGCTCATTCGCCAGATCGGGCAGCATGCGCATAGCGAGATCGTGGGGCAGCTGCCGGAGGGCAACTGGGTCACCCGGGCGCCGACGCTGGAGCGCAAGGCGATTTTGCTCGCCAAGGTGCAGGATGAGGCGGGGCATGGGCTTTACTTGTATTGCGCGGCGGAGACGCTGGGGATTTCGCGCGACGATATGACGGAGCAGCTCCTTTCGGGGCGGATGAAGTATTCGTCGATCTTCAATTATCCGACGCTGAGCTGGGCCGATATCGGCGCGGTGGGCTGGCTGGTGGATGGCGCGGCGATCATGAACCAGGTGCCGTTGCAGCGGACGAGTTACGGGCCGTACTCCCGCGCGATGATCCGGATTTGCAAGGAGGAGAGTTTCCACCAGCGGCAAGGCTTCGACATCATGATGAAGATGGCGAAAGGGACGGAGGCGCAGCGGCGGATGGCGCAGGATGCGCTGGACCGGTTCTGGTATCCGTCGCTGATGATGTTCGGGCCGAGCGATGCGGAATCGGTCCATTCGGCGCAGAACATGGCGTGGCGGATCAAGATCAACGGCAATGACGAGCTGCGGCAGAAGTTTGTGGACCAGACGGTGCCGCAGGCGGAGTTCCTCGGGCTGAAGGTGCCGGATGAGCACCTGAAGTGGAACGAGGAGAAGGGCGGCTACGACTTTTCGGAGCCGGATTGGGAGGAGTTCTTTGCCGTGCTTAAGGGCGCGGGGCCGGAGAGTGCCGAGCGGATGAAGGCGCGGCGCGATGCCTGGGATGACGGCCAGTGGGTGCGCGATGCGATGACCGCCCATGCCGAGAAGAAGTCGGCGCGGCGGGAGGCGGCGGAGTGAGCCTTGAGCGCGCCATGCCGGTCTTGCAGGTGCGGGACGTTGCCCTGTCTGCCGCGTTTTACGAGCGGATGGGGTTCGAGGCCAAGATCTGGGGCGACCCGCCGGGCTTTGCGATTTGCCGCCGGGGCGGGGTGACGCTGGCGCTGGACCGGGCGGGGGATGGCACGGTGCCGCTGAACCAGTGGTGGGCGGCCTATGTCTACACCGCCGATGTGGAGGCGCTCAGGGCCGAGTTCGTGGCGGCGGGGCTGGAGCCGACGGAAATGCACCACCCCGAGCACTATGGGTGCGACGACTTTGACGTGGTGGACCCGGACGGCCACCGGATTGCCTTTGGGCAGGGCCGGGGCGGGACGTTCGGGCTGTGAGGAGGAGAGTGCGATGAGCAGGGAATGGCCGTTGTGGGAGGTGTTCATCCGGGGCAGCCACGGGATGAGCCACCGGCATGTGGGATCGCTGCATGCGGCGGATGCGGAGCATGCGCTCTTGTCGGCGCGGGATGTGTATACGCGGCGCAACGAGGGGGTTTCGATCTGGGTGGTGCCTTCGGTGCAGATCACCGCGTCGAACCCCGATGACAAGGGGCCGTTCTACGAGCCGTCGCAGAGCAAGGTCTACCGGCATCCGAGTTTCTTCGACATCCCCGATGACGTGGGGGCGATGTGATGCTGGATGGCGGGATGGACCCGGTCGGCGCGCTGGCGCTGCGGATGGGGGACAATGCGCTGATCCTCGGGCATCGGGTGTCGGAGTGGTGCGGCCATGCGCCAGTGCTGGAGGAGGATATCGCGCTGGCCAATATCGCGCTCGATCTGATCGGGCAGGCGCAGCTTTGGCTGGGGCTGGCGGGGGAGGTTGACGGGCGCAGTGCCGATGAGCTGGCGTTCTTGCGCGATACCTGGGACTTCCGCTGCCTGCTGCTGGTGGAGCAGCCGAACGGGGATTTCGGGCGCACGGTGATGCGGCAGTTCCTGTTTGACGCCTGGCATGTGGAGATGCTGCGGGGGATGTGCGGGTCGTCGGAGCCGCGGGTTTCGGAGATTGCGCAGAAGGCGGTGCGGGAGGTGGAGTATCACCTCGAGCGGTCCTCGGCGCAGGTGATTGCGCTGGGCGATGGGACGGAGGAGAGCCACGCACGGATGCAGGCGGCGCTGGAGTGGCTTTGGCCCTGGGCGGGGGAGGCTTTGGCGGCCGATCCGGTGGATGTGGCGCTGGCGGAGGCGGGGATTGCGCCTGCGGTGGAGGATTTGCGGCCGGGCTGGGAGGCCACGCTGCGGGCCGTGCTGGGGGAGGCGACGTTGACCATCCCCGAGAGCGATTTTGCCCATCGCGGCGGGAAGGACGGCAAGCGGCATTCGGAGGCGCTGGGGCATTTGCTGACCCAGATGCAGTGGCTGCAGCGGGCCTATCCGGGGGCGGAGTGGTGAGCATGGCCGAGGTGCGGCTGTCCGAGGCGGAGGTCTGGGAGGTGCTGGGCGGCGTGCCGGACCCGGAGATTCCGGTGATTTCGCTGGTCGATCTCGGCGTGATCCGGGGCGTGGGTTACGAGGGCGATACGCTGGTTGTTACCGTGGCGCCGACCTACTCGGGCTGCCCGGCGACGGCGGTGATCAACATGGATATCGACGCGGCCTTGCGGGCGGCGGGGGTGGAACAGTTGGAGCTGCGCCGTCAGCTCGCGCCGCCGTGGACGACCGACTGGCTGAGTGCCGAGGGGCGGGCGAAGCTGGAGGCCTATGGCATCGCGCCGCCGCAGCCGGCGGGCGGGCCGGAGCGGTGCCCGCGCTGTGCGAGCAAAAATCTCCAGAAGATCAGCCAGTTCGGCTCGACGCCCTGCAAGGCGCAATGGCGCTGCGGCGACTGCCTCGAACCCTTCGACTACTTCAAGTGCATCTGAAAGGGCGCGCGACATGGCCCAGTTTCTCCCCCTCACCGTGACCGACGTGCGCCCGACCACCCGCGAGGCGGTGGTGGTGACGCTTCAGCCCGACGACCCGGAGGCCTTTGCCTTCACCCAAGGCCAATATCTGACTTTCCGGCAGGAGATCGACGGCACCGAGATCCGGCGCAGCTACTCGATCTGCTGCGGCGTGGGCGAGGGGTTGCAGGTGGGGATCAAGCGGGTCGAGGGCGGGGCATTTTCTTCCTGGGCGAATGACAACCTCAAGCCGGGGATGCGGCTGGAGGCGATGCCGCCCTCGGGGCGGTTCTTTGTGCCGCTCGGGGACGCGCCGAGGCATTACCTTGCCTTCGCGGGCGGCTCGGGGATCACGCCCGTCTTGTCGCTCATCCGCACCACGCTGGCCGCCGAACCGCAGAGCCGCTTCACGCTGGTCTATGCCAACCGGGCGGCGGCGACGGTGATGTTCCGCGAGGAGCTGGAAGACCTGAAGAACCGGCATATGGGGCGGTTTCGGGTGATCCACGTGCTGGAGCATGACGGGCAGGAGGTGCCGCTGTTCTCGGGCCGGGTGGATGGCGAGAAGGTGGCGGCGCTGTTTGGCGGGCTGATCGAGCCGGAGGGGGTGGATGTGGCCTTCATCTGCGGGCCGGAGCCGATGATGCTGGCGATCTCGGAGGCGCTGAGGGCGGCGGGCCTTTCGGAAGATCAGATCAGGTTCGAGCTGTTCAAATCCGACCAGCCGGGGCGGTTGCCGCAGCGGGTGGTGGCGGCGCTGGCCGAGGGGGCCAAAGGCGCGGAGGCGAAGGTGACACTGGATGGCGTGACGCGGACGCTGACGGTGGAGCCGGGGCAGACGGTGCTGGAGGCGGGATTGGCGGCCTCGATGGAGGTGCCGTTCTCCTGCCGCGCGGGGGTGTGCTCGACCTGCCGCTGCCGGGTGCTGGAGGGCGAGGTGGAGATGGCCGCCAACTACGCGCTGGAGGATGACGAGGTGGCGAAGGGCTATGTGCTCAGTTGCCAGAGCCATGTGATCTCGGAGCGGGTGGTGGTGAGTTACGACGAATAGGGGCGGGTGAGGGTGCGGCATGAGGCCAGCGCCCGCGCCGCGCGGGGCGCCTCTCATCCCACGGTGGCATCGATGCTGGTTGCGTCGGTGCCGTTCAGCGCAACCTTACCGAAGCGCCCGCCCCGTGGGGGGGCGGTGCGGGCGCTGGCCGGCGGTGCCGGCCGGATGGTCCGTCGAGGCGTGGAATCTGCCCAAAGGCAGGGTAGGCTCTTCCGATGAACTGGACCGCCCAGATCGATGGCTATTGCGAGCGGCTCTCCCCGGCGTTCTGGGCGGAGCCGATCAATGCCGTGACCAACGCGGCCTTTCTGCTGGCGGCGCTGGTGGCCTTTCTCCACGCGCGGCGGATCGGGCAGGCGCGGGGGCCGGTGCTGGTGCTCTGCCTGCTGCTCGCGGCCATCGGGTTCGGGTCGTTCGCCTTTCACACCTTCGCCACGCGCTGGGCAGCGCTGGCCGATGTGGCGCCGATCCAGCTGTTCTCGCTGGTGGCGTTGGTCACCGGCGTGCATCGGTTCACCGGGGCGCGCTGCCGAAGGACGGCGCTGCTGCTGCCCGTGGTGCTGGCGCTGCTGATCGCCGCCACATGGGGGTTTGCGCAGGTTGCCCCGCCCGCGCTGCGAGGGGCGGTGGGCTATGCGCCTGCGTTCCTGTCGCTCTGGGGTTTTGCCGTGCTGCTTGCGGTTCATCGCAGCCCGCTCGCACGGATGATGGCGGCGTCGGCGGTGGTGTTTACCCTCTCGCTGACCGCGCGGACATTGGACCTGCCGTTCTGTGACGCGATCCCTCTCGGCACCCACTGGCTCTGGCACTTGCTGAACGCGGTCACGCTGGCGCTGGTGATCCGGGTGCTGGCGAGGCAGGGGGCGGTGCTGCGGCTGCGGTAGGGGGTGGTGGGCAGATTGCCCACCCTACTTGTCGACCGGCAACCCGCTGGGCACGGCATCCGGCACGCCGAGGCGGCCGTCGATGGCGGGCTGGTCGGTGAGGCTTTCGAGAAAGGCCATGAGCAGCGCGACATCGGCATCGCTAAGGGGCCGGTCCTCCACCGCGATGGCAGCCTCAAGCGCGGCGCGATCGGCGGCGTCGGAGAGGGGGCCCAGTGCTTCATGCTCCAGCGCGGCGAGGCGGGCTGGTGTGCCATCATAGGCGGCGAGCGCGGCGCGGGGGGCGGCGTGGGCGCGCAGGAATGCCTCCAGATCGGCGTAGGCGCCGGAGTGGCCGTAGGGCGCGGTGGCGGTGACGTTGCGCAGCGACGGCGTGCGGAAGGCGTAGGCATCCTCGGCGTGGCCGGTCACGCCCATGCGGCCTACGTCGCGGTGGTGGGTCTCGAAGGCGAGGCGCTTGCCGGGGCCGATCTGCGGCACGCCCATGGCGTGAAAGCCGTGGTCGGTTTGCAGGGCGCCGGCGTGGCAGCCGGAGCAGCCGGCCGTGCCGTAGAAGAGCTGTGCGCCCGCGAGGGCTTCGGCTGAAAGCGCGGTGTCGTCGCCGCGCAGGAAGGCGTCAAAGGGTGCGGCATCGGCCCGCCACTCGAAGGCCATGAAGGCGGCGATGGCGTTGGAGATATCGGTGAAATGCAGCGGGCGGCCTGCGGCGACCTCGGGGTAGACCGCCTCGAACCGCTGCTGGTAGTCGCCCGCGCCCTCGACGCGGCGGGCGATGATATCCCACGCGCCGCCCGGCCCGGTGATCCGGCCCGAGCGGGTGGCCTTGGAGATGTCATTCTCGCGGACATGGCCTGCCATCTCGTCGGCGGAGAGCACGGGGAACATGGTTTGCGCCGAGAGGATGCCGGAAAAGCCGACTTCCATGTCTTCGCCCATCGGGGTGCGGAAGCCGGATTTGCGGCTGGGGTCCACCTCGATCCGGCCATCGTGGAAGAGCACGGTGAACTGGTGCGCGCCGAGGTTGAAGAGGGCGGGGGCGTTGCGGGGGATGAACTCGTCGGGGTAATTCGCCGGGTCCGCCACGCGGTCAGGGCCGAGGCCCGCGCCGCCCTCACCCATGCCGAGGGAGAGCCCGTCGGAGGTGGCGAAGCGCGGGTGGTGGCAGGTGGCGCAGGCGATGTTGCGGTTGCCGGAGAGGATCGGGTCGTAGAACAGCAGTTGGCCAAGCGCGGCCTCGGCCTCATCGACGGCGATGAAATCGGCATCGGTGAGCGGCGCGGGGAACTCCTGCGCAGAGGCGGGCGCGGCGAGCAGTAGGGCGAGCGCGAGGCTACGCATAGGCCTTGGCCTTCTCTTCGAGCGAGATCACCCGGGGCTCCGCCAGCGGCGCCCCGCCGGGAAAGAGCGGGTGGCGCTTGTGGGCACCCTTCAGCCAGCCGCCGAACATGATGCGGGCGATGGAGAGGAAGACGCCGAAGGTGGAGCCGGAGGTGGGCGGCAGCCCTTCGGGCAGGGGGCGCTCCTTGGGCACGTTCACCCGCGCCTTCACCGGGCCGAGGGCGTCGGGGTTCGCGATGCCGTGGGTGATCGCCCCGAAGAAGGGGTAGCGCGGGCCGGGGCCGGTGTTGCCCAGCGGCGTGTTGCAGCAATCAGTGTACCAGCGGGCGAGGCCGTTGGGGCTGAGGCGGAGAGCCGCGATGTGCTCCTGGCCTTGGGTGATCGAAAGCCGGTCGCAGCGGAACTGGATGATGTCGGTGCCGTCTCCGGGGCCGAGAATGTCACCCCGCCCCAGCACGCGGGCGAAGGCGCGGCAGGAGTTGCAGTGGCAGATCACCCGGTTGCCCTGCGGCGGCGCGGGGCGGGCGGTGATGGCAAGCTGCACCTTGCCGCAATCGCAGGTGAGCGTGATGGGGTCGGGCATGGGTGGTCTCCTCCGGGGCGGAGGTTAGGGCAGGCGGGGCGGAGGTGGAAGGGGTGAGGCTCCGGCCCGTTGCGGTAGCTGGGACAGGGGAAAGCCCTGAGTGCTCGAAGCGCGGTGGCCGCTTTGCCCCTTAGTTCTAGCTGCTGGACCTATCCGGCCGTGACATTGCAGCTTGGCGCCGCGCTTTGTCTTCGTCGTTCATTGCCCGAAGCTCCCGGCCTGCGGCCTGCGTTTCTTCGTCTCCGCCGACAAGGCTGGTGACACCGGATTTCAGGGCCTCGTAACCTTGTCGTGCGACCTCGGCGGGGTCGTTCTTCCAAGAGTTGTCGCCAAAGCGCGTGCTCCCCATTCCGGCGCGGATGTGAAAGTCGGTTGCCGTAGCGCCCGGATGGAGGATGGTGACCTCAACCCCTGTGCCACGCAGCTCTTCTCTCAAGCCATGCCCGAAAGAGGTCATGAACGACTTCGACGGTCCATAGATGCTCTCATACGGGGTCGGAGTGATTGCCGACAGCGAACTGACCAACAACAGTTTGCCGCGACCCCGCGCGATCATGGCCGGGAGCAGGCCGTGACACAGGCGGAGTGTCGAGTTGATGTTGATTTCAACAAGCTGAAGGTGCCGATCAAGAGGAACGTCGAGAAAGGCCCCTCCAATTGCAATGCCAGCGTTCAGGACCAACGCATCAAGAGGTCTTCCATCCACGGCGCTGATGACTTCCTCGGCGCCTTCGGCGGTCGTGAGGTCCGATTGCACCGCCACAACCGACCCGTCGGTGCTCAACTGCTCTGCGACGCTGTGCACCTTCGGGTTTGAGCCGCATACGATTGTCTCGAAACCATCGGCAACAAAAAGGCGCGCAAGCTCCAGTCCGATCCCGGCGGAACTGCCGGTTACCAGCGCAAGTGGTTTTTCCTGTTCACCCATTTGCCAGAGGTCCTTTCATTCCGGAGTAATATGGAACGTGGCTGAACCTACCAAAACAAGTCCTCAGCCCGTGGGCAAGTCTCGCTGAACCGGGTGTGAGGTGGACGTAGCTCAGTCCGCATAGCCGACGCTCGTCGCTGGCCATTCACTGCAGAGGGTTGGGGTGCGGCATGACGAAGGCCCAGCGCCCGTCCTGCATGGTGCGCGGGACCGGCCGGTTCGCCCCCCCCATCCCAAAAGTGATTCGAAAATCCCTTCCCATGCGAATCACCTTGCGTTACGGTGGTCACAGACCCGGAAAACCGGGCGACACGAGGCAAATCAGGCAGTCTGATGACAGAGATGGTTTTTGGCACGGCCCCCGTCCGCACGGGCGAGCCGGTGCTTCCCCGATGGTGGCGGACGATCGACAAATGGTCGATGTCCTGCATTCTGCTGCTCTTCGGCGTGGGGCTGCTGCTGGGCCTTGCGGCCTCGCCGCCGCTGGCTGCCCGTAACGGGCTGGACCCGTTCTATTACGTGCAGCGGCAGGCCTTCTTCGGTGGGCTCTCGCTGGTGGTGATGTTCGCCTTTTCGATGATGAACCCGAGCCTCGTGCGCCGCCTTGCGGTGCTGGGCTTCTTCGTCTCCTTCGTGGCGCTCCTGCTGCTGCCGGTCTTCGGCACCGACTTCGGCAAGGGCGCGACCCGGTGGTTCTCGCTCGGGTTTGCCTCCGTGCAGCCTTCGGAGTTCCTCAAACCCGGCTTCGTGGTGCTTGCCGCGTGGCTGATGGCCGCCTCGCAGCAGGTGGCGGGGCCTCCGGGCAAGTCCTTCTCCTTCATCCTCGCGGTCGTCATCGTGATGCTGCTCGCGCTTCAGCCCGACTTTGGCCAGGCCTGCCTGATCCTTTTTGCATGGGCGGTGATGTATTTCGTCGCCGGTGCGCCGATCACCATCCTCGTCGTGGTGGCGGGGCTGGTCGTGGTGGGCGGACTGACGGCCTATGAGGGTTCCGAGCACTTTGCCCGCCGGATCGACGGCTTTTTGAACCCCGATCTCGACCCGCGCACCCAGCTTGGCTACGCCACCAATGCGATCCGCGAGGGCGGGTTCTTTGGCGTGGGCGTGGGTGAGGGGCAGGTGAAATGGTCGCTCCCCGATGCGCATACCGACTTCATCATCGCGGTGGCGGCGGAGGAATACGGGCTGGTGCTCGTGCTCGCCATCATCCTGCTCTACGCCACCATCGTGGTGCGCTCGCTGCTGCGGCTGATGCGTGAGCGTGACCCGTTCATCCGGCTGGCGGGCACCGGGCTGGCCTGCATCTTCGGCGTGCAGGCGATGATCAACATGGGGGTGGCCGTGCGGCTGCTGCCTGCCAAGGGCATGACGCTGCCTTTCGTCTCCTACGGCGGCTCGTCGATGATCGCGGGCGGTATCCTTGTGGGGATGCTGCTGGCCTTCACCCGCACGCGCCCGCAGGGGCAGATCGGCGACATTCTGCTGCGGAGGCATCAGTGACGCGCGACCTGCTTCATTTTCCTGCTGAAAATACTCAATCCCCCGGCCGCACCCCTCTGAACGCCGGAGCAGAAACATGACGCAGCCTCTTCTCATCATCGCAGCCGGTGGCACCGGCGGGCATATGTTTCCGGCGCAGGCGCTGGCCGAGGCGATGCTGGCGCGCGGCTGGCGGGTGAAGCTTTCGACCGATGCGCGGGGCGCGCGCTACACCGGCGCCTTCCCCGAGGCGGTGGAGATCGAAGTGCGCTCTTCGGCGACCTTCGCACGGGGTGGGGCGCTGGCCAAGCTGGCGGTGCCCTTCCGCATCGCGGGCGGCACGATCTCTTCGGTGGTCCGGATGCTGCGCGACAAGCCCGCCGTGGTGGTGGGCTTTGGCGGCTACCCCTCGATCCCGGCGCTGGCGGCGGCGACAATCCTCAAGCGCCCGCGCGCGATCCATGAGCAAAACGGCGTGCTGGGCCGGGTGAACGAGATCTTCGCCAAGCGCGTCCATGCGATTGCCTGCGGCACATGGCCGACCGAATTGCCCGAGGGCGTGCAGGGCCATGACATCGGCAACCCGGTGCGCGCGGCGATCCTTGCCCGCGCCGGGGCGCCCTACATTCCGCCGGGTGATTACCCGCTGTCGCTGCTGGTGATGGGCGGCAGCCAGGGCGCACGGATCCTCTCCGATGTGGTCCCCGCCGCGATTGCCGCGCTGCCCGAGCAGTACCGCCAGCACATTCGCGTGTCTCATCAGGCGCGGCCGGAGGATGAGGCGCGGGTCATCAGCTTTTACGAGCAGGCGGGCATTGATGCGACGGTGCAGCCCTTCTTCGCCGACGTGCCCGAGCGGATGGCCGAGGCGCAGCTGGTGATCACCCGCGCGGGCGCTTCCACGGTGGCCGACCTCTCGGTGATCGGGCGCCCCTCGATCCTCGTGCCGCTGGCGGCGGCGATCCGCGATGAGCAGACGGCCAACGCCCGCGGGCTGGTTGACGCGGGAGCAGCCATCCTCGTGCCCGAGAAACGGCTTGACCCCGAAAGCCTCGCAGAGCAAATCCAGACAATTCTCGACTTCCCCGAGGGCGCAACGCAGATGGCGCATGCGGCGCTGGCCACCGGCAAACCGGATGCCACGCAGCGTCTGGTGGAGCTGGTCGAGGGGCTGGCGGGCAACGAGATGGCGGCGAAATCGACCGGAGAAAACTTCGGCGAGCAGTGAGTAGAGTGAGGCAGTGACATGGACGGAAGCAATATCATGCAGGGTGTAACCAAACTCCCGACCCAGCTTGGGGCGATCCACTTCGTCGGTATCGGCGGCATCGGCATGTCGGGCATTGCCGAGGTGCTGCTGAACTTCGGCTATCAGGTGCAGGGCTCCGACCTGAAGAAGAGCAAGATCACCGAGCGGCTGGAGCGGCTGGGTGCGAAGGTCTTCGAGGGGCAGGCGGCCGAGAACCTCGAGAGCGCCGAGGTCATCGTGATCTCCAGCGCGATCAAGCCGGGCAACCCCGAGCTGGACGCCGCCCGCGCCAAGGGCCTGCCGGTGGTGCGCCGCGCCGAGATGCTGGCCGAGCTGATGCGGCTGAAATCCAACATTGCCGTCGCCGGCACCCACGGCAAGACCACCACCACGACGCTCGTGGCCGAGCTGCTGGAGAAGGGCGGGATCGACCCGACCGTGATCAACGGCGGGATCATCCATGCCTATGGCTCCAACGCGCGGATGGGGCAGGGCGAGTGGATGGTGGTGGAGGCCGACGAGAGCGACGGCACCTTCAACCGGCTGCCCGCGACCATTGCCATCGTCACCAACATCGACCCCGAGCACATGGAGCACTGGGGCACGGAGGAGGCGCTGCATCAGGGCTTTCTGGATTTCGTCTCCAACATCCCGTTCTACGGACTCGCCGTCTGCTGCACCGATGATGCCGATGTGCAGGCGCTGGTGGGCCGGGTCACCGACCGCCGGGTCGTGACCTATGGCTTCAATGCGCAGGCCGACGTGCGCGCGGTGAACCTGACCTACAAGGCCGGCGTGGCGCATTTCGACGTGCGGCTGCAGACCGAAGACATGGTGATCGAGGGCTGCACCCTGCCGATGCCGGGCGACCACAACGTGAGCAATGCGCTCTCCGCCGTGGCCGTGGCGCGCCATCTCGGCATGAAAGCCGAAGAGATCAAGGCGGCGCTCGCGGGCTTCGGCGGGGTGAACCGCCGCTTTACCCGCGTGGGTGAGGTGAACGGCGTGACCGTGATCGACGATTACGGCCACCACCCGGTAGAGATCGCCGCCGTGCTGAAGGCAGCCCGTCAGGCCACCGAAGGCCGGGTGATTGCGGTGCATCAGCCGCACCGTTACTCGCGCCTTTCCAATCTGTTCGATGACTTCTGCGCCTGTTTCAATGAGGCCGATGTGGTGGCCATTGCCGAGGTTTATGCCGCCGGTGAAGACCCGATCCCCGGTGCGAGCCGCGATGATCTGGTGGCCGGGCTCATCGCCCACGGCCACCGCCATGCCCGTGCGATCCTGAGCGAGGATGACCTCGTGCGGCTCGTGCGCGAGCAGGCGGGCGAGGGCGACATGGTGGTCTGCCTTGGCGCCGGTACGATCAGCGCATGGGCCAACAACCTGCCGGAGCGGTTGAAGGGCTGAGGCCGGGAGAGGCCGATGCCTGTTTTCGTGACATTCGCGGCCCTTGGCATGGGCGCCGCCCTCATCGTCGCCCGCCCGCTCTGGGCGCTGACGGTGCTGGTGGTGCTGATGCTGGTGAGCGCGTTGCTCTGGGCCGTGTTCAGCATCGAGCCACGCTGGGCCTCGGGCCTGATCGAACAGAGCGCGCAGGCCGGTGCGATGGCCCTGGTGCCGCTTGCGCTTGGCGTCGTCGCGGGGCTGGTGCTGCGCCGGATGGGCGTGCGCCATGACTGAGGCGGGCCTCAAACGCCGGATCGGGCCGGGCCTGATGACCGCCTATGGCGTGGGCGTGATGGTGGGCGCGGGCATTTACGTGCTGATCGGCGCGGTGGCCGGGCTGGCGGGCAGCTATGCGCCGCTGGCGTTTTTGCTGGCCGGGCTGGTGGCGGCTCCTTCGGCGCTGACCTATGCCGAGCTTTCGGCGCGCATCCCCGAAGCGGCGGGCGAGGCGGCCTTTGTGGCGCAGGCCTTTGGCACCACGCTGCTGCCGGTCGCCATCGGGCTGGCGATCGTTCTGGCAGGCACCGTCTCGGGCGCGGCGGTGCTGCGCGGCGGGGTGGGTTACCTGACGGCGTTGGTTGCCGTCACGCCGGTTTGGGCGATTGTCGCCATCGGCGCGGCGCTGACGCTGGTGGCCATCGCCGGGGTGCTGGAAAGCCTCGCGTTGGCCGCGCTGTTTACCGTGGTCGAGGTGATCGGGCTGGTGCTGGTCTCCGGTGCGGGCCTGATGGCCGAGCCGGTTGCGGTGGCGGCGCCCGAGGTCGCCCCCGGTGCGATGGCGGTGCTGGCAGCCACGGCGCTGGCCTTCTTTGCCTTCATCGGTTTCGAGGATGTGGTGAACATGGCCGAGGAGGCGCGGGAGCCGGAGCGGACCATGCCCCGCGCGATCATCGCCTCGCTGCTGATCACCGCCGTGCTTTATGCGCTGGTGAGCTTCGCCGCGCTGCGGGCCGTGCCTGCCGCCGATCTTGCCGCTTCCGAGCGCCCGCTGGCGCTGGTCTGGGAGCGGGCGACGGGGCAGGGCGCAGGCTTTCTGGCCGCCATCGCGGTGCTCGCGGCCTTGAACGGCGTGCTGGCGCAACTGGTCATGGCGGCCCGCGTGCTCTTTGGCCTTGGCCGCCGCGCCCGGGCCTTTGCCCCCTTCACCCATGCGCACCCGCGCTTCGGCACGCCGGTGCTGGCCTCGCTCACCTGCGGCGCGGCACTGATCGGCGCGGCCCTTGCCCTGCCAGTGGCGCAGCTCGCCGAGATTGCCTCGATGGTGCTGCTGGCGGTTTTTGCCGCCGTTAACACATCGCTGATCGCTCTCAAGCTACACTCGCCGCAGGCGCCCTTTCGGGTGCCGATGGTCGTGCCGGTGGTGGGGCTTGTCGCCGCGCTGGCCGCGCTTGGCCTCTCGCTGGCCGAAAGGATCGCGCCATGAGCCTGCTTCTGATCGCCGCCCTCCTGTGGATCTTCGCCGCAACGGCGACGGCCTTCTTGCCGATGCGCTACCAACTTGTGCCGGGGCTGGCGCTGATCGTCGGCGCGGTGGTGCTGATCGGCTTGTTCTTTGCCGAATTCGGGCCGCTACCGGGCGTGCTGGCGCTGGCCGTGTTCCTCTCGTTCTTCCGGCGCCCGCTGGGGCACCTCATCCGCAAACTCACCGGGAAGGCCCGCGCATGACGCCATCGCTGATCTGTTTCTTCGCCTGGGCGCTCACCGCGAACCTCGCCGCGATGATCCCCTCGAAAGACAACCACTGGACCCGGGCCTATGTGCTCATCGCCGTGGGCATCCCGCTGCTCGGCTGGGTGACCTACCAGAACGGGCCGTTGATCGGGCTGATCTGCATGGCCGCGGGCGCCTCGGTGCTGCGCTGGCCGGTGGTCTACTCGTGGCGCTGGCTGAGGGGTGCGCGGCGCGGCAAGGACGGCGCAGCCGACGGCTGAACCTGTCGGGCGGGCTTGCCTCGCGGGCGCGGGGCGGCAAGGATGGCGCCCATGTTTCATGAACTCCACGCCGTGGCCGCCGGATCGGCCCTGATCTTCGGCCTGCTCGGCTTCTGGCTGCGCTGGATGTCGCCCGTGGGCGGCGCGATCTACCTCGGCGGGCTGGTGGCGATCTGCATCGGGTTGAAGCTCTGGCTCGGACGCGGCCCGGTGGGCTGGGACAACGTGGGCCACGCGTTTCTGCTGCTTTGGGTGTTGTTGCCGGGTCTGGTGGGGGCTGTGGTTGGGGTGGCTTTGGCTTGGTTGCGGGTGCGGGGGTAGACACGTTGAGGCTGAGCACCCGCACGATGCGCGCCGTAAGGCGCCGTGCAGCGCCGACCCGCCTCCCGGGGCGGCGCTTGGGTGAGGTTGGGGATGACCTCTGGGGGAAGATGACCACTGCACGATAAAGTGGCATGCACATCCGTTGCGTGCGCCACCCCGCGGGTCGGCGCTGCACGGCGCGGCGCTGCACGGCTTGCGTCTGCCACCCCGCCCGGCAATAACGCCTCCCATGACAGAGCTTCCCGAAGTGCGTGGCACGCTGACGCCGAACCGTCCTCTCAATGACCTCACATGGCTGCGCGTGGGCGGGCCGGCGGATTGGTTGTTTCAGCCCGCCGATCTGGAGGATTTGCAGGGCTTTCTGAAGGCGCTGCCGCCCGAAATCCCCGTCTTCCCGATGGGCGTGGGCTCCAACCTGATCGTGCGGGATGGCGGTATCCGCGCTGTGGTGATCCGCCTCGGGCGGGGCTTCAACGGGATCGAGATCGAGGGGCGCAGGGTAACGGCGGGGGCGGCGGCGCTGGATGCGCATGTGGCCCGCAAGGCGGCGCAGGCGGGGGTGGACCTGACCTTTCTGCGTACCGTCCCAGGTGCCGTCGGCGGGGCGGTCAGGATGAACGCGGGCTGCTATGGCTCTTACGTGGCCGACCACTTGCAAGAGGTGACGGTGGTGCTGCGCGATGGCACGCTCGCCACGCTCTCGCCGCAGGATTTGAACCTTCAGTATCGCCAGTCCGACCTGCCGGAGGGCGCGGTGATCGTGCAGGCGACCTTCGAGGGCTCCGAGCGCGACCCGGCCACGCTGGAGACGCTGATGGAGGAGCAACTGGCCAAGCGCGACGCCTCCCAGCCGACCAAGGACCGGACGGCGGGCAGCACCTTTCGCAATCCGGCCGGGTTCTCCTCCACCGGCAAGGCGGATGACACCCATGAGCTGAAGGCATGGAAGCTGATCGACGATGCGGGCATGCGCGGCGCGCGCGAAGGCGGGGCGGTGATGAGCGAGAAGCACTCCAACTTCCTCACCAATGCCGAGAATGCCAGCGCCGCCGACCTCGAAAATCTGGGCGAACGCATACGAAAAAAGGTTTACGAAACCAGCGGCGTAACGCTACAGTGGGAGATCATGAGGGTCGGCGAACCGGCCCCTGAAAAGGCAGGCGGCTGAGCGCTCAACGAAGCGGCTCAAGCATCAACGAAAACAAGGGCGAGACGCGCGAAACCAACGCGCGAGAACCGTCGCCCGGTGACAGAGGCGGACATGTCGAGCAGGACAGTCCAGAATGTTGTCGTCCTCATGGGCGGCCCTTCGGCAGAGCGTGAGGTTTCGCTCTCCACCGGGCGTGAATGCGCGAAGGCGCTGCGCACCGAGGGCTTTCACGTGGCCGAGTTGGACGCGGGCGAAGACGTGGTGGAGCGGCTGAAGGCGCTGGCCCCCGATGTGGTGTTCAACGCGCTGCATGGCCGCTGGGGCGAGGATGGCTGCATCCAGGGCCTGTTGGAGTGGCTGCGCATTCCCTACACCCATTCCGGCGTGCTGGCCTCATCGACGGCCATCGACAAGGAGCGGACCAAGGCGCTCTATCGCGCCCACGGGCTGCCGGTGGCCGAGAGCCTGCTGGCGGACCGCGACGAGATTGAGGCGGCCCATGTGATGCCGCCGCCCTACGTGGTGAAGCCCTATAACGAGGGCTCCTCGGTGGGCATTTACATCGTGAACAAGGATGCGAACGCGCCGCCGAAGCTGGCCGAGGATGCCGCGCAGGTGCTGATGGTCGAGGCTTTCGCGCCGGGCCGGGAGCTGACCTGCACGGTGATGGGCGAGGCGGCGCTTGGCGTGACCGAGATCCTCACCGATGGCTGGTACGATTACGAGGCCAAATACGCCGCGGGCGGCTCGCGCCACATCTGCCCGGCGGAGGTGCCCGAAGAGATCACCGAGGCCTGCCGGGATTACGCCCTGCGCGCCCATCAGGCGCTGGGGTGCAAGGGCATCAGCCGCACCGACTTTCGCTGGGATGACAGCAAGGGCGCCGAGGGCATTGTGCTGCTGGAGACCAACACCCAGCCGGGGATGACCCCCACCTCGCTCTCGCCCGAACATGCCGAGCACGCGGGCTACAGCTTTGGCGCCTTTTGCCGGTGGATCGTGGAGGATGCCTCATGCGGAAGGTGAAGGCTCCCGCCGATGCGCCGCGCCGCGACCCGGCGCCCTCCCGCGTGGCCTACCGGCTGGAGCGGATGTGGCTGACGCCGTTCTACCGCCGCCTGTTCCGCGTGGGCCTGCCCTGCGCCGCCGTGGCGCTGGCGGTCACATGGTATTTTTCGGACGAGGGGCGCCGCAGCCAGATCACCGATGCTATCGCCGAGGCGCGGCGGTCGGTAGAAGAGCGGCCCGAGTTCATGGTGAAGATGCTGGCCGTTGAGGGCGCGTCGGAGGAGCTTTCGGGCGATATCCGCGCGCTGGTGCCCTACGAATTCCCGCTTTCCAGCTTCGATATGGATCTCGACGCCACCCGCGAGGCGATCGAGCAGCTCGATGCCGTGGCCGGGGCCCATGTGCGCATCCGCCCCGGCGGCGTGCTGCTGGTGGAGATCGAAGAGCGCATTCCGGTGCTGGTCTGGCGCAAGCGCGACGGCACGCTGCTGCTTCTCGATGACACCGGCCACCCGGTGGCGCCGCTGATCTCGCGCGGGCTGCGGCCCGACCTGCCGCTGGTGGTGGGCCGGGGCTCTGACACGCCCGCCGCCGTGGCCGAGGCGCGCGCCATCTATGCCGCCGCCACCCCGCTGGCAGGCCGTTTGCGCGGCCTCGTGCGCCGGGGCGAGCGCCGCTGGGATCTGGTGCTCGACCGCGATCAGGTGATCCAGCTGCCCGAGACGGCCCCCGCCGCCGCGCTGGAGCGGGTGATCGCCCTCGACGAGGCAGAAGACATGCTGGGCCGCGATCTTGCGGTCATCGACATGCGTATTCCCGGCCGCCCGACGCTTCGGATGGCCCCAGGCGCGGTGGAAGAGTTCCGCCGGATCAAATCGCTCGAAATCGGAGGCTCGAACGGCTGATGACCGATCTCTATGAAAACCAGCGGGCCATGCGCCGAATGCGCAAGCAGGCGATGGACCGTGGCGTGATTGCCATTCTCGACGTGGGCACCTCGAAGATCGCCTGCCTTGTGCTCCGTTTCGACGGGCCGGGGCGCTTTCGCGAGGCCGATGGAGTGGGCAGCCTTGCCGGGCAATCCAGCTTCCGCGTGATCGGCGCGGCCACCACCCGCTCGCGCGGCGTGTCGTTCGGCGAGATCGATACGATGCAGGAGACCGAGCGCGCCATCCGGACCGCCGTGCAGGCGGCGCAAAAGATGGCGGGCGTTCGGGTGGACCATGTGATTGCCGCCTTCGCAGGCGCGCGGCCCCGCAGCTATGGCCTCGACGGCGCCATCGAACTGGCCGACAGCACGGTGAGCGAGGCCGATGTGGCCCGCGTGCTGGCCTCCTGCGTGGTGCCCGACTTCGGGCAGGGGCGGCAGGCGCTGCATGCCCATCCGGTGAACTTTGCCATCGACCATCGCTCGGGCCTGATCGACCCGCGCGGGCAGATCGGCAACCGGCTGGCCGCTGATATGCACCTGCTGACGATTGAAACGTCCGTGGTGCAGAACCTGCTCTACTGCATCAAGCGGTGCGATCTGGAGCTGGCCGGGCTGGCCTCCTCAGCCTACGTCAGCGGCCTTTCGGCGCTGGTGGAAGACGAGCAGGAGCTTGGCTCGGCCTGTATCGACATGGGCGGCGGGGCGACGACGCTCTCTGTTTTTATCAAGAAACACATGATTTACGCCGATAGCGTGCGGCTGGGCGGCGATCACATCACGCGCGACATCAGCCAGGGCCTGCAGGTCAGCCCGCAGAAGGCGGAGTGGATCAAGACCCGCCACGGCGGCGTGGTGGCGACCGGGATGGACGACCGCGAGATGATCCCGCTGGGCGGGGAGACGGGCGACTGGGAGCATGACCAGCGCCGGGTGTCGCGCAGCGAGCTGATCGGCATCATGCGGCCCAGGGTAGAGGAAATTCTGGAGGAGGTGCGGGTGCGCCTCGATGCGGCGGGGTTCGACCACCTGCCGAGCCAGAAGATCGTACTCACCGGCGGTGGTAGCCAGATCCTCGGCCTCGACGAACTGGCGAGCCGCATTCTTGGCCAGCAGGTGCGCCTTGGCCGCCCGCTCCGGGTGCAGGGCCTGCCGCAGGCCGCGACCGGCCCGGCGTTTTCGACCGCGGTGGGGCTATGCCTCTATTCCGCGAGCCCGCAGGACGAATGGTGGGATTTCGATATTCCGGCCGATACCTACCCGGCCCGATCCTTCAAACGAGCCATGAAATGGTTCCGCGACAACTGGTGAGCCCAATATGATGTGGGATACGCAAAATCCCGCCGAAACGGCTGAAGAAAACCACTATAAATTGTGGCCTTTTTGCGTTTTTCGGATGACGCATAGGGGCCAAGACGATAATGTGCCTTAAATTTCGAGTCATTTTTGGCGGTGGGGCGCTGAAGGTGGCAGCCCCGGGGACATAAACGAACAAACGACAGGCGGAACACAGATGACTTTGAACCTCACCATGCCGACCGAATTGGACCTCAAGCCGCGGATCACCGTTTTCGGTGTTGGCGGGGCCGGGGGCAACGCCGTGAACAACATGATCGAGAAGCAGCTCGAGGGTGTTGAGTTCGTCGTGGCGAACACCGACGCGCAGGCGCTGCAGCAGTCGGCCGCCGCCAATCGCATCCAGATGGGTGTGAAGGTGACCGAGGGTCTCGGCGCAGGCGCACGGCCCACCGTGGGCGCCGCTGCTGCCGAAGAGACCATCGAAGAGATCATCGACCACCTCGCCGGCGCGCACATGTGCTTCATCACCGCTGGCATGGGCGGCGGCACCGGCACCGGCGCCGCGCCGATCATCGCGCAGGCCGCCCGCGAGCTGGGCGTGCTGACCGTGGGCGTGGTGACCAAGCCCTTCCAGTTCGAGGGTGGCAAGCGGATGCGCCAGGCCGAGGAGGGCGTTGAAGCCCTGCAGAAGGTCGTGGACACGCTGATCATCATCCCGAACCAGAACCTGTTCCGCCTCGCCAACGAGAAGACCACCTTCACCGAGGCCTTCGCGCTCGCTGACGATGTGCTCTACCAAGGCGTTAAGGGCGTGACCGACCTGATGGTCCGCCCGGGCCTGATCAACCTCGACTTCGCCGACGTGCGCGCGGTGATGGACGAGATGGGCAAGGCGATGATGGGCACCGGCGAGGCCGAGGGCGAAGACCGCGCCAAGGTTGCCGCCCAGAAGGCCATTGCCAACCCGCTGCTCGACGAGATCAGCCTGAACGGCGCCAAGGGCGTGCTGATCAACATCACCGGCGGGCATGACCTGACCCTCTTCGAACTCGACGAGGCCGCAAACGAGATCCGCGAGAAGGTGGACAGCGATGCCAACATCATTGTCGGCTCCACGCTGGATACCGGCCTCGAAGGCTTCATGCGCGTTTCCGTCGTGGCCACCGGCATCGACGTGATGGACGAAGAGCGCGAAATTCCGGTGCCGCGCCGCTCGATGGCCGCGCCGCTGCCGCAGCAGTCGGCCGAGCCCGAGGCTGCCCCGGCCCCCGCGCCGATGCAGGAAGTGGCCGCTGCGCCGCAGGTGTCGATCACCGGCGCCCGCCCGGCAGAGCCGCAGCCCCAGCCCGCCGCCCCCGCGCCGCAGGCCGAGGCTGAAGAGCCCTCGCTCTTCCCCGCCTTCCGCTCTTCCGCCCGTGACGAGGCCGAAGTGGCGGGCGACGACCTGCCGCCCCCGGCCTACCGCCCGGCCGCAGAGGCCCAGCCGCTTGAGGCGGTCGAGCAGCCCGAGCCCGCTCCGGCGGCCCGCCCGGCGCCCGGCACCCCCTCGGCAGAAGCCCTGGCTCGCCTGCATCAGGCGGTGCGCAAGGTACCCGGTGCCCACACCGGCGCCCCGGCCGAACAGCCTCGCGCTGCCGCCCCCGCGCCGCAGCCGCAGGCCCAGCCCGAGCAGCAGCCGGCTGCCGCCGCAAGCGCCGATCACAAGGCCCGTTTCGGCATCGGTTCGCTGATCACCCGGATGGCCGGCCACGGTGCCGAAGGTCAGCCCCAGCAGCCCGCTCACCGCGAGCCGCCGGTGCGCTCCGCCGCGGCCCAGCCGCAGCGTTCGGCCTACCAGCAGCCCCAGATGGACCACGAGGAAGAGGTCGATCCGGAGCAGGAACGCATCGAGATCCCGGCCTTCCTGCGGCGTCAGGCCAACTGATCCGGGTCACGATATCCCAATAGAGAAAGGGCCGGGCAACCGGCCCTTTTTTTCGTTGCAGGGCAGGGGGATGCGCCACCTCTTTCATGTGCCCGGCAAGGCCCCGCCGCTGCCCTGGAGGGGGATGTTACAGACCGTTGCAAAGATTGAATTGTAGCTAACGCCTCACCCCCCTATCTCCGATGGGAACCGGGCGAGGTGGGCTCGGACGCAAAAACGTGACCTGAACAGACGGCGAAGTCCGAAGAGGCAATTGGTGCAAACGACGCTCAACAAATCAGTAACGCTTTCGGGCGTTGGCCTGCATTCGGGCCGTCCGGCGCGGATTACCCTGAAGCCGGCAATGGCCGATCAGGGCATCTGGTTTCGCCGCACCGACGCGGTCGAGGGCGATGCCTTTTTGCCCGCCCGCTGGGATGCCGTGGTGGAAAGCCCGCTCTGCACCCTGCTGACCAACGATGACGGCGTGAGCCTCTCGACCGTGGAGCATGTGATGGCGGCCCTCGCGGGCTGCGGCGTGCACAACGCGTTGGTTGAAGTGTCCGGCCCCGAGGTTCCGATCCTCGATGGCTCGGCGGCCCCTTTCGTCTCCGCCATTCTGCGCGCAGGCCTGCGCGAGCTGGATGCCCCGGTGCGGGCGATCCGCGTGCTGAAGCCCGTCGAGGTAAAGCGCGGCGAGGCCGTGGCGCGGCTGGAGCCCTCCGAAAGCCTGATCATCGATTTCAGCATCGACTTTGAAGATGCCGCCATCGGCGCGCAGGACAAGGTGATGAACATGGCCAACGGCGCCTTTGTGCGCGAACTCTGCGACAGCCGCACCTTCTGCCGTGCCGCCGACGTGGAGGCCATGCGCTCCGAGGGCAAGGCCCTTGGTGGCACCTATCTCAACGCGGTGGTGGTCGAGGGCGACCGGGTGCTTTCGCCCGGCGGCTTGCGCCACGATGACGAGCCGGTACGCCACAAGATGCTCGACGCGCTCGGCGATCTGGCCCTCGCGGGCCACCCGATCCTCGGCCATTACACCGGCGAGCGTGCCGGACATGCAATGACCAACGCACTGCTGCGGGCGCTCTTTGCCGACCCGGAGGCCTACGAAGTTGTGACCTGCGACGCCGAAATGGTGCGCCGCCTGCCCGGAACGGGCCTGAAATCGCGTGATCTGCGCCTCGTTGCCTGATCCGGCAGCGTTGCAGAGCGGACTCTTCGGGCGATTTGAACACCCTATGTGCAGCAAAGCCATTTTGCCCCGGAAAATCTTGTGCTACACCCCTCATAATCTCCGCGGCCCTTCTGCCGCGCGGGCAATAAAGACACGGGATTAGAGGCGAATGGCGGCTGAGACGGGGCGAGCGGGGCTGGCAGGGATCGTGGCGCTATCGCTGACGCTCTCGGGCTGCGGCTTTTTCCAGGCCAAGCCGGAGCAGTCGCTGGAAGACCTGACTCCGGAACAGATCTACAATCAGGGTGAGGCCACGCTGGAGACCGGCAAGCCGGACGATGCGGCCGAGCTCTTTGCCGAGGTCGAGCGGCTTTATCCCTATTCCGTCTGGGCCAAGCGCGCGCTGATCATGCAGGCCTTCGCCTATCATCGGGACCGGGATTACGAGAACAGCCGCGCCACCGCGCAGCGCTACATCGACTTTTACCCGGCAGAGGAAGATGCGGCCTACGCGCAATATCTGCTGGCGCTTTCCTACTACGACCAGATCGACGAGGTCGGCCGCGATCAGGGCCTCACCTTCCAGGCGCTTCAGGCGCTGCGTGAGGTGATCGAGAAGTACCCGGACAGCGAATATGCCTCTTCGGCGATCCTGAAGTTCGACCTTGCCTTCGACCACCTTGCGGCGAAGGAAATGGAGATCGGCCGCTACTACCTGCGGCGGGGCCACTACATTGCCGCGATCAACCGCTTCCGGGTGATTGTGGAGGAATTCCAGACCACCACGCAGACGCCCGAGGCGCTGCACCGTCTGGTGGAGGCCTACCTCTCGCTTGGCCTGACCGCCGAGGCGCAGACGGCGGGGGCGATTCTGGCGTATAACTACCGCGCGACGGAGTGGTACGACGATACCTACACCCTGCTGGCCCGCCGCAACCTTCAGGCCCAGGCCAAGGGCGACAGCTGGCTGCGCCAGATCTATCGCCAGACGATCAAGGGCGAGTGGTTGTAATCTGCGTGGTGGGTTGCACCCACCCCAGAGCTATCCGATAGGGTGAGGCCCATGCTGCGCGGGCTCGACATACGCGACATTCTCATCATCGACCGGCTGGAGCTGAGCTTCGCGCCCGGCCTCAACGTGCTGACCGGCGAGACCGGGGCGGGCAAATCCATTTTGCTTGATGCGCTCGGATTCGTGCTGGGCTGGCGTGGCCGTGCTGAGCTGGTGCGCGCGGGGGCGGAGCAGGGCGAGGTGGTGGCCGAATTTTCGCTGGATGAGGCCCACCCGGCCCGGGCGGTGCTGGAGGAGGCGGGCATCCCGGCAGAGGATGAGCTTATCCTGCGGCGGGTGAACACGGTCGACGGGCGCAAGACCGCATGGGTCAACGACCGAAGGGTCTCGGGCGAGGTGCTGCGGGCGCTGTCGGATGTGCTGGTGGAGTTGCATGGCCAGCAGGACGACAAGGGCCTGCTCAACCCGCGCGGCCACATGGCCCTGCTCGACGAGTTCGCCGGTGTCGACCCGGCCCCGGTGCGGGCCGCGTGGCGGGCACGGCGCGAGGCAGCGAAGGCGCTGGATGAGGCCCGCGCGGCGCAGAAGGCGCTGGCGGAAGAAGAGGAATTTCTGCGCCACGCAGCGGGCGAGCTGGGCAAGCTTGGCCCGCAGCCGGGCGAGGAGGCGGAACTGGATGCGAAGCGCAGGCTGATGCAGGCGGCGGCGCGGATTCGCGAGGATGTGCAGCGCGCCCATCAGGCGCTTGGCCCCGAGGGGGCCGAGGGAATGCTGGGCGATGCCACGCGCTGGCTCGATGGCGCGGCGGAGGCGGCGGAAGGCCAGCTCGATTCCCCGCTGGAGGCGCTCTCCCGGGCATTGGATGCCTTGGGCGAAGCGGAGCAGGGCGTGGGCGCGGCGCTGGATGCGCTAAGCCATGACCCGCATGAGTTGGAGGCCACCGAGGAGCGGCTTTTTGCCCTGCGCGGGCTGGCCCGCAAGCATGGGGTGGTGCCCGACGACCTCGCCACGCTGGCCGCCGAACTGACCGCCAAGCTGGAGACGCTGGACGCGGGCGAGGGCGGCATTGCCAAGCTGGAGAAAGCCGCGCGCGACGCCGAGGCGGCCTATGAGGCGGCGGCGGGCAGGCTCACCGAGACCCGGCGCAAGGCCGCTGCCAAGCTCGACAAGGCGATGGGTGCGGAGCTGGCCCCGCTCAAGATGGAACGCGCGGTGTTTTCGACCGAGATCACCGCTGGAGATCCGGGGCCGGACGGCGTGGATGCGGTGACATTTACCGTGGCCACCAACCCCGGCGCGCCCGCAGGCCCGCTGAACAAGATCGCCTCGGGCGGTGAACTCAGCCGCTTTCTGCTGGCGCTGAAGGTCTGCCTGACGCGGCACACCACCGGGCTGACGATGATCTTCGACGAGATCGACCGCGGCGTGGGCGGGGCGACCGCCGATGCGGTGGGCCGGCGGCTGGCCGGGCTGGCGGCCTCGGGACAGGTGCTCGTCGTCACCCACAGCCCGCAGGTGGCGGCGATGGCCGCGCACCATTGGCGGGTGGAGAAACGGGTGGCGAAAGGGCAGACGCTCTCGACCGTCACCCCGCTCGATGCGCCCGCGCGGGTGGACGAACTGGCGCGGATGCTGGCGGGCGAGCAGGTGACCGACGAGGCCCGCGCGGCGGCACGGGCGCTGCTGACGGGCTGAGCGCCCGAGCTTTCAACGGGGTCAGCGGCGGCGGTAGTTGGCCAGCACGCGCTTGGTGCGTTCGCGCAGCTTGGCGGCGTCTCCGACCGCGCTCATATCGGCGCAGACGTAATCGGCAGCGGCCTTCGCGTCGATCGGGCTGATCCGGTAGTTCTGCTCGATGCTCTCGATGAACTGCCAATTGGCGCCATTGATGAGCGAGACGGTGGGAAGGGGGCCGCGTTTGCAGGAAATCATGATCGAACCGCTCTCGGCAGAGGCCGAAGCGGCGCCGAACGCGAGGGCAAGGGCGGCAGCGGGAAGGACAAGACGGTTCATGGCAGGCTCCAGGCTTTACGATGGATCACAGCGAGACAACCGAAGCCAGCAGCGGCTCCGATTGGCTAAAATTAGCCTGAAATTCTGCCAAAAGTTTGTCTGATCCGGGACGGTGCCACGCCGCCCCGGCTAGTGACGCCACGTCGTGGCGCCGCAGGTCTTAACGGCGGCGGTAGTTGGCCAGAGCGGCGCGGGTGCGGCTGCGCAGCTTTTCGGCGTCGCCCACGGCATCCATGTCGGCGCAGACGTATTCGGCGGCGGCACGGGCCTGCTCTGGGGTCACGGCATAGGTCTTTTCGATGCTGTCGATGAACACCGGAGCCGGGCCGTTGATGATGGCGACCTTCGGCAGCGGGCCGCGCTTGCAGGAGATTTTCACATTGGCGGAGGCAGCGGTGCCGCCGAGGGAGAGGGCGAGGGCAAGGGCAACGGTCGGATGGATAAGACGCTTCACGGGAGGCTCCTGACGCTGATCGGGGTCGCAAAATGAAAAGAAGCGAAGCCAGTTCGGCTCCGCTTCATATTTCGTAAACCAAGATCATGCCCAAAATTGGGCGGTCTTGCGGCCTCCTTGCAGCCCTGTCCGGAGTGGCCGGGGCGGGCTGCGCGGCGGCTCAGCGGCGCTCGTAGGGCGCGGTCGCCTCGTAGGTCAGATCGACGAGATAATCGAGGTCGCCCACGGCGCCCATGTTGCCGCAAACCTGCTTGGCCACGCGGGTCGCTTCCTTCTCGGTCATCACGAAATTCTCCATCAGGCTGGCGACGAAGTTTTCGTAGTGGCCGTTGATCATCGGGTTCGACGGGATCGGGCCGCGGTTGCAGTGAATGACGAGGCGCGCATCCGCAGATTGCGCCACCATGATGCCGCTCAGCGCAAGGGCGAGCGTTGCTGTGATTGCTTTGAGTTTCATTGGGTTACCACCTTCTCCTAATGCAGCACCTTATACGCTTTAACCCGCCGTTAATCTACTGAGTCGCTGTGCTTCTGGTTAATTGCACACAAATTTTATTGGTCTCTTCAATTGTTTCCCGGACGGACGATTTTTCCCGGATTCAGGAGGTTCTGGGGGTCCAGCGCGGCCTTCAATTCGCCCATCACGCCCCAGGCCTCGCCGTGCTCGGCCTCCATCAGGTGCAGCTTGCCCATACCAACCCCATGTTCGCCGGTGATGGTGCCGCCAAAGGCCAGCGCCCGCTCGGCCATCGTGTCGGCAATCTGCTTGGCGCGGGCCATCTCGGAGGGGTCCTCCGGGTCGACCAGCAGGATGGCGTGAAAGTTGCCATCGCCGACATGGCCGAGGATCGGGCCTTCGAGCCCGGCCATGGCGATATCCTGCGCGGTGATCTCCACCGCCTCGGCCAGTCGGGAGATCGGCACGCACATGTCGGTCACGATCGCCTTGGCCCCCTTCCGCGCCGCGAGGATCGCCCAATAGGCGTGGTGGCGCATGGCCCAGAGCGCGGTGCGGTCCTCGGCCTTTTCGGCCCATCTGAAGGCCTGCCCGTTCATGTCGCTGACCAGCTCGCCAAAGAAGCGGGCATCGGCTGCCACGGAGGTTTCGGATCCGTGAAACTCCACCAGCAGGTGCGGCATCACCGGCAGGTCGGCGCCCGAATAGGCGTTGACGGCGGCCACGGTGGGGCCATCGACAAACTCGATCCGGGCCATCGGCAGCCCGGCCTGAATGGTCGCGATGACGCAATCGACCGCGTCGCCCATCTTCTCGAAGGCGCAGGTGGCCGCCGCCGTGGCTTCGGGCTGGCCCTGAAGCCGAAGGGTCAGCTCGGTGATCAGCCCCAGCGTGCCCTCGGAGCCGACCATCAGGCGGGTCAGGTCATAGCCATTGGAGGCCTTGCGCGCGCCCGAGCCCGTGCGGATCACCTCGCCGCTGGCCAGCACCACCTCCAGCGCCAGCACGTTCTCGGCCATAGTGCCGTAGCGCACGGCGGTCGTGCCGCTGGCCCGGGTGGAGGCCATGCCGCCCAGCGTGGCATTGGCGCCGGGATCGACCGGGAAGAACAGGCCGGTGGCCCTCAGTTCGTGGTTCAGCGCCTCGCGGGTCACGCCGGGCTGGACCACGGCGACCATGTCCTCGGGCCGGACCTCGAGCACCCTGTCCATCCGGGTGAAATCCACCGCGATGCCGCCCTTGATCGCCAACCCGTGCCCCTCGAGCGAGGTGCCGGCGCCCCAGCCCACCACCGGGCAGCGCGCGGCGGCGCAGGCTTTCATGATCGCCGCGACCTCTGCCGTGGTCTCGGGGTAGGCCACCGCCTCGGGCGGGGTGAGGGGAAAATGGGTCTCGCTGCGGCCATGCAGGTCCAGATCACTCTTGGACCGGCTGAGCCGATCGCCTAGAACGGCCTCAAGGCCGGTCTGCGCCTCGTGGAAAGGCATTGTTCCTCCTCGCGTTCACCGGACGCCACCCTAGGCGATGCGGGCCGTCCGGGGAAGGGCGCGCGCAGGTCCGCAACTGCAAGATGAGGGCGCGGGTGAGCGAGAGCGACAGGCAGGGCGGAGGGGCAGCGGCAGGCCCGCTGCGGCAGCGCCTGTCGGAGCTGCGCGAGGTGGTCGATACGCTGATGCGCGTGCTGCGCCAGCGCGGGCCAAGCCAAGTTCAGTTCTGGTTCATCGCTCTGGCGCTCGGCGTGGCCTCGGGCTACGCGGCCTGCCTCTTTCGCCTCGGGATCGACTGGCTGCAAGGCACGCTCTACGGCACCGATGACACACGGATGATCCACAGCTTTGCCGCCGGGCTGCCATGGTGGTGGGTGCTGGTGCTGCCCATCCTCGGCGGGCTGGCGGTGGGAGTGATCCTCGACCGCTTCGCCCCCGGCGCAAGGGTGCGCTCGGTGGCCGATGTGATCCACGGCGCGGCGCTGAACCGGGGCAGGGTAGAGCAACGCGCTGGCCTCGCCTCGGCGCTGGCCTCGCTGATCACGCTCTCCTCGGGCGGCTCCACGGGGCGGGAAGGGCCGGTGGTGCACCTTGCGGCGGTGATCTCGTCATGGGTCAGCGAGCGCATCAATGCCAACGGGGTCACCGGCCGCGACCTGATGGGCTGCGCCGTGGCCGCCGCCGTCTCGGCCAGCTTCAACGCGCCCATCGCGGGAGCGCTCTTTGCGCTGGAGGTGGTGCTGCGGCACTTCGCGGTGCACGCCTTCGCCCCCATCGTCATCGCCTCGGTCGCGGGCACGGTGGTGAGCCGGAGCTTCTTTGGCGATGTGGCCGAGTTCACCCTTGGCGGCGACGGGGTGCTGAGCTTTTATGTCGAATTGCCCGCCTTCCTGCTGCTCGGCTTGACCTGCGGCCTCGTGGCGGTGGTGCTGATGCGGGCGGTGTTCTGGGCCGACGGGCTGGGCAACACGGTGATGCAGCGCACCGGCCTGCCGCGCTTCCTGCGGCCCGCCATCGCGGGCGCGCTGCTGGGGGGGATGGCGATCTTCTACCCCCACATCATCGGCGTCGGCTACGAGACGACTTCCGCCGCGCTCACCGGCGCGCTGCTCTTCAGCGAGGTGCTGGTCTTCGTGGTGCTGAAGGTCGCCGCCGTGGCGATCACCATGGCCGGGCGGATGGGCGGCGGCATGTTCTCGCCCTCGCTGATGGTCGGGGCGCTGACCGGCCTCGCCTTTGGCGTCATCGCCACAGGGGTTTTCCCTGATGTCTCGGGCACGCCCACGCTTTACGCGCTGGCCGGCATGGGTGCGCTGGCCGCCGCCGTGCTCGGCGCGCCGATCTCGACCACGCTCATCGTCTTCGAGCTGACGGGAGACTGGCAGACTGGCCTTGCGGTGATGGTCGCCGTCTCGATGTCCACCGCGATCTCGTCAAAACTGGTGGACCGCAGCTTCTTCCTGACCCAGCTCGAGCGGCGCGGCATCCGCATGGCCGCCGGGCCGCAAGCCTACCTGCTCTCGGTCCACTCCGCGGCGGCGGTGATGCGCGGCGTCGACAGCCCCCGCGCCGCCGACCGCGACACCTGCAACGAGATGATCGCAGCCGGGATCACACTGGCGCCCGATACAACGCTCGAAACCGCCCTGCCGATGTTCGAGACCAGCGGCCACAGCTTCATCCCCGTGGTCGCGCCCGCCGGGGACGGCGGCAAGGGCGAGCTGCTGGGCGCGCTCTACCACCTCGACGCGCTGAGGGCCTACAACCGCGCACTGGCGGAAACGGCTGCCGAAGAGCATAGCTGAGAAGGCGCGCCAGAAGAGATTTTGAGCCTCCGGCGGGGATACTTGGGGCAAGAAAATGCACAGCGGCGGCGCACCCGGTCGGAGCAATTTGACTCAAATTGCCCATTTTCTTGCTGCAAATATTCCCGGGGGGTGTGGGGGGCTGGCCCCCCACTGAAGGGCGCGGTGTGGGGGGCTGGCCCCCCACTGAAGGGCGCGGTGTGGGGGGCTGGCCCCCCACTGAAAGGCGCGGTGTGGGGGGCGGGCCCCCCACTGGCCGGACGGTTCAGCCGGGCAAGCCGCCCCGCGGCAGGGCTCAGACCTGCTCCACCGTCACCTTGCCGGCATAGAAGGCGAGGTAGCCCTCGATCCGCTCCATCCCGTCCTTAGGGGCCTCGTAGGACCAGGCGGCATCGTGGATGGTGCCGGATTTGATCTCGATGTCGTAGTGCTGCGCGTCGCCCTTGTGGGGGCAGTGGGTCACGGTGGCGGACTTGTCGAGGAAGGCCATGGCGATGTCTTCCCGGGGGAAGTAAATGACGAAGGGCATGTCGCCCTCGGTCAGTTCGAGCGCGCGCGCACTCTCGCCCAGAACGGCCCCTCCGGCCCGTACAACCCAGGTTCCTTCGGCGTCGCGTATCTTGATGTGATCGGCCATCCCTTGCCTCCCGTTATGATTGTTATGGCGCTTATATAGCCCTGAGGCGTGACAGGTAAATGTCGCCCGACATGGCCGCGCCGCTATAGCGCAGCGCAGGCCTGCCGGAGCCAGTCACGCACCTCACCCTGCACCCGCGGGCTGACCCGCGCCCAGACCTCGGCGTGATAGGCGTTGAGCCAGTCGCGCTCGCCGGGCGAGAGCATTTCGGCCACCACGAGGTGGCGGTCGATCGGCACCCATGTGAGGGTTTCGAAGGCCAGCATCTCGCGGTTGTCGGCGCCCTCCAGCGCCGGGGCGGGCTCCACCACCACGAGGTTTTCGATCCGGATGCCAAAGGCCCCCTCGCGGTAGTATCCCGGCTCGTTGGAGAGGATCATGCCCGGCTCTAGCGGGATTTCGGAGATGCGGGAGAGCCGTGCGGGTCCTTCATGCACCGAAAGGTAGGCGCCGACGCCGTGGCCCGTGCCGTGGTCATAATCCTGCCCGGCCAGCCAGAGCGGGTAGCGGGCCACCGCCTCGATATCGCGGCCCGCGCGGCCTTTGGGCCAGCGGATGCGGCTCATCGCGATCATGCCTTGCAGCACACGGGTAAAGGCCTCTGCCGCGCCTTCGGGGGGCGGGCCGACGGTCACGGTGCGGGTGATATCGGTGGTGCCGTCGAGATACTGCCCGCCGCTATCGACCAGCAGCAGCTCGCCGGGGGAGACGGCGCGGTTAGTCTCATGGGTCACGCGGTAATGCACGATGGCGCCGTTCGGCCCGGCGCCGCTGATCGTGTCGAAGCTGATCTCGCGCAGCTCGTTGGCCTCGCGGCGGAAGCCCTCGAGCTTTTCGACCACGGAGATTTCGGTGAGCTTGCCGTTCGGCGCCTCATCGTCGAGCCATGCGAGAAATTTCACCATCGCCACCGCGTCGCGCATGTGGGCGTCGCGCATGCCTTGCAGCTCGGCGGCGTTCTTGCGGGCCTTGGGCAGCAGGCAGGGGTCGGGGGCCTCGACCACTTCGGCCTTGCCGCGCAGCAGGGCCGCCACCGCCTCGGGGGAGCTCTCCGGGTCGATCTGCACGCGCCCGCCCAGCTCGGCCAGCGCGGCGGTGAAGCCCGTGCGCGGCAGCACGGTGACATCCGGGCCGAGGTCGAGGCCTTCGGCTTGGGTGGGGTCGCAGAAAAGTTGCACCTTTCCAGAGGCTTCCAGTATGGCATTCACGCGGGCGATCGGGTTGCGGGCGATGTCGGCGCCGCGGATGTTCAGCAACCAGCAGACCGAATCCGGCAGAGTGAGCACGCAGGCATCCACCTTGTCGCCCGCCAGTTCCGCCCCCAGCCGCCCGCGCTTGTCAGCGCTGTCCTCACCGGCGAATTGCAGCGGGTGCGCGAGGATCGGCGCGGCGGGTTCGGCGGGGCGGTCGGGCCAGATGGCATCGACAGGGTTGTCCTCCAGCGCGACCATCTCCAGCCCGTGGGGCGCGAGCTTGTCGCGCAGGCCGGCGATCTCCTTCACGGTGTGCAGCCAAGGGTCGAAGCCGATGCGCGCGCCCTTGGGGGCCTCCGAGATCAGCCAGTCCGACAGCCGGGTTTCGGGCCAGGGGACGGGGGTGAAATGCGCCAGATCCACCTGTGCCTTCACCTGCACCCGGTAGCGCCCGTCGATGAAGACGCCTGCGAGATCGGGGAGCACCACGGCAAAGCCCGCCGAGCCGGTGAAGCCGGTGAGCCATGCGAGGCGGTCATCGCAGGGGGCGACATATTCGCCCTGATGCCGGTCGGCGCGGGGCACGAGCACGCCGGTAAGGCCGAGGCGCTCGATCTCGGCGCGCAGGGCAGCAAGCCGGGGCGGGCCATCGGCGGGGTTGGTAGGGGCGTCGAAGGTTTGAAACATGGGGGGTCTCCTTGGCGCGGAGAGTGCATCGGGGCGGCGGGAATGGCCAGAGGCTGGGCGAACCAAAGCCGTGCGGCGCCGTCCCGCGGGGTGGCGCATGCAAGGTATGTTCGGGGCACTTTATGGTGCGGTGGTCATCAGGCCTCGAAGGGGGGCGATCCCCTGGACGAAGCGCCGCCCCGGGGGGCGGGACGGCGCTGCACGGCGCCTGCGGCTTGATTCCGTGCAGGGGCTTCGCTCAGCTTGCCTTCTTCATCCCCATCACCCGGGCGCGGGCACGTGGGTCGCTGTCGAAGAGGCTGGCAAGCTGTTCGGTCATCGCTCCGGCAAGTTGCTCAACATCAGTGATCGTCACCGCGCGGTCGTAGTAGCGGGTCACGTCATGGCCGATGCCGATGGCCAAAAGCTCCACCGCACGGCGCTTCTCGATCATGGCAATCACGTCGCGCAGGTGCTTTTCGAGGTAGTTGGCCGGGTTCACCGACAAGGTCGAATCGTCCACCGGGGCGCCATCCGAAATCACCATGAGGATCTTGCGCACCTCGCGGCGGCCGACCATGCGGCGGTGCGCCCATTCGAGCGCCTCGCCGTCGATGTTCTCTTTCAGCAGGCCCTCTTTCATCATCAGGCCGAGGTTGGCGCGGGCGCGGCGCCACGGGGCGTCGGCGCTCTTGTAGATGATGTGGCGCAGGTCGTTCAGCCGGCCCGGGGTTTGCGGGCGGCCTTCGGCGAGCCACTTTTCGCGGGCCTGCCCGCCTTTCCACGCGCGGGTGGTGAAGCCGAGGATCTCGACCTTCACCTGGCAGCGCTCCAGCGTGCGGGCCAGCACATCGGCGCAGATCGCGGCAATGCTGATCGGGCGGCCCCGCATGGAGCCGGAGTTGTCGAGGAGGAGCGTGACGACCGTGTCGCGGAACTCGGTGTCCTTCTCGACCTTGAAGCTGAGCGGCGTCGTCGGGTTGGCGACGACGCGGGCGAGGCGGCCTGCGTCGAGGATGCCCTCTTCGCGGTCGAACTCCCAGGAGCGGTTCTGTTGGGCCTGCAACCGGCGCTGGAGCTTGTTGGCGAGGCGAGACACCGCGCCCTTCAGCGGTTCGAGCTGCTGGTCGAGATAGTCGCGCAGGCGCTCCAACTCGGCGGGCTGGGCCAACTCCTCGGCGGGGATCTCTTCGTCGAAGGTGCCATCGTAGATGGTGTAATTCGGGTCGGCCTCGGAGGCGGGGGCAGGGGGCGGCGGCTCCAGCGGGGCCTCGCCCTCGGGCATCTCGGCCTCTTCGCCCTCTTCGGTCTCGGCCATGTCGTCCATCGAGACGGTGGCCTCGGAGGGATCGTCGGTCTGCTCTTGGTCCTGCTCGGGGCTGGCGTCGGATTCCTCGTTCTCCTGGCTGTCGTCCTGGCCGTCGCTCTCGGCTTCTTCCTCGTCCTGCTCGGCCTCGTCGCCCTCGGCCTCGTCATCTTCCATGTCCGGGTCGTCGCCCAGTTGGTCGCCGTAGCCGAGATCCTCGATCACCTGACGGGCGAAGCGGGCAAAGGCCTGCTGGTCGGCGAGCACGTCGTTCATGCCATCGAGCGTGCCGGCGGCGGAGCCCTCAAGGTGGTCGCGCCAGAGGTCGAGCACGTTCTGCGCGCCGGCGGGCAACTCGCGCCCCGTCGCCAGTTGGCGTACGAGATAGCCAGCCGCCTCGGCCAGCGGGGCCTCGGACATCTCGGTGAGGTTGCCATAGCCACGGCGCTCGGCCTCTGCGCCGATCTTGGCGTCGATATTCTTGGCGGTGCCGGGCATGACGCGGGCGCCCACCGCCTCGCAGCGGGCGGTTTCCATCGCGGCGTAGATATCGCGGGCAAGCTGGCCTTGCGGCGCGTAGCGCGAGGCCACGGCCTCGTCGTGATACTTGTGGCGCAGCGCAAGCGCATCGGCGGTGCCGCGGGCCAGCAGCACCTCCTCGGCGCTCATCCGGCGGGAGACCTGCGGCAGGCGCAGCCCGTCGCCGGTGGCACCGGGCGGGTCGACCGAATAGGTGACGCCGAGCTCGGGGTCATCGGCCATGACCTTGGTGGCCTCTGCGAGGGCCTTCTTGAACGGGTCTGCCGGGTTGTCGGATTTCTGAGCCATGGCTCCGGGTAAAGCACCGGCGCGGGCCATGCGCAAGGCCCGCGCGAGGCAGAGGTGGCCAGTGTGCGCCTGCGCGCAGAACCTTTCATTGAACGGAGCGTTATGGAGCAAACATATAGGCTCAAGACAACCCACGGAGACACCCATGACCACGCCCAAGATTGCCATCATCATCGGATCCACCCGCGACAGCCGCTTTGGCGAGAAACCCGCCAAGTGGCTCCTTGAGCGCGCGCAAAAGCGCGACGACTTCGAGGTGGAGCTGGTGGACCTTGCCGACTTCGACCTGCCGTTCTTCAACGAGAAGGCCTCCAACGCATGGATGCCGTCCGAAGACCCCAAAGCGGTGGCCTGGCAGGAGAAGATCGCCGAGTTCGACGGCTACATTTTTGTCACCGCCGAATACAACCACTCGATCACCGGCGCGCTGAAGAACGCGCTCGACCAGGCCTACAAGGAGTGGGTCCACAAGCCGATGGGCGCCCTCGGCTACGGCGGCGTGGGCGCGGCCCGCGCGGTGGAGCACCTGCGGGCCATCGGCGTGGAGCTTCAGATGGTGCCGGTCCGCAATGCGGTGCACATCGCAGCGGGCAGCTTCATGAAGGTGCACCCGATGGGCGAGAACGCCGAGATCAGCACCATCGAGGACGCCATCGGCGGCTCGGCGGATGCGCTGTTTGACGACATGGCCTGGTGGGCCAATGCGACCAAGGCCGCCCGCGAGGCGTGAGCTGGGCGGATGGATTGAGTGTTTTCAGCAAGAAAACGCGACAGGCGGGGCTCTTCGGAGCCCCGTTTTGGTTTAGTGGAAGCCCCATTTGGCGGGCAGGGCAAGGCCGATGGCCTGACAGGTCTGCTCCTGCTCGGCCACGAGGCGGGCAGCGCCGCTGATCTGGGCGGCGTCCTTCAGCATCTGCCGGGCGCGGGTTTGGGACGTTTGGGCGACATAGTCGAGATCGGTGGAAAGCTCAGGCGCAAGATCCTTGGCGGCGGCGAGGTAGAGGTTGCCGAGGTCGGTGGCCATAGGATCGCTCTTATCGGCCTGATGGGCCGCGACGCCCCGCCAGTAACCGGCGCAGTCGGCGGCGAGAAAGGGCAGATCCTCATGTTCCGAGAGGTCGTGCGCCGCGACCGGCGCGGCGAGGAGCAGGAGGGTGAGAGCGCAGCGGTGCAGCATGGGGCGCATCAGGCCCCGGCGGGCTCAGCCCGTCAAGAGCGCGGCGCAGCTTGCGATCTGGGCTTCGGCGCGGGTGGCGGCCCAATGGGCATCTGCGCTGTCATCGTTGAAGGTGGCGCGGGTGAGCAGCACCCGCTGGGCATGTTTGGCCTCGATCCGGCGGGCCAGCACCTCGCGCCCGGCCGAAGGGGGCATGACCGCCTCCAGCAGCGAGATCATCGCGGCGCGGCGGCGGGTGGTTTGCTCAAGCTCGGGGTGGGGAAGAAGCCACTGGTGCTCCATCAGCGCCGAGAAGCGCCCAGTGCAGGTGGCGAAGGTCATCTCAAGCGGCTCGGCCTGCGCCGGTGCTGCGAAAATTGCCAGAAGCCCTGTAAGGGCGATTGTTTTTATTCTGCCCATGTAATGACCTTTGCGCCTTTCAGTGCGCCTGTCAAATGGGCAGTTTGAAAACTTTTACGCGACCGCACAGGCCCTGCCCTTGGGGGCAGACTGGCTGAATAAGGTTAATGCGGCGTGTCGAAGACGGGCTTCAGCCCAAGTTTCAAACGTCGTCGACGCAGTCTTCGAGCCGAGAGGGCAGGCGGCCCACTTGCGGCGCGAGCTTTGCGGCGGAGTCGCCGAGCGCATCGAGGCCGCGCAGGGCCTTGTGCATCAGGTCGAGGTCGGCTTCGAGCCGGGCGCGGCGCGGGCCTTCGGCAGAGGCAATGGCGGCCTCGGTCAGGGAGATGCAGGCAGTCACCACCGCCTGCGGGGTCGGCACCTGTGCCAGCGCGGGCGCGGTGCTCAGCAAGAGAGCGAGGGCGGCGGCCCTCATACCGCCATCGAAACGGCGCTCTCCGGCAGTTCCTCGTCAAAGCAACGCTGGTAGAACTCGGCCACCGTCTGGCGCTCCAGCTCGTCGCACTTGTTGAGGAAGGTCAGCCGGAAGGCATAGCCGATGTTGCGGAAGATCTCGGCGTTCTGCGCCCAGTTGATCACCGTCCGCGGGCTCATCACCGTGGAGAGATCGCCGTTCATGAAGGCCGTCCGCGTCAGGTCAGCGACCGTCACCATCTGGCTGATCTGCTTGCGGCCCTTCTCGGTGTTGTAATGCGGCGACTTGGCCAGCACGATCGCGGCCTCGGCATCATGGCGCAGGTAGTTCAGCGTGGCGACGAGGTTCCAACGGTCCATCTGCGCCTGGTTGATCTGCTGGGTGCCGTGGTAGAGGCCGGTCGTGTCGCCCAGACCCACTGTGTTGGAGGTGGCGAAGAGGCGGAAATACTTGTTGGGCGTGATGATCTCGTTCTGGTCGAGCAGGGTGAGCTTGCCGTCATGCTCCAGCACCCGCTGGATCACGAACATCACGTCGGCACGGCCCGCATCATACTCGTCGAAGACGATGGCCACCGGGTTGCGCAGCGCCCAGGGCAGGATGCCCTCGTGGAACTCGGTGACCTGCTTGCCGTCTTTCAGCTTGATCGCATCCTTGCCGATCAGGTCGATCCGGCTGATGTGGCTGTCGAGGTTCACCCGGACGGCGGGCCAGTTGAGGCGGGCGGCGACCTGCTCGATATGGGTCGATTTGCCGGTGCCGTGGTAGCCCTGGATCATGACGCGGCGGTTGTGGCTGAAGCCGGCCAGAATGGCGAGCGTGGTGTCGGGATCAAACTTGTAGGTGCTGTCGATATCAGGCACCCGGTCGGTCGCCTCGGCGAAGCCCTTCACCACCATGTCGCTGTCGATGCCAAAGGCCTCGCGCACGGAGATTTCTTCGGTGGGTTTCATCGCCTGATCGCTCATCGCCTCTGCCTTCGCCGCTAGCGCCGCAAGGGGCGGCGCGTGATCTATCAGTGGGGTGGTGCCTTATATCTCGCGCAGGTGCAAGGGCCGGGCGCCCCGCCACAGCGCAGGCGGAAATTCACCGGTGACAGACTGTTGCGTAAACCGCCCCGTGACACGCCTTGACGCAAGGGTTAGTGTGGCCGGGATTTGCTGCCACAGGTCAGAACACAAATGCCTTTTTCAGGAGTTGTTTCCCGGTCGACGTCTGTCGTTTGCCTGTTGGTATTGATCTTTGCCCTTTTGCTGCCTCGGCCCGCACGGGCAGAGTTTACCCTGATCGACAGTCTCGGCGCGTGGTTCTTCTACACCCAACGGGGTGTGGGGGCGAGCTATGCCGCCTGTCAGGTGGTGAGTTGTGTGGATGGCACCTGCGGCTCCGGGCGCGGCGCACGCACGCAGTTCTCGCTCTATGACGCGCGCGACGGGCGCGGTATCTTCCCCGAGTTCATCGCGCCCCGGCGGGTGCCGCCCGGCGGCGTGGCCCGGCTCAGCATCGGCGGGCAGGACTTCGTGATGAAAAACCTCTTCCCCTCGCCGCAGTTCTACCTGCAGATCGAGAAAGTGGAGGATGCCAAGGCGGTGCTCGATTATCTGGTCGCGCTGGAAAAGGCCGATGGCAACGGCAAGTTCACCGTGGTGGACCCGTATGGCTCGCGCTTCGAGTTCACCGCGCGCGGCGTGACCGGCAGCCTCGACCGGATGATCCGGCGCTGCACGGCGCGCAACTGAACGGCCGGCGCGGGCAAGCCCCGCGTCACCGGCTCTTTCGGTTCACTTGAAGCTGCGGCTGTCCTTGATCTGATCCCAGGCCCAGACCACCTCTGAGAGTTGCTCTTCCTGGCTGCGGTCGCCGCCGTTCATATCGGGGTGGAGCACCTTGATCAGCGACTTGTAGCACTTGCGGATCTCGGCCTTGGTCATGTTGTCCTTGGCTTCGAGAATCTCGATGGCCCGGCGCTCGGTGGGGGGCAGGCGGCGGCCACCGCCATTGCCCTTGCGGCCGGGGTTCTGGGTGGCGTTCTCGCCCAGCACCTGATGCGGATCATCCACGCCGAGCCGCGCCCAGGCCTTCTCTTCGGCCGAGCGGCGGAAGGGCTTGGTATCGCGGTTCCACACCCGGTCACTGTCGATCTGGGCTTCCATCTCTTCTTCGGTCGCGCCGTTGAAGAAGTTCCACTTCAGATTGTACTCGCGGACGTGCTCTTTGCAGAACCAGTAGTAGTCATCCAGCGTGTCGGGATTCTTGGGGGCCCGGTATTGCGCCGGCTCGTTGCAGCCTTCGTGCTCGCAGGTGCGCTGCGAGGTCTCGAAGGCCCCAGACATGCCGCGACGCCCGCGCTGGCGCTTCTTCTTGTCCGAAGAAACGGACATATCGAAACCAAACGGATCGTCTCTGTTCATGCCTGCAGCCCCATGTGTTTGGCATTGCTTCTCGACTCGGACCATGAAGTTTAGTCTTTTCGCGCCGGGTGAGAAGGGGGCAGGAGAAAAAATGACACTTGCATTGGAAATAGAAACGCGCCTGCGGGAGGCCTTTGCGCCAGCAAGCCTAGAGGTGCTTGACGAAAGCGAGGCCCACCGCGGCCACGGCGGATATTCGCCGGACGGCTCGCACTTCAGGGTGCGCATGGTGGCCGAGGCGCTGGAGGGCAAGAGCCGGGTCGCCAAGCACCGCGCGGTGAACGCGGCGGTGGCAGACCTGTTCCCGCGCATCCACGCGCTGGCGATCGAGGTTTAGGGCGAGACTGGCCTCGCCTTCGGGCCAAGCTTGCCAGCGGCGCGTTGCGATCGTATTCTCTTGTCATACGCAAGATGCGAGGTGCAGCCCCATGGCCACGGCCCCCTATACCATCCGGCTCGATGACAGCCTGAAACGCGCGCTCGAAACCGAGGCCGCGCTGGAGGATCGTCCGCCTGCCCAGCTTGCGGTGCAGGCCATTCGCGCGATGATCGAGGCGCGGCAAGCCAAGCGGACCGCGATCGAGGCTGCGCTGGCCGAGGCGGAAGCGGGCCGGTTCATCTCGCAGGATGCCATGATGGCCTGGGTCGACAGTTGGGATACTGGCGACGAGTCACCGCCGCCCGGAGCCGATATTCTGCCTGACGCATGAGCGTCGTCTTTCTCGAAAGCGCGGGGCAAGACATGGTCTGGTTCCGGCGCTACTATCGGGCGGTCTTTCCGGAGGGGAGCACACGGGCCGGGGCGCATTTCAAGGCTGCCATCGCGACCCTTGAGGCGAACCCCTACGCCGGGCGGCGCAGCGATGGCTTTGCCGAGGTGCGCGAACTGCCGATCCCCCGAACGCCCTTTGTGCTGATCTACCGCGTCACGCCGGAGCGCATCGAGGTGCTGCGCCTGTGGGACACCCGGCAGGGCGGGAACTATTGAAGCCGGGCTATGGGCGCGATGCCGATCTCGCTCAACCGCCTCCCCAAAATGAAAAACCCGCCCCAACCGGGACGGGCCTGACCTTGACTGTAGGCGCGCCTTACTCGGCAGCTACATCCGCCTTGGAGCCGGGCTTGTCGCCGTGGGTCGCGGGGCCGAGGGCTGGGGCCTTGCCTTCGCGGGCGCGGGCCGAGAGGGCGGCGGCCACGTCACGGGCGGCGGCGACGGCATCGCGCTTTTCGGGCTGCGGCTCGGGCTGCTCCTCGGCGGTCTCGGGCTCTTCCACGGCGTCCGGTGCGGGCTCGTCTTCAGGTGCGGCGAGCAGGGCGGTCACCTCTTCGTCGCTCACGGCCTCGGCGGCCAGTGTGCGGCGGAAGACCAGCATGTGCTGAAAGGTGGTCTGGCGACCGGTGAGGCCGACGCGCTCTTGGCAGGGCAGGGTATCGGTGCGCTGATACTCCCAGCCTGCGGCGCCCATCTCGTTCATCAGGTCCTGAAGCGCCACGGCAAAGCGGCCCGAGGTGCCCTTTGCGCCCTTGGCCTTCTTGCCCTTTTCCGGTGCGGGCACCACCCGGTATTCGTATCGCGGCATTTCTGCCCCCCAATTCAAAGCACGGCCCCCAGCCTAGCGCGGGCGGGGCGGCCTGTCCAAAGCACGGCGGCAAAACCGTGCCAATTCAAGGATTCTGTGGCGCTTTTGCCTAACCCTTCGTCAACCTTTGGCAGCATCCGTATGCATGGAATGTGCATCGGATGTGCATGGGGTGTGCATATCAATTTTTGCTATAGGCCCGCCGCAATCGACGGATGCTATAGCCCCAGCTTGGCGGAAACCAGCTCGTTCACCGCCTTCGGATTGGCCTTGCCGCCGGTCGCCTTCATCACCTGACCCACGAACCAGCCCGCCAGCTTGGGGTTGGCCTTGGCCTTCTCGACCTGACCCGGATTGGCGGCGATCACTTCGTCCACGGCGGCCTCGATGGCGCCCGTATCGGTGACCTGCTTCATGCCCTCGGTCTCGACGATCTCCTCGGGCTCGCGGCCGGAGGTATAGCAGATCTCGAAGACATCCTTGGCGATCTTGCCGCTGATGGCGTCCGACTTGATGAGGTCGATGATCTGGCCGATTTGGGCGGGGGAGACGGGGCTTTCACCCAGCTCCTTCTCGTCCTTCTTCAGGCGGCCATAGAGCTCGTTAATGATCCAGTTTGCGGCCAGCTTGCCATCGCGGCCCTTGGCGGCTTCCTCAAAGAAATCAGCGGCTTCCACCTCGGCGGTGAGTACGGAGGCGTCATAGTCGGAGAGGCCGAAATCACCGATGAACCGCGCCTTCTTGGCGTCGGGCAGTTCGGGCAGCGAGGCTTTGATGTCATCGACCCAGCCCTGCTCGATCTCCAACGGCAGCAAGTCGGGGTCGGGGAAGTAGCGGTAATCATGCGCCTCTTCCTTGGAGCGCATCGAGCGGGTCTCGCCCTTGTCGGCATCGTAGAGGCGGGTCTCCTGATCGATGGTGCCGCCGTCTTCCAGAATGGCGATCTGCCGCTTGGCCTCGTAGTCGATGGCCTGCTGGATGAAGCGCATGGAGTTCATGTTCTTGATCTCGCAGCGCGTGCCGAGATGCGAAAAGTCCTGCGTTTCCTGATACTTCTCATACTGCCCCGGCTTGCAGACCGACACGTTCACATCGGCCCGCAGGTTGCCGTTTTGCATGTTGCCATCACAGGTGCCGAGGTAGCGCAGAATCTGGCGCAGCTTGGCGATATAAGCGGCGGCCTCTTCGGGGCCGCGAATGTCGGGGCGCGAGACGATCTCCATCAGCGCGACGCCGGTGCGGTTGAGGTCGACGAAGCTCATCGCTGGGTCCATGTCGTGGATCGACTTGCCTGCGTCCTGCTCCAGATGGATGCGCTCGATCCGGACCTTGCGGGCCACGCCTTCGCCCATCTCCACCAGCACCTCACCCTCGCCGACGATAGGGTGGTAGAGCTGCGAAATCTGGTAACCCTGCGGAAGGTCGGGATAAAAATAGTTCTTCCGGTCGAAGGCGGAGTTGAGGTTGATCTCGGCCTTCAGCCCGAGGCCGGTCTTGACCGCCAGCGCCACGCAGCCCTCGTTGATCACTGGCAGCATGCCGGGCATGCCCGCATCCACGAAGGCGACGTTGGAGTTGGGCTCGGCGCCGAACTGCGTGCTCGCGCCGGAGAAGAGCTTGGCCTTCGAGCTGACCTGCGCGTGCACCTCCATCCCGATCACCAGCTCCCAGTCGCCGGTCGCGCCGGAGAGGGTCTTGGGCTTGGGGGCGGTATAGGAGAGGTCGAGCATGAGGGACTCCGCGGCTGTTTCCCGCCCTTCTAGGCCCTTGTGCAGAAGGGGGCAAGGCGGTGGGTTTACCGGCGCTTAGCCGCCGCGTGGCAGACTGGGGGCGCAGGCGCGGCGGGTGATCGAACTGTGTTATAGAGGGCGCTGATCGGAGGGGTTTCGCCGCCACCGTTTCCCGATCGGCGTTAATCAGCCGTTAACCGACGTTAGGAGCACTTGCTAAACCTTTGCTATTGCGGCCAGATATTGCCCGATGACGGGGGTTTTACAATGTCTTGCGGCTGCGGTCGCTCTGGCGCTGCTGGCCCAGCAGGCGCAGGCCGATGTGGATGTGCCGGCGCTGCGGCCTTTGCCGCGCATGTCGGCCATGGGCGGGGTGCTGCCCGAGGGCATGACCGCTGCTGTGCCGCAAGTCACCCGGCAGCGGCCCAAGGCACGCCCCCGGAGCCTGCCGCGCACCCGGTGGGAGAGCGTGCCCGGCAGCACCATCTGGACCCGCGCGGCGATTTCGGCGCTCAAGGCCCACGGCCGGCCGTTGCTGGAGTTCGTGCCGCGCGACATTGAGCAATTCTGCCCCAGCTACGCCAGCCAGCCCGTTGAAAAGCGGGCGGAATTCTGGGTCGGCTTCCTCTCGGCGCTGGCCAAGCACGAGAGCACCTATCGCCCCCGTGCGGTGGGCGGCGGCGGGCGCTGGCATGGGCTGTTGCAGATCACCCCCTCCACCGCGCGGCTCTACGGCTGTCGCGCCAGCACCGGCGCGGCGCTGCTGCATGGGCCGACAAACCTGAGCTGCGCGATCCGGATCATGGCCAAGACGGTGCGGCGCGATGGCGTGTTGGGTGCCTCCGGCAAGGGCGGGGTGGCGGCGGACTGGGGGCCGATGGTCTACCGGAAAAAGCGTGCGGATATCGCGGCTTACACCAAGGTGCAAAGCTACTGCCGCCCGCTCTCCAACATGCGCCCCAAGCCGCGCCCGAAAACCTGAAGGCTCAGCCGCAGCTCACCCTAGGATCCGGCCCACCATCTCGCCGGTGTTCTCTGAAAGCTCCTCCAGCGCCGCGATCCGCTCCAGTTCGGCGCGGATCATCTGCTGACGGTCGGCATCGTAGCGTGCCCATGTCTCGAAACCGGTGGTCATCCGCGCCGTAGTTTGCGGGTTCACCGGATCGAGCCGGATCAGCCAGTCGGCATAGAGCCGGTAGGCCGCGCCATCGGCGCGGTGAAAGCCCGCCGGATTGGCCTGCATCGCGCCCAGCACGGAGCGGAAGCGGTTGGGGTTTTTCCAATCGAAATCAGCGTGTTCGGTCAGGGCCTTCGCGGTCTCGGCCATCGTCTCGGCGGGGGCCTGCACCACCTGCAGCATGAACCATTTGTCCATCACCAGCCTGTCGTGGTGCCACTTGTCGTAGAAGGTTTGCAGCGCTTCGGCGCCCTCTCCGTGGCGGACCAGAACGGCGAGGGCGGAGAGCTCCTCGGTCATGTTGTCGGCAGCCGCGAACAGCGCCTTGGCCCGGGCGCAGCCGTCGCGGCGCGACAGCAGGCCAAGGCAGGCGGAGCGCAGGCTGCGCTTGCCCGCGGCCTCGGCATCGGGCGTGTAGGGCGCGGGGGTTTCCATTTGCTCATAAAGGCTTGCGAGAGTGGGCTCCATCTCGGTTGCCATCGCCTCCAGCAACGTCTCGCGGGCGGCATGAATCGCCGCCGGGTCGGGCACATGGCCGCTATCGAAAAGCGTTTGCGCAAGGTCGTCTTCGGAGGGCAGCCCGAGCATCAGCGCCCGGTAGGCCGGCTCGAGGCTGTCATCGGCGACAAGCCGGTGCAGGCCCGAGAGCAGATCGGGCGAGGGCGGGGCGCCCTTGGTGATCATCGCGGTGAGCACCTCCTTGCCCAGCACGCGGCCCGCCTCCCAACGGTTGAACGGGTCGGTGTCATGGGCGAGCAGGAAGGCGCGGGTGGCGCTGTCGAGCGGGCGGTCGAGCACCACCGGGGCGGAAAAGCCGCGCAGGATGGAGGCGACGGGTTTGGCTGAAAGACCATTGAAGTCAAAGCTTTGCTCGGCTTCGTTCATTTCCAGAACGGTGGTTGGCACGACCTCGTCGCCGTTGGGGCCGATGAGGCCCACGGCGATGGGGATGACCTGCGGCGCCTTGGTCGGCTGGCCCGGGGTTGGCTTGGTTTCCTGTTTGAAATCAAGGGTGAGCGTGCCGTCTTTGAAGCTCTCCGACACGCTGAGGCGCGGGGTGCCAGCCTGAGAGTACCAGCGGGAGAACTGCGAAAGGTCGCGGCCCGTGGCGTCCTCGAACACCTTGAGCCAATCCTCGATGGTCGCCGCATCGCCGTCGTGCCGCTCGAAGTAGAGATCGAGCGCCTTCTTGTAGCCCTCGTCGCCCACCAGATGCTTGAGCATATGGATCACCTCGGCGCCCTTTTCGTAGACGGTCGCGGTGTAGAAGTTGTTGATCTCGATGTATTCTTCCGGGCGCACCGGATGCGCCAGCGGCCCCTGATCCTCGCGGAACTGGCGGGCGCGAAGCTGCATGACCTCGGTGATCCGCTTCACCGCCGCGCCGCGCATGTCGGAGCTGAACTGCTGGTCGCGGAACACCGTCAGCCCCTCCTTAAGGCAGAGCTGAAACCAGTCGCGGCAGGTGATCCGGTTGCCGGTCCAGTTGTGGAAGTATTCATGGGCGATGATGCCCTCGATCAGGTCGTAATCGCCATCTGTCGCGGTCTCGGGAGAGGCCAGAACATACTTTGAATTGAAGATGTTAAGCCCCTTGTTCTCCATCGCGCCCATGTTGAAGTCATCCACGGCGACGATGTTGAACACGTCGAGGTCATACTCCCGGCCATAGACCTCCTCATCCCACTTCATCGAACGGATGAGCGCGTCCATCGCGTATTCGGCGCGCGGCTCGTCACCGGGTCGGACATAGATGTTAAGGTCCACCGCGCGGCCGGACATGGTTTTGAAATCGCTTGAAAAAGCGCGCAGGTCGCCCGCTACGAGGGCAAAGAGATAGGCGGGTTTGGGCCAGGGGTCGTCCCATTCGCCATCGCCCACGGGGTTCCCGTTGGAGAGCTTCACCGGCATGTCGCTGTCGATGTGGACCCGGAAGGGGGCCATCACATCGGGGCGATCGGGGTAGTAGGTGATCTTGCGGAAGCCCTCGGCCTCGCATTGGGTGCAATACATGCCGCCTGACACGTAGAGCCCGTCGAGCGAGGTGTTGGTCGTCGGGTCGATCTGCACCTCGGCCTCCCAGGTGAAGGCGCCCTCGGGCACCGGGCAGGTGAGACCCTTGGGGGTGAGCGCAGGCTCCACCGCGGCGCCGTCGATCTGCGCCGAGATCAGCTTAAGCTCCTTGCCGTGCAGGAAAATTTCGCGCGCGGGGGAGGCCGTAGCAGGGTTGGGTGCAAAGCGGATTTTCGAGCGCACCCGCGTGTCCGGCCCGGCGAGGGTGAACCAGAGTTCGACGTGCTCCACCACGAATGGAAAGGGCGTGTACTCGGCAAGGCGAACGGGCTGGGGGGCGGCGTCTTTCATGGGGCTCCTCGGGGCGGATGGGCGAATTGAACCAAATCGGCTTGCCGGACGTTAGGCCTCTGAAGCGGGCTCAGCAACCGGTGAAACCCGAGCCCTAGGGCGCCTCCAAGGAGGCGCCAGCCAGCAACGTGAGAGGAGACGACATGTCGGCCCCCGAGACCAACATCGATAAGCAGACCAAGCGCCATTCCGCCCCGCTTATGGGCATCGCCCTTGCCGTGGGCGCAGGCATTCTGGCCATTGCCGCATGGCTCACATGGTCTGCCGATGAGGGCAACACGCCGCGCGACGCGACCCCCGAAGGCGGCGTGATTGCCCCCGAGGGCAACTGAGGCAAAACCCCGACCTCCCGCTCTCAAATCCGGCCCGGGCCAGATTGCGACACCCTCGCATTTGGCCTAGGCTGTTCTCTGCGGCCCCCGAGAGCCGCAGATTTGAGAACAGGGACAATTAGATGACCGACCGCATCGAGAAAGCCGGGCTGCAATGGGATGCAGGCCTGGCCGCTTTCGTCGAGAATGAAATTCTGCCCGGCACCGGTGTCGAGGCCGATGTGGTTTGGGAGAACGTGGCCAAGCTGGTGAAGGTGTTTGGCCCGCGCAATGCTGAGCTGCTCGCCAAGCGGCAGGAATTGCAGGAAAAGATCGACGCTTGGCATGTGGCCAACCGCGGCGCCCCGGATATGGACGCCTATCAGAAGATGCTGGGCGAGGTCGGCTATCTGGTGGAGGAGCCGGAGGAAGTTGCCGTTGAGCCGGAGGGGATCGACCCCGAGATCAGCTCTGTTTGCGGCCCGCAGCTTGTGGTGCCGATCACCAATGCCCGCTTTGCCCTGAACGCCGCCAATGCCCGCTGGGGCTCGCTCTATGATGCGCTTTACGGCACCAATGCGCTTGGCTCGCTGCCCGGAAAGGGCGGCTATGACGCCGAGCGCGGCAAAGAGGTGGTGGCCTGGGCCAAGGCCCACCTCGACAAGGTGCTGCCGCTGAAGAAGGGCTCTTGGGCCGAGGTCAGCACGATGGCGCCGGGCGGGCAGGGCAAGCTGATGGTGATCGCCGGAAAGCACTCCACCGAGCTGGCCGACCCGGACCAATACGCGGGCTGCAACCGCGACGAGAAAGGCAAGATCACCGATGTGTATTTCCGGGCCAACGGGTTGCACATCGTCATGTTCATCGACCGCTCCGACCCGATCGGCAGCGCGGATCCGGCTGGTATCGCTGACATTTTCCTCGAGGCGGCTGTTTCGACCATCATGGATATGGAAGATTCGGTGGCCGTGGTGGATGCCGAGGACAAGGTGCAGGCCTATCGCAACTGGCTCGGCCTGATGAAAGGCGATCTGACCGCGCCGGTGGGCAGCGGCGACAATGCCTATATCCGCGAGCTGAACCCCGACTTGGGGTTCGAGAGCAAGGAGGGCCGGCCTGCGCTGCTCAAGGGCCGGGCGCTGATGCTGGTGCGCAATGTCGACCTGCTGATGTACACCGATGCTGTGCTGGACGAAGAGGGCAACCGGGTACCCGAGGGGCTGCTCGATGCCTTCATCACCCCGCTCTGCGCGCTGCACGACATCATCGGCGGAGAAGACAAGGAGCGCCCGCGCAACTCGCCAAAAGGCTCGATCTACATCGTGAAGCCCAAGATGCACGGGCCGGAGGAGGTGGAGTTTGTTTGCAAGACCTTTGAGGTGGTCGAGCTGATCCTCGGGCTGCGGCCCAACACCATCAAGATCGGGATCATGGATGAGGAGCGCCGCACCTCGGCCAACCTCAAGGCCTGTGTCGCCGCGGCCGAGAAGCGGCTGGCCTTCATCAACACCGGCTTCCTTGATCGGACGGGCGATGAGATTCATACCTCCATCGAAGCCGGGCCGATGGTGCCCAAGGGCCGGATGAAGGCGGCGACATGGCTCGATGCCTACGAAAACCGCAACGTCGACATCGCCCTGCAATGCGGGCTGAAGGGCCGCGCGCAGATCGGCAAGGGCATGTGGGCGCTGACCGATGACATGGCCGGCATGCTGGAGCAGAAGAAGGGCCACCTGATGATGGGCGGCACCACGGCTTGGGTGCCATCGCCCACCGCCGCTGTGCTCCACGCCACGCATTACCACGAGACCGATGTGTTTGCCCGGCTCTACGAGATCAACGAAGAGGCCAAGGGGCAGCTGCGCAACGGGCTGGATGAGTTGCTGACGATCCCGCTGCAGGAGGGCGAGTTGCCGGTCGAGGAGATCCAGACCGAGCTGGAGAACAACTGCCAGAGCCTTCTGGGTTACGTTGTGCGCTGGGTCGATCAGGGGGTGGGCTGCTCCAAGGTGCCCGATGTGCATGACGTGCCGCTGATGGAAGACCGCGCGACCCTGCGCATCTCCGCACAGGCGCTGGCCAACTGGCTGCTGCACGAGGTGGTGAGCCAAGAACAGGTGCTGGAGGCGCTGAAGAAGATGGCCGCCGTTGTCGATGGCCAGAACGCGGGTGACCCGGCTTACAAGCCGATGGCGCCGGGGTTTGACGGCGTGGCTTTTCAGGCCGCTTGCGACCTTGTGTTCAAGGGCCGTGACGAGCCTTCGGGCTACACCCAGAACATCCTTCAGGCCCGCCGGATCGAGGCCAAGGCGCAGGGCTAACCCCAAGAAAAAAGGGCGCAGGATTGCTCCTGCGCCCCACCGGGAGAACCGGGGTGCCGGCTTAGTTGCCAGCCGGGTTTTCGAGGATGAAGGCGCGGCGGGCCTGATCGCCATCATCGAGGCTTGCCAGCTCGATCAGCTGAGCGGTGGAGTAGACGCCGGGGGCCACGCCCACGGAACCGGCCAGTTTGTCGGAGGCGCTGGAGCCGCCGATGATCGACTTGGACGACACTTCAGCGCCGGTGCCCTCGGGGTTGTCGAGGATGTGCTTGCGCTGGGCGTTCTCGCCGTCGTTCAGGGATTTCAGCTCGATCAGCTGCTCGATGGAGTAGACGCCCGGCTCAACGCCGACCGAACGGGCCAGGGAGGCGTTGTCGGCAAAGGCGGGGGCGGTGATCGCAGCGGCGGCCAGAGCGAGAATCGAAGTTTTGGCGAAGGTCATGATGATGTCTCCTTGGTATATCATGTAGTGTTTGCCCGTTTCGGGCGGTTTGGTTGTGGCCCCTTGCGGAGCGTTTCGACTGTGTCCGGCGGCGGCGCTGTCATCCCGAGAGCGCTGTTGTCCGCTGGTCGTGGTCAACAAATGGGCCGGGCAAGCCGCTGGAAAAATGGCAAAAACTGCGTCCCCCTCTGTGCAGATCTGCGCATCACGAAAACCGGAGCGGGGCTTGCCGGGCGGGGCGGCGTTGCCATGCGTGCGGGCGTTCAGAAAAATACGGCTATGTCCTGTGACATGGGCGGAGCGGCGAGTGACGTTGTGTCAACTGCCGGGCGGGCGCGGCGGAATCCCGTCACGCGCGCTCACGGCGGCGTGTGCGCGGTTGTTTCAGCCCGGTCTCTGCGGCGTGAGCAATTGCGCGCTTTGCGTCGCGGCGCCGTGGGGAATGTTGCAGGGATTTTGCGCCCGGGGGCCGCGGGCAGGGCCGAAACCTGCCGCGCGCCTGCGCAGAGGGGCGCGCGAGTGCTGTGCGGATGTGCAGCGCAAACCTCGCTTTAAGCTCCGGTCGTGCAAAGCTATATTCACGCCAAGGAATATGGCAGGATCACGCTCATGACACGTCCCATCGTCGGCATCATCTGCAACTCGCACCTTCTGAACGATCAGTATCCGGCCCATGCGGGCGGGACGATGAACTCGGAGGCGGTGGCGCAGGTCACAGGCGCGATGCCCGTGCTGATCCCGGCAGATCCGCGCTTCGTGAGCGTGCCGGAGCTGCTGGAGATGTGCGATGGCTTTGTGTTTCCCGGTGGGCGGCCCAATGTGCACCCGGAGGAATATGGCGAACCGGAGACCGAGGCGCATGGTGCCTTCGACCGCGCCCGCGACGCCATTGCCCTGCCGCTGATCCGCGCCTGTGTTGAACGCGGCCAGCCGTTTCTGGGCATCTGCCGCGGGTTTCAGGAGGTTGCGGTGGCGATGGGCAGCACTCTGCACCCCGAGATCCGCGAGTTGCCGGGCCGGATGAACCACCGGATGCCCCCGGACGGCACGCTGGAAGAGAAGTTTGCCCTGCGCCACAAGGTGACGCTGACCGAGGGCAGCCAGTTTCACGAGGTCTTCGGTGCGACCGAGGTGATGACCAACACGCTGCACGGGCAGGGGATCAAGAACCCCGGGCCGCGCATTCAGATCGAGGGCACCGCGCCCGATGGCACGCCCGAGGCGATCACCGTGCGCGATGCGCCGGGCTTCACCCTCTCGGTGCAGTGGCACCCTGAATATAACGCGGCGGAAGACCCGGTGAGCCGCCCGCTCTTCGAGGCCTTCGGCTGTGCAGTGCGCGAATGGCACGCAGAGGGTGCCCGGCCGGGGCTGAAGAGCGTGGGCTGAGGCGCGCCATGCGCGGGCCATCGGGAGAGACGGGGGCAAGGGCCGCGCTGCGCTGGCTCGATATGCCGCCGCTCTGGCTGCTCCTTTTCATCGCTCTGGCCTGGGTGCAGGCGAGCCGCTTTCCGGCCCTGACATGGCGCCATCCGGCGGCGGAGCTTTTGGGCGGGCTGCTGGTGGGCGGCGGACTGCTGCTCTTGGCGCTGGCGATCATGGAGTTCCGGCGGGCGCGCACCAGCGTGATCCCGCATCAGGAGGCCAGCACGCTCATCACCTCGGGCATCTACAGCCGCTCGCGAAACCCGATCTACCTTGGCGATGCGCTCATCCTCTCCGGGCTCTGCGCCTATTGGGGCGCATGGCTGGCGCTGGCCGTGCTGCTGCCGCTCTTTCTCTTCGTGATCACCGACCGCTTCATCCGCCCCGAGGAGGACCGGCTGCGTGCCGCCTTCGGGCCGCAATATGAGGCATGGGCCGGGCGGGTGCGGCGCTGGGCATAGACTTTTGTCCCTGCGTCATCGCTTCTGGTTGTAACAAATTTGCGCGAAGTGATAGGTAAAACCCGCTGCCATTCAGCGCAAAACGCGCGGAACACATGAGGGAAGGGGGATAATCCGTTGAAAATCGGAACGCCCAAGGAGGTTCTCGAAGGAGAGAACCGCGTGGCCATGACGCCGGATTCGGCGCTTCAGCTTCAGAAACTCGGGCATGAGTGCCTGATCGAGACCGGCGCCGGGGCTAAGGCCGGCTTCAGCGATGCCGATTACGAGGCCGCCGGGGTGACAGTGGTCAAGACCGCCGCCGCCCTGTGGAAAGAGGCCGAGATCGTCGCCAAGGTCCGCGTGCCCACCGACACCGAGGCCAAACGGCTCGCGGAGGGCCAGACCCTCATCAGCTTCTTCAACCCGGCCGAGAACGACAAGATGATGGCGGGCGTGGCCAAGAAGGGCGCGACCGTGGTGGCGATGGAGATGGTGCCCCGCATCAGCCGCGCCCAGAAGATGGATGCGCTCTCCTCGATGGCCAATATCGCGGGCTACCGCGCGGTGATCGAAGCGGGCAACAACTTTGGCCGGTTCTTCACCGGTCAGGTGACGGCAGCGGGCAAGGTGCCCCCGGCCAAGGTGCTGGTAGTTGGCGCCGGTGTGGCAGGCCTTGCCGCGATCGGCACCTCGACCTCGCTGGGCGCGATCACCTACGCCTTCGACGTGCGGCCTGAAGTGGCCGAGCAGATCGAGTCGATGGGTGCCGAGTTCGTCTATCTCGAGTTCGACGAAGAGCAGACCGACGGCGCCGCGACCGGCGGCTATGCCGCACCCTCCAGCCCCGAGTTCCGCGAGGCGCAGCTGGCCAAGTTCCGCGAGTTGGCGCCCGAGGTGGATATCGTCATCTGTACCGCGCTGATCCCGGGCCGGGCGGCGCCGGTGCTCTGGACCAAGGACATGGTCGAGATGATGAAGCCGGGTTCTGTGATCGTGGACCTTGCCGCCGAGCGCGGCGGCAACTGCGAACTGACCAAGGCCGATGAGAAGGTGGTGAGCGACAATGGCGTGACCATCATCGGCTACACCGACTTCCCCAGCCGGATGGCGACCCAGAGCTCCACGCTCTACGCCACCAACATCCGCCACATGATGACCGACCTGACGCCCGACAAGGACGGCGTCGTCAACCACAACATGGAAGACGACGTGATCCGCGGCGCCACGGTGACCCATGCCGGCGAGGTCACCTTCCCGCCGCCGCCGCCGAAGGTTCAGGCGATTGCCGCGGTGAAGAAGGAAAAGCCCAAGGAGCTGACGCCGGAGGAGAAGAAGGCCAAGGAGGCCGCCGACTTCAAGGCGCAGACCAAGCAACAAGTCACGCTGATCGGCGTGGGTGCGGTGCTGCTTCTGGCCGTGGGTCTTGTGGCCCCGGCGAGCTTCATGCAGCACTTCATCGTCTTCGTGCTCTCGGTCTTCGTGGGCTTCCAGGTGATCTGGAACGTCTCGCACTCCCTGCACACGCCGCTCATGGCGGTGACCAACGCGATTTCCTCGATCATCATCGTGGGCGCGCTCTTGCAGATGGGCTCCAGCTCGTTCCTCGTGGTTCTGCTCGCCGCGCTCTCGGTCTTCATGGCCGGGATCAACATCTTCGGCGGCTTCCTCGTCACCCGGCGCATGCTCGCCATGTTCCAGAAGTCGTAAGGGGGCAGGAGTAATGGATTACGGATTTACCACTGCGGCCTATGTTGTTGCCGCTGTTCTCTTCATCCTCTCGCTCGGCGGCCTCTCGGGGCAGGAAAGCGCCAAGCGGGCTGTCTGGTACGGCATTGTGGGCATGGCGCTGGCCGTGCTGGCCACGCTCATCGGCCCCGGCTCGGGCCTGTGGCTTCTGACCATCCTGCTGATCGCGGGCGGCGGGGTCATCGGCTACATGGTGGCCACCAAGGTGCAGATGACCGAGATGCCGCAGCTTGTGGCGGCGATGCACAGCCTCGTCGGCCTTGCCGCCGTGTTCGTGGGCTACAACGCGCATTTCACCATCCGCCTCGTGGCGGGGGGCGATCATGCGGGTGAGGAACTGGGCTACTTTGCCTCCATCGTGGCGCACAAGTCCTCGGTCGAGCTGAAGATCCTCGCGGTCGAGCTCTTCCTCGGCGTGTTCATCGGCGCGATCACCTTTACCGGGTCGGTCGTGGCCTTTGGCAAGCTGGCGGGCAAGGTGACCTCTGCGGCCACCAAGCTGCCGGGCGGGCACATGCTCAACGCGGGCGCCGCGGCGCTCTCGGTGATCTGCCTGATCTGGTACATGAACACTGGCGGGTTCTTCCCGCTGTTCCTGATGACGCTGGCCGCGCTCTTCATCGGCTACCATCTCATCATGGGCATCGGCGGGGCCGACATGCCGGTGGTCGTATCAATGCTCAACAGCTACTCGGGCTGGGCGGCTGCGGCGATCGGCTTCAGCCTCGGCAACGACCTGCTGATCGTGGTGGGCGCCCTCGTGGGCTCCTCGGGCGCGATCCTCAGCTACATCATGTGCAAGGCCATGAACCGGCATTTCGTGAGCGTGATCCTCGGCGGCTTCGGCGGCGGGGGCGGCGAGCAGATGGCTGTGGAAGGCGAGCAGGTGGCAATCGAGGCCGATGGCGTGGCAACCGCGCTGAACGAGGCGGACTCCGTGGTGATCGTGCCGGGCTACGGCATGGCCGTGGCGCAGGCGCAGGGGGCGGTCAGCGAGTTGACCCGCAAGCTCCGCGCCGCCGGCAAGGAGGTGCGCTTTGCGATCCACCCCGTTGCAGGCCGTCTGCCGGGGCACATGAACGTGCTGCTGGCCGAGGCGAAAGTTCCTTACGACATCGTGCTGGAGATGGACGAGATCAACGATGACTTCCCCGACACCGACGTGGTGATCGTCATCGGCTCGAACGACATCGTGAACCCGGCCGCGCAGGACGATCCGAACTCCCCGATTGCCGGCATGCCGGTGCTCGAGGTGTGGAAGGCCAAGCAGGTGTTCGTCTCCAAGCGGGGGCAGGGCACCGGTTACTCGGGCATCGAGAACCCGCTGTTCTTCAAGGACAACACCCGCATGTTCTACGGCGACGCCAAGGACTCGGTGAACAAGCTCCTGCCGATGATCGACTAAATAGCCACATTAGTTGGCAGATATGGCCGCCGCGAGCTCTTCGCGGCGGCTTTTGCTTTGTTAACCATGGGTAAAGCGGGTAGAAAAACCGGGTCCGAGTAATGGGGCGCCGTGCCCTGCGAACCGTATCGCCAATCTGGCCCCGAAGGGCCCACTGGAGCCGACATGAAAAGACCTGACCCGAAGTTTGCCGCCGTTTCGATCATTGCCCTTGCCGCCGCCATGCCTGCCGCTGCGCAGGAGTTCAGCTTCGGCACGGCGCTGGAATACGGCGAAGGCACCTTTGGCACCGAGTTTCTCGGCAACATCGATGACCGGGGCAGCGACAGCTACCGTCTGTTCAAGCTGATCGGGGACGTGAAATACCCACTGGGGCAGCGCGGTTTCTACGTGGGCGGCGATCTGTCTCTCGGCTTTGCCATTGGCGGCACCGACAATTTCGGCAACTCCTCGGGCGGCTCGCTCGACCAGTTGCACCGCGCCCGTCTGCTGGGCGGCTTCCGCACCGGCGACCTCGATCTTTATGCGGCCACCGGCTACGCGATGGCCAAGGGCGATTTCTACCCCGGCTCCGACAATGAAGCCTCGACCTTCGAGGGCCGTACCCTCGCGCTCGGCATGGGCTACAGCGTGAACGACCGCTTCGACCTGGGCCTCGAGATCATCCACGACGACTTTGAAACCACCGACGGTGAGAAGGTGGCAGAGTGGAAAAATCGCGCTATCAGCGCGAACGCAACCTACAAGTTCTGATCCGATGCCGATGAACGCGGCGCTCCGGGCGACTTTTGCCAAGGCCGGTGACGCCCCGGCCATGCACGCGCAGGATGGGCAGGTGGTGACCTATGCCCGGTTTGCGCAGCTCGTCAGCGGATGCACCGCGCGGCTGGAAGCGCTGGGCGTGGGGCCGGGACACCGGGTTGCGCCGGTCTCCGAGAACCTCGTGGTGCGTGTGGCGCTGATCCTTGCGGTCTGGCGGCGCGGGGCGGACGCGATCCTGACCGACGCGCCCTCACGCCCGATGGGGCGGGGCATCAAGGTGGATCACGTGATTGCCGACCGGGGGCAAGCGCAGGTGGATGGGCCGGCGTGGCATGTATTCGATGAAACCTGGATGACGCCTGCAGAGGGTGCCGAGCCGGAGGACATCGACGGCGGCGGCTTGCTTTTTGCCACTTCCGGCTCGACCGGCCTGCCCAAGTACATGTGGCAATCGGCTGATATCTGGTATGCGCAGACCCTCGGGTTCTTGCAGCTGAGCGGCAAGGGGCATGGCGCGAGCCTAGTGACCTATGCCCCCACCACCTCGGCCTTCCTGATGGCGGCGCTGATGTGCTTTGTCACCGGCCATGGCATGTGCCTCCAGCGGGGCACGGTGGAGGAGACGCTGGCGGCGGCCAAGGCCTTCGGCGCCGAGATCCTTCATGCGCCGCCCGCGGTGCTTCAGGATATCGTAACGGCGGCGGAGCGAGGCGCAGAAGGGCCGGCCTTCGGGTTCATCCGCGCCGTTGGCGGGGCGACGGGGCCGCAGCTTCTGGCGCGGCTTCATGCGCAATACGGGCCGGTGGTGACGGTGGTGGGCGGCTCGAACGAGACGCTGCTGTTCTCGATGGGCGACCACGACGGCAGCGAGGTACCTGCAGGCTGGGCCGGAACGGTGATGCCTCATGTGACCTACGAGCTGCGCGATCCGGAGCTCTACGCCGACCTCGCCCCGGGTGCCGGGCGCATCGCGGTGAAGGTGCCCGAGCAAGTCAGGGTGCAGGGCTATATCGGCGGTGGCGCGATCTATGACCCGGAGGGTTGGGTGGAGACGGGGGATATCGTCTCTGTCGCGCCGGACGGAACGCTGTGCTTTCTGGGGCGTGACGACTTCATCATTAGCCTTGGCGGCAACAAGTTTGCGCCTGAACTGATCGAGGCACTGGCCGCGACGGTGCCGGGGGTGATCCAGGCCGGGGCCGCGCCGATCCGGGGGCCGGAAGGAGACAGGCTGGCGCTGCTGGCGGTGCTGGAGCCGGGCGGCGACCTTGAAGCGCTGCGCGAGCGGGTGGCAAAGCGTGTGGTAGTGGCTGATGCGCTCGTGCTCGCAGAGGCGGCCGAGATCCCGATGCTGCCGAGCGGAAAGCCGGACCGCCCGGCCATTGCGGAGCGGGCGCAGAAGGCCTGACCGGCTCTCTCACACCCTCCGATTGTAAGTGTGTCATTGACATGCAATCCGCCGAGGGGTGATCCTTCCCTTAGGGCAGCCACTTCCGTCTGCCCGAAAGGGAGGTTTTCATGAAGATGATGCTTTACGCCGCCGGCGCGGCGCTTTGTGCGTTTCCGAGTTTCGCCGGTGAGATTGCGACCTACAGCTTTGCATCCGACACGCTCGGGCGGGATTATGCCTATACGGTCTATCTGCCTGATGGTTACGAGGAGAGCGGGCTGACTTATCCGCATATGTATCTGCTGCACGGCTCGGGCGGCAACGAGACGAGCTGGGTGGTGGATGGCCATGCCAAACAGGTGATCGACAAGGCGATTGCCGATGGGGTGATGCCGCCCGCCGTGGTGATCATGCCGGGCAGCCTGAGCTGGTGGGTGGATGGCTACAACGAGCCGGCGGAGACGGCGTTCTTTGACGACCTGATCCCGCATATCGAGGCCACCTGGCGGGTGATCCCCGAGCGCGAGGGCCGCGTGGTGGGCGGGCTCTCGGCCGGCGGTTACGGCACGGTGAACTTTGTGCTGGAGCATCCCGAGATGTTCGCCGCCGGGGCCGCGATGTCGCCCGCCGCCTATGTGCCGCAGCCGCCCGAAAGCTCCTCGGCCAACCGCCATGCCGCTTTTCTGGATGCGGAGGGCAACTACGACCCCGAGAAGTGGACCGAGCTGAACTACACTGCCTATCTGGACGATTACCTCGCCGGGGACGTGGTGGTGCCGATGTATATCAACTCGGGCGACCATGACGTGTTCGATATCGCCTACCATGGGGCCGTGCTCTACCAGAAGCTGCGGGAGCACCAGCCGAACGATGTGGAATACCGGGTGATCGACGGTGACCACGAGTGGCAGGTCTGGATCGACACGCTGCCCGAGGCGCTGGAATATGTGTTCTCGCACACCAAGCTGCCGCAGGGCGAGGTGCCGATGGCGGCGAGCCAGTGAGCCGCGCCGCGCGGCTCCGGCAGGCGCGGCACTAAAAAAGGGCGCCCGGCCAAGGATTTCAGGCCGGGTGCCGTCTGACTTTCAGGTGAGTGATTTTCAAGGAGGTTGAGATGAAGCGGGCATTGGCTTCGATGATTGCGGCACTGGCGCTGGCACTTGCCCCGGTGGTGGCGCTGGCGGGCGATGCCCTGATGTCGAACCTCTTGCACCACAAGGCACACGGGCCGTTCGAGACCTCTTGCGAGCAGATTATTCCCAGCAGCCAGTTTACCTCTTGGGAGGCCGTGCCGGTGGTTTGCGGGATCGCGACGTACCCTCGGCGCGAGGGGTTTAACCACCTCGGGTCGGTGCGCTTTGGGCCTGATGAGATCGTGTTCAACCTCTACCGCAGTGGCTACCCGTCGAGCTACCGGGGCTACAGCATCGAGCAGCGCGACGAGACGATCTGGGTGCTGCCAGCGGCGGCGGAACGCAAGCACAATACCAAGAATCCGCTTAGCGGGGCGGAGCGGGCGGCCTTTCTGGCGGCGATGAACCGGGCGGCGAAGGGGCGAGGGGTGCTGCGGTTGCGATTTGAGGTGGCCTATAGCGAGGGCAAGCCGCCGATAGACCTCGAGATTCCACTGCGCAAGTGGCGGGCGGCGGTGCGGGATGTGCGCCGCGCCGCGAAAAGGCACGGGGCCCCGACCGCGCCTTGGTGAGGTGCAGCCGGGGGAGGTGCGTCAGGCGGCGAGGTTGATTACCGCGTGGTCGCCCAGATCGGGCGTGTGGTCGCCCAGGTTGGCGCGCAGCATTTCGATGCCGAATTGCAGAGCGTTGGCATCCACCGTCCAGACGGCGGCCTCGCGCAGCGGCATCTCCAACAGGGTCACCTTGGGGTCGTCGATCCCGCCCTCGAACCACATGGCGGCGGCGGGGGACCACAGATCCTCCAGCAGAGCGCGATCTTCAGACACGGTGATCGGCCCGGACATGCAGGCATAAACCTCGCGGTCGCGGGTGGTGAGGGTGAAATGGGCCTGAGCGCCGGTGCCGATGTCACGGGCGAGGCCTGTGTCGCTGGCGGTGATGAAGCGCAGAACGCGGGCGTTTTCATCGAAGTAGTGGGTCATCGGCTGGGCGTGGGACGCCCGGTCGCTGATGGCCAGCATCCCGGTGCGCTCGTCATCCAGCGCGTCGAAGAGGGCTTTGCGCAGGGCTTCGGTGTTACGGTCGTTGTCGTGATGGGTCATGGGAGTCTCCTTTGGGCACCAACTGCGCGGGAGCGGGGGAGGTTCCGTGGGCCGGTTTGAGTAAATGTATATACAATCGCTATACTTTGTCGTAACAAAGACGAACTCAAGAGAGGGAGCCAGCCCGCCATGGCCAAGAGCAGCAAGCCCAAGAAGGACCGGAAGGACAGCCAGCTCATCATTCGGATCAAGAAGGATGAGCGCGATGCCTTCGTGGACCTGTGCGAGCAGCTCGACACCAGCGCGGCCCGTGAGATCCGCCGGTTCATCCGGGGGTTCGTGAAGGAAAACGGCTCAGACAAAACCGACTGAAAGGACCGAGCAATGGCCAAGAAAGCCAAGATCAAAGACCTGAAAAAAGAAGTGAAAGCCCGCAAGGCGAAGGTCGCCAAGCAAGAGAAAAAGCTGAAGGCCGCCAAGAAGGCCCTCAAGAAGGCGGCCTGATGGTGCGCCTGACCGACATTCCCGGCATCGGCCCGGCGATGGCGGCCAAGCTGGTGGGGGCGGGCATTTCCGATCCTGCCGGTCTGGCGGCGGCTCCGGTGGCCAAACTCACCGCCATCCCCGGCATCTCGCCCGCGCGGGCGGGGGCATGGAAGGCAGCTGCCGCGGGCAAGGTTGCGGCCCCCGCGCCGCGCCGCCCGGTTGCCGCCTCCAAGGCTCCGGTGAAACGCCGGGCGGCCAAGCCTGCGCCTGCAGCCAGTGCCGTGCCGATCGAGGAAAAGCCCTCTGCCGGGGTCGTGGCCCAGGCGGCGGCCTTGGCTGAGAAGAAGGCAGAGGTCGAGAAGGCCGAGCCGAAGCCTGCCAAGGCGAAGGCGGCAAAGAAGGCTGCCGAGAAGGCGAAGGCTGCTGAGAAGAAGGCCGCGAAGAAGGCGGCTGAGAAGGCCAAGAAGAAAGCCGCCGAGAAGAAGGCGGAGAAGAAAGCGGCCAAGAAGGCTGCTGAGAAGAAGGCGGCCGCCAAGGCCGCGAAGAAGGCTGCCGAGAAAAAAGCAGCCAAGAAGGCTGCCGAGAAAGCGCGTGACAAAAAAGCCAAGGCCAAGAAGGCGGATGCCAAGAAGGCCAAGGCGAAAAAGTCGAAATCATCCAAGAAATCCAAGGACTGAGGCGCAGAGCCGGGCAGGGCGACAGAGGTCGTTTTGCCCGGCGCAAAAATTCTTGGCCGCGCGGTGATTTTCCCTCTTGATCCGAATCCCGTTTGGCCCCAAATGCGCGGTCAAGACGCCAACGCACGCGCCTCTGGCCGGCAACATCATCGCCTGTGTTTACGTAGCGACGGTAACGTCTCCCTTGGAAGTGAGCGGTCATATATGGCCGGGTCTATTGGAGATGACCATGACGATGATGTTCGACGGCGGCCTGCCGGCCGTTCCCGTATCCCTTGCTGTCAACCGCGTTGAGGAGTTCATCCTCGCGAACAGCTTTGACAAGCCGACCCTCGTCATCGACACCGATGCGGTTGCCCGTCAGTTCCACGCGCTGAAAGCCGGCCTCGGCGGCGCGGCGATCCACTACGCCGTGAAGGCCAACCCGGCCCGCGAAGTCATCGCCCGCCTGCTCGAGGAGGGCTCCAACTTCGATGCCGCCTCGCGTGGCGAGATCGAACTGTGCCTCTCGCTCGGCGCGCGCCCCGACCAGATCAGCTTTGGCAATACCATTAAACGGGTGACCGACATTGCCTTTGCCCATGCTGCTGGCCTGACCCTCTTTGCCGCCGACAGCGACGAAGAGCTGGTGAAGATCGCCGAGCATGCGCCGGGTGCGCAGGTGTACATCCGCCTGCTGGTGGACAACCCCGAGGCCGATTGGCCGCTGTCGCGCAAGTTCGGCTGCTCGCGCGAGTCCGCGCTGCGGCTGCTGGGCGTGGCCCGTGATCTGGGTCTGGACCCGGTGGGCTTCTCGTTCCACGTGGGCTCGCAGACCAAACGCACCCGCATGTGGCAGGGCGTGCTCGACTACGTAGGCGGCATCTGGGCCGATGCGCAGGCGGCTGGTCACGGGCTGACCCTCATCAACATCGGCGGCGGCTTCCCGGCGTTCTATGGCGAAGAGATCGACGCGCCGACTGCCTATGCCGAAGGCGTGCGCAAGATGGTCGAGGCCCGCTTCCCCGGTGCCCGCATCATGGCCGAGCCGGGCCGTGGCATGGTGGCCGAGGCCGGTGCGATTGCTGCCGAGGTGCTGCTGGTGAGCCGCAAATCGGACAACGACCTGCACCGCTGGGTCTATCTCGACATCGGCCGTTTCTCCGGTCTGGCCGAGACCGAGGGCGAGGCGATCCGCTACCAGCTGATGACCCCGCATGACGGCGAGGCCACCGGCCCCTGCATTCTTGCAGGCCCGAGCTGCGACAGCGCCGACGTGCTCTACGAGAAGCGCCCGATGCCGCTGCCGATGAGCCTGAAGGCGGGCGACAAAGTGGTGATCCGCAACTGCGGGGCCTACACCTCGTCCTACTCGTCGGTGGGCTTCAACGGCTTCCCGCCGCTGGACGTGGTGGTGATCTGACCGCCGCAGGTTGGCGGCCTCGCGTTTCGGCGTGCGGAGGAGGATGGGGGTGCAGCCGGGTTATCACGGCTGCGCCTCCTGCGCCGAAGGCTTGAATGGCCGCCTGCAAAGCCGCCCGGTCCAAAAGGCCGGGCGGTTCTTTTTTTGCGCTATAAGGGGGCATGCAGGTGGGGTCGGTGCACCGCGGTATGCAGATAAGCACCTGAAATCGCGACATTCTTTCCCTTTACAGGAGGCCGGCCAGGCCCTAGCAGAGAAGAAACGAGGGACGACAATGGCCGAAATCCAGGATCATCCGCTGCGCTATCAACTGGCCAACGAGCTGCATGCTCGCCCGTTTCCGGCGCTGGATGTGCCCTGCCGCGCGGCCTATCTGGCGCTGAAACCTGCCGAGGGTGCCTCGGGCCGGGACCGCGAGGCGGAGCGGGCGCATCTGATCGACCTGCTGGACCGCCACGGCGCGCCGCATCCGCAGCCCGATGCCACCCATTACTCGGGCCAGCTTGGGCGCCACCAGATCAAGTGGGAGAGCCACACCGAGTTCGTGACCTACACGATCTTCGGCTCCGGCGTGGCGCAGCGACCGTTCGATGGCGAGACCTTCCGGATGTTCCCCGCCGACTGGCTGGCGAAGGCACCCGGCGTGCGGGTGACCTCGGCACTGGTGCGTGTGGAGGAGATGCCGGAGCACCCCGAAGACGTGTCGGAGCGGATGGACGGCTGGATGGTGGCCGAGAGCATCGCCGTCTCGGAAGTGGTGGATGGCGACGTGATCGTGGGCACCGACTTTAGGATCGACCCGGCGGGCCACGTGCGCTTTGCCTGTTTCGTCAAGCCCGGGGTGGGGCGGCAGCGGGTGGGGCGCGTGGTGCAGCGGCTGACCGAGATCGAGACCTACAAGGCGATGTCGATGCTGGGGCTGGGCCGCGCCCGCAGGCTCTCCGGCCCGCTGGGCAAGCTCGACAACGAGTTGAGCGATCTGATGGATGCGATGACGGGCGACCGTGCCCGCCCGGCGGAGGAAGAGCTGGAGAAGCTGCTGCGCGTGGCCGCCGAGATCGAGATGCAGCTCACCCATGCGAGCTTTCGCTTTGGCGCGACGGCGGCCTATGAGGCGATTGTCTGGCAGCGGATCGAGGTGCTGCGCGAGCAGCGGTTCATGGGGCGGCAGACGTTGAAGGAGTTCATGACCCGCCGTTACGACCCCGCCATGCGGACGGTGAAGAGCACCGAAGGACGGTTGCAGGCGATGGCAGCCCGCTCGGCGCGGGCGAGCGACCTGCTGCGCACAAGGGTAGATGTGGAGCGGCAGGCGCAGAACCAGTCGCTGCTTGCCTCGATGGACAAGCGGGCTGATCTGCAACTGCGGCTGCAACAGACGGTGGAGGGGCTCTCGGTGGTGGCGATCAGCTACTACGCAGTGAGCCTTGGCACCTACCTTCTCGAGCCCTTCGCCAAGGGGCTGGGCATCGAGAAGGGGTGGCTGACGGCGGGGCTGACCCCGCTCGTCATTCTGCTGGTGTGGCTTGCAGTCCGGCGGATCCGGAAGAAGCTGCATTAGCCTCCCCCAGAAGCCGCGATGTGACCACGCCGCCGAGAGCGATGGAGGCCAGCGCGAGGAAGGCAGAGACGCCGAGGGTCGAGGTGCCCGACAGGCCCGCGCCCACGGTGCAGCCCCCGGCCAGCACGCCGCCCACGCCCATCAGCACGGCACCGGCGAGGTAGCGGCCGGTCTGGCGCGGGCTCTGGAAGCTCTGCCACTGGAAATCGCGGAAGATCAGAGCGGCGACGAGGGCGCCGACCAGCACGCCGCCCACGAGGCCCACGCCGAAGCCGGCGGGGATGGAGGAGGAGGCGATGGCCCAGAACAGCGTTTCGGAGGAGGGCAGGGTGAAGGAGAGACTCTCCATCGCGATGGGGTCGAACTCGTCGTAGAGCACGTATCCGGTGCCGACCCATGCCAGCGGAACGAGCGCGCCGATGAGCCCGCCCATCAGCAGCGTTGCGGGCTTGGCGCCGGAGCGGGCGGTAAAGAGCAGGACGGCGGCGACGATCAGCCCTGTCCAGAGCCATGCGCCACCGGGCAGCCCGGCGAGGGAGGAGGCCTCACCGAGCGGTGCGGTGACGGAGCCGAGCGCGGTGCGCAGCGGGGCGAGCACACCCTTGAGGGTGGCGTGGGCGACCACGGCGAAGATGGCCAGAACCGTCAGCGCGCGTAGGTTGCCGGTGCCGGTCAGCACGGTCAGCCTGGAGATGCAGCCGCGGGTGAGGACCATGCCAGCGCCAAAGGCGAGCCCGCCCAGCACGATGGCGAGCCAGGGCAGGTCCGCGGCGAGGTAACGGTGCTCTTCGAAGGAGATGAGACCGTAGGCGACAAGCGCCTGGGTGCCGAGGATCGCCACGGCGAGGCCGGTCAGCCAGACACCGGCTGCCGAGCGCCGCTCGGAGGCGTCACCGGCGACGGCCCGGCGAAAGCAGAACCGGCTGCGTTGGCCGAGAAAGCCGAAGGCGATGCCGAGGGCGAGGGCAAACCAGACCGCAACTTCACGGGCGGTTGCCTCTTCGAATCCGAGCGTTTCGAACATGGTGCGTCTCCTGTCGCGGTCGAAGCCCGGCAGGTAGCGCAGCTACGGCGCGGGTGCAAATGGATCAATGGGGAGGGGATTTTGTTCTCGCGTATTGCGAGGGATGTTGTTCTGCCCCGGTGGCCTGGCCCCGAAAAGCGTTCGCGCCCCGAAGGCGGGGCGCGATGCATGGTCTTATCTGCATGTGTGCAGGGCTACCGGCCCCGGATGCGCGGGTCGAGCGCGTCGCGCAGCCCGTCGCCGATGTAATTCACCGCCAGCACCACGAGCGAGATCATCAGCCCCGGCCAGAGCGCCCGCTCAGGAAAGTTCTGGATCCGGTCGGTGGCGTCGAACAGCAGCTTGCCCCATGTCGGGAAGTCGGAAGGGAAGCCTAGGCCGAGGAAGGAGATCGCGCTTTCGGTGATGATCGCTGTGGCGAGGCCAAGGGTGGCCGAGACCATGATCGGCGAAAGCACGTTGGGCAGCAGGTGCCGGGTGACCATCTTCATCGGTGGGGTGCCGATGGAGCGGGCAGCGAGGATGAACTCGCGTTCCTTCAGCGCCAGAATGTCGGCCCGCACGATCCGCGCGGTCTGCATCCAAGAGGTCGCGCCGATGACGCAGACGATGAGGATGAACACGCCCAGTTCCGGCCCGAAGGTGGCGCGCAGCGCGTCGCGGAAGAGCAGCATGATCACCAGCAGCAGCGGCAGCAGGGGCAGGGCGAGCACGAGGTCGGTGAAGCGCATCAACAGCCCGTCGAGCCATTTCACGTAGCCCGAGGCGACGCCGACGGCGGTGCCGATCAGCATGGCGAGGATCATCGCCACCCAGCCCACCGCGATGGAGACGCGCCCGCCATGGATAAGCGAGGCGAGGATATCGCGGCCGAGGTTGTCGGTGCCCAGCGGGTGCGACCAGCCGTATTTCATCCGTTCGAGGCTCTCTGGCGGAATGCACAGATCGGTCCACGAGCAGGAGAAGAGCGGCATGTAGACCGGCCGCCAATCCTTGTTGCGGATGTCGAGCTTGGTTGGGTCGATGTCCCACAGATAGGGGCCGAAGAGCACGCCGAAGGTGATGAAGAGCAGCACGAAGGCCCCCATCATCGCGCCCTTGTGGCTGCGGAACTGCTTCCACACGTCGGACCATTGCGACCGCGACTTGCCGCGCGGCTGGCTCTCGCCCAGCACTTCCTTTGCGGTGTCAGTCATAGCGGATCCTCGGGTCGAGCACGCCGTAGAGCACATCGGCGATCAGGTTGAAGAGCACGATGAGCACGGCGAAGATGAAGGTGATGGTCTGGACCATCGGGATGTCATTGGCCTGGATCGCGGTGATCAGCAGCTGGCCGATCCCGTTCACCTTGAAGACCTGCTCGGTGATGATCGCCCCGCCGAAAATGGAGGGGATGCCGAGTGCGATGACGGTGACGACCGGGATCATCGAGTTGCGCAGCACGTGGACCATGACAACCGACCACTCCGAGAGGCCCTTGGCGCGGGCGGTGCGGACGTAATCCTGCTTGAGGTTGTCGAGCATGGCCGAGCGCATGTAGCGGCTGATCTGGGCGGTGGTCTGGAGCGCGAGCACCATCACCGGCATGATCATCTGCTTGAGCTGGATCTTCATGCTCTCCCAGTCCTTCACCTCGTGTGTGGTGTCGTAGATCGAGGGGAGCCATTCCAGCTTGACCGCGAAGATCACGATCACCACCACGCCCGAGAAGAAGGGCGGCACGGAGAAGCCGATCATTGAGATGAGCGTGCCGGCCTGATCGAAGACCGAATACTGCTTGTAGGCCGAGATGATGCCGATCGGGATGGCGATGATGACGCCCACGGCATAGGCCAGCGCGACCACCCAGAGGGTTTGCGGCAGGCGCTGGATGATGATGTCGAACACCGGCGAGCGGAACTGCCAGCTCACGACGCGTTGGGTGCCTTCCATCATGTTGGTTCCGAAGAGCCAGTCGAGGAAGAAGCCGGGCTCGACCACGAAGAACTGGTAGAGCCATTTGATGTAACGGATGTGCAGCGGTTCGCCGAGGCCGAGGGCCTCGCGCATCTTCTGCTTCACTTCATCGGGAATGGTCAGCGGCATCTGCGCCATCGGGTCGCCGGGGGCGAGATCGAGCAGCAGGAAGAGGACCAGCGAAATGAAGAGGAGCGTGGGAACCGCGAGAATGAGCCGTCGGATGATGAAGGTCAGCATACGGGGGGCGCTCGATATGGCAGAGGGGCCGCGCGATCAGTGCCGCGCGGCCCGGTTTCATCTGCGGATCAGTTGGTCTTGATCCGGTACCAGTCAGCGACGTTCCAGATTTCGCTGTCCCAGACGTTCAGCTTCACGCCGCCGAGGCTGTTGGCGTGGGCCGAGAGACGACCGCGGTGGACCAGCGGGATCATGCCGCCGCCCTCGATGACCATGTCATTGAGTTGCTTGGCAATCTCGGCGCGCTCTGCCGCATCGGCGGTGACGCCCAGCTTGGCGTAGAGCGCGTCATACTCCTCGGAGCACCAGCGCGAAATGTTCTCGCCCTGCCACTGGGTGGCCGGGGAGGGGGCTTTGTCGCAGGTGGCGTTGCCGAGGTAGCTCTGCGGGTCGGTGCCGTTGAAGGTGTTGGCGTACATCTCCACGTCGGCGTAGAACTTCTGGAAGGTGTCGGGCGAGCCCGGATCACCGCCGAAGAACACCGAGCTGTCGACGTTGCGCAGCTCGACCTCGAAGCCGATCTGCTCCCACCAGTCCTTGATCAGCGCCTGGAAGTCCTGACGGACGGCGTTGGTGGAGGTCTGGTAGAGCATCTTCAGTTCGACGCCGTCTTTCTCGCGCACGCCGTCACCGTTGCTGTCGACCCAGCCGGCCTCTTCCAGCATCGCCTTGGCGCCTTCGAGGTCCTGCGTGGAGCAGTCGAAGGTGGTGGAGTTCACCGCCTCGGGGGCTGGCACCCAGTTGCACGAGACCTTGCCGGCCTGGCCGTAGCCGACCTCGACCAGAAGGGGCCGGTCGATGGCGAGCGACAGCGCCTTGTAGACGGCGGGATCGGAGAGGTAGGGGTGCGGGCGCACCACCGACCGCTCGTCCGGGCCGAGCGCCGGGTCGGGGTTGGTGTTGTTGAGCATGATCCGCTCGAGCAGCGGGCCGAAGCCGGCGATGGCCGCGCCCTTGCCGGCGGCTTCCATCTCGGCGATCACATCGGGGGCGAGCTGGAGGTTCCAAGCGTAGTCGAATTCGCCGGTCTCCATCACCGCACGGCCAGCAGCAGTGGCATCGCCGCCGCCCTTGAAGGTGATCGAAGCGAAGGCAGGCTTGCCCTCTTCACGGTAGTTCTCGTTGGCCTCGAAGGTGATCACGTCGTTCGGCTTGAACTCCACGACCTTGAAGCCGCCGGTGCCGATCGGGCTGAAGTTGGCCTCGGTGCACTCCGGGGCCTTGGCGCCCATGCAGTCGGCGAACTGAGCGGCCTGAAGGATCGGGCTCTCACCGCCGACGAAGGGGCCGTAGGGGAAGGGGGTGGGCTGCTCGAAGGTCACCACGACGGTGTGCTCATCGGGCGTTTCCACCGAGCTCACGCCGTTGAACTTGGTGAGCTGGGCGCAGCCGCCCTCGGGGTGAGTGCAGTATTCGTAGGTGAACTTCACGTCCGCCGAGGTGAAGGGCGTGCCGTCGGACCACAGGATGCCGGGCGTGATCTTCCAGGTGATGGTTGTGAGGTCTTCGCTCACGCCGCCGTTCTCGACGGTGGGCACCTCTTCGACCAGCCAGGGGGTCAGGGTGCCGGTCTCGTCGTAGCGCGCCAGCGGCTCGAGCACGAGGCTGCCGGCCTCGACATCCTTGGTGCCGCCCGAGAGGAACGGGTTCATGATCGACGGGGCCTGCCAGTAGATGATGCTGACATTGCCGTCACGGCCGCGCTCGCCTTCATGGCCTTCTGCGATGGCCATTGGGGCCAGCGCACAGGTGGCGACCGCTCCGAGAAGAGCTGTTTTGAGTTTCATGGGTTTCTCCTTGTTGGGTGCTCGACGCCTCGCGCCCTTTTGGGCTGCTTTTGTGGTCGTTGGGGGGAGTTGGACGGCGAAAAACCGGGCCCGGAGCCGCCTGTGGCGGCGCCGAAGCTGCGACTGTTCCCCTGAGCAGAGCAAGTGCCTTTGCGGGCCATGCGCTCTCCCTGTCCAACCAAGTTTTTATGGGTGTTTTCACGCCTCCGCCCCCGCGGCTGCGCCATCCCCTGAATGTGACGGTAACATGAAACGGGGACGGCGCAATGGTTTCGTCAACTGACCTTGCGGCCCGATTGAGCAGATGCCTGCCGATTGGGCAGCAGGCCTTGACCTCTGCGCGGCTGGGCACCACCCTCTGCACGAGGCCCGCCACCGGGCCGCTCGAAAGGCACCTCCCGACCCGTGACCCCACGCGACATACTCGACAAGCTCGTGTCCTTCCGGACTGTTTCATCGGCCTCTAACCTCGACCTGATCGACTGGGTGGAAGGCTGGCTGGCGGAGCGCGGCATTGCCGCGACTCGCGTGCCCGATTCCACCGGCGAGAAGGCGGCGCTTTTTGCCTCCGTCGGGCCGGATGCGCCGGGCGGTGTGCTGCTCTCGGGCCATACCGATGTGGTGCCGGTGGAGGGGCAGAGCTGGGCCAGCGACCCTTGGGCGGTAGAGGAGCGGGACGGGCGGCTCTATGGCCGCGGCGTGGTCGACATGAAGGGCTTTGACGCGCTTGCGCTCTGGGCAATGGGGCAGGCCGCCGAGCGGGGCGTTTCGCGCCCGTTGCAGATTGGCCTGAGCTATGACGAGGAGATCGGCTGCTTCGGCGCGCCGCCGATGATCGAGGCCTTGCAGGCCAGTGGTTTGCCCCGCGCGGAGGCGGTGGTGGTGGGCGAGCCGTCGATGCTGAAGCCGGTCACCGGGCACAAGGGCAACCTCGGGTTTGGGATCGTGGTGAAGGGCTTTCCGGTGCACAGCTCGATGATGCACGAGGGGGTCAGCGCGATCATGGAGGCGGCGCGGCTGATCGGCTGGGCGAACGAGGTGAATGCGGCACAGTTTGCCCGCACGCCGACGCCCGAAGAGGCGGTGTTCACCCCGCCCTGCACCACGCTGCATGTTGGAAAGATCCGGGGCGGGGAGGTGCATAACATCACCGCCGAGCATTGCGAATTGCTGTTTGATTTCAGGGTGATGCCGATGGAGGACACGGCGGACTGGCGGGCGCGCCTGCGCGACAAGGTGGCCGAGATCGAGGCAGGCATGAAGGCCACGCACCCCGATGCGGGCTTTACCCTGCACGAGCTTTTCGACGTGCCGGGCCTTGCGCCGGAATCAGGCCCCGAGGCCAATGCCGAGCCGCTGGTGCGCAGCCTGACCGGCGACAACGGGCCGGGGGCCGTGGTGAGCTTTGCCTCGGAGGCAGGGCAATTTCAGAATGCCCGTTATTCTACCGTGATTTGCGGGCCGGGAGACATTGCACAGGCCCACAAGGCAGACGAATATATGACCATCGCACAGTTCGAGGCAGGCCAACGCGTTATGGAGCGGCTGCTCGATCATCTGAAGGAGTAACCCCAAGTGCCCATCAAGAATCGCCTCTCCGAGATGCAGCCCGAGATCGCCGAATGGCGGCAGGACTTTCACATGCATCCGGAAATCCTGTTTGACACCCATCGCACCGCTGGCGTCGTGGCTGAGAAGCTACGGGAATTTGGTTGCGACGAGGTTACCGAGGGGATCGGGCGGACCGGCGTGGTGGCCGTGATCAAGGGCAAGCAGCAGGGATCGGGCAAGGTCATCGGGCTGCGCGCCGACATGGACGCGCTGCCGATCCACGAGCAGACCGGGCTGGAGTATGCCTCCAAAACCGATGGCGCGATGCATGCTTGCGGCCATGACGGCCACACCGCGATGCTGTTGGGCGCCGCGAAATACCTCGCCGAGACCCGCAATTTTGACGGCACGGTTGTTGTGATCTTCCAGCCCGCCGAAGAGGGCGGCGGCGGTGGCCGGGAGATGTGCGAAGACGGGATGATGGAGCGCTGGGGTATTCAGGAAGTCTACGGGATGCACAACTGGCCGGGCGTTCCGACCGGGCAATTCGCCATCCGCCCCGGGCCGTTCTTTGCGGCGACCGACCAGTTTGTCATTGATATCGAAGGAAAAGGCGGCCACGCGGCCAAGCCGCAGGAGACGGTGGACAGCACCATCGTGGCCTCGCACACGGTGCTGGCGCTGCAAACGATCGTGAGCCGCAACTCGGACCCGACGAAGGAGGCTGTGGTCTCGGTCACCAGCTTCGAGACGTCGAGCAAGGCGTTCAACGTGATCCCCCAGCGGGTGCAGCTAAAGGGCACGGTGCGGACGCTCTCGCCGGAGACGCGGGAACTGGTTGAAAAGCGGCTGCCTGCCATTGCCGAGAAGACCGCCGAGGTCTTCGGCGCGGTGGCCAAGGTGAACTACATGAAGGGCTACCCGGTGATGGTGAATTCCGAGGAGCAAACCGAGTTTGCCGCCGAGGTTGCCAGGGCGGTTTCGGGGGAGTGTGCGGAGGCGCCGCTGGTGATGGGGGGCGAGGATTTTGCCTTCATGCTGGAGGAGCGTCCGGGGGCTTATATCCTTGTTGGGAATGGCGATACCGCGGCGGTGCATCACCCGGAATACAACTTCAATGATGAAGCGATTCCAGCGGGTTGCAGCTGGTGGGCGGAGATCGTTGAAAAGCGGATGCCGGCGGCCTGAGGCTCGGTTAACAAGGCGCGCGCGGGGCGGTTAACCATGGCCGCCCGGCGATGCACATTCGATGCACAACTGATGCACATTCCATGCGCATGTCAGATGACATAGTGGCGTTAACTTAACGGGCCGTGCGGTGACGCGATCGTGAGAGCGCGCTCCGCTGGGGCTATGGTGGGTGGCTGGCTGAGAAGGAAGATCCTCGGGTCAGGCCCGAGGATCACGCGGTGCAAGCGAGCGCGGGTTCTGCCGTGCTTAGCCGTAAACGGCGGCGCGGGCGATCTGGCTGGCGTCTTCGGGAAAGATGCCGAGGTCGAGGGCCACGTCGCGCGGAAGGGCGGCGATCTCGTTGCGGGTGCGGGTGTAGGCGCGGTGCTTTTCATAGGCGGCGCGGAGGGTGGTCAAGACGGTCATCGGAGCTGTCCTTTCGTTTGCTTCTGTCTTCCTCTTGTGCGCCAGAAATAGTCATGCTGCGCCGCGGCACAACTGACCGTTTGCGCTAACGGGATTGCGCTGGGTGCATGGCTCCCGGCGAAAAGCCATGCGTCAGGCGGGACAGGGCAAAAGCAAAGGGCCGCCCGGTTGCCCGGACGGCCCTTTTGGCGCGGTGTGGCGGTGGCTCAGATGAGCTTGCCCATGGCCACGGCGGTATCGGACATGCGGTTGGAGAAGCCCCACTCGTTGTCATACCAGCTCAGGATGCGGCACATCGTGCCCTCCATCACCTTGGTCTGGTCGAGCGCGAAGGTGGAGCTGTGCGGGTCGTGGTTGAAGTCGATCGAGACGTTGGGCTGGTCGGTCACGCCGAGGATGCCCTTGAGCGGGCCAGCGGCGGCGGCCTGCATGGCCTCGTTGATCTCTTCGACCGTGGTGTCGCGGGCGGCCTCGAAGGTGAGGTCCACCACCGAGACGTTGGGGGTGGGCACGCGGATGGCGACGCCGTCGAGCTTGCCGTTCAGCTCGGGGAGCACCAGGCCCACGGCCTTGGCGGCCCCGGTGGAGGTGGGGATCATCGACATGGCCGCCGCGCGGGCGCGGTAGAGATCCTTGTGCATGGTGTCCAGCGTGGGCTGGTCACCGGTGTAGCTGTGGATCGTGGTCATGAAGCCCTTGGCAATGCCGATGCTGTCGTTCAGCACCTTGGCCACCGGCGCGAGGCAGTTGGTGGTGCAGGAGGCGTTGGAGACGACGATGTGATCCTTGGTCAGGGTGTCATGGTTGACGCCGTAGACCACGGTATTGTCGGCGTTCTTGCCGGGGGCCGAGATCAGCACGCGGGAGGAGCCGTTCTCGAGATGCGCCTGGCAGGCCTCCTTGGAGGTGAAGATGCCGGTGCATTCCATCACCACGTCGACATCGGCCCAGGGCAGCTCGGCGGGGTTGCGGATGGCGGTGACCTCGATGGGGCCGCGGCCCACGTCGATGGTGTTGCCGGCCACCTTGACCTCGCCCGGGAACTTGCCGTGGACAGAGTCGAAGCGGATGAGGTGGGCGTTGGTCTCGACCGGGCCGAGATCGTTGATGGCGATCACCTCGATATCGGTGCGCCCGCTCTCGATGATGGCGCGGAGCACGTTGCGGCCAATGCGGCCGAACCCGTTGATTGCAACCTTGACGGCCATGAAAACCTCCTGTGCTGGTGTTAACGCTAACATTGCGATTGCGCGCCACATGTCAAGGCGGCGCAGGGCAGGGATGGCTGAGAGCAGCATACACGGGATGGGCAAAAGCGCGAGGCTCGGCTCGGCGGAGCGATCACGGGGCCGTGAACAGCCGCTGAAAGTTTTTTGGAACGATCCGGGCCGCCGCGCAGTTGTGGAGGCAATGACGGTGCAGCGGCCGGCCAATGGTGGCCCCGCGAGGCACCGGCCCCGGAAAAAATACCGGGGCGCCAAAGAGATAAGGAGTTCGTTCGATATGAAACGCCTGATGATGACTGTCGCTGCTGTTGCCATGACTGCCGGTACCGCCTTTGCGATGACCCCGGAGCAACTGCGCGAATCCGTTGACGCCTCGCTGACCGAGTACGCCCCAGAAGTTGAAGCCGAAACCCTGACCGACGACCAAGTGCGTCAGGTGTACGTTGTGGTGAACGACTCCGGCAAATCCCCCGCCGAGAAGTCGGGTGCGATCGGTGAGATCATCGAAGGCACCAACGCCGAGTACTACGCTGACCTCGCCGATGGTGACATCGATCTGGAGCTCGACGTGAACAACATGCGTGAGATCCTGCAAGCCAAGCTCGACATCGGTGGTTACGACCACGATGTGTCGGAGCTGAGCGATGAGGAAGTTGCCTCGCTGGCGCAAGCCTTCAACAACGGCAACACCCCTGCTGAGATTGACGCTGCCGTGGCCAGCTACTTCGATAGCTGACACCAGCGGTCGCAGAACGCGACATTTGGGCCGTCCTTCGGGGCGGCCCTTTTCTTTTGTTTTGAGGTCTTCGCGGGGGCGCTTAGCGCCAGAAGGCGAGCCACTCGGTGAGGGCGGAGAACTTCTTCAGCATGAAGAGGGTGGCGGCGCTCTCGTTCAGCACGCCGTCGGCCACGAGGGCGGCGACGGCGAGGAGGAACAGGATGAGGGCGAGCCGGTTGGTCATGCCGCCTTCATAGCGGGCAACTGGGGCGGCAGGAAGGCGGGGCGCGCCTTAGTTCAGGCGGCCCATGTGCCCGGCGACATCGGCCATGCGGGCGGAGAAGCCCCACTCGTTATCGTACCAGGCCAGCACGCGCACGGTGCGCCCGACGACCTTGGTCTGGTCGGGGGCGAAGATAGAGCTTTGCGGCGTGTGGTTGAAGTCGATCGAGACCTTGGGGGCCGGGTCGTAGGCCATGACCATGCCCATGTGCCCGGCGCAGGCCTCGGCCACCACCTCGTTCACGTTCTCAACGGTCACGTCGCGGCCTGCCTCGAAGGTGAGGTCCACCGCCGACACGTTGGGGGTGGGCACGCGCATGGCGGTGCCGTCGAGCTTGCCGGAGAGTTCGGGCAGCACCTCGCCGAGCGCCTTGGCAGCGCCGGTGGAGGTGGGGATCATCGCCATGGCGGCGGCGCGGGCGCGGTAGAGATCCTTGTGGCGACGGTCCAGCGTGGGCTGGTCGCCGGTGTAGCTGTGGATCGTCGTCATGATGCCGCGCTCGATGCCGATGGTGTCGTTCAGCACCTTGGCGAGCGGGGCGAGGCAGTTGGTGGTGCAGGAGCCGTTGGAGACCATCCGCTCATCCGCGCGCAGGGCGCGGTGGTTGACGCCGTACACCACGGTGCGATCCACATTGGAGGCGGGGGCGGAGATGAGCACCTTGCCGGCGCCGCGCTCGAGGTGGATGGCGGATTTGATGCCATCGTTGAACTTGCCGGTGCATTCCAGCACCACGTCGCAGCCGCCCCAATCGAGGGTCTCGGGCTCGTAGCTCGACATCACGTCGATCGGGCCGCGGCCGAGGTCGAGCGCATCGCCCTTGACTTGCACCTCGCCGGGGAACCGCCCGTGGACGCTGTCGTAGCGGAGCAGGTGGGCGTGGGTCTCGATATCGCCGGGGGCGTTGATCTTGACGACCTGAACATCGTTGCGCGCGCTCTCGGCGATATGCGCCAGGGTGCAGCGCCCGATGCGGCCAAATCCGTTGATCCCGATGGTGATGGTCATCTTCCCGCTCCTTGGATTGCCCTTGGAGAGCCGGGTAGCATACCGATGCATACTCGGGAAAGTGCAGCAAATCAGCGTGTTAGCGTAAACATCCGCTGTTAGCGATAGCAGTTTGCGCAAACGTTGCCCGGCATGGCTGCGCGCTTGCCTCTGCGGGCCGAATCCCTAGGTTGGAGGGGCGAACAAAGGGAACGGGCATGAGCGGACTTCTGGCACTTCTGGACGACGTGGCGGCGATTGCAAAGCTGGCGGCGGCCTCGGTGGATGACATCGCCAGCCAGGCGGCGAAGGCGAGCGCCAAGGCGGCGGGCGCGGTGATCGACGATGCGGCGGTGACGCCGAAATATGTGCAGGGGTTCGAGCCCAAACGGGAGCTGCCGATTGTCTGGCGGATCGCGCGGGGCTCGATCTTCAACAAGCTGGTGATCCTGTTGCCAGCCGCGCTGCTGCTCTCGGCCTTTGCGCCTTGGCTCATTTATCCGTTGTTGATGCTGGGCGGGGCCTATTTGTGTTTCGAGGGGGCGGAGAAGATATGGCATCTGATCCATCCAAGCTCGCACCATGTCGACATTCATATCGAGGGGGACAAGGCGCACCTTGAGGAGCAGAAGATTCAGGGCGCGATCAAGACGGATTTCATCCTCTCCGCCGAGATCATGACGATCATCCTTTCCAACCTCGACGCGGAGGCGAGCATCTGGTTTCAGGGCGCGGCGCTGGCGCTGGCGGGGGTGATGATCACTGCTGCCGTTTATGGCAGCGTGGCGATCATCGTGAAGGCCGATGACGTGGGGCTGCATATGGCCGAGCGCGGCCGCCTCGGGCTGACCCGGGCGCTGGGGCGCGGGATCGTGATCGGGATGCCGTGGTTCTTGAAGTTTCTGATGATCGTGGGCACGGCGGCGATGCTTTGGGTCGGCGGGCAGATCATCATCCATTCGCTGGCCGTGATGGGCTGGCATGACCCGGAGCACTGGGTGCATGACGCGGCTGTGGCGGCGGCGGCGAAGGTGCCGGAGAACTGGCATGCGGTTGTGGAATGGATCGCCGGGGCCGGACTGGCCGGCGTGCTGGGGCTGCTGCTTGGCTTCGTGCTGATCCCGTTGGTGCAATTCGTGATCGCGCCGATGTGGAAGGCGGTGCGCGGGTGATCTGGCAATCGGTTGCTCTGCTGGTCGCGCGTCTCCTGATCGCGGGGCTGTTCATCGGCGGCGCGGTGCAGAAGACCCAGCCGCAGGCGGTGATGGACCTGCTGGCGGGCAAGGGGATGCCGACCTGGCTGGTTTGGCCCGCGTTGGCCTTCAACGCGGGCGCGGCGGTGTGCCTTGTGCTGGGTGTCTGGGTGACGCCGGTGGCGCTGGCGCTGGCGGCCTATTGCGCCTTTACCAGCATGTTCCACTACATCCCGAGCGACCCGTGGCAGATTACCATCTTCGTGAAGAACTGGGCGATCGCGGGCGGATGCCTTGCGCTGGCCGTGGCCGGGCCGGGTTGGTTTGCGCTGGGCGGGTAGGTGGGGTGCGCCATGAATGCGCACCCTACGGGGGTGTCACACCGTAGGCTGAACAGTTGCGCCATGAATTGGCAGCCTGCGCGGGTGTAGGGTGCGCATACATGGCGCACCCCCAAAGGATCAGAGCAGGCTCTTCACCTTCTCGGCCACGGCCTTGGCGGTGATGCCGAACTTCTCGTAAAGCTCTTCGGCCGGGGCGGAGGCGCCGAAGCTGTCCATCCCGACGAAGCCGGCCTTGGCCTCGCGGCCGCGCTCACCGAGCAGCCACTGGTCCCAGCCTTGACGGACGGCGGCCTCGACGGCCACGCGGACCGGGCCGCCGGGGAGCACGCGCTTGCGGTACTTCTCGTCCTGCGCAGCGAAAAGCTCCATCGAGGGCATGGAGACCACGCGGGTGCCGATGCCTTCGGCCTCCAGCAGCGCCTTGGCCTCCATCGCGATGCTCACCTCGGAGCCAGTGGCGAGGAGGATGGCCTGCCGCTTGCCCTCGGCGTCGGCCAGAACGTAGGCGCCCTGTTCGGTCAGGTTCTTCCCCTTGTGCTCTTTGCGCACGGTGGGCAGGCCCTGACGGGAGAGGGCGAGGATGGAGGGCTTGCTGGTCTGGCTCAGGGCGATCTCCCAGGCCTCGGCGGTCTCGACCGCGTCGGCGGGGCGGAACACCAGCGTGTTGGGCGTGGCCCGCAGCAGGGCGAGATGCTCGACCGGCTGGTGGGTGGGGCCATCCTCGCCCAGACCGATGGAGTCGTGGGTCATTACGTAGACCGGGGCGACCTTCATCAGCGCGGAGAGGCGCATTGCCGGGCGGGCATAGTCGGTGAAGCACATGAAGGTGCCGCTGTAAGGCTTTGAACCGCCGTGCAAAGCCATGCCGTTCATTGCGGCGGCCATGCCGTGCTCGCGGATGCCGTAGTGGATGAAGCGGCCCTTGCGATCTTCGGCCGAGAACACGCCGAGATCGGCGGGTTTGCGCTCGGAGAGAGCACCGAGGCGGACCTCCCAATCCTTGCGGTCCTGTTCGCCGCGGCTGCCAATGGCCTCCCAATCCGACTTGAGGTCGGCGGGGATGGTGAAGGCGGGGGAGGTCCAGCCGTAGGCCTTTTTGGCGGCGTCGAGCTGGTCGGCGTCGGTGAGCGCGCCGTGGCCCTTGGAGGTGTCCTGCGCGGCGTGGCCGAGGGCGATGTGGGTTTTGCAGGCGATCATGGTCGGGCGGTCGGACTTTTTGGCCTCGGTAAGGGCCGCGTCGATCGCCTCGGGGTCATGGCCGTCGCATTGCAGCACGTTCCAGCCGGAGGCTTTGAACCGTTCGACCTGATCGGTGCTGTCGGAGAGCGAGACCTTGCCGTCGATGGTGATGTCGTTGTTGTCCCACATCACGATGAGGCGCGAGAGCTTGAGGTGCCCGGCGAGTGCGATGGCCTCCTGGCTCACGCCCTCCATCAGGCAGCCGTCGCCGGCGATGCAGTAGGTGTAGTGATCGACCACCTTCTTGCCCCAGTGGGCGCGCTGGCTCTCCTCGGCGATGGCGAAGCCGACAGCGTTGGAAATGCCCTGACCGAGCGGGCCGGTTGTGGTTTCAATCCCGTCGGCGAGGAAGTTCTCGGGGTGGCCTGCGGTGCGGGCACCGAGCTGGCGGAAATTCTTGACTTCTTCGAGGGTTATCTGCGCATCGCCGGTGAGGTAGAGCAGCGAGTAGACCAGCATAGAGCCGTGGCCTGCGGAGAGGATGAAGCGGTCACGGTCGGGCCAGTTGGGGGCGGAGGCGTCGAACTTCAGGTGCTTCTCGAAGAGGACGGTGGCGACATCGGCCATGCCCATCGGCGCGCCGGAGTGGCCGGAGTTGGCGGCGGCGACCGCATCGAGCGTGAGCGTGCGGATGCAGGCGGCTTTCATCCAATGTTCGGGATGGGCGTTGCGAAGCGCGTCGATGTCCACGGAAAAGGTCCCCTCGGTGCAAGAATGTTGCGTCGTGATAGCAGGCTCGGGGGGGAGTTCAAGGCAGCATGAAGGCCGCGTGGTAAGTGCTTGGAACAAAAGGGGCGCATGTTTTGCGGCCCTCGGTTACACTTGAGGCAGCCGGGACTGCGCGTCGATTCGGGCGCGGGGCAGCGGCGCAGGACAGGTGCAAGAGAAAAGAGCGGTGGCTCACACCGCAGGGGACAGCAGAATGAGTGACATCTCGGCATTGGAGCGGCGGTTGACCGCCGCGATGGACAGGATCGGCGCTGCCGTGGCCAGCTACGAGGCGGGCCAGGCGGGTCCGAGCGAAGAGGAGCTCGCGGCGCAGCGCGGGCTCGAGGCGCAGGTGCTTCAGCTGAAACAGGCGCTGGAGGCGGAGCAGACGGCCAACACCCAGCTGCGTGAGCGGATTGATGCCATGAAGGCGCTGAAGGAGCGCCAGCAGGAGCGGATCGCCGAGCTGGAAGAGGCCGAGGCGGCGCTGCGGGCCAAGCAGGCCGAGGACCGCGAGGAACTGGATGCGGTGATCGCCGCACTGGAGCCGCTGGTGGGGGAGGCTGCACATGGCTGAGGTTCAGATTTCGATTGGCGGGCGGAGCTTTACGGTCGCCTGTCAGGAGGGCGAAGAGCATTACCTCACTGGGGCGGCGGAGATGCTGGACCGCGAGGCGAGCGCGCTGGTGAGCCAGATCGGACGGCTGCCCGAGGCGCGGATGCTGCTGATGGCCGGGCTGATGCTGGCCGACCGCACGGCGGCCTTCGAGGAGAAGGCGGCTGCGGCGGAAGAAAAGCTGGCGGCGCAGGAAAAGCTCATCGAGGAGATGAAGGCCGTTCCCGCGCCCGAGCCCGCCCGCGTGGAGGTGCCGGTGGTGCCCCGCGAGGTGGAGGACTTCATGGCCGAACTGGCCGCCCGGGCCGAGAGCCTTGCTGCGCAGGCCGAGGAGAAGGCGGGCTAGGGCCACGCGCTGAGGCGACAGTGCGGCGGGACAAGTCCCGCCCTACGCCCGCACGCCCCGCTTCATAAATCTTAAACCAAATGCCGCAGGCTTCCGGACGGTTCGAGGAAACGTCTGGAGGCATCCATGCCCACTGTCGACGAGATTGCCCGCGAGATCGTGGCCCGCGAGGGCGGCTATGTGAACGACCCCGATGATCCGGGCGGCGCGACGAAATTCGGGGTCACCATCGGCACGCTGCGCCGCCTTGGTGTGGACCTTGATGGTGACGGGCGCACCACCGTCCGCGATGTGAAACGGCTCAGCGCCGAGCAGGCGCGGGGCATCTTCATCGAGCATTACTTCAAGCGGCCGCGGATTGCGGAGCTGCCGGTGGCGCTGCACGCCAGCGTCTTCGACATGTATGTGAACGCGGGCAGTAACGCGGTGAAGATCCTGCAACGGCTGCTGGCCCGGATGGGACAGGCCTGCGCTGTGGATGGCGCGATTGGCCCGCAGACCATCGCCGCCGCCCGCGCCGCCTTCGAGGAGGCGCCGGACCATCTGGCCGATGCCTACGGGATCGCCCGGCGCAACTATTACTACGGCCTCGCAGATGCCCGCCCCTCCAGCCGCAAATACGCCCGCCGCCGCGATGGCGGGAAGGGCGGCTGGATCACCCGAGCGGAAGAGTTCATTGGCCCGAAATACCACCTGACGGAGGCCGAGCACCGCGCGCGGGTGGCGAAATGGGGCTGATCACCGCCATGCTCACGGCGCTCTTTGGCGGCGGGCGCAACGGGATTGCCGAGACGGTGGAGGTGTTTCGTGAGAACGCCGAAAATGCCTCGGCCCGGGCTGCCGCCTATCAGGGCGCGGCGCTGGAGCAGTTTGGCCGCGAGTTCATGGTCGAGCGCAAGGGGTGGTTCGACCGGTTCATGGACGGGCTGAACCGCCTGCCGCGCCCGGTTCTGGCATTGGGCACGATCTTTCTGATGCTGGCAGCATTGGTGGACCCGATCTGGTTTGCCGCGCGGATGCAAGGGATCGCGCTAGTGCCCGAGCCGCTTTGGTGGCTGATGGGGGCGATCGTGAGCTTCTATTTTGGGGCGCGGCATCAGGTGAAGGGGCAGGAGTTTCAGCGCTCGATCGCCGCGACGGTGGCGCTGGCGCCGCAGGTGCAGGCCAACATGGCGGCGTTGCAGGCGGGGGCAGGCGGCGGCGGTGTGCCGGAGGGTTCCGGCGAAGCTGCGGAGGGCGAGAACCCGGCGCTGGACGACTGGCGCGGGGGCCGGGCGGCATGATGCCCGATACCGTCTGGATCAGCCTGCTCACCGAGCACGGGCCGTGGGTGCTGCTCGTCTTCTTCCTGCTCTTCAAGGACCACAAGAAGGACGAAACCACCCGCGCTGCCCTGCACCGCAACACCGAGATCATCATCGAGCTGACCACGCTGATCCGCGAGCGCCTGCCGGGCCGGGGCGCAGGCGGGGGCGACAAATGAGCTGGCTCCGGGCCGCGCTGCGGCGGCTGCTGCTGGGCCGCGAGATGGAGCGGGAGACCGACCGCAACCGCGCCGCCGCCGATGCGCTCGACGCGACGCTGAAGGAGATGCTGGGAAAATGACACGTGCCTTGGGGCTGATGGCCCTCATCCTGCTTGTGCTGGGCGTGCTGGCCCGGCCGCTCGGAATTGTCACCGCGCAGGATCTTGCGCGCGCGGCGCTGGTGGCGATGGCGGCCACGCTGGCGGGCACCTTTCTGTGGCTCTGGCGCGAGAAGGCGACGCCCCTTGCGCTGGCGATGACCTTCAGCTGGGCCGGCGCCTCGGCGCTGCTTGGCTGGCGGGTGGCGCAGGACATGCTGGGCCACCCTGCGTGGATGGTGGAGAGCCCGCTGCTGCTGGGGGTGCTTGGCGTCTACCTCACAGGAACGTTGCTGCACGTGGAGGCGATCCGCCGGGCCTTCGGGCTGGGGCAGGTGGCGCTGGTCTTCGTGCTGGGGGGCACGCTGGGCGCGGCGATGCTGGTGCTGGCGGTGCTGGGGTAAGGGGGCGAGGCGCCGCCCGCCCCAACGGCAAGGCGCGTCAGCTCTTCCGGCGGCGGACCTGTTTGGGGCGGACGTGGTGCTCGATCTCGTCGTAGAGGCGGGCGACCACGTTCTTGTCGGTCGCGGCCTCGATGCCCTCGAAGCCGGGGGAGCTGTTGACCTCCAGCACCTTGGGGCCGTCTTCGGAGCGCAGCAGGTCCACCCCGGCCATGCCGAGGCCGAAGGCGCGGGCGGCGCGGGTGGCGGTTTCACGCTCGAGCCGGGAGATGCGGACCGATTTGGCGGTGCCGCCCCGGTGGAGGTTGGAACGGAAATCGCCCTCGGCGCCGGTGCGCTTCATCGAGGCGACCACCTTGCCGCCGATCACCATGCAGCGGATGTCCTCGCCGGCGGCCTCCTTGACGAAGTCCTGCACGAGGAAGTTGGCGTTGAGCCCGCGGAAGGCGTCGATCACCGACTCAGCGGCCTTGCGGGTTTCGGCCAGCACCACGCCCTTGCCCTGGGTGCTCTCCAGCAGCTTCACGATCAGCGGGGCGCTGCCGGCAAGCGCGATCAGGTTGGCGGTGTCCTTGGGAGAGGCTGCGAAGGCGGTGTCGGGCATGGGCACCTTGGCGCGCGACATGATCTGATGCGCGTGCAGCTTGTCGCGCGAGGCGGTGATGCCGTGGGAGGGGTTCACCGAGAAAGTGCCGATGGTTTCGAACTGGCGCACGATGGCGGTGCCATAAGTGGTGACCGATGCGCCGATGCGCGGGATCACCGCATCGTAGCGGGGCAGGCGCTTGCCGTCGTAATGCACCTCGGGCGCGAGGGTTGAGATGGCCATGTAGCAGCGGGTGGTGTCGATCACCTCCACGGTGTGGCCGCGCTTCTCGCCCTCTTCGACCAGCCTGCGGGTGGAATAGTTGTTCTCGCGGCTCAGCACGGCGATGCGCAGCGCGCGGGGCGGCTGGGCGGCGCGGACGGCGGGGGAGTGATAGACCTCGTAATCCAGCTCGGGCTGGCAGAAGCGGTCGTTGGCGTGGATGTTGATCTCTTCGTGCAGGGCCTGCCGGCCCAGCAGCATCCGCGAGGCCATTGTGGAGCGGTCGGTGAGGGTGACCTCGATGGGCCATGCGTGACCGGCGACCTCGAGCGGGGTTTCGATAACGTAGCGCAGCTCTTTCTCGCCATTGGACGAGGTCACCTCGCGCCGGTCGGTGATGGCGGCGGAACAGGGGATGAACAGGTCTTCGCGGCCCGGAATCGGGTGGACGGTGAAGCGCACCTTGGGCTTGGCGGCCGGGCCGAAGGTTTCGATATCGGAGGCGTGCAGCGCCGAGGTGCGCGCGCCGGTATCGACCTTGGCCTTCAGCGCGGGCAGGCCGAGGGCGGGCAGGGTGACCCATTCTTCCCAGCCGAATTGGAGGGGCGCGGTGGCGGGTGGGGTCATCGGGCTGTCCTTGGCTTTTGGCTGCATCTGTCGGATATGGGGCCCGAAGGAGACGGGCATATGACGACACCGGTGACATACGAAGTGAAGGCGCAGGACGGCAAGGCCCGATTGGGCGTGCTGACCACACCGCGCGGCGAGATCCGCACGCCGGCCTTCATGCCTGTGGGCACGGCGGCAACCGTGAAGGCGATGATGCCGGAGAGCGTTGCGGCAACGGGGGCCGATATTTTGCTGGGCAACACCTATCACCTGATGCTGCGGCCGGGTGCGGAGCGGGTGGCGCGGCTGGGCGGCCTTCACAAGTTCATGAACTGGGACAAGCCGATCCTGACCGACTCGGGGGGCTTTCAGGTGATGAGCCTTGCCGATCTGCGCAAGCTGACCGAGGACGGCGTGACCTTTCGCAGCCATGTGGACGGATCGAAGCATTTTCTGAGCCCGGAGACCTCGATGGAGATCCAGCGGCTGCTCGGCTCCGATATCGTGATGTGTTTCGATGAGTGCCCGGCGCTGCCTGCGACGGAAGATGCGGTGGCGGAGTCGATGCGGCTGAGCATGCGCTGGGCGGAGCGGTCGCGGGTGGCCTTTGGCGACAGGCCCGGCCACGCGCTCTTTGGCATCCAGCAGGGCGGGGTGACCGAGGAGCTGCGGGGCGAGAGCGCCGAGGCGCTGAAGGCGATCGGCTTTGATGGCTACGCGATTGGCGGGCTTGCTGTGGGCGAGGGGCAGGAGGCGATGTTCGGCGTGCTGGACTATGCGCCGGGGATGCTGCCCGAGGACAAGCCGCGCTACCTGATGGGGGTGGGCAAGCCCGATGACATCGTCGGCGCGGTGAAGCGCGGCGTCGACATGATGGACTGCGTGCTGCCCTCGCGCAGCGGGCGGACCGGGCAGGCCTGGACCCGGCGCGGGCAGGTGAACCTGAAGAACGCCCGCCATGCGGATGATCCTCGGCCGCTGGATGAGGCCTGTGGCTGCCCGGCCTGCCGGGGCTACAGCCGGGCCTATCTGCATCATGTGTACCGCGCGGGCGAGATGATCGCCGGGATGCTGCTGACATGGCATAACCTGCATTACTATCAGGAGCTGATGCAGGGGATGCGAGCGGCGATTGCCGAGGGGCGGTTTGCCGCGTTCGAGGCGGAGTTTCATGCGCAGCGGGCGGAGGGGGATATTCCGCCGGTGTGAAGTTTTGCGGGGTGCGGCCATGCGTGGCGGAACGCCCGCCCGCCCACCCCGTTCCGCCACGCACGGCCTGCGCGGGATGTCTGAGGGGGGCTTTAAGCTCGGGACTCACCAAAGCAGGAACCTGCTTGCGCGCCCTCCATCACCTGACCCCGGGATGGCCGACGACCGTCTCCGCATCAACCGGGATAGCCGTATCCCCACATGCGTGGGGCCCCTCGGCGATTCCGGTTGACCCGGAGCCTGCCGCCGTCCCTTGGGGGGGCAGGCGACGGAGGGCTCCGAAGCAGGAACTGCGCTTGGGGTGGCGTCAGCGGTTTGCGCCGATGCCGGGTTACTGCACGGTGACGGGGGCCTCGGCGATGGCGGTGTTGTCGCGGTCGAGCACGTATTTGACCACGTAGGCGCCGGGGGTGTCGGGCAGCTTCAGCTTGGCCGGGCTGCCCTTGGCGGTGTAGGCGTAACCGGTGTAATTGCCCCCCTCGGCGGGGAAGAGCGCGATGTAATCGCCCTTGTTGTCCGGCCCCTCCCAATCCACCAGCAGTTCGCCGCCCGCGGTGCCACCGTCCTGCGGGGTGACGCTTGCGCTGGCGGCGGTGACGGTGATCGGGCTGCGGGTGACGACCGTGTTGCCGCGGTCGAGCACATAGGCCACCTCGTAGTCGCCGGGCGTGGCGGGCATGGCAACCTGCGCCGGGCTGCCGTGGCGGGTGTAGGTGTAGCCGGTGTACTGGCTTTCGCCCGCGGGGAAGACGGCGATGTAGTCGTTCTTGAAGTCCGGCCCCTGCCACTCCACCGGCACCGTTGCGCCCTGCTCGGCAGAGGTGGGCGCGGAGAGGGTGGCGGTGACGGCTGTGACCTCGACCTCGACCGCGGCGATCTCGGTATTGCCGACATCCTGCACATAGGCGATCCGGTATTTGCCGGGCGTTGCGGGCAGGGGCACCTGCGCGGGGCTGCCGTGGCGGGTGTAGGCATAGCCGGTGTATTGGCTCTCCCCTGCGGGGAAGACGGCGATGTAATCGTTCTGGTCGTCCGGGCCGGTCCACTCCACCGCGACCGTGCCGCCCATTGGCAGCTCGGCCGGAGGCGTGAGGGTCGCGGTGACAGCCGTGACCTCGACCTCGACCGAGGCGATCTCGGTGTTGCCCACATCCTGTACGTAGGCGATGCGATAGCGGCCCGGTTCGGCAGGCAGACGCACGGCGGCGGGGCTGCCATGACGGGTGTAGGTGTAGCCTGTGTAGCGGTCGCCGCCTGCGGGGAAGACGGCGATATAATCGTTCTGGTCATCCGGGCCTGTCCAGCCGACCTGCACGGTGCCGCCTGCGGGCAGCTCGGCGGGGGGCGTGACCGAGGCGGTGACGGCGGTGACCTCGACATCCTCAGTGGCCAGCTCGGTATTGCCCTGCCGCTGGACGTAGGCGATGCGGTAGCGGCCCGGCTCGGCGGGCAGGCGCAGCGCGGCGGGGGAGCCGTGGCGGGTGTAGGTGTAGCCGGTGTACTTGGCCTCGCCCTCGGGGAAGATGGCGATGTAGTCGTTCTGATCGTCCGGTCCCTGCCAGCCGACCTGTACCGTTCCGCCTGCGGGCAGAGCCTCGGGCGGGGAGACGGAGGCGGTGACGGCGGTGACCTCGACCTGCGCGGTGGCGAGCACCGTGTTGTCTTGCCTCATCACGTAGCGGATCTCGTAGCTGCCCGGCTCGGCGGGCATTTGCAGATCGAGCGGCGCGCCGTGGCGGGTGTAGCTGTAAGCCGCGTAGCGGTTGCCCGCGTCGCCCGGCTTGGCGATAGCGATGAAGTCGTTCTGATAATCTGGGCCGGTCCAGCCGACCTGCACCTTGCCGCCGGCTGGCAGCACGGCGGGCGGGGTGACGGTGGCCTCGACTGGCGTGACCTCGATGGGAAGCGTGGCCAGCACCTTGTTGCCCTTGGCCAGCACGTAGCGCAGCTCGTAACTGCCGGAGGTGGCGGGCATCTCAAGCTCGAGCGGAGAGCCTTCGCGGATGTAGGTGTAATTTATCTGGTTGCCGTTGCCCGGCACGCCCACGGCGATGGTGTCGTTCTGGCCCTCGGGGCCAGTCCAGCGCACAGGGATGTGGCTGCCCGCAACGGCGCTTTCGGCGGCCTCCAGCGAGGCGGGCGGGGCATAGGGCGGCAGTTCGACGGTGACCGTCTTGCGGACCTTTCCGACGCCGACGATGGCCTCGGCGCTGGCCTCATCGGAGGGGCGCATCACGGTGACGCGGTATTCACCCTTCTCCAACTCGGCGGTGAACCCATCGACGTTGAGCGGCCCTTCGACCAGCTCCTCACCGCGGTAGAGATCCCAGACCAGCGGGTCGGAGATGCGGGGGCCGTGCTTGCCATCAATCGCCTGAAAGCGGATCTGGACCAGCGGGTCCGGGAAGATGACCGTGACCGTCTGCTTGCCGGGCTTCACCGTGAAGCTGGCCTCGCGGGCGATGTCGTCTGACGGGCGGGTGGCGGTGACCTGATAGGCGCCCTCTTCAAGGCTCACGGTGGGAGCGGCCTCGAGCGTGGTGGTGCCGACGGGCGTGCCCTCCTGGCTGATCTCCCAAGCCAGCGGCTCCGAAATGAAGGGGCCGCCCTCGCCAGCGGTGGCGCGGAAGCGGACCTCGTGGGTGACGGCCACCGGCTCCGGCGCGGGCTCCTCCTCGACATCGACCACGGCGACCATGGCATCGGCCAGCTCGGCGGCATTGGAGGCCTCGATGAACTGGCCGCCGGTTTCATCGGCGATGCATTGCATCTGACGCAGAGCCTCGGCCTCGGACACGTCGAATCCGACCACATGGGCGGTAAAATCCACGCCCGCCTGCTCCAGCGCGGCGGCGGCGGCGCAGGGATCGGGATCGCAAGTTTCGATGCCGTCGGAGACGAGGATGACGGTGGCCTTCTCCTCGGTGTACTTCAGTGCCTCGGCGGCCTGACGAACGGCCTCTGTCATCGGGGTTTTGCCCTTGGGGCTGACCGCGTTCACCGCGCTCTGGATGGCGGATTTGGTGCCGGTGCCGGGTTGAACCACGGTTTCGATATCGGCGCAGTCGCCCTTGCGGCGGTGGCCATAGAGGGTGAGGCCGAGTTCCTGACTGTCGGGCAGGCCGCCCAGCACGGTGCCGACGACCTCTTGCGCGATGGTGATCTTGGCCTTGCCGTCGATCTGGCCCCACATCGAGCCCGACCCGTCCATCACCAGAATCGCCCGCGGGCGCTCCTGGGCCAGAGCGGCGGTAGCAAAGAGCGTGCAAAGGCAAAGGATTAGCGCGCGAAGCATGGGAAAACCTCTTGGATCAAAAATGACTTACGCAAAGTAAAACACGGCAGCTGCGCGGCGGCAAATTGACCTTGGGCCGGGATGGGGCGACAAGCGGGCATGACCCAGGCTCCCGACAAGACGAACTGGCCGCTGGTGGCCCTGCTCTATGCGCTGGGGCTGCTGGCCGCCGGGCATTTTGCCAAGGCCGCGCTGACCCTTGGCGCGCTGGCGGAGCGTTACCCGGAGGCGGGCGGTGTGCTGCCCTTCGCCGTTTCGATGACCAGCGTGGCGGGCATTGTCTTTGGCGCGACTGCCGGGATCGTGGTGGCGCGGTTCGGGGCGCGGCGGGTGTTGCTGGCGGCGGTCGTCGCGGGCGTGGCGCTGGGCGCGGCGGAGGCGCTGTTGCCGGCCTTTGGGCTCTTCATGGCGCTGCGGCTGGTGGAGGGGTTTGCGCACCTCGCCATCGTTGTCGCGGCGCCGACTCTGATGGCGGCGAGCTGCACAGCGGAGCATCGCGGCGCCGTCATGGGGCTTTGGGGCACCTTCTTCGGGGTCGGCTTCGCGCTCTTCTCACTGGTGGAAAGCCTAGCGGGAACAGGGCTTTACTGGGTACATGCGGCGCTGCTGGCAGCGGTCGGCGCGGCGATTGCGCCGATCCTGCCACGCGGCGTCGGCCGGGGCGGGGCGACGGCGGAGGGCTGGCTGGCGCGGCATGTGGCGATCTACACCAGCGCCCGCAGGTTCGCCCCGGCGCTGATGTTCTTCTGGCACGCGCTGATGTTCATGTCGCTCATCACCTTCCTGCCGGAATTCCTTGGCGGATGGACGGCGCCGCTGCTGCCGCTGGTGGCGCTGGTGGGCACCTTCTGGGCCGGGGCGGCGACGCGCTCCATCGCGCCGCAACGGTTGGCGGTCGTGGCCTTTGCCGCAGGAGCGGCGCTGATGGTGCTGTTCCTCCTGCTGCCGGGGCTGCGGCTGGCGATTGCACTGCCGATGCTGCTGGCCTTCGGCGCGGTGCCGGGGGCGGCCTTTGCCTCGGCTCCGCTGCTCAACCCCGACCCGGCCGATACCGCGCGGGCCAACGGGGCGATCGCGCAGTTCGGCAACATCGGCACGGCGCTCACCATCCCGCTCTTCACGCTCGCGCTGGGCGAAGGCTTGGGCGGGATGGCGGCCCTGGTCGTGGTGCTCTCGCTCGCCGGGATGGCGGCGGTTTCGCTGATCTTCGCCCGCGTCAGCCCTTCGGCGGAAGCAGGGTGATGGTGGTTTTTGCGGCCCGGCGGCGGAGCGCGTAAACCTCCGCAAATTCAGGGTCTTCCGCCCATGCGCGGGCGGCATCGGCGGAGGGGAAGCTGAGCAGCACCGAGGCGGGCGCGCCGCCGCCATTGTCTTCCAGCACTTCGCAGTCCGGGCCTCCGGCGATCATCTCTCCGCCGTGTTTGGCCACCGGCTCGAAGCCGCGCGCGCGGTATTGCTGCATCAACTCCGGGTCGGTCACCTCGAGTTGGACGGTCACGTAATGGGGCATGGTCTCTCCTTTCGTTTCGCGCAGACTGCCCCTTGGCACGGCTTTGCAAAATTGCTCGGATTGGCAAAGGGTCTGTGCAAGAATGCAAGGGCTGGAGCATGGCGACGCGTGGGAGACTGGCCGGATGCTGGAGTGGAATGACCTCAGGCTGGTGCTGGAACTGGCCCGCGCTGGGAGCCTCTCGGGCGCGGCTCGGGTGCTGGGGGTGAACCACGGCACGGTGTCTCGACAGCTTGCACGACTGGAGGCGCGGAGCGGCACGCGGTTTTTCGAGCGGCTGCCCGAAGGTGTGCGGCCCACCGCAGAAGGGGCCACCGTGGCCACGCGGGCCGAGGCGATGGAGGCCGAGGCGATTGCGCTCGACCTCGAACTGGCCGCCCGCACCGGCGAGGGCGGCGTGCTGCGGGTTACGATCCCGCCGCTGCTAGCCGATGCGCGCTTTGCCGAAGATATTGCCCTCTGGCAGGCCGAGCACCCCGCCGTTGAGCTGCATATCCTCGGCGACAATCGCATCCTCGATCTGCACCGGCGCGAGGCGGATGTGGCGATCCGGGTGAGCCACGCCCCTGCCGAGAGCCTCTGGGGCCGGAAGATCTCCGACCAGCGTGCCGGGCTTTATGCCAGCGAAGGGTTTCTGAACCGTTACCGCGCGGCGCTGGAGGGGACGGGCGCGCTGCCGGTGGTGGGCTTTACCGCGTGGGAGGCGCCGGTGGCCAAGAGCATCCGGGCGCGGTTTGCCAATGCCACGCTGGCCGCGCTTTGCGACGATATGGTCGCCGCCGAAAGCCTTGTACGCCAAGGGATCGGGCTGACCCGGATGCCCTGTTTCATGGGCGGGCGCGGCTTGGTGCGGGTGCCCGGCACGCCGCTGGTGCCCTATATGCCAATCTGGGCGCTGACCCACCCCGACCTGCGCAACGCGCCGCTCGTGGCGGGGTTTCTGCGCTTCATCGCCGGGCGGTTTTCAGGCCGTTCGGCGCATTACCTCGGCAGCGATTGACGCGCTGTCAGCATGTTTACGGTATGTTCTCATTTTTGTGTTGGCGTGGCGCGGGCGCTGCACTATCTCTTGGCCTTGTGAACCGCCGGGGGTGACATGGCCGAGTTGAAGCATATCGAGGTGCGCGGCGCGCGCGAGCATAACCTCAAGGGGATCGACGTGGATATTCCACGCGACGAGCTTGTGGTGATCACCGGGCTCTCTGGCTCCGGCAAGTCGAGCCTTGCGTTTGATACGATCTACGCCGAGGGGCAGCGCCGCTATGTCGAGAGCCTGAGCGCCTATGCCCGGCAATTCCTTGATATGATGGAAAAACCTGATGTGGATCACATCAGCGGCCTGTCTCCGGCGATCTCCATTGAGCAGAAGACGACGAGCAAGAACCCCCGCTCGACCGTCGGCACGGTGACGGAGATTTACGACTACCTCCGGCTGCTTTTTGCGAGGGCCGGAACGCCCTATTCGCCCGCCACCGGCCTGCCAATCGAAGCGCAGCAGGTGCAGGACATGGTGGACCGGGTGATGACGATGGAGGAGGGCACGCGGGCCTACCTGCTGGCCCCCATCGTGCGTGACCGGAAGGGGGAATATCGCAAGGAATTTCTGGAGCTTAGGAAGCAGGGCTTCCAGCGGGTGAAGGTGGATGGCGCCTTTCATGAGTTGGACGATGCGCCCAAGCTCGACAAGAAATACCGCCACGATATCGACGTGGTGGTGGACCGGATCGTGGTGAAGGACGGGATCGAGACCCGGCTGGCGGATTCGTTCCGCACGGCGCTCGATCTGGCGCAGGGGATCGCCATTCTGGAGACGGCTGTGGCCGCCGACGAAGAGCCGGAGCGGATCACCTTTTCCGAGAATTTTGCCTGCCCTGTCAGTGGCTTCACCATCCCCGAGATCGAGCCGCGGCTGTTCTCGTTCAACGCGCCTTTCGGGGCCTGCCCTGAGTGCGACGGGCTCGGGGTGGAGCTCTTCTTTGATGAACGGCTCGTGGTGCCCGATCAGGCGCTTAAGATCGCCGATGGCGCGCTGGCGCCGTGGCGGAAGGGCAAAAGCCCGTATTTTCTTCAGACGATTCAGGCGATTGCGAAGCACTACGAGTTCGATAAGAACGCGCGCTGGAAGGATTTGCCCGCCCATGTGCAGCAGGTCTTCCTCTACGGATCGGGCGAGGAAGAGATCAAGTTCCGCTATGACGAGGGCGGGCGAGTTTATGAAATTTCGCGGCCGTTCGAAGGGGTTATCCCCAATATGGAGCGGCGCTACCGGGAAACCGACAGCAACTGGATCCGCGAAGAGTTCGAGCGGTTTCAGAACAACCGGCCCTGCGGGGTCTGCAACGGTTACCGGCTGAGGGAAGAGGCGCTGGCGGTGAAGATCGCGGGCGATCACGTGGGGCAGGTTGTGCAGAAGTCGATCCGCGAGGCGCTGGCCTGGATCGACGCGGCGCCGGAGAGCCTGACCAAGCAGAAGAATGAGATCGCGCGGGCCATTCTGAAGGAAATTCGCGAGCGGCTCGGGTTCTTGAATAACGTTGGTTTGGAATATCTTACGCTGTCACGTTCAAGTGGAACATTGAGCGGCGGCGAGAGCCAGCGGATCCGGTTGGCCAGCCAGATCGGCTCTGGCCTGACCGGCGTGCTCTATGTGCTCGACGAGCCCTCCATCGGGTTGCACCAGCGCGACAACGGGCGGCTGCTGGAAACTCTGAAAAACCTGCGCGACCAGGGCAACACGGTCATCGTGGTGGAACACGACGAGGAAGCCATCCGCGAGGCGGATTACGTGTTCGACATCGGGCCGGGTGCGGGGGTGCATGGCGGCGAGGTGGTGGCCCACGGGACGCCAGCGGAGATTGCCGCGAATCCGAAGTCTGTTACCGGGGAATATCTCAGCGGAAAGCGAGAAATTCCTGTGCCCACCGAACGGCGCAAGGGGAACAAGAAAAAGCTGACGGTAAAGAAGGCCAGCGGCAACAACCTCAAAGACGTGACCGTGGACTTCCCGCTCGGGAAATTCGTTTGCGTTTCGGGGGTTAGCGGCGGCGGAAAATCCACCCTGACGATCGAAACCCTGTTCAAGACCGCCTCGATGCGGCTCAACGGGGCGCGGCAGACGCCGGCGCCCTGCGAGACGATCAAGGGGCTGGAGCTGCTGGACAAGGTGATCGACATCGACCAGCGGCCCATCGGGCGGACTCCGCGTTCAAACCCAGCGACTTACACCGGGGCCTTCACCCCGATCCGCGACTGGTTCGCCGGGCTGCCGGAGGCGAAGGCGCGGGGGTACAAGCCGGGGCGGTTCAGCTTCAACGTCAAGGGCGGGCGCTGTGAGGCCTGTCAGGGCGATGGGGTGATCAAGATCGAGATGCACTTTTTGCCCGATGTCTATGTGACCTGCGAAACCTGTCAGGGTGCGCGCTACAACCGCGAGACGCTGGAAATTCGGTTCAAAGGCAAGAGCATAGCGGATGTTCTTGATATGACCGTGGAGGATGCACAGGAGTTCTTCAAGGCGGTGCCGAGCATCCGCGAGAAGATGGATGCGCTCTGCCGTGTGGGGCTTGGCTACATCAAGGTGGGCCAGCAGGCGACGACGCTTTCGGGCGGTGAGGCGCAGCGGGTGAAGCTCTCGAAGGAGCTGAGCAAGCGGTCAACCGGGCGAACGCTCTACATTCTCGATGAGCCAACCACGGGGCTGCACTTTGAAGATGTGCGCAAGCTATTGGAAGTGCTGCATGAATTGGTGGATCAGGGCAACTCGGTGGTGGTGATCGAGCACAACCTCGATGTGATCAAGACCGCTGACCATATCATCGATATCGGCCCCGAGGGCGGCGATGGCGGTGGCACGGTTGTAGCCACGGGCACGCCGGAAGAGGTGGCCGAAGTGGAGGCCAGCCATACCGGGCGGTACCTTAAGGAGATGCTCGGAGCGCGGAAGGTGGCCGCGGAATAGGCGGGGCACATCCGATGCACAACTGATGCACATTCCATACATACGCGGTTTTTGCACATGAGATGCGAATGCGGGCGTTAGTGTGCGTATGAGCTGCGTTAGGGAGTGGGTAGGCAGGTTTCCCGCCCATCCCAACGGTGATCAGAAGAAGGCGCGGTTGGTCTGGTTGGTCACATCTTCGAGCACTGTGCGGGTGTCATAGTCGGCCCGCACCACGCGGCCCTCGACCCGGAAGTAGACCCAGCCGTCCTGCGCGGGGGGCAGGCCGAAGTATTCGCTGTTCATCAGCATCATGTAATCCCAGGGCAGAGGCTCACCGATAGCGACCGGCAGGCGGCTGCCGCCCGGAGCGGGGTGGACGAAGCGGGCTGTGGTCTCGCACTTCGAGCCTTCGACCTGAATCCGGCAGGCGGATTTTGCGGCCTCGGCGGAAGTGAGGAGCGCGGCGGCGGCGAGCAGGAGGCCGGAGGCGAGAGGGCGAGCGGATCGGGTCAGCGCGGCAGGGCCGGCGCCGGTATGGGGCAGCTGGGTCATCGGGGTATCCGTTTTGAGCGTTGGTTACCTTGGTAACGCTCCGGTGAGCGGCAAGGTTCCGCCGAGCCGGCATTTTGGCGCGGGTGGGGCGGAACTCGCCGGTGGACGGGAGGGCCCGAGAGGGGCCGCCGCTCAGCCGGTGCCGGTGCGGATGTTGTTCTGGATGTAGGGCCAGAGATCGCCGCTGGTGGGCTCGCCGGCGACATACCAGTCTTCGACGATGGAGGCCTGCTGCTCGGCATTGTAGGTCGAGAAGGACTGGCCCGGCGTGTAGCTGTAGGCCGCGTTGCGGGACTGGCCCTTGATCATGCCGGAACACTGGTGGGTGATCGAGTTCAGCACGTAGGTAGTGGAGGACCAGCTGTTGTGGCCCTGCCAGACATGGCAGGTTTCGTGCACCAGCAGCTCCTTGGTGTCGGCATTTGCCATCATGTCGGGGTAGGCGGCGCCGACGTTCATGATGTAGCCGAGATTGATGATGCCTGCGGCCTGGCTGACGGAGCGCAGCGCGTTTGTGATGTCGGTGAAGCCGGAGCCGGTGGCGTTGCGCATGGAGGTGAACCAGCTCATTCCCGGGATCTGCAGCACGAGCGAGTCGAGCGCGGCCCCGAAGGCGCCGGGGATGGTGGCCGCGCTGATCAGCGAGGTCGGGATGGTGAAGGGTGCGCCGCCGCCGCCGAGGGCGTCGGTCAGGATGATGCGGTAGCGGCTGGGCAGGGTGCTTCCGTAGACCCGTTCGACGAGTTCACGTTCGGGCGTTGTCATCAGCCGCGCGGCACTGGGCATTTGCATTGGTTCGATCCTTGAGAAAAGCATTCTGGAAATACCGGTCAGTCTGCCAAAGCAGGGCTGACCGGGCAAGGATCGCGGGTGTGGCGGCGCGGGAATTCACGCCCTGTGAACGGCTCAGACCGGGTGGCGCGTCTCGGGGACGGCGCGGAGCCAGTAGCTGCGCACGAGGGCCGCGAGGGTGGCCAGCGCGCCGAGGGCTGCCAGCAGGGCGACATCGGTATGGGTGGCCCAGTCCTTGACCGCGATGGCGGCCAGCGCCCAGGCCAGCGCGAGCGCATAGGTGGCGTGGGGGCGGAGGGTGAGCAGCACGGTCAGGCCCACCACAAGCGCGCCGGTGATGCAGGCGATGGCCCAGGCCGTCTCGCCCATCAGGAGGCCGTAACCTGCGCCGGTGATGCCGAGCGAGGCAAAGCTGGCGGCGGTGAGCCAGCCCGCGAAGAGGCCGATGGGGGCGCCGAGCAGCCAGCTGTCATGCTGGGGCGCGCGGGCGGCGGCGCCAAGGGCGAGGATGAGCATGGCGAAGATCAGCACGGTGGCCCATATCGGCGAGAGCGTGGCTGTCCAGAGCCAGAAGGTGCCAAGGGCCAGCGCGCCGAACAGCGGCCAGCGGGGCTTGTCCCATTTGGGGTCCACACCCCGGGCGACGAGGCCGAAGAGGGCGGAGAGGATGAGCCAGGCGTAGATCAGCCCCCAGATCGAGAAGGCCCAGCCGGCGGGTTGAACTGGCGGGTCGATTTGCGGGACAGGGAAGAGCGCAGGGTCGTAGCCCGCGAAGCTCGTCACGAAGAAGGGCGAGGCGGCGAAGGTCACGGTCGTGATCAGCACGAGCAGGGATTTGATGCGTTCCATGACATATGAACGCGCGAGGGGCGCGACGGGTTTCACCGCCACGCCCCGCGAGATGCGCTTTTGGGGCGCAATCAGTTGGCGATGGCATCCACCGCGCGGATCAGGTCGAGCACCTCGGCGGTGTCTTCATCGATCCGGACCAGAACGCCATCATACACGGCATAGCGCGAGCCACGGGGGGCGGGCTCAAGGCCGTATTGCCACGGGCGGACGATGACGTAATCGTCGCGGTCCAGACGCGAGCCGACGTTGATCCGGTAGTGCCGATCATCATCGCCCCGGACGCGCTTTTTGGCTTGGCCCGGGGGCACGCAAGCGGGGCTTTTCTTGGCGAGGCCGGGCGGGCAGCCGCGCACGACCTGTTCGGTGCGGTGCTTCTGCTTGGCGTGGCCTTTGCCGTTTCCTTTGCCCTGTGCAAGCACCGGGCTTCCGACCGCCAGGCAGATCGCCGTGGCGGCCGCTGTGATTTGGGTCAGACGGGACATCTCGTTACCTTTCCAGCGTTACATCCCTTGCGGGTTCGCTCAAATAACCCGTGGCCTCGGGGGGAGTTTCATCACGGTGGTTTGAGGTGCGGGCTGTGGCCCGAAAGAGACGCAGCGTCAGTTGCGTTTCATCGCGCAGGTGTTGATGCCGAGCAGGCTGTAGGGCGGGCAATAGCCGAAGGCGGCGGTGCCGAGCATCACCAGGCCGACGATCCCGGCGATCCAGGCCCAGGCCCCAGTGAGGGCGGTGAAGGCGAGCACCAGCAGGACGATGCCTGCGGCGAGGCGGATGAGACGGTCGATCCGGCCGACGTTTTGAGTGAGCATTAGGGGCCTCCCGGCGCTGTTACATTCTAAGTTTAGAATATGTTGAAACGGTCGCCGGGAGAAGGGGGCATCTGGCCGCAGGGGTTTTGGGCGAGGGGCTAGTGCCGGTGGCGGGCCTCGAAGCGGGGGAGCATGGCGGAGAAGTCCTTGTCGCCTGCGCCTTCGGCCTCGACGAAGGCCTCGTAGAGGCGCATGGCGGCTTCGCCCATCGGGGTGTCGGCATCGGCGGCTTCGGCGGCCTGCTGGCTGAGGCGCAGGTCTTTCAGCATCAGGGCGGAGGCGAAGCCGGGTTGGTAGCCGTTGTCGGCGGGGGATTTGGGGCCGACGCCGGGGGCGGGGCAGTAGGCGTTCATCGTCCAGCTGTAGCCGGAGGAGGTGGAGACCACGTCGAACATCGACTGGCGGTCGAGCCCCAGCTTGTCGGCCAGCGCGAAGGCCTCGCAGGTGGCGATCATGGTGACGCCGAGGATCATGTTGTTGCAGATCTTGGCGGCCTGGCCCATGCCCGCGCCGCCGCAGAGCACCGACTTTTGCCCCATCACCTCGAAGAGGGGCAGGGCGGTGGCATAGGCAGCCTCGGGACCGCCGACCATGAAGGTGAGCGTGCCCGCCGTGGCGCCGCCGGTGCCGCCGGAGACTGGGGCATCGAGCGCGGAGAGGCCCGCGGCCTGCGCGGATTCGGCCACGGCCTGCGCACTTTCGACATCGACGGTGGAGCAATCGAGATGAATGGCGCCAGCGTTCATCGCCGGGTGGATATCGCCCGCGACCGATTGCAGGATCGCGCCGTTGGGCAGCATGGTGATGACCACATCGGCACCGCCAGCGGCCTCGGCGGCGGATTTGGCCATGGGGATGCCCTCGGGCGCGGCGTGGGTATCGAACCCGGTCACGAGATGGCCTGCGGCGATGAGGTTGCGGGCCATGGGCGCGCCCATGTTGCCCAGTCCGATGAAGCCGATTTTCATGTGAGGTCCTCCGGGAATGTCAGATCGTCTGCGCCGAGCGGCGCGAGCATGGCCTCGACCTGCGCGGCGGGCACATCGGCCAGCGCGGCGTGGGGCCATTTGGGGCTGCGGTCCTTGTCGATGACGGCGGCGCGGATGCCTTCAAGGAAATTGCCCTGCTCCATGCAGCGATGGGTGAAGCGGTATTCGAGGGTGAGCGCTTCGCGGATGGTGCTCTTGGGGCCGAGGCGGCGCAGGATCTCGATATGGCAGGCGGCCGCCAGCGGGTCGGCGCGGGAGAGCGCCTTGAGCGCCTGCTGGGCCAGCTCGGAGGGGTCGGCGGCGAGGGAGGCGGCGATCTCGCCGGGGGGGCGGTTGAAGTGGGCCGCGATGGTCTTCATCTCGATGTAGAAATCGGCCTGGGCGGCGAGATCGTCAGCCCCGAGATGGGCGGGAATGCCGGGCGCGCCGCTTTCGCACATAGCGGCCTTGAGGGTGGGCCAGTGCTGCTCGTCCACGAAGTGGTCGGCAAAGCCGAAGAGCGCGTGCATCCCCTTGAGGCGGTGGCCGGTGGTGCCGATCCACGCTCCCGCGCCAGGGTGGAGGGCGGAGAGCTTTGCAAGAATGTGGCTACCGCCCACGTCTGGCACCAGCCCGATGCCGCATTCTGGCATGGCGATCTGGGAACTGGCGCCGACGATCCGGGTGGAGGCATGGCAGCCCAGCCCGACGCCGCCGCCCATGGTGAAGCCCTGCATGAAGGCGACGACGGGCTTGGGGTAGGTGGCGAGGCGGGCGTTCATGGCGTATTCGTCGCGCCAGAACTTGCGGCCATAGGCATAGTCGCCCGCGGTGCCGGTGCTGTGCATTTCGACGATGTCGCCCCCGGCGCAGAAGGCCTTTTCGCCCTCCGCGTCGATCAGCACGAGCTGCACGGCGGGGTCGGTGGCCCAGGTTTTGAGCGCCTCATCGACGGCCATGCACATATCATAGGAGAGGGCGTTGAGCGCCTTCTCGCGGGTCAGGGTGATGCGGCCTGCGCGGCCTTCGGTGCGAATCCGGATGTCTGTCATTTTGCCAGCATGGCACGGGCGGTGATCATGCGCATGATTTCGTTGGTGCCTTCGAGAATCTGGTGGACGCGGAGGTCACGCACCAGCTTTTCGATGCCGTAGTCGGCGAGGTAGCCGTAGCCGCCGTGGAGTTGGAGGCATTGGTCGACAATGCGGGAGCCGGCCTCGGTGCAGAATTTCTTGGCCATGGCGCAATATTGGGTGGCATCCGGCGCTTGCGTGTCGAGCTTCCATGCGGCCTGGCGGAGGAAGACACGGGCGGCTTGCAGCTCGATCTCCATGTCGGCGAGGCGGAACTGGAGGGCCTGAAACTGGTCGATCGACTGACCGAAGGCCTTGCGGTCGTGCATGTAGGCGAGCGTGGCGGTGAGCGCGGTTTGCGCGGCACCGAGCGAGCAGGCGGAGATGTTCAGCCGCCCGCCGTCGAGCCCCATCATGGCGTATTTGAAGCCCTTGCCCTCCTCGCCCAGCAGGTTCTCGGGCGGGATCTTGCAGCCATCCATCTGGACTTGCCGGGTGGGCTGGGAGCGCCAGCCCATCTTGTCTTCCAGCCCGCCGAAGGAGAGGCCTTCTGTGCCATCCTCGATGATGAGGGCGGAGATGCCGCGGGCAGTGTCATCGCCGGTGCGGGCCATGACGACATAGGCGTCGGAGTAGCCGCCGCCGGAGATGAAGGCCTTGGTGCCGGTGAGGCTGTAGCCCTCGTTGGTTTTGGTGGCGCGGGTCTTCAGCGCCGCCGCGTCGGAGCCGGAGCCGGGCTCGGTGAGGCAGTAGGAGAAGACGGTTTCCATCGTGAGCGCCTTGGGCAGGTACTTTTCCCGCGTCTCGTCGGAGCCGAAGGCCGAGAGCATCTTGGCGCACATGTTGTGGATCGAGAGGAAGGCCGCGACGGAGGGGCAGGCCATTGAGAGGGCCTCGAAGACCAGCGTGGCATCGAGCCGGGAGAGGCCGGAGCCGCCATGCTCCTCGGGGACGTAGAGCCCGGCGAGGCCGAGGGCGGCGATCTCGGGCCAGAGGGCCTTGGGGATAGTGCCCTCGCGCTCCCATTGGTGGGCGTGGGGCGCGATGTTGTCTTGCCCGAAGCTGTGGGCCATGTCGAAGATGGCCTGCTGCTCCTCAGAGAGCGCGAAATCCATGATGTCCTCCCGTTTGCGTTATTGAACGCAGGTTCAATTCTGGCGGGGTGTTTGCCGTGAGGCAAGAGGTTTTGAGTCAGGTTGGTTTTGCAGAAATGCGGGTGTGGGGCGGGTGGTTGGTGTTGGAGTGGGGGCGCTGCCCCCACACCCCCGGGAATATTTTCAGCAAGAAAATGGGCGGGGGCGGGGAAAATTTTAGATGAATTGGAAGGGGTTATCGGGCGCAGGGTGATGGTTCTGTGCGGTGGCGCGGATTTTAGGTGAATTTTACGGGTTATAGCCCCTCATGAAACTCGTCGATGAGGTGCTCCACCACGGAGCGCATGGCGGCGGGTTTGTCGGCACCTGCCTCCAGATTTCCTTTGAAGACCTCCCGCTGGCGGTCGGCGGAGGTGCCGTTTGCCACGATCTCGGGGAGGCGGGCGATTTCGGCTTCGCAGCCGAGGGCGTGGGCGTCTTCTCCGAGGATGTCGACGAGTTCTTCGGCGAGGGTTTGCATCGGGATGATCTCGCGGGCGCCGAAGTCGATCAGGCCTTCGGTGGTGCCGTAGCGTTGGGCGCGCCAGCGGTTCTCGGCGATGAGGAAGCGGTCGTAGCGGCGCCAGCGGAGGTTGCGGCTGCGCATGCGCCAGAGCATTCGCAGCAGGGCCTGGTTGGTGGCGGCGAGGGTGAGCGTGTCTTCCAGCCGGGGGCTCACGTCGCAGATGCGCGTCTCGAGCGTGGGGAAGCGGTGGGAGGGGCGCAGATCCCACCAGATCTTGGTGCTGTCTTCGATGACGCCGAGGTCGATCAGCACCTGCACCGTGCGCTCGTATTCGCCGAAGCTGTCGAAGCTGGGGGGCAGGCCGGTGCGGGGGAGGTTGTCGAAGACGGTGAGGCGGTAGGAGGCGAGGCCGGTGTCTTCGCCCTGCCAGAATGGGGAGGAGGACGAGAGGGCGAGCAGGTGCGGCAGGAAGTAGCTGAGTTGCGGCAGCAGGTCGGCGCGCAGGTCGTCATCCTCGATGCCGACGTGGACGTGCATGCCGCAGATGAGCATCCGCCGGACCACGCCTCCGAGGTCTCGGGAGAGGGCGTTGTAGCGGTCGCGGTCGGTGTGGGGCTGGTCCTTCCAGTCTGCGAAGGGGTGGCACGATACGGCGATGGGGGCGAGGTTGTGGGCGGCGGCGCAGCGGGAGACGGTGGCGCGCAGGCGTTTGAGCTCCTCGCGGGCGGCGCCGATGTTTTCGCACACGCGGGTACCGATCTCGATCTGGCATTGCAGGAACTCGGGTGAGACCTGCTCGGACAGCTCGGCGGTGCAGGCCTCCATCAGCGCTTCGGGCGCGCGGGCGAGGTCGAGCGTGTCGCGGTCGACCAGCAGATATTCTTCCTCGATGCCGAGGGTGAAGCTGGGGGTGGTGACGGCCATGGGTGCCTCCGCTGTTTGGAGGAGAGTGGCAGAGGCGGGCGGGTCGGGGAAGAGAAAGACGTGTGCCGGGCGCACAGGTTTTGGGCAGGCGGGGCGGCGCGGCGGGCAGGGGAAAGGCAACCAGAGGGCGAGTGGGCCGATGCGGCGGCGGAGGGCTGGCGCGGGCTGCCACGCGGGGGGAGGATTGGCGCAGGGGGCCAGTGGCGCGCGCAGCGGCGCGGCGGGGGCCTTTTGCGCGGATGAAAAGACAGCAGGTCAGGAGGGACGACCATGGCCACGATCGAAGAGATACCGGGGGCGGAGATGCCCCATGCGGGCGGCGGCGAGGATGCGCTGGCGCCGGTGACGGGAGAGGCGAAGAGCTGGGGCTGGTTTGCGATTTTCAACATCTGGGCCAACGACATCCAGTCGCTCTTTGGCTACAGCCTCGTGGCCTCGCTGTTCATCAGCTACGGGGTGAGCGGCTGGACGGCCTTTGCGGCGCTGATCTGCTCGGGGCTGCTGGTGATGTTTCTGGTCAACCTCTCGGGCGCGGCGGGGGAACGCTATGGTATCCCCTATCCGGTGCTGGCGCGGGCCTCGAAGGGGACGCAGGGGGCCAAGCTGCCGGCGGTGTTGCGGGCGATCGTGGCGGTGTTCTGGTATGGCGTGCAGGTCTATTTTGCCTCCACCGCGCTGGCGCTGCTGATCTATTCGGTCACAGGGCTGAGCGGCGGCGCGGAAGTGCTGGGGCTGACGGCGGTGGACTGGGTGAGCTTCTTCATCGTCTGGGCCTTCCACATCGTCATCTTCTGGCGCGGGATGGGCTGGGTGGAAACCTTTCTGAACATCGCGGGGCCGTTCGTATATGCGGTGATGATCGGCTTGGTGATCGTGCTTTGGCAGAAGTCGGACGGGCAGTTGCTGGCGCAGGCGCGGACGATCTTTACCAATCCGGAGGCGACATGGGGCACGGAGATCACCGGGTTCATCGCCATCGTTGGCACGATGATCAGCTATTTCGCGGCGGTGTTGCTGAATTTTTCGGACTTCAGCCGCTATGCGAAAGATCGGCGGGCGATGCTGCTGGGCAACCTCGCAGGGCTGCCGCTGAACATGATCCTGTTCTCGGCGCTGGCGCTGCTGACCACGGCCGGGGCGGCGGTGGTGTATGGCGAGGCGATCATCAACCCGACCGAGATCGTTGAGAAGACCGACAGCGTGGTGCTCAGCATCATCGCCGCCGTGACCTTCTTTGCCGCGACCGTGGGGATCAACCTTGTGGCCAACTTCATCCCGAGCGTGAACGGGATCGCCAACCTTGCGCCGAAGCGGATCAGCTTCAGGGCGGCTGGGATGATCACCTCGGTCTTTGCGCTGGTGATCGGCGGGCTCTGGACGAGCTTCATTGCCGAGTTCGGGATCAGCGGGTTCGTGAACACGCTTGGGGCGACATTGGCGCCGGTCTTTGGGATCATGATGGCGGATTACTACCTGCTGCGGAAACAGGAGTTGGTGCGCGACGAGCTCTATGACCTCGAAGGCGGGCGGTATCGCTACGGGAACGGCTGGAACAACGCGGCGATGATCGCCTTTGCGGTGGGTGCGGCGTTCTCGGTCGCCACCGTTTGGGTGCCGTTCTTGGCGGTACTGTCGGGCTACGCTTGGCTGATCGGCGCCGGGCTTGGCGGCGCGGTCTACATGGCGCTCGCGAAGGGGAACGTCGCGGCCTGAGGGGCGCGCCGCCCGGTACAAGCGGCGGCCCGCCCCGTTGGGCGGGCCATTAGCTTTTAGTCAGCGATGACGGTGAGGTCGGCGTCGAGATCGGTGACGAAGAGGGAGTTTTCGCGGATCACCACGCGGTCGCTCTCGCCGGTCGAGCGGAGGCCGGAGGGGCTGTCGGACGACAGGTTGTAAACCACGCGGCCATCGTCTGCCTCGTCGGTGATCTGGGGCAGGACGAAGCGCTGGGTCACGATGCCGTTCGGCGCGATGCACTCGTTTCCGGTGCGGGTCGAGCCGGTGGGGCAATCGGGGCTCTGGAAGCTCTGAGCTGCGAGGGGCGCGGCGGCGAGCGTGGCGCAGAGGGTGAAGGCAGTGCGGATCATGGCGTTTCCTTTCGGTTGAAGGAGTAACGCCGGTGTCTGGCCGGGGGTTCCGCGCGGGGCGTGGGCGCCGTCAGACCGGGCGGCGGGCCAGCGCGTCGAAGCTCGTTTCGGAAAGGCCCAGCACCTCGAGCGTGCCGCGCTCGGTATCCTGCAGGATCGGCACGATGGCATCGAGGTCTTCCCAGCTGCGCATGATCAGCCGCGCCATCTCGGCGGTCTGCGGGGTCGGGGCGTAATAGACCATGATGGTCTCCGGCCCGCGCAGGAAGGCCTCCGCCTTCTTGGCCTGAATGCCGAGAAGGGCGGCGTAATCCTTGTCCCAGCTGGTGACGGCGGAGAGATCGACCAGCTGCTTCTGGCCGGGGCGGAAGCCCGGATCGGACATGTAGCGGCCGAAGGTTTCCATCGTTTCGGGGATGCCGGCGTGGCCCTCGTAGCGAACGTAGACGAGGCCGATGTCGGGGAAGATGCGGTAGGTGAGTGGCATTGGTGGTCCTTGAGCGGTCAGGGGGTTTTGACTGGCGGGTCAAGGAAAGTCCAGCGGCGAAGGCCTTGGGGAACCTCGCCGGCGGCTCGCGGAATTTCAGCGGAGACTTGCCTCCCGAGCGGGGCCATGTCGGTTGGATTGGTTGATCGCCGGGGGGCGCTCCACTAAGAGTTGATCCAGTTGCGAGGTGCAGCCAGCGGGCATGGTGCGCCATCAGGGTCACCATCCTCGCCCTTGAAAGTACGCTATTTGTAGGGGGTTCGACTTGCGTATTGCAGTGGGCGCGATCACGCGCCGACGGCCTGAAGGTCTCAAATGTCTACTTGACAGCTTTGCGAGCATGGAGCGGCCGGAAGGGGCTGCCATCGAGTTCGTATTCTGTGAGAACGATGACGAGAGCACGATTTCCGATGTTGTGGACAACTTCCGGAGCGAGGTGCCCGAGCCGGTCCAACTGATGCTGGAGCCCAAAAAGGGAATTCCGTTCGCGCGCAATCGCGTTCTGACTGCCGCGCTGGATCAGGGCTTCGACTTTCTGACCTTTGTGGATGACGACGAAGTCGTGCGGCGGGATTGGCTGGTGAACCTGATTTCAGCGATGCAGGCCCGAGACTTGGACCTTTGCGGTGGGCCGGTCGAGTTTGAGCGGCCCGCCGATCAGTTGAGCCCGATGCAGGAGGCGGTGTTCCTGCACAAGACGGAACGCTCGCTCAAGCGAAACGTTCGGCGTGAGGCCGGTGTCGTGGCGGCAAAAGATACTAAACTCGACATCTACACAAACAACTGGTGCGTTCGACTTGACGCGGTGCGTGCGAACGGGCTGAGGTTTGACGATGCGCTGCGGTATACTGGCGGCAGCGATACGCGGTTCAGCCGACAGATGCGCGGTGCGGGCGCCCGGATCGGCTGGGTCCCCTCTGCCCGGGTGTGTGAAACACTGCCACAGAAGCGTCTGACCCTTTCATACTACGCCGGCCGTGCGCGAGACCAGGCGAGCAATGACGTGATGATCCGCAAGCACAGCCCGTTAAAGACTTGGATCAGGGTGGCTCAGCGGTTGATCGACGTCTTCATAAATCTGCTGACGGTGCCGGTGCGTGGGCGCAAGGCGCTTGTGAATGCGGGTTTCAAGCTTGGGATGGCAACGGGCTTGATGCGTGCCGCGATCGGCCTGAAGAGTGGACATTATGCGCCGCGCCACGAGAGCCTTCATGTGGAAAGTCAGTAGGGTCAGGCGGTCTTCGGTCCGGCGCATGCGAGGCGGTTGCGAAAATCGGTAAGGGTTTGGCAGCCTTTGAGGGCGCTCAGACATGTGGTTCGATGCGGGGTTCGGGCGTGCGGCTGATGTTTAGAGCCGGATGTAAGTTATTCTCCACGCACTGAAGTAAGCGGCGCGGGAAGCAGTCGCCTGTCTGACTTTTTCCCAAATGTGCGGCTCGCTGCAAATCAGCCTGCCCCGCAGAAGGGCTGGGAGACGGATCTTGTTTGGGACGAGAACTTTCCGGCGTTCGAGCTTCCGCAGGGGAGTAAGTTGGAAGACTACATTTGCCGATACTATGACCTCTATTATGCCCACCTCGATGAGACCGCTGCGGCCTGGCCTGAGAATGTGCGGGTTTTCGGGCTGGATCAGATGACGACAGAAGCGGGCAGGCGCGAGATTTTGGAGTTCTGTCTGCCCGGCCGCGCCCATGTGGATTTCGACGCGCATTTGAACAAGGGATCGTGAGACAGAAAAAGGACCGGGCAGGGGGCCCGGTCCTTTGTGGTTCGTCTCGGGGTGACGCCCGCTTTAGTCCATCTGTTTGAAGGCGAATTCGCCGCCTTCCTTGATGCCCGAGAACCAGCGCGACGTGACCGTTTTGGTGCGGGTATAGAAGCGGAAGGCGTCGGGGCCGTATTGGTTGAGGTCGCCGAAGCCGGATTTCTTCCAACCGCCGAAGGTGTGGTAGCTCAGCGGCACCGGGATCGGGAAGTTGATGCCGACCATGCCGACGTTGACCCGGTGGGCGAAGTCGCGGGCGGTGTCGCCGTCGGCGGTATAGATCGCCGTGCCGTTGCCGTAGGGGTTGTCCATCGTCAGCTTGAGGGCCTCTTCGTAGCTCTCGGTGCGGACTTGGGTGAGGACGGGGCCGAAGATCTCTTCCTTGTAGATGTCCATGTCGGGGGTGACACGGTCGAAGAGGTGGGGGCCAACGAAGAAGCCCTCTTCGTAGCCTTGCAGCGAGAAGTCGCGGCCATCGACGACAAGCTCGGCGCCTTGCTCGACGCCGGAGTTCACCAGCCCGAGGATGCGCTCCTTGGCGGCGGCGGTGATGACCGGGCCATAGTCGACATCGTTCTCGGAGGTGTAGGGGCCGACCTTGAGCGCCTCGATGCGGGGCACCAGTTTTTCGATCAGGGTGTCCGCGGTCTTTTCACCCACCGGCACGGCGACGGAGATGGCCATGCAACGCTCGCCGGCGGCGCCGTAGGCGGCACCGACGAGCGCGTCGGCGGCCTTGTCCATGTCGGCGTCGGGCATGACGATCATGTGGTTCTTCGCGCCGCCGAAGCACTGCGCGCGTTTGCCGTTGGCGGTGGCGCGGCTGTAGATGTACTGGGCGATCGGCGTGGAGCCGACGAAGGCGACGGCCTGGATGGTCTCGTTATCCAGCAGGGCGTCCACCGCCTCCTTGTCGCCGTTCACCACCTGCAGCACGCCATCGGGCAGGCCTGCCTCTTGCAGAAGCTCGGCGAGGCGCATCGCGGTGGAGGGCACGCGCTCGGACGGCTTGAGGATCATGGCGTTGCCGCAGACGAGGGAGCCGGCCATCTTCCACAGCGGGATCATCGCGGGGAAGTTGAAGGGGGTGATGCCGGCCACCACGCCGAGGGGTTGGCGCATGGAGTAGAGGTCGATGCCGGGGCCGCCGTCATCGGTGTATTCGCCCTTCAGCATGTGGGGGGCGCCCATGCAGACCTCGACGAACTCGAGACCGCGCTGCACATCGCCCTTGGCGTCGGGGATGGTCTTGCCGTGCTCGCGGGCGACCAGCTCGGCCAGCTCTTCCATGTGCTCGTTGATCAGGGCGCCGAACTTCATCATCACGCGGGCGCGGCGCTGCGGGTTGGTCGCACCCCAGGCCTTCTGGGCTTCGGCGGCGCGGGCGACGGCGTCATCAACCTCGGCCTTCGAGGCCAGAGCGACGCTGTCCTGCACCTCGCCGGTGGCGGGGTTGAAGATGTCGGCGCTGCGGCCGGACTGGCCTGCGCTGTGCTTGCCGTCGATGAAATGTCCGATCTGGGTGCTCATGGCGGAACTCCTCCTGTTTTCTGGCTCGGGCGGATCCTACCCTTGCATTTCCTCCGGTAGAAGCGGCAGTTTGACAAAGACGTTTTGCATTAATGCAGGTACATGAATGGCCTTCTCGTGGGATGACATGCGGATTTTCATCGCTGTGGCGCGAGAGGGCAGCCTCTCTGGCGCGGGCACGGCGCTGAAGCTGGACCCGGCCACGGTGGGGCGGCGGGTGCAGCGGCTGGAGGAGAGCCTTGGGGCGCCGCTGTTTCTGAAATCACCGCAGGGCTATGCGCCGAGCGAGGCGGGGGAGCGGCTGATGCCGCATGCCGAGGAGTTGGAGCAGGCAATGCTCACCGCCGAGGACGCGGTGCGCGGGCAGGAAGACAGGCTGACCGGCGCCATCCGGGTGGGCGCGCCCGATGGCTGTGCCAACTTCCTGCTGCCGCAGGTGGTGGCGCGGATCTGCGATGCCCATCCGGAGCTGGAGGTGCAGATCGTGTCGCTGCCGCGGGTGTTCAACCTCAACCGCCGGGAGGCCGACATGGCGATTGCCGTCTCGCGCCCCACCGCCGGGCGGCTGACGGTACAGAAGATCACCGACTATCACCTCTACCTTGCCGCCCATCGCCGTTGGCTGAAGGGCAACCCGATCGAGCGGCTGGAAGACCTGCGGGGCAAGCGGCTGGTGGGCTACATCCCCGACATGATCTTCGACAAGGAGCTGGATTACCTTGGCGAGCTGGGGCTGGAGAAAGTGCAGCTCGCCTCCAACTCGGTGTCGGTGCAGTTTGCATGGGTCCGGCAGGGCAAGGGGATCGGGGTGGTGCATGGATTTGCGCTTGGCAATGCGGGCCGCGTGGAGCGGGTGCTGCCCGACGAGGTGGCGCTGCGACGGACCTTCTGGCTGGTGCGCCATGCCGATGATCGCCGCGTGCGCCGGATGAGCCGCTTTGCGGAACTCCTGTGCGAGGGGCTCCGCGCAGAGGTGGAGCGGCTCGAAGCGGAAGCTTGACAGAGCGCCCCGGCTGGCGCGACCCTCAACTTGAACGGGCAAAGTCGGAGGTAAGCCATGCTTGTGCAACAGATTCTCAAGGACAAGGGCGAAGGCGGCGTGCTCTGTGTGAAGCCCGGAAGCTCTGTCGCCGATGCGGCCCGGCTGCTCTCGGAAAAGCGGATCGGCTCGGTGATCGTTTCGGCGGATGGGAAGACGGCACAGGGGATCCTCTCGGAGCGCGACATCGTGCGCGAGCTGGGGCGGCGCGGGCCGGGTTGCCTGAGCGACACGGTGGATGACCTGATGACCTCCAAGCTGGTGACCTGCTCCAAGGAGGAGACGGCGCTGAGCGTGCTGGAGAAGATGACCGAGGGCCGGTTTCGCCACATGCCGGTGCTGGAGGGCGAGGAGATGATCGGCCTCATTTCGATTGGTGACGTGGTGAAGGCGCGGCTTTCGGAACTGGCGATGGAGAAGAACGCGCTCGAAGGGATGATCATGGGGCATTGAGCCCGGCCGGCTTGGGGTTGGGCTTTGGGCTGCGCTCGGCTTGGTGCGCCGGAAAGGCGCGCTCTACGGGCGGGGCCGCGCTGTGAGGGCTGCCGGATGCCACGCAAGAATGTTGCGCCGCGCTCCCGGTTTCGCCTTGCCCCCCGCGGGCCACTGGTGTTTTCTGCCGCCGATCCGAGGCGCGAGGGAGGGACAGCCATGCGCGTGGGGCTTTATCCGGGCACATTCGACCCGGTAACGCTTGGCCATATCGACATCATCACCCGGGCCACCGCGCTGGTGGACAGGCTGGTGATCGGCGTTGCGATCAATCGCGACAAGGGGCCGCTGTTTGACCTTGAAGAGCGCGAGGCGATGGTGGGCGACGAGTGCCGCGCGATTGCCGAGCGCACCGGCTGCGAGATCGTGGTGCATCCGTTCGAGAACCTGCTGATCGATTGCGCCCGCGACGTGGGTGCCGGGTTGATCGTGCGCGGGCTGCGGGCTGTGGCCGATTTCGAGTATGAATATCAGATGGTTGGCATGAACCGGCAGCTTGACGACAGCATCGAGACGGTCTTCCTGATGGCCAGCGCCGAGCGGCAGGCGATTGCCTCCAAGCTGGTGAAGGAGATCGCGCGGCTGGGGGGCGACATCTCGAAGTTCGTCAGCCCCTCGGTGCGTGAGAAGCTGCTGGCCAAGTACGCCTGAGCCGGGTAGGGCAGCGCCATGGTTGCCAATGTCATCTGCATCAAATGGGGCACGCTCTTTGGCCCTGAGTACGTGAACCGGCTCTATAGCGGGGCGCGGCGCCACTTGAGCGATGATGTGCGGTTCTTCTGCATGACCGAGGAGCGCGGCGGGCTGCACCCCGATGTGGAGGTGCTCGACCTGCCGGTGGAGCCGTTTCTGGCCGAGATGGATGCGGCGCTGGCCGTGGCCAACCGGCAGGGGGCGATGCGCAAGGTCTCGCTGTTCCGGCCCGGGCTGATCCCCGACCTCGACGGGCCGTTGCTGGGCTTCGATCTGGACGTGGTGGTGACCGGGTCTTTGGATGGCTTGCTGAACTACGCCCCCGGCAAGGTGGCGATGCGGGCCGATTGGGTGGAGGCGCGGCGGGGCCGGAAAACCGGCCACGGCTCGGTGTTCCGCTTCGACCCGGCGCTGCATGGCTGGCTCTATGAGGTGCTGGCGAGCGATGCGAAGCGCCAAGTGGAGAAGGCGCGGGGGAGCGAGCAGCGGTATACATCGACGCTGGCGCAGGAGCGAGGTGAGTTTGCCTATTTGCCCGGCGATGAGGTGGTGAGCTTCAAGCACGATTGTCTCGGGCTACCGCCGAAGAACTGGTTGGTGCCGGCCAAGCTTCCCGAGGCGGCGAAGGTGGTGTGCTTTCACGGGCACCCGAAGATGCATGAAGCGGTGGAGGGCTATTCCGGCTCGTGGCTGCGCTATTGCAAGCCGACGCCTTGGCTCGCGGAGCACTGGATCGACCGGGCGCGGGATGATCTTGGGGCGGAGTGGGCTTAGGTCGGCAGGTTGTGCCGAGCGCTCGGTTTTCACGGCATTTCAACGGGCTCCCGCTTGCCTGACGCGGGGCGTGTCGTAGACTTAACTATTGTTTCTGGCGGAGTAAGCTGATGCGTATTTTCAAAACTATTTGCACCGTGGCGCTCATTTGCGGGCTCGCGGGAGGCGCGATCGCCAAGCCCAAGGTCGTGCGCAAGGTCAAAGTGACGAAGGACTTCATCGCTGATGAGGTCAAGCCGAATGGCGAGGCGAAGGGCTACAAGTTTCGTATGAACATGGTTGTGCGGAATGGGATCATCGAGGTTTGCGGTGTGGGTATTCATACCGAGGCAAGGCTGCGTGAGCCGATCCGGCAGTTGATGCGCGGAATGGCTCTCTCGATGAACGGCAAGGTGATCCTGCGGGACTTCACCTTCTTCGCCAAAGCCAAGAGCGTCAGAGGGCTGGACAGTGCGGTGGCCAACTGCGCTTCAACGGGGGCGAAGCTTCCCAAGGGCAAGCCGGACTTCAGCTGGAGCGCGCGCCGGGTCACCTATTGAACGTGGGGTGATCTACCCGCCCGTGTGGCTCATGTGCCGTGAGACCTGGCCCTCTACCGTCTGGCGGGAGTAGTCGAAGTCGTGGCCCTTGGGTTTGAGGGCAATGGCGGCGCGGATGGCCTCTTCGAACTCGGGGCCGGGGCCGTATTGGCGGAGGGGCGCGCGGAGGTCGGCGCGGTCTTCCTGGCCGAGGCACATGTAGAGTTCGCCGGTGCAGGTCATCCGGACGCGGTTGCAGCTTTCGCAGAAGTTATGGGTCAGCGGGGTGATGAAGCCGATCTTCTGGCCGGTTTCCTGAAGCTGGACGTAGCGGGCGGGGCCGCCGGTGCGCTCTGTCAGGTCGATCAGGGTGTAGTGCTCGGCAAGTTTGGCGCGGAGATCCTTGAGCGACCAGTATTGGCCGATGCGGTCTTCGTTGCCGAGATCGCCCATCGGCATGACCTCGATCCATGTCAGGTCCATGTCGCGGGCGGCGCAGAACTCGGTGAGGGTGAACAGCTCATCTTCGTTGAAACCCTTGAGGGCGACGGCGTTGAGCTTGACCCGGAGGCCCGCGGCTTGGGCAGCATCGAGCCCGCGGAGCACCTGGGGCAGGCGGCCCCAGCGGGTGACGCGGGCGAATTTCTCCTCGTCCAGCGTGTCGATGGAGACGTTTATGCGTTTGACGCCTGCCGCCGCGAGTTGCGGGGCGAAGCGCTCCAGTTGCGAGCCGTTGGTGGTGAGCGTCAGCTCATCGAGTGCGCCGGACTCCAGATGGCGGGTCATCCCCTCGAAGAAGGTCATGATGCCCTTGCGCACCAGCGGTTCTCCGCCGGTGATGCGCAGCTTGCGGACGCCGAGGCCGATGAAGCCGGTGCAGGCAGCATCGAGCTCTTCGAGCGTGAGCAGCTCCTTCTTGGGCAGGAAGGTCATGTTCTCGGACATGCAGTAGACGCAGCGGAAATCGCAGCGGTCGGTCACGGAGACCCGCAAATAGGTGATCGGGCGCTGGAAGGGGTCGATCAGGGGCGTTTGCATGGGATATAGCTAGGCCGTAAAGGGCGAGGCGGCAAGGTGAATTGCGGCAGGTCCGACCAAGGTGGCAAGGAGCAGGATGGTGCAGGCGATGAAGGGTATTCTGGGGATGGCGGCTGTGGCCGCGCTGTTGGCAGGCTGCGCCGAAGGGCCGTTTGCGATGAAACCGAAGGCCGGGGCTGCGGGCGGGGCTGAAGAGCCGCGCGAGAGCGTGGCGCCGGTGGCCGCCGCCGCGCCGCCGCCGCCGGAGAATGCTCGCACGGCGGCGCAGTTCGACACCACGACAGAGGAAGAGAAACAGGCCGCTGCCGCCGCGCCGGTGGCCGCCGAGCGCGAATTGGGCACCACGATTGCCTCGCTGGGCGACCCGACGGACCCGGGCTTTTGGGCGGAGACGCCGCTGGTGACCACGGCGCAGGCCGGGCGGCTGGTGTATCCGGGCAATGGCAATTCGGTGCAGGTCGAGCTGCGGCCTTCGGGCGGCGAGGCGGGATCGGGCACGCGGGTTTCTTTGCCGGCGTTCCAGGTGCTTGGCGCGCCGCTGACCGGGCTGCCGGAGCTGGTGGTTTATGCGGGGTCGGCGGGGTAGCGCCGTCCTTACAGGCGTCAACACGGTGGCGTTTGACTAATGTCGGAGTGGGGGCGCTGCCCCCACACCCCCGGAGATATTTGTAGCAAGAAAATGAGCTGCTGCGGGGCGTTGACCGCGGTCAGAGGTGCTTGGCAGCTTCGCGTTGGGCGAAGGGTTTGAGGCCTTGGCCGGGACCGGCGAGGAAGCGGCGGGTGGCTTCGGCATCATGCTTGGAGAGGTCGCGGAGCCACCATGCGACGGCTTTCTGGATGAACCATTCCGGGTCGGTGACGTAGCCCTCGGCCCATGTGAGCACGCGGGCGCGGGCCTGCGCCTCGGCGGTGTTCGGGTTGTTCTTTTTGGCCAGCGGCAGGGTGACGGTGAGGGCGGCGCGGCGGGTCCATAAGCTATCGCTCGTGGTCCAGGCTTCGATGGTGTCCATGCGGGTGAGGTCGGCCATGAGGCGCTTTTGCCCGGCCATCATGGCGTGGTCAGCGATGGCCCAGCTGTCGAGGTCGGGCAGCCAGCTCTGGATCAGCGCCCAGGCGTCGGCATCTGGGCGCAGGCGGGCCTGGGTGAGCAGCTTGGCGGCGGCGATGCGGGCCTCGAAGATATCGGTTTGCCAGAGGGCTTCGGCGAGGGCCACGCGCTCAGGGACTGACAGGTTGCGGCGCCAGTCGGTGGTGAGCTCGTTCAGCGCCGGGTTGGAGATGCCGATGACCTCGCGGCTCTGTTTGTGGTAGGCGGCCATGCCCTCGGCGCGGCCCGGCTCGGCGAGGGCGCGGAGGGCGGAGAGGGCATCTTGCAGCGTCATCAGGCGGTGGCTCTATTCCACCGTTACGGATTTGGCGAGGTTGCGGGGCTGGTCCACATCTGTGCCCTTGGCGACTGCCGTATGGTAGGCCAGCAGCTGCGCGGGCAGGGCATAGAGGATGGGCGCGAGCGCCGGGGAGACCTCGGGCAGAATGATCTGGCGCCATGTGCCTTCGGCGGCGGTCTTTGCACCGCGGGCATCGGTGACAAGGACGACCTTGCCGGCGCGGGCCATGACCTCTTGCATGTTGGAGACGGTCTTGTCGAAGAGGCCATCGGAGGGGGCCATGAAGACGACGGGCGTGTGCTGGTCGATCAGGGCGATGGGGCCGTGCTTCAGCTCACCGGAGGCATAGCCTTCGGCGTGGATGTAGCTGATTTCCTTGAGTTTCAGGGCGCCTTCCATCGCGAGCGGGTAGAGTGCGCCGCGGCCAAGGAAGAGAATGTCGCGGGCTTCGGCCAGCTTTTGGGCGGTCGCTTCCATCTCCGGCGAGGCGGCGAGGGCGGCGTTGAAGAGGCCGGGGAGGGCCTTGAGTTGGGTGAGGTGATCCTTCGCCTCTTCGGGCGTCAGCGTGCCGCGGTCGAGGCCCGCCTTGAGGGCCAGCAGGAAGAGCACGGTGAGTTGGCAGGTGAAGGCCTTGGTGGAGGCCACCCCGATCTCGGCGCCTGCGAGGATCGGCAGGGCGATGTCGGAGGCGCGGGCGATGGAGCTCTCGGCGACGTTGACCACCGAGGCGATCATCGCCTTGTCCTCGCAGTAGCGCAGGGCGGCCAACGTGTCGGCGGTTTCGCCGGACTGGCTGACGAAGAGGGCGAGGGTATTGGCCGGGATCGGCGGCTCGCGGTAGCGGAATTCGGAGGCGATATCGACCTCGACGGGGAGGCGGGCGATCTGCTCGAACCAGTATTTGGCCGTGAGGCAGGCGTAGAAGGCTGTGCCGCAGGCGACCATGGTGAGGCGGTCGAACTTGGTGAAGTCGAGACCCGGCTCGGGCAGGGCGATGCCTTTATCGGTCAGGTAGTAGGAGAGCGCCTCGCCCAGCACGGTTGGCTGCTCGGCGATTTCCTTGGCCATGAAGTGCTTGTGGCCGCCCTTGTCGATCTGGGCTGCGTCGATGGTGACGGTTTTGACCGGGCGGTTGGCGCGGTTGTTCTGGGCGTCGAAGATTTCGACGCTCTCGCGGGTGAGCACGGCCCAGTCACCCTCTTCGAGGTAGGTGATCTTGTCGGTCATGGGCGCGAGCGCGATGGCGTCGGAGCCGACAAAGACCTCGCCCTCGCCGTGGCCGATGGCGAGCGGGGAGCCTTTGCGGGCGGCGATGAGCAGGTTGTCCTCTCCCTCGAAGAGGAAGCAGAGCGCGAAGGCGCCGGTGAGGCGGGCGATGACCTGCTCGCAGGCGTCGCGGGGGGCGAGGCCTTGGGCGAGGTAGTGCTCGGTGAGCAGGGCAACGACCTCGGTGTCAGTTTCGGTGACCGTCTTGAGGCCGTGGCCGGCCAGTTCCTCGCGGAGTTCGCGGAAGTTCTCGACGATGCCGTTGTGGACCACGGCGACGGGGCCGCAGCGGTGCGGGTGGGCATTGGTCTCGTTGGCGGCGCCGTGGGTGGCCCAGCGGGTGTGGCCGATGCCGGCCTTGCCGGGGAGCGGCTGATGCACCAGCAGGTCGGAGAGGTTGACCAGCTTGCCGACAGCGCGGCGGCGGTCGAGCGACTCGCCATTCACGGTGGCGATGCCCGCGCTGTCATACCCGCGATACTCCAGCCGTTTGAGGGCTTCGACGAGAAGGGGGGCGGCTTCATGGTTGCCGAGAACGCCGACGATTCCACACATCTACTTGGCCTCTTTCTTTGCTGCCTTGGCGGCGCGGAGCCTGTCCATCAGTTTGCGGGCGAGGCCCGGTTTGTTGGTTTGACGCCCACGGGCGACGGCGAGGGCGCCATCGGGGACATTCTCGGTGATGACGGAGCCAGAGGCGGTGAGCGCCTCGGTGCCCACGGTCACGGGGGCGACGAGCATGGTGTTGGAGCCGATAAAGGCGCGGGCGCCGACCTCGGTGCGGTGCTTGAAGACGCCATCGTAGTTGCAGGTGATGGTGCCCGCACCGATGTTGGCGGCCTCGCCGATGCTGGCATCGCCGATGTAGCTGAGGTGGTTCACCTTGGCGCCTTCGCCGATCTCGGCGTTCTTGACTTCGCAGAAGTTGCCGACCTTGGCGTTGTTCGCCAGTTCAGCGCCGGGGCGGAGGCGGGCGTAGGGGCCGACCTGGGCACCTTGGGAGACGTGGCAGCCTTCGAGGTGAGAGAAAGCGCGGATTTCGGCGCCGGTTTCGACGGTGACGCCGGGGCCGAAGACGACATAGGGCTCGATCATGGCGTCGCGGCCGATCCATGTGTCCCACGCGAAATGGACGGTCTCGGGCGCGGTCAGGGTGACGCCATTCTCCAGCGCTTCGGCGCGTTTGGCCTGCTGGAAGGCGGCCTCTGCGGCGGCGAGGTCGGCGCGGGAGTTGACGCCCATGGTCTCGGCCTCATCGCAGCGGACCACGCCGCAAGAGAGGCCGCGAGCGCGGGCGATGGCGACGATGTCGGTGAGGTAATACTCGCCGGAGGCGTTGTCGTTGGTGACATCATCAAGGAGCGAGAAGAGCGTGGTGGCATCGGCGCAGATGACGCCGGAGTTGCAGAGGGGGATGGCCCGCTGTGCCTCGGTCGCGTCCTTGTATTCGATGATGGCCTCTAGGCTGTCGCCGTCCATGAAGAGGCGGCCGTAGCGGGCCGGGTCGGCGGGCTCGAAGCCGAGGACGACGACGGCGTGGGTCGCGCGGGCCTCCAGCATGGCTTGCAGGGTCTCGGGGCGGATGAAGGGGGTGTCGCCGTAGAGGACGATGGCATTGCCCTCGGCGCCGGAAAGCGCCTCGCGGGCTTGCAGAACGGCGTGGCCGGTGCCGAGGCGGTCTTCCTGAATGACCACATTTGCGGCCTCGTCGATCTCGGCCACGGCGGCCTCGACCGCCTCGGCGCCGTGACCGGCGACCACGACCATGCGGGCGGGCTCCAGCGCGGAGCCTGCGTGCATGGCATGGGCCAGCAGCGGCGCGTGGGCGACCCGGTGCAGGACTTTCGGCATGTCCGACTGCATACGGGTGCCTTGCCCCGCAGCGAGGATGATCAGGCTGGTGCTCATGGCCCGCTGCCCCTTTTGTTCTGCTCAACTCCGGTTATACCCGGAGCACTTGGCCCCGTTCTACCCGCATGGTGCAGGGTGGCAAGGGGCTGGTGGGTCACATGTGGTGACGGATTGTGACAGGGGAGCGCCATGAAAACGGTGGTTTTCGACCTCGATGGAACGCTGGCGGATACCAGCAAGGACCTGATCGCGGCGGCCAATGCCTGCTTTGTCGCGCGGGGGCTGGGCGAGTTGCTGGACCCGCTGGCTGATGCGCGGTGGGCGTTCAGGGGTGGGCGGCGGATGCTGTCGCTCGGGTTCGAGCGGGCCGGTGTGGGCGCGGAGGCGGCGGATTGGGTCGAGGCGGATTTTGCCCCGCTGGTGGCGCATTATGACGCCAACATTGATGTGCATACGGTGCTTTACCCCGGCGCGGTGGAGGCGGTGGAGGCGCTGCGCGGGGCGGGCTATGCGGTGTCTGTCTGCACCAACAAGCCGGGCGCGCAGACCGAGAAGCTGCTGGGCCGCCTTGGTGTGCGGGAGATGTTCGGCGCGGTGGTGGCAGCCGATACGCTGCCCGTGCGCAAGCCCGACCCGGCGCCCTATTTTGCCGCTGTGGAGCGGGCCGGGGGCACGCGGGGCATCCTGATTGGCGATACCGAGACCGACCGGGAGACGGCGCGGGCGGCGGGCATTCCTTGCGTGCTGGTCACCTTCGGCCCCGATGGGCGGGGCGTGGAGGCGCTGGAGCCGGAGGCGCTGCTGGATCATTTCGACGACCTGCCCGCGCTGGCGGGGCGGCTGCTGGCCGATTGACAGCCGATTGACGGGCAGGCAGCGGCGGAGCAGGGTGCGGCCATGAGCGAAGTCTTTACCGGAAATTTCACCCAGCAGGAGCCGCTGCCGCAGGCTTCGCTCGATGCCGCGATGGCGGTGCTCGGGCATGGGCGGCTGCACCGTTACAACCTGACCCCCGGGGAGACCGGCGAGGTGGCGCTGCTGGAGCAGGAGTTTGCTGCCTTCGTGGGGGCGAAGTATTGCCTCGCCACCGCGAGCGGCGGCTCGGCCATCGGGCTGGCGCTGCGGGCGGTGGGTGTAAAGCCGGGGGACCGGGTGCTGACCAACGCCTTCACGCTCGCCCCTGTGCCGGGGGCGATTGCGGCGCTGGGGGCGGAGCCGGTGTTCGTGGAGGTGACGGACGGGCTGGTGATTGACCTCGATGACCTTGAGGCGAAGGCGGGGCAGGCGGAGGTGCTCCTGCTGTCGCACATGCGCGGGCATATCTGCGACATGGGGCGTCTGATGGAGATTTGCGACGCGGCAAACGTGACCGTGGTCGAGGATTGCGCCCACACGATGGGGGCCACATGGGAGGGGGTGCAGAGCGGGCGGCACGGCGCGGTGGCCTGCTACTCGACCCAGACCTACAAGCATATGAACTCCGGCGAGGGCGGCTTGCTGGTGACGGATGACGAGGACATCGCGGCCAAGGCGGTGCTGCTCTCGGGCTCCTACATGCTCTATGAGCGCCATACCGCGGCGCCGGGGGCGGAGGTGTTTGCACGGCACCGGATGGAGACGCCCAACATCTCGGGCCGGATGGACAACCTGCGCGCCGCGATCCTGCGCCCGCAGCTTGCCGAGCTGCCGCGCCAGATCGGGCGGTGGAACGAACGCTATCGGTCGGTAGAAGAGGGCATTCGTGGCACGCCGGGGCTGACGGTGGTGGAGCGGCCGGAGCAGGAGAGCTTTGTGGGCTCGTCGATCCAGTTTCTGCTGAAGGGCTGGAGCGCCGGGGCCGTGGGCGAGGTGCTGGAGCGCTGCCTGAAGCGGGGCGTGGAGCTGAAGTGGTTTGGCGGGGCCGAGCCGGTGGGCTTTACCTCGCGCTACGCTCATTGGCGCTATGCGGCCAGCCCAGAGTTGGGGCAAACCGATGGGGTGCTGTCGGGGCTGATGGACATGCGCCTGCCGCTGACCTTCTCGATTGCCGACTGCGAGTTGATCGCGCGGATCATCCGGGCCGAGGTGGGTGCGGTGTTTCAGGCCCGCGAGGGCTGAGGCTTATCACCTTTCATTTCAGGGCTGAAATGGCTAACGGCGGGATTCCGCTGGGTTTTTCGTGCTGTGGTTGCGGCGAAAATCCGTGATGGAACCGGCTGACCGCCCCGCCTGTTGTCGCCCCACACCAGCCGGGCAGCGAGGCTCTCTTGCGGAGGACCCGGCAAAGGAAAAAGCGAACAGGAGATATCCAGATGTTCAAGAAGCTCACCCTGAGTGCCGCCGCCCTGTGCGTGGCCGCGACCCCCATTCTGGCCGCCCCGGCGACCGCCACGACCGACCTCAACCTGCGTGCCGGCCCCGGCCCGGAGTTTGAAGTGATCGGCGTGATTGCTGGCATGGATCAGGCCGAAGTGGAAGGCTGCATCGAAGAAGGCGCATGGTGCCAGGTCACCTACAACGGCCAGACCGGTTGGGCCCACCGTGGCTACCTGAGCGGCTCGGCTACCGAGGCGACGAAGGTCACCACCACACGCACCGTCACCTACATGAAGGAAGGCGGCAATGAGGGCGCAGGCGCCGCGGCTGGTGCCGTGACCGGCGGTGCGCTGGCTGGCGCGCTGATCGGCGGCCCGGCGGCGATTGCCGCAGGCGTGGTGCTTGGCGCGAATGCCGGTAGCGAAGCTGTGCCGGAGCCCGAGACCCGCACCGTGACCTATGTGACCGAAAACCCGGTTGCGCCGGTTTACCTCGACGGTGAGGTGGTGCTTGGGGCCGGTATCCCCGAAGATGTGGAGATCTACTCGATCCCGGAGAGCGAGTACTCCTACCTCAACGTGAACGGTCAGGACGTGCTGGTGCGCGACGACCGGACGATCGTGTACATCTACCGCTGATACGGCGGGATGAAGGAGCAAGAGAGGGCGGCCCACGTGGGTCGCCCTTTTTGCGTGGGTTGGAGGAACCTGTGGCGGCAGTGGCGGGTTGAGCCGTGAGGTGCGCGCGCGGTTCTACCGGTCGCGCCCTGACGGACGAGAGGGACATGCCATGAAAACCTTACTGACCGGCACGATTGCCGCGCTGAGCCTTGGCGCAGGTGCGCAGGGCGTGGCCGCACCTGCTTTCGTTGCCGCTGACCTCGAGTTGCGCGCTGGCCCCGGCCTCGATTACGCGGTGGTGGGCATGCTGACCGCTCAGCAGAGCGCCGAGGTGGAGGCTTGCGTGGAAAACGGGCCGTGGTGCCGTGTTCGTGCTGGCGAAGAGGCCGGCTGGGCGCATCGCGGTGCGCTGAGCGCGAGTGACAAGGTGCATGTGCCGGTGCGCGCGGCTACCATCGCGTGGCGGGCTGATGCCGAGACAGAGGGCGTGGTGGGCGCTGATGTGATGGGCGGCATTGTTGCGACCCAAGCGGAGGCCGATCCGCTGATCGTGATCTCTGACGAGGCGATTTCTCTCTACTTCAATGAGCGCATGGGCGCTGGCGGTTCGGAAGAGGGTGCCAGCCTGCTCGGGGCGCCGGGGAGCCGCGTGAGGTTTCACGCGGTGGACGGTGAGATGCGTGGTTTTGGGCCGGGCACGGCGACGACGGTCTTCAACAGCCGTTGAAGGCGAGAAGGCGCGTTTTCCTGGCGGCTTCAGGTAAGCTTGGAGTCGCTCATCTGGCGCGACGGGAATCGTTGACCGCGGCTTCGGCCTCTTCTACTATTTGAACGCTTGTTCAATAAATGGGAGGAGCAGGCGTATGTTTGCTGGACAGCTGAAGTTCGACCTTGGCGACGAGGTGGAGGCGCTGCGCGAGATGGTGCATCGCTTTGCGCAGGAGCGCATTCGCCCGATTGCGGCGGAGGTGGACGCGAAGAACGAGTTCCCCGCCGAGCTGTGGCGCGAGCTGGGGGAGCTGGGGCTCTTGGGTGTGACGGTGCCGGAGGAGTTTGGCGGCGCGGGGATGGGCTACCTGGCCCATGCGGTCGCGGTGGAAGAGATCGCGCGGGCCTCGGCCTCGGTCTCGCTCTCCTATGGTGCGCATTCCAACCTCTGCGTGAACCAGATCCGGTTGAATGGCTCGGAAGAGCAGAAGGCGAAGTATCTGCCGGGGCTGGTGAGCGGCAAACACGTAGGCGCGCTGGCGATGAGCGAGGCGGGCGCGGGCTCGGACGTGGTTTCGATGAAATTGCGCGCCGAGAAGCGGAACGATCATTACCGGCTGAACGGGACGAAATACTGGATCACCAACGGCCCGGATGCGGACACGCTGGTCGTTTATGCCAAGACCGACCCGGAGGCGGGATCGAAGGGGATCACCGCCTTTCTGATCGAGAAATCGATGGTCGGGTTTTCCACCAGCAAGCATTTCGACAAGCTTGGGATGCGCGGGTCGAACACGGCAGAGCTGGTGTTCGAGGACGTGGAGGTGCCGTTCGAGAACGTGCTGGGCGAGGAAGGTGGCGGCGTGAAGGTGCTGATGTCCGGCCTCGACTACGAGCGCGTGGTGCTGGCGGCCATCGGGCCGGGGATCATCGCGGCCTGTCTGGATGAGGTGATGCCGTACTTGGCCGAGCGGAAGCAGTTCGGCAAGCCGATCGGGTCGTTTCAGCTTATGCAGGGGAAGATTGCCGATATGTATGTGGCGCTCAATTCTTCGCGCGCCTACGTCTACGAGGTGGCCAAGGCCTGCGACCGGGGTGAGGTGACGCGGGCGGATGCGGCGGCCTGCTGCCTTTACGCCAGCGAGCAGGCGATGGTGCAGTCGCATCAGGCGGTGCAGGCAATGGGCGGCGCGGGCTTTATGGCCGATGCACCGGTGGCGCGACTGTTCCGCGATGCGAAGCTGATGGAGATCGGCGCGGGCACCAGCGAGATCCGGCGGATGCTTGTGGGGCGTGAATTGATGGCGGCGGTGTGAGGGCGGCGATTGCCCTCCTCCTGATGACCGTGAGCGTGGAGGCGCAGGTGAAGCAACCGGGCACATATGACGCCATCGTGGCACGGCTCGATGCCTGTTTTGCAGCGGGCGGCGATGACAGGGCCTGCGTGGATGCGGCACTGGTGGAGTGCTTGAATGCGGGCAATTACGAGGCCTGCGCAGAGCATATGGCGGCGGCGATGCTGGCGCGGGCCGAAGAGGCCTGCTCGGGCGGCTTGCCGGACCCGGGCTGCAAGCTGAGGGTCGCGGGCGAGGCGCTGATCGCGGCACGAAAGGAGGCGGCGAAATGAGGTGGATGATTGCTCTGCTGGCCCTGACCGGACCGGCGATGGCGCAGGACGTGCCGTTTGACCCTGCGGTGACCGAGCAATGCGAGGCGAACGGGCCGGAGCTTGCCGAGCGCGAGGCCTGTATCGGGCATGGCGCTAACCTTTGCATGGATCGGATGGAGGGCGGCCATTCGACCATGGGGATGAACGGCTGCCTCGATGCCGAGTTGCAATATTGGGACGGGCGGCTGAATGCGCATTATCGCGAGGCGATGGCGCGGGCGAAGGCTTTTGATGCGGATATGGCGACGGCGCAGAACGGGCTGCTCTCGTCGGAAGAGACGCTGCGCGAGATGCAGCGGGCGTGGATCGCCTATCGCGATGCCAAGTGTGATTTCGTTCGGTCGCAGTGGAGTGGCGGCACCGGGCAGGGGCCTGCGATGCTGTCTTGCCTGATGGTCGAGACCGGGCGGCAGGCGCTGTGGCTTCAGGTGCAAGCGGTGAACATGTGAGCGGGGAGAGCGATCTCCCGGACCGCGACCGCCGGATGGAGGCGGCGCTGGCTGCCGCGATGGCGGAGCAGAAGAAGTATGAGCAGAAGCGGTATTCGCGCCTCGGGCGCGGGGCCGAGAAGGCGACGGCGCCGATTGGCGGGCTGCTACGGCGCTTCGTGCCGCCGGGGCTGCTGCGCCGGGCGCTGGTGGTGGCGGACCGGGGCGCGGGCTGGACGCTGCCTGTGGCTCTGCATGATACCAACGATCTGGCGGCCTGCGATGCCTCGGCGCTGCGCGTGCAGGGCTGGGCGGCGGGCACTGGCGCGGCCTCTGGCGGCGCGGCGGGCTGGTTTGGCGGGCTGGGGATGACGCTGGATATTCCAGCGACGATCAGCCTCGCGGCCCGCACGGTGCGGGCGACGGGGCAGGCCTATGGCTTCGAGGGGGAGGGCGAGGAAGAGCTTGTCTTTCGCCTGATGGTGCTGGAGCTGGCCACGGTGCGCGGGCTGGAGGGGCGCAAGGAGAGCCTTGGCAAGGTGAACCAGTTGGCCCGCGAGTTGCAGAGTCCGGAAGTGCGCTATGTGCTCGAGAAGGGCGCGGATTGGGTGGTCGACAAGGTCGTCGACCGTGTGGCGCGAGGCCTTGGCACCGACCTGCTGAAGCGCAAGGCGGCGCAGGTGGTGCCGCTGGCGGGCGCGGCGATTGGCGCGGGTGTGAACGCGAGCTTTCAGACAGATGTGGCGCGGGCGGCGCGGTATGGCTTCAGGCTGAGGTGGCTGATGCACCGGCAGCTTCTGCCTGCCCCCGAGGCCGCGCCGGAGGAGACGGAATGAAGATCAGATCACAGCTTGTCGTGAAGTCCGAGGACTATGCCGCCAACCGGGCGGCCTCGGAGGCGGCGCTGGCTCGCGCACGGGAGGCGGCGGAGGCGGCGGCGCTGGGCGGCGGCGAGAAATCCCGCGCGCGGCATGTGAGCCGGGGCAAGATGCTGACGCGCGACAGGGTGGCGGGGCTGCTGGACCCGGGATCGCCGTTTCTGGAGGTTGGCGCCACGGCGGCGCACGGGATGTATGGCGGCGATGCCCCGGCGGCGGGGATGATCGCTGGTGTCGGCCGGGTGAAGGGCCGCGAGGTGATGGTGCTGGCCAATGACGCCACGGTGAAGGGCGGCACCTATTATCCGATGTCGGTGAAGAAGCACCTGCGGGCGCAGGAGATTGCCGAGCAGTGCCGCCTGCCGTGCGTCTATCTGGTGGACAGCGGCGGGGCGAACCTGCCGAACCAGGATGAGGTCTTTCCCGACCGAGACCATTTTGGCCGGATCTTCTACAACCAGGCGCAGATGAGCGCGAAGGGGATTGCGCAGATCGCGGTGGTGATGGGCTCCTGCACCGCGGGCGGGGCCTATGTGCCGGCGATGAGCGATGTGAGCATCATCGTGCGCGAGCAGGGCACGATATTTCTGGCCGGGCCGCCGCTGGTGAAAGCGGCAACGGGCGAGGTGGTGAGCGCCGAGGATCTGGGCGGCGGCGATGTGCATACGCGGCTCTCCGGCGTGGCGGACATGCTGGCGGAGGATGATGCGCACGCGCTGGCGCTGGCACGGGAGGCGGTTGGCTCGCTGCAGGGGTATGGCGGCGTTGGGTTGGCACCCAACCTACAACCGGCGGAAGCGCCTGCTTATGATCCGGACGAGATTCTCGGGATCGTGCCCAGCGATCCGCGCCAGCCGTGGGACATTCGTGAGGTGATTGCCCGCGTGGTGGACGGCTCCCGGTTTGACGAGTTCAAGCCGAGGTATGGCGAGACGCTGGTGTGCGGCTTTGCCCATGTGGAGGGGATGCCGGTTGGGATCGTGGCCAACAACGGTGTGCTCTTCAGCGAGAGTGCGGTGAAGGGGGCGCATTTCGTGGAGCTGTGCTCGCAGCGAAAGATCCCCTTGGTGTTCTTGCAGAACATCACCGGCTTCATGGTCGGGCGGAAATACGAGAACGAGGGGATCGCGCGACACGGGGCCAAGATGGTGACGGCGGTGGCGACGACAAGCGTGCCCAAGATCACCCTGCTGGTCGGTGGCTCCTTTGGAGCGGGCAACTACGGCATGGCCGGGCGGGCCTATTCGCCTCGGTTCCTCTGGACATGGCCGACCTCGCGGATTTCGGTGATGGGCGGCGCGCAGGCGGCGGGGGTGCTGGCCACGGTAAAGCGCGATGCGATCGAGCGCGGCGGCGGCGCGTGGAGCGAAGAGGAGGAGGCGGCCTTCAAACAGCCGGTGCTGGACCAGTTCGAAGAGCAGTCTGACCCGCTCTATGCCAGCGCGCGGCTTTGGGATGACGGGATCATCGACCCGAGGAAGAGCCGCGAGGTGCTGGCCCTCAGCTTGCGTGCCGCGCTGAACGCCCCCATCGAGGAGACGCGCTTTGGCGTGTTCCGGATGTGAGGCGGCTGAGACGGTGGCGCTGGCGGCTTGCAATGCTGGCGGCCCTGCTGGTGGCCGGGCCGGGGCTGGTGGACATGGCCTTCGGCTACGCGCGGCAGGCCGGCACCTGCCGGGTGACTGCCGTGGTGGATGGCGACACGGTGAAGATGATCTGCCCCGAGGCGGGCCGAGTGCGCGGGCGGATCGTGGGGCTGGATGCGCCCGAGGTGAAGGGCGAGTGCATGGCTGAGCGCTGGGCGGCATGGCGCGCCACGCAGGCGCTGCGCTGGCGGCTTTGGACGGCGCGGCGCGTGGGCGCGGAGCCGGGCGGGGTGGACCGCTACGGCCGGGTGCTGGTGCGGCTCACGCTCGACGGGCGCGATGCGGCGCAGGGGATGATCGACAGCGGCCACGCCCGCGCCTATGGGGGCGGCAAACGGCAAGGATGGTGCGGAGGCACGGCATGAGCGAAGACGGCAAAGAGGCGCGCGAAGGGCAGTTTACCTATGGCGCGCGTGACCCGGTGAGCGGGCAGCGCTGGGTGCATGTGACCGGGGAGATGGTTGCTGCGCATCCGCAGGGGCGGCTCAACATGGCGCTCTATGCGGTGGTGCTCTTCCTCTTTGGCATGGCAGCCTGGCGGCTGGTGCTTTGGACCTTCGTCTTCGGCGGGGTCTGGATGGGCGTGGAGGTGGTGGCCTTTCTGCTCGCCGCGGCTGCCCTGTTCTTCCGCCTGCCGCCGGGAGGCTGGCTCGGGATCACCGCCTGCGCGATGGTGCTGGTGGATTTCGCCACCGGCATGAAGACCGCATGGGGCGGGCAGCTCTGGGCGCTGGGCGAGGCCGTGGCGGCGGTGGTGGCGGGGTTCTACCTGCTCACCGGCGAGCGGCCGAATTTCATCTACCGGCACCGATACCTTGCGCGGGAGGGCGAGGGCGATGTTTGACAAGATCCTGATCGCGAACCGGGGCGAGATCGCCTGCCGGGTGATCGACACATGCCGGAGGCTCGGGGTGAAGACGGTGGCCGTGTTCTCCGAAGCAGACGCGGGCGCGCGCCATGTGGCGATGGCCGATGAGGCGGTGTGCATCGGGCCGGCGGCCTCGGCGGCGAGTTACCTCGATATCGGCAAGGTTGTGGCCGCTGCGGTGGAGACGGGCGCGCAGGGCGTGCATCCGGGCTACGGCTTTTTGAGCGAGAACCCGGAGTTCGTGGCAGCGCTGGACAAGGCGGGCGTGACCTTTATCGGGCCGAGCGCGGAGGCGATCCGGGCGATGGGGCTGAAGGATGCCGCCAAGGCGCGGATGGAGGCGGCGGGCGTGCCGGTGGTGCCGGGCTACCACGGGGCCGAGCAGGACCCGGGGCGGCTGGAGGCCGAGGCCGCGCTGATCGGCTACCCGGTGCTGATCAAGGCGGTGGCAGGCGGCGGTGGCCGGGGCATGCGGCTGGTCGCCGGGCCGGAAGGCTTTGAGGAGGCGCTGGAGTCGGCCCGGGTGGAGGCCTTGGGGGCCTTCGGCAACGGGGACGTGCTGATCGAGAAATACATCGAGCATCCGCGCCATATCGAGGTGCAGGTCTTCGGCGATGGCGAGACGGCGGTGCACCTGTTCGAGCGCGATTGCTCGCTGCAACGGCGGCACCAGAAGGTGATCGAGGAGGCGCCCGCGCCGGGGATGACCGAAGAGGTGCGCGCAGCGATGGGTAGCGCCGCCGTGAAGGCGGCGGAGGCGATTGGCTACAAGGGCGCGGGGACGGTGGAGTTTATCGTCGACGGGTCCGGTGGGCTCAGGGCCGATGGCTTCTGGTTCATGGAAATGAACACGCGGCTGCAGGTGGAGCATCCGGTGAGCGAGGAGATCACCGGGGTAGACTTGGTGGAGTGGCAGCTCCGGGTGGCCTCGGGCGAGGCTTTGCCGATGCGCCAGGAGGACTTGTCGATCCGGGGTCACGCGATGGAGGCGCGGCTCTATGCCGAGGATGTGCCGGCGGGGTTTTTGCCCGCGACCGGGCGGCTGGAGCACCTGCGCTTCGGGCCGGGGCGGGTGGATACCGGCGTGCGCGAGGGCGATGTGATCAGCCCGCATTATGACCCGATGATCGCCAAGCTGACCTGCCACGGGGCCACGCGCGACGAGGCGCGGGCGGCGCTGGCGGGGGGGCTGGCGGAGACGGAGGTGGCGGGGGTTGTCACCAACCTCGGTTTCCTCGGGCGGCTGATCGACCACGCGGCCTTCCGCGCTGGCGATGTGGAAACCGGGCTGATCGGGCGTGAGTTGGAGGCGCTGGTGGCGCCCTGCGAAGCGCCGGAGTTGCTGGCTCTGGCGGCATTGGCGGCGCTGGGGTTGAACGATGCGACACCGGGCGAGGGCTTTGCGCTCTGGGCGCCGCTCAGGTGGCCGGTGGTGCTGCTGCGGGGGGACCAGCGGATCGAGGGCCGGGTTGCGGCGCTCGGTGGCGGGGCCTTTGCGGTGGAGATCGGCGGGGCCAAGGTGGAGGCGCGACGCGGGCCGGAGGGCTGGGTGCTGGATGGCCGCCCGGCGGGGGCGCGGGCCGAGGTGATGGGTGGCAAAGTCCATGTGTTCGGCGCGGAGCCGATGGTCTTTGCCCTGCCCGACCCGCTGGAAGCGGCGGGTGAGGCGGCGGGCGAGGGGGCAGTGATGGCCCCGATGCCGGGTGTCGTGAGGTCGATCCATGTGCGCGAGGGCGAGACTGTGGCAGCGGGCGACCGGCTGGCGGTGATGGAGGCGATGAAGATGGAGCACGTGATGCGCGCCCCGCGCGATGGCGTGGTGGCGGAGCTGGGCGTGGCGGCGGGCGACCAGCTGGAGGCCGGCGCGCTGATCGTGCGGATCGAGGAGGGGGCGGCATGAGCGGGGTGGGCTGTTCATTCGCCCTTCGGGTTGGCATCGCAGCTGCGGAGGGCGGCGCGTGATCCGGCTGCACCACTGTCACCAGACCCGCTCGATGCGGGTGCTCTGGCTGTTGCACGAGTTGGGTGTCGACTTCGAGCTGGTGGTCCACCCTTTCGACAAGTCGCTGCGGGCGCCGGGTTACTTGGCGTTGAACCCTGCGGGGCGGGTGCCGGCGCTGGAGATCGATGGCGAGGTCTGGTGGGAGTCGGGCGCGATCGTGGAGCTGCTCTGCGAGCGGTTCGCCGAGGCCGGGCTGGGCCGGGCGCCGGGGGAGCCGGAGCGCGCGGAGTGGCTGATCTGGGTGCATTTTGCCGAGACCATCAGCCAGCATCTCGCGGCGCTCACCCAGCAGCACATCATGCTCTACGACGACACGATGCGCAGCCCGGTGGTGATGAAGCTGGAGGCGGCGCGGCTGGGCAAGTGCTTCGAGGCGCTGAACCGGCGGCTGGAGGGGCGCGAAACGCTGCTGGATGGCGGCTTTTCGGCGGCGGATGTGGCCGTGGGGCAGGCGGTGTACATGGGGCAGCGGTTTGCGCCGGTGGCCGATTATCCGGCCCTCGCGGCGTGGTGGGCGCGGGTCTCGGCGCGGGAGGCGTTCAAGGCCTCCTTGCCGCCGGAGGGGGCGGATTTGCTCTACAAGGAGGAGTTCTACGCGCCATGGTAGCTGTGGAGATCTTCGAGGTCGGCCCGCGCGACGGGCTCCAGAACGAGACAGCGGTGATCGGCGTGGCCGAGAAGGTGGCGCTGGTGGATTGCCTGAGCCGCGCGGGGTTTCACCGGATCGAGGCGGCGAGTTTCGTCAGCCCGAAATGGGTGCCGCAGATGGCCTCCTCGGGGGAGGTGATGGCGGGGATCGCGCGGGCGGAGCGGGTCAGCTACTGGGCGCTGACGCCGAACATGAAGGGCTATGAGGCGGCGCGCGCGGCTGGCTGCGACGGTGTGGCGGTGTTCGGGGCGGCGACGGAGGGGTTCAGCCGGGCGAACCTGAACTGCTCGGTGGATGAAGCGCTGGAGCGCTTTGCGCCGGTTCTGGAGGCCGCCAAGGCGGATGGGGTGCCGGTGCGGGGCTATGTTTCGGTCGTGACCGATTGCCCGTTTGAGGGCGAGGTCGATCCGGGCGCGGTGGCGAGGGTGGCGGGGGCGCTGCTGAGGATGGGCTGCGTGGAGGTATCCTTGGGCGAGACGCTGGGGCGCGGCGTGCCGGAGCGGGTGGATGCGATGCTGGCGGCGGTGCTGGGCGAGGTGCCTGCCGAGCGGCTGGCGGGGCATTTTCACGACACCGGCGGGCGGGCGCTGGAGAACATCGAGGTGGCGCTGGAGCGCGGGCTGCGGGTGTTCGACGCCGCTGTGGGCGGGCTGGGCGGTTGCCCCTATGCGCCGGGCGCGGCGGGGAATGTGGCGACCGAGGCGGTGGCCGTGCGGTTGGCTGAGTTGGGCTATGAGACGGGGCTCGACATGGCGGTGATCGAAGAGGCGGCGGCGATGGCGCGGGCGATGCGGGCGGGGTAGAAAAATCTTCACCAAGATTTTTGGGGCGGGAAGAATTTTCTTTAAAATTCTTCGACATCGGAGGGTGTGATGGGTTGCACGAGAATTGAAATCGACGGGCGCGGCGTGGCCACGCTTTGGCTCACGCGGGCGGAGAAGCACAATGCGCTCTCGGCGGAGCTGATCGACGAGATCCACGGCGGGATCGAGCGGCTGGGGGCGGATGAGGCGGTGCGGGTCGTTGTGCTGGCGGGCGAAGGCAAAAGCTTTTGCGCGGGCGGTGACCTTGGTTGGATGCGGGAGCAGATGGCGGCCGATGGCGAGACCCGCGCGGCCGAGGCCTGGCGGCTCGCCGAGATGCTGGGGGCGGTGAATGCCTGCCCCAAGCCGGTGATCGGGCGCATCCACGGCAACGCCTTTGGCGGCGGGGTCGGCATGGCCTGCGTCTGCGATGTGGCGGTGGCGGCGGAGGGCGCGAAGTTTGGCTTTACCGAAACCCGGCTCGGGCTGATCCCGGCGACCATCGGGCCCTATGTGCTGGCGCGGATGGGGGAGGCGATGGCGCGGCGCGTGTTTATGAGCGCGCGGCTCTTCGGGGCGGCGGAGGCAGTGACGCTGGGCGTGGTGGCCGAGGCGGTGCCGGAGGAGGCGCTGGACGCGGCGGTGGAGCGGCAGGTGCGGCCCTATCTGGATTGTGCGCCGGGTGCGGTGGCGGAGGCCAAGGCGCTGGCGCTGCGGCTGGGCGCGGCGCCCTCCGAGGCGGAGGTAGAGGCCAGCGTGGAGGCGCTGGTGCGGCGCTGGGAAAGTGCCGAGGCGGGTGAGGGGATTGCTGCGTTCTTCGACAAACGCAAGGCGCCGTGGATGGGCTGAGGCCGCGCGTGGCAGCGCTCCCGTCCGCCCACCCCGCACCGCCACGCGCGGCGGTCCGCAGTCGGCTGGAGGCTTCAGGCCCGCGAGGGCGGGAATGGGTATTTCCAGCAAGAAAATACGGAAATCTGTGCGAGGCGGCGGCGCGATGGGCGGGGGTCCGCAGGGCGCTTTCTTGGGCCTTGGGGGCGAGCGCGGGATCGGCTAGAATCGGCGGCAATGAAGCAGTCACCAAAACGGGGAGACACCCGATGATGCGAGCAGTGCTGAACAGGCGCGGATTTATGATTTCAACGGCGGCGACCGGGCTCTTGGCCGCCTGCGGAGGCCCCGGCGGCTTTGATGCCGTGGCGCCCTCCGTGCCCGACCCGGCGATGCGGCCGGTGGCGAATGCGGGCTTTGATGCCTGGGTTGCCAGCTTCAAGGGCCGGGCGGCGGGGGCCGGGATCAGCCAGGGCGTGATCGACCGGGCGTTTCGGGGTGCGGGGTTCATCCCCGGGGTGATCGAGCGCGACCGGAACCAGGCCGAGTTCAAGCGGTCGTTCGAGGATTACCTGTCGCTGGTTGCCAGCGAGAAGAAGGTGGCGATGGGCCGGAGCGCCTTTGCCAGCCAGCGCGGGCGCTTGAATGCGATCGAGGCCAAATATGGCGTGCCGGCGGAGATTTGCTGCGCGATCTGGGGGGTGGAGAGCACCTATGGCACCCGGCGCGGCGATATTCCGGTGATCTCGGCTTGTGCGACGCTGGCCTATGAGGGGCGGCGCGGGGCGTTCTTTGAGAAGCAGCTGATCGCGGCGTTGCGCATCCTGCAGGCGGGGGACACCACGCCGGAGCGGATGGTAGGCAGCTGGGCCGGGGCGATGGGGCACACCCAGTTCATCCCCACGAGCTTTCAGCTCTTCGCGGTGGATTTCACCGGCGACGGGCGGCGCGACATTTGGGGCGAGGACCCGAGCGATGCGCTGGCCTCGACGGCGGCCTACCTTGCCAAGAACGGCTGGCGGCGCGGCGAGCGCTGGGGCAGCGAGACGACGAGCGGCGGGTTGCAGCCCGACCCGGGCGGGCCGCGCTTTGCCGTGGGGCATAACTTCAACGTCATCAAGCGCTACAACAACTCCGACAACTATGCCTTGGCGGTCGGCTACCTGAGCGACCGGATTGCCGGGCGTGGCGGGTTGCAGGCCGAGTTCGGGCCGGACCGCTACGGGCTGACCCAGAAGCAGCGGATGGCGTTGCAGGAGGGGCTGAACCGGGCGGGCTATGATGCGGGCACGCCGGACGGGGTGCTGGGCAACAAGACGGCGGCGGCGATCCGGGGGTATCAGCAGGCGAACGGGCTGCCGGTGACGGGGGAGCCTTCGGTGGCTCTATTGCAGCGGTTGGTCTGACGGCTGGTGTTGGAGTGGGGGTTTTGCACCCCCACACCCCCGCAGAGATATTTTCAGCAAGAAAACGAGCTAGGGCGGTCCTTTGGGGGCCGCCCTTAGTGTTTGGGGAGGGCGCGGATGGTGCCGATCTCGACGAGGCGGTCTTGGCGGGCGGAGGCGCAGGCGGCGAAGGTGAGGGCGAGGGTGGGGAGGGTGGTTTCCGCGGCGTTTGACGGGGGGCGGTTCTGCTCTACGGCGCAGAGGAGTTCGCCCATGGCGCCGCGGAAGCCGTCGTTGAACCATGTGCCGGTGAGGGCGGGCGTGGCGCGGCGTGAGTCGGTGGTGAGGGTGACTTGTTGTTGGCCGAGGTCGGGGCCGGTGGCGTGCAGGGTGCCATGGGTGCCGGTGAGGAGGGTTGTGTCGCTCGGCCCGTGGGCGGTGGCGCCATCGAAGGTGAAGGAGGCTTGGCCGCCGTCTAGCGTGACGAGGGCCTGGGCGAGCAGTGGGGTTTTGGCGGTTTGCTCGGCTGCGTGGGCGGAGGTGGCGGTGACGGTTTGCAGGCGGCCCGGCGTGAGGGTGGCGAGGAAGTCGAACCAGTGGATGGCGAAGTCGTAGAGGACGAGGTCGGGGAGTTGCTCGAAGGGGGTGCCTTCGACCCAGGTATGGTTCCAGGCGATCTGCACGTGGGCGGAGGTGAGGGTACCGATCTGTCCGGAGAGGACAGCCTCGCGCATCCAGGCGAGGTGCGGGGCCCAGCGGCCGTTGTGGTTGACGGCGAGGTGCACGTTGTTGGCGCGGGCCTGGGTGATGAGGCGCTCGGCGTCGTCCAGGCTTTCGGTGAAGGGTTTTTGGGAGAGGACGTGTTTGCCAGCTTTGAGGGCGGCTTCGATCAGGGGGAGGCGGTTGGCCGGGTGAGGGGTGATGTCGAGCACTTTGATCGTGGGGTCGTCGAGGATGCTCTGGATGTCGGTGGTGGTGCGGGCCTCGGGGAAGAATTCCGCCGCGCGGGCTTGGGCGCGGGGGAGGCTGCGGTTGCAGATGGCGGTGACGGGCCAGCCAGCGGTGCGGTAGGCGTCGAGATGGGCGCCCGCGATGCCGCCCGCGCCGATGAGGGCGATGGGGGGCGCGTTGCGCGGTGTGGGCGGCTGGTAGGGGAGGTCGGGGGCGGGGATGCTGGCCGCCTCTGCGGACTTCAGGGCGTAGTCGCTGGCGTCCGGTTCGCTCATGACAGCAGCGCGAGGGTGCGCTTTTCGGCGGCGGATTGGGCTGCGGTGTCGATGATACGTTGAGCGGTGAGGCAGAGGGCCGGGTCTAGCGGCCCGTCGATAGGGGCGCCGGACTTGAGGCGGGAGAGGACGTATTCGATGGGATTGGTCTCGCCTGCTGGGAGGGGCGTAACGGGGACCGCGTGGATCTCTGGGCGGGCCCGGGTTTGCAGGGTGAGGTGATCGGCGTAGTCGTGGCTGGTGAGCGTGCCGTCCGTGCCGATGAAGGTGAAGCCGCACTTGGGCTGGGGCTGGGTGATCCACGGATCGGTGAAGGTGCCCCAGCGGGTTTCCATCTTACTGAGGCCCTTGGCGTAGCGGCAAACGGTGATGGAGTGCTGGTCGACCTCAATGCCGGGGGTCTCGTCCACCACGCAGGTGACCTCGAGCGGGGCGGCGCCGTTCATGTACCACGTGCCGAGGGTGGCGCCGTAGCCGAGGTAGTCGAGCAGGGAGCCGCCGCCGGAGGCGCGTTTGTACCACCAGGAGTCGGGCTTCTGGCGTTCGACTTCCTCGGGGGTGACTTCGACCTTGTCGGCGAGGTGGAAGAGCGGGCCACGGTTGCCGCCGTAGCTGCGCACCTCCAGCAGCTCGCCGATGGTACCGGCGTCGATGATCTCTTTGGCGGTGACGTGGCTCTCGACCCAGCGCAGCGGCCAGTTGATCGCCATGCGGCCGCCGCCTGCCGCCATTGCGGTGATCATCCGGCGGGCATCGGCGGCGGAGGCGGCGAAGGGCTTTTCGACGAAAAGGTTGGTGCCGGTGGGGGCGATGCGCTCCGCCATCTCGGCGTGGCTGGCGGTGGAGGAGCAGAGGATGGCGAGGTGGGGCGCGGTGGCGAGGGCGGCGTCGAGATCAGTGAAGAGGCGATCATCGGGCACGCCGAAGGTTTGGGCGGCAGGCTGCATGCGCGAAGGGTCGGGGTCGTAGAGGGCGCAGATCTCGGCCTCGGGGTGGTCATGGACCATGCGCAGCAGGTCGCCCATGTGCATGTGGTCGAAGGAGATGCCGGCGATCTTCATCGGGTTACCTCGTGTCGGTGAGCCTCAGGTGGATGGCGGCGACGCCAAGGATGATGCCGCCGAAGAGGATGCGGCGCACGCCTTCGGGCATTTGCAGCAGGGTCAGCATGGTGCCGAGGACGGTAAGGATGAGCGCGCCGACGATGGTGCCGGCGTAGCCGCCGCGCCCGCCGAAAATGGAGGTGCCGCCGATCACCGCAGCAGCCACGGAGGGCAGCATGAGCGGGACGGCGAGGGAGAGGGAGGGGGCCTTGATGAGGCCGACGTAGAGCAGGCCCGCGATGCCGGCGATGAGGCCGGAGAGGGCATAGAGCGCGAGGTGGACCTGCCAGCCGCGCACGCCTGCGAGGCGCGCGGCGCCCTCGTTATCGCCCATCGCGAAGAGCAGGCGGCCAAAGCCGGTGCGGCGCTGCGCGTAGAGGATGAGGGCGGCGAAGGGGACGAAGAGCACCAGCGCGTTGGGGAAGCCCCATGTGCGCCCCGTGCCGAGCCATGCCAGCGCCTCTGGAACCTCGGAGCCGGTGGCGATGACGGTGCTTTGGTAGACCTGCAGGCAGCCGGTGCCGATGAGGCCGGTGCCAAGGGTGATGATCAGCGGATGCACCCGGAAGAGGCCCACGCCGATGCCGTTCAGCAGCCCGATGGCGACGGCGGGCAGAAGCGACAGCAGGATCGCCCCGGTGGCGCCGTAGAAGGGCACCAGCGTCGCCATGACGAAGCTGGAGATGGTGGCGACGATGGCGGCGGAAAGGTCGATCCCGCCGGTCAGCATGGTCAGGGTCTGGCAGGCGGCGAGCATGGCCAGCGGAATGGCGAACTTGACGGTGTTGGCGATCCAGCGCTCGCCGACGATGCCGGGGCGCATGATTTCGAGCGTGCCGACGAGCAGGGCGAGCAGGATCAGCAGCGGGATGATCGGATAGTCGCGGAGAAGGGCCTTGGCGCGGGTCATCAGAGCTTTCCTTTCGCCGCGAGCAGCCCGCCGATCATGACGACGACGACCATGATGGTGCCTTCGATGATGGCAGAGACGTTGGGATCGACCGAGAGCAGGGTGAGGTCCATCCGCACCAGCCGCAGGATGAAGACTGCGATGAGCGGGCCGAGGAGGCCGCCCTTGCCGCCGCCGAGGACCACGCCGCCGAGCACCACGGCGGCCACCGAGGCCAGCAGGTAGGGGCCGGGGATGGGCTCGCCGATGCCGGTGGAGAGGGTGAGGGTGAGGCCGCCCATCGCGGCGAAGAGCCCGGCGATGCCATAGGCGACGATCCGGGTGCTGCCCACGTTGACGCCCGATCGGAACGCCGCGAGCGCATCGGAGCCCACGGCATAGAGCGAGAGACCGGTGCGGGAGCGGCGGATCGGGAGCCAGACGAGGGCGACGAGGATGAGGAGGAAGATCAGCGCACGCGGGATGCCGGTCAGGCCGGGGATCGGCAGGCCGCCGATGATGAGGCCGCGGAGCCAGTCTGCCGCGCGGCCGCCGGGGGCGTTGAGGATCAGGAGGGCCACGCCCTCGTAGACGAAGAGCATGGCCAGCGTGACCACGATGTCGGGCACGCGGGTGATGGTGATGAGGAAGCCGTTCAGCGCGCCCATGGCGCCGCCCATGGCGAGGACGAGGAAGACCACGCCAAGGGCGGCGGGGCCGGAGGCGCCCTCCATCAGCACTGCGGCGGTGACGGAGCAGACGGCCATGATGGAGGCGATCGAAAGGTCGATGCCGCCCGCGATCACCACCACGGCCTGCGCCACGGTGGCAAAGGCGAAGGGCAGGGCGGCACGGGCGAGGCTCTCGATTCCCGACGCGCCGAAGCTGGGCTGGATCAGCTTGGTCGCAACGAACAGCAGGGCGAGGATGACGGCGAGGCCGGTGATCCAGGCGTGTTTGCGCAGGGCCTTCATGCGGCGTCTCCCGTCAGCCCGTAGGCGGCGCGCATGAGGCGCGGCTCGTCGGCCTCTGCGGCGGGCATGGTGTCGACCACGCGGCCGTTGAAGATGACGATGCAGCGGTCGCAGGCCATTTGGATTTCTTCGAGTTCGGAGGAGTAGAACAGCACCGAGGCGCCGGAGGCGGCCAGCTCGCGGACCAGCGGGTAGATCTGGCGCTTGGTGCGCACGTCGATCCCTCGGGTGGGGTCGAAGAGCAGGAGCGTGTCGCAGCCGTGGGCGAGCCAGCGGCCGATGGTGACTTTTTGCTGGTTGCCGCCGGAGAGGCGGCCGACTTCGCCCTGGGCGCGGGTGTCGATCTGCAGCCGGTCGATGGTGTTGGCCACCACCTCGCCTTCGCGGCGCATGTTGATCGGCCCCCAGGCGCGGGCGCGGGCGGAGAAGGGGAGCGCGAGGTTGTCGCGCACGCTTTGCTGCATCGCCAGCGCATCGGCCCGGTTGCCGGGCACGAAGGAGAGACCGGCGGCGATGGCATCGGCGGGGTGAGTGAAGCGGCGGGGCGTGCCCTCGACCTCGATGCTGCCCCGGTCGGGCTTGCGGGCGCCTGCGAGCACCTCGAAGAGCTCATCCTGCCCTTGGCCTTCGAGCGCGACCACGCCCAGCACCTCCCCGGGGTGGAGGGCGAAGCTGACATCGCTGAGCTTGCCGGTGGCGCCGAGGTTCTTGACCGCCGCGCGGGGCGTGCCCTGCGGGGGAGGTGCGGCGCGCTGAGCGGCGGTTTCGCCGGGCTTGATCGCCTCGCCCAGCATCATTTCGACGATGCGCTCCTCGGCGCCGTCTTCGATGGGCACCTCGCCCTGGGTGAGGCCGTCACGCAGGACCACGGCACGGTGACAGACGGCGGCGATCTCGGCGAAGCGGTGGGAGATGTAGATGACGGAGCGGCCTGCCTCGGCTTGCTGTTTCACCACCTTCAGGACGGCCTCCACGAGATCGGTGGGGAGCGCGGCTGTCATCTCGTCGAGCAGGAGCACATCCGGCTCGGAAGCGAGCGCGCGGGCGAGGTCGATGATGCGCAGGGTGGCGAGGGGCAGCTCGCGGATCATGGCGGTGAGGTCGAAGCGCTCGAAGCCCAGCTCGGCCATCCAGGCGGTGAACTTGGCCGGGTCGGTGCCACCTAGGCGGAGGTTGTCGGCCACGTCGAGATCGGGGATCAGCGAGGGCTCCTGGTAGACCGGCACGAGGCCGCTCTTGCGGGCCTCGGCGGGGGAGCCGACGGTGCGCTCGGTGCCGCGGATCTTCACATGCCCGCCGTCCGCGCGGAGGGCGCCGGTGAGGATTTTCACGAAGGTCGACTTGCCCGCGCCATTCGCGCCCATCAGGGCCACGATCTCGCCGCGGCGGATCGTGAGGGCGGCGGCCTTCAGGGCCACGACCGCGCCGAACCGCTTCTCTACGCCGCTCGCATCGAGCAACGGAGCCTCATTGGTCATGTCGCCTCTTTTATCTTCTTGGTCAGTGGGTTGGCCGGGCATGTTGAAGCGCCCGGCCAAGGGGGTTTATTCGCCCGGGCCTTTGCAGGCGATGATCTCTTCCATCGAGTAGTCGGTCCAGCCCTCGATCTGCACCGAGACGGGCCATTCAGGGTCCAGATCGGGGTTCTGGGCGCCCGCGATCATCTCCTTGCCCTTGTCGTCGTTGTTGGCCCAGAGCGCCGGGTCGACGAGCACAACGCGCTCTTCTGGGGTCTGGCCTTCAAGGATTTGGAGCGCCAGCGTGACGCCCGCACCGCCGATGGAGCCGGGGTTGGTGACGGCGGCGCCGGTGAGCCCCTCGACGGTGGCGAGCTGGCCGACGAAACCGGCGTTGTCGGCGCCGACGACGGGCACGAGGTCAACATCGCTCTCGACCAGCGCGTCGACGATCACGTTGTCGATGCCGGAGGTCCAGATGCCGTCGAAGGGTATGCCGGTGGCGATGTAGTCGAGGATCTGCTGCTTGCCCTTGTCCTGCTGCCAGCCGGTGAAGACTTCTTGCGCCACCGACACATCAGGGAATTCCTCGAGCGCGCGCTTGAAGCCGCGGTCGCGGTCGTCATCGGCCGCAGCGCCCGCTGCGCCGCGCATGTAGACCACCGAGCCGGAGCCGCCGATGGTTTCGAACAGCCACTTGGCGCCGAGGTAGGCGTATTCTTCCTGGTTGTTCGAGAGAACGTAGGCGGCATCGGCGTTGACGCCCTGGTCGACGGCCACGACGACGATGCCCTTGTCGGTCGCCTCCTGCACCGCGTCGGCGATGCCGTCGGGGTTGGCCGGGTTGACGACGATGGCATCGACGCCCGCCTCGATCAGGTTGCGGATGTCTTCGGACTGGCCGGCGGCATCGGTATTGCGGTGGGCGATGTTGAGGCTGTCGACCTTGCCGGAGACGAGGGCCTGCGCCTTCATCGCGCAGACCATCTCCTCGCGCCAGCCGTTGCCTTGCACAGTATTGGAGATGCCGATGGTGTACTCGGCAGCGGCTATGCCGGTGAGCGCCATGGTCAGGCCCGCAGCGGCGGTGGTGGTTTTCAAAAGTTTCTTCATGGTTCTCCCTCCCTGGGATAAGTTATAAATTATAATCACTTGAACGGGTTACTTGATGTACGGGCTCAGCACCTCGCGGGCGAGCAGGAAGCCGCGCTTCACGGCGTCGTCGTCCTTTTCGAAGACCTTGTCCTCGTGCTCGATGATCACCGGCCCGTCGTAGCCCGCGCGGTAGAGGCCGGAGAAGAAGCCGGGCCAATCCACATCACCCAGCCCCGGCATGCGCGGCACCTGCCAGCCCATGCCGACGCTCATGGTGCCGTTCTCGTAGAGCCCGTCACGGTCGATCATCACGTCCTTGGCGTGGACGTGGGCCATTTTCGGCCCGAATTCCTTGATGAAGCGGGCTTGGTCGATGAACTGCCAGACAAGGTGGGATGGATCGAAGTTCATGCCCACGGCATCGCCCCACTCCTCGAAAATCCGGCGCCAGATCTTGGGGCTGTAGGCGATGTTATGGCCGCCGGGCCACTCATCGTAGCTGAAGATCATCGGGCAGTTCTCGAAGCAGAGCTTGACGCCCGCGTCCTTGGCGTGGCCGACGATGGGCGAGAAGATCTGCTGCGCGCGTTTCCAGTTTTCGTCTACATTCAGAGACTTGTCGCCGCCTATGAAGGTGTTCACCACCGGAACGGAAAGCGTGGCGGCGGCTGTGATCACATGCTTGAGATGGGCGAGTACCTCTTCGCGGTGGGCGGCATCGGCGTGGAGCGGGTTGGGGTAATAGCCAAGGCCACTGATGCTGACGCCGAGCTCGGCGAGGCCGCCGGTGATCTCCTGCGCCTGACCTTCGGAGAGGCCGTTGCAATCGATGTGGCTGGTGCCCGCGTAGCGCCGGGCCTCGCCGCCGGAGGCGGGCCAGCAGGCGACTTCGAGCACGCCCATATCGACATCGGCGGCCCATTTGGCCACCTCCATCAGCGGGGTGGTCTCGAAGGGTGCGGTGAGAATGCCGAGTTTCATGGTCGTTTTCCTTGTCTTGTCCGCGCCTTATCCGCCGATCTTCACCCATGCGCCGCTCTGGGCGCTGGCGAGGACGGCCTCGCAGAATTCCATCTCGAAATGCCCGTCGGCAAAGCTGGCCCATGTCGATCCGGGCTGGCGGCCACCGGCGGCGATGTCGCCATAGACCTGCCGGAAGAGGGTAAAGAAGGTGTCGGCAAAGCCCTCCACATGGCCGCCGGGCAGGCTGGCTGCGGCAGCGCCGGTGGCGTTCATCAGGGCGGCATCGCGTTGCAGGATCTGGTTGGCGCCGTCGCGGTGGCCGATGAAAAGGTGATCGGGGGTTTCCGAGTTCCATTCGGCACTGGCGGCGCTGCCAGCAATATCCCAACGCAGCGAGTTCTTGCGGCCGGGAGAGACCTGGCTGACCGTGAGGGAGCCGCGTGCGCCGGAGGGATAGCGCAGCAAAATCAGCGCGGTATCTTCCGTTGTTACAGTGACTTTCTCGGTCGCGCCGGAGGCGGCGCTGAAGGTTTCGACCGGGCCGGTGGGCTTGTCACGCTCCTTGATGAAGGTGCTGATTTCGGCCAGCACCTCGACCGGCTTTTCGCCCACGATGAAGCTGGTCAGATCGGCCCAATGGGTGCCGATATCGCCCACCGCACGCAGCGCGCCGCCCTTGTCGCCCTCGAGACGCCAGTTCCAATCGGTCGGCTTGGCGAGCCAGTCCTGCACGTAATGGCCTGTGACGAGCCGCAGATCTCCCAGATCGCCCGCCGCGACCATGCCGTGGGCCTGCTGGTTGAGCGGGTAGAAGCGGATGTTATAGCAGACGGCGCAGGTGAGGCCGGAGGCGGCGGCGAGCTCGACCAGTTCGGCGGATTCGGCGGCTGTCATCGTCAGGGGCTTTTCGCAGACCACGTGCTTGCCCGCCGCGATGAGCGCCTTCACCTGCGGGTAGTGCAGGTGGTTTGGCGAGGTGACGTGGACGGCCTGTACGGAGGCATCGGCGCACAGCTCGTCGAGCGAGGAAAAGCTCTGTGTGCCCAAGCCCTTGGCCGCTTCAGCGCCGCGCTCCGGCGAGGAGCCGAGCACGCCGCGCAAATCCACCCCGAGCCGCCGCAGCGCCCAGACATGGACAGTTCCGATAAAGCCGGCGCCGATCACCGCCACGCCGATGCGCGAGAAATCCGTCATCGCGTTTCGCCCCCAAGCGGGGCGCCTCCCTGTGTGAAAGCCTCAGACAACCGAATACCCTCCGTCAACCGGAATACATGCGCCCGTCATGAATTTTGCCGCCTCGGAGGCCAGAAACAGCACCGGCCCGGCGATATCCTCGGGCTCACCCCAGCGGCCCAGCGGGGTGCGGGCGTTCACGTTGGCGACGTGGGTGGTATCCTCGCGGCTGCGCGCGGACTGGGCGGTGACGATGAAGCCCGGAGCGACGGCGTTGACCCGGATGCCCTGTGGCGCCCACGCGATGGCGAGGGATTTGGTGAGTTGCTGCACGGCAGCTTTGGAGGCGCCGTAGGCCGGGTTCTTTGGACTGCCGAAACCGGCATACATCGAGGCGATGTTGATGACGCTGCCCTGGCTGGCGGCCAGCTGGGGCTGGAAGGCGAGGGCGCAGCGCATAGAGCCGGTGAGGTTGATGTCGACGACCTTGGAGAAGAACTCGGGCGCCATCTCTTCGCCACGGGCGGTGATGGCGGCGCAGTTGACCAGCACATCAAGGTGCGGTGTGGCGGCGGAGAGGGCCTCGATGGCCTGCATGTCGGTCACGTCGAGTTGGGTGTAGGGGAAGTGGGCGTCTGCCGGGTCGGCGGCCGGTTCGACCCCGGTTATGGCAACCTTGGCCCCTGCCTCGGCGAAGGCGCGGGCGATGGCGGCACCGATGCCGGCACGGCTGGCGCCGATCACCAGCACATGCTTGCCGGTGAAATCGAAACCCGCGCGGGCGTGCTGCCCGTTGTCCCCTGTCTTCAGTGCCAAGTCTCCCCCCGGGCGGCTTGCGCCTCATGGCTTGTAATCGATTACAGAGCCGGGTGCAGTTCGCCCGTAGTGGCTCTGTAAACGATTACATAGTCATTCCGGCGGCAACGGATTGTCAAGCGGCGAATCTCGCAGGCAGAGTGCGGAAAACGCGGCAGGAGGCAGAGATGGTGCAGATCAGGGCTGAAGGAATCGCGCTGGAATTCGCGCCTGAACTGGGGCTGATCGAGGCGTTGCGGGTGCAGGATGGCGGGCAAGCGGTGGTGCCGTTTCATCGTGCGCCCTGGGTCGGGCGGGAGACGATGCCGGAGGGCGCTCCGCCGCATCTGGCTCGGCTGGGCGGGGACTTCTTTTGTGCGCCCTTCGGGGAGGCCGGGCGCGGGGTGCCGCTGCACGGCTGGCCCTGCAACAGCGCGTGGGACGTGGAGGCGCGCCGGGGGGAGCTGCGGGCGGTGCTGCGCCAAGAGGTACAGGGTGCGCGGCTCACCAAGCGGCTCGCGCTGCGGGATGGCGAGCCGTTCATTTATCAGGGCCATGTGTTCGAGGGCGGGGCCGGGGCGATGCCCGTGGCCAACCATGCAAATGTCGCGCTGCCGGAGGGCGGATACATTCGCACATCGGCCAAGCGGCGCTGGCAGACAGGGGGTGCGGCGCTGGAGGCTGATCCGTCGCGAGGGCGGTCGGCTTTGAGCTATCCGGCGCGGGCCACGGACGCGGGGGCCTTTCCGGGTGCGGCGGGGCCGGTGGATTTGGGGCGCTATCCTTGGGGCGACCGGCATGAGGATTTCGTGGCCGGGATCGAGGCGGAAGGCTCGCCGCTGGGCTGGACGGCGGTGACGCGGCCTGCCGAAGGAGACCTCTACCTGTCGCTCCGCAACCCTCGCGCCTTGCCGATGACAATGCTCTGGCACTCGAACGGCGGGCGCGACTACGCGCCGTGGAACGGGCGGCACAGGGGGTGCCTCGGGGTGGAAGAGGGCTGCGCGCCGCACCTGATCGACGCGCCGGAGATTGTGCCGCCAGCGTTGGGCGGCGGGCTGGAGGTGCGGCATCTGACGGGTGCGATCGCCTGGCCCTGCGGCGCGCCGGTGGCCCGGGTGGAGGCGCTGGGGGACGCGCTGCGGGTGACCGGCGAGGATGGCACCGTGCGGGAGGTGCCCTGCGACACGGACTTTCTCCAGCTCTGAGGGATGGACAGTGCCGGCGCGGGTTGCCATCGTCGCCGCAACGCATGAGGGAGGTACACCGATGAAAACGCGGGTGGCGCTGTTGCGCCAGATGGGGGCGGCGCGGCCCTATGGAGAGAGCAAGCCGCTGGAGATCGTCGAGGCCGAGCTGGCGGAGCCGGGGCAGGGTGAAATTCGGGTGAAGATGGCGGCGGCGGGGCTGTGCCACTCGGACCTCAGCACGATCAATGGCGACCGCCCGCGCGAGATGCCGGTGGCACTCGGCCATGAGGCGAGCGGCGTGGTCGAGGCCGTAGGGCCGGGGGTGACACGCTTTGCACCGGGGGATCATGTGGTGCTGGTTTTCGTGCCGACCTGCGGGCAATGCGTGCCTTGCGCCGAGGGGCGGCCTGCGCTTTGCGAGCCTGCCGCCGTGGCGGCGGTGAACGGCACATTGCTGACCGGCGACAAGAAGATCAGCGTCGATGGGGCGGTGGTGAACCACCACATCGGCGTGTCGGCCTTTTCGGAGCATGCGGTGGTGCATGAAGGTTCGGCGGTGAAGATCGACAAGGACATCCCGCTCGACAAGGCGGCGCTGCTGGGATGCGCAGTGCTGACAGGCGTGGGCGCGGTGCTGAACGCGGGCAACCTGAAGGCCGGGCAGAGTTGCGCAGTTGTCGGCCTTGGCGGCGTTGGGCTGGCCGGGCTGCTGGGGGCGATTGCCGCCGGGGCTGGGCAGGTGGTGGCGGTGGATATCGCCGCCGACAAGCGGGAGTTCGCGCTGGAGCTCGGTGCACATATGGCCATCGACCCCTCGGAGGAGGGCGCGGTGGAGAAATTGAAAGAGGCGACCGGCGGCGGGGTGGATGTGGCGGTGGAATTGGCGGGCGTGGTGCCCGCGCTCGACTTTGCCTGCAAGATCACCCGGCGCGGCGGGGCGACGGTGACGGCGGGGCTGCCGCACCCCTCCAAGGTGCTGGAGGTGCCGGTGGCGGCGCTGACGGTGAGCGACGCCACGCTTCGGGGCAGCTACGTGGGCTCCTGCGTGCCCAAGCGCGACATTCCGCGCTTTGCCCGGATGATGCAGCAGGGGCAGCTGCCGATCGAAAAGCTGATGACCCACAAGATCCGGCTCGACGAGATCAACGAAGGCTTCGAGCGGCTGGCGGCGGGGCAGGCGATCCGACAGGTGATCGAGTTCTGAGGGCGGTCAGCCCGCGAGGGCAGGGCGGCCCGGGGCGATGGCCTCTGCCTTGAGGCCAGTGTCGCCCACCGCCTCCGAAGCCGGGCGGCCCAGCACCAGCGTGGCCGCCAGCCGGGCGGCGCCGGGAGAGGTCTGCACGCCCGTGCCGCCTTGTCCGGCCAGCCAGAAGAAGCCCGGCGCGTCCGGCGCAAACCCGACGACCGGCAGGTGATCGGGCGCAAAGCTGCGCAGCCCGGCCCATTTGCTCTCGATCCGGCGCACATCGACGGCGCAGGTATTCATCAGCCGGTCGACGCAGATGGCCACGTCCATCTCCTCGGGCTGGGCATCACAGGGGGCGGAAGGCGTTTCGTCGGCGGGGGAGGCGAGCAGCCGTCCGGCGTCCGGCTTCACATAGAAATCTTCCGGCGCGTCCACGATCATCGGTAGGGCGGCCACGTCGATGCCGTCGGGGGCAGCCACGGTGATGGCGGTGCGGCGCTTGGGCTGGAGGCCGACTTTTGCGACGCCAGCGCGCGCGGCCAGGTCGTCGGCCCAGGCGCCCGCGGCGTTCACGACCACGCCGACCCGCAGGCTCTCCTTGCCCAGCGTCACGCGCCAGTCGTCACCCTCGCGGGCAAGCTCCGTGACCGGCGTGCCCATCTGCATCTGCGCGCCCGCCGCCTTTGCCTGCCGCAGGAAGCCCTGAAGCAGAGCGTGAACGTCGATGTCGCTTGCGCCGTCGTCGAGAAACGCGCGTTTCACATGGCCGGGCCGCAGGATCGGGGCGCGGGCCTCGGCCTCTTCGCCGCTCATCCAGATCAGCCGCTCGGGGTCGCGCATGTGGCCGGGCAGGGCTTCGAGCATGGCGAGTTGGTCTTCGCTCGCGGTGCGCATCAGCCCGCGCGGGGTGAGCAGGGGCACCTCGGCAAACCCCTCGGGCGGGGCGTCGAAGAAGGGGCGGGAGAGGGCGGTGAGCGCCTGCATCGCGCTGCTGCCGTATCCCGGCGCGAAGAGCGCGGCCGAACGGCCTGAACTGTGGTAACCGGGCTGACGCTCCGCTTCGATCAGCACCACCGAGGCGCCCTTGGCGATTTCGGCTGCGGCCGAGACCCCCGCGATTCCGCCACCTATCACGGCAACGTCGAAATCTGTCTGCATATCCGGGCTCCTTTTGCGCACAGACCTGCCCGGATCGGCGGCGGCGCACAAGGGGCAGCCTTTAGCCGCAGATATCCACGAGGGTGCCCCACTCTGTGCAGAGCGCGCCAAGGTCGGGGGTGAGGGGGGCGTCGGTGAAGAAGCGGTCGATGGCGGCGAGCGAGGCGATGCGGGCCGGGGCGGAGCGCTGGAACTTGGAATGGTCGGCAACGAGGAAGGTGCGCCGCGACTGGGCGAGGATGGCCTGACTGACGCCGACCTCTTGGATGTCGAAGTCGAGCATGTCGCCCTCGCGGTCGATCGCTGAGCAGCCGACGACTGCCAGATCGAACTTGAACTGCTGGATCGTCTCGGAGGCCAGCTTGCCGACCAACCCACCATCGGAGCGGCGCAGGGTGCCGCCGGTGACGACGATCTCGCAGTCGGAATTTGCGGCGAGGATGTTGGCGACGTTCATGTTGTTGGTGACGACCAGCAGGTTGCGATGGCCCATCAGCTCGCGCGCGACCGCCTCGGTGGAGGTGCCGATGTTGAGGAAGATGCTGGCGTTCTCGGGGATCTGCGCGGCGCAGGCGCGGGCGATGGCGGCCTTGCCCTCGAGGTTCAGCGAGCGGCGCTCCTCATAGCCGATGTTATGGGTGCCGGAGGCGAGGATCGCGCCGCCATGCACGCGCTCGATCTGCCCGGCCTCGGCCAGCTCGGACAGGTCGCGGCGGATGGTCTGCAGGGTGACGCCGAAGTGCTCGGCCAGCCCGTCGACGGTGACTTTGCCGTCGCGGCGGATGATCTCCAGCATCTCGGGGTGGCGAAAGGCTTGGCTCACGTGTGGCGTCTTCCCGGTCGTCGATGTTCGGTTCTTTTCGCATGGAGCTTTGGCGCGGGCAATTGAATTTGCGGGTTTCCGGCTGGTGTGGCGGAATTTTCGTGAGTTTGCCGTAGCTTCGCCGCATTGCGGCGTGTTGCGCCGCTTTGCGGCAAGTGCCTGAGGGCGTTGCGGTTTTTGAAAAACGAAAACAAACGAACATTTTCGCTTTCGCTGTGCCGCGACTCGGTGCATAACTCCCGCTGAGGACACTTGGGAGGATTTCGTGTCGGAGGGGGCACCCGCAGAACCGGTCGACCTGTTCGTCATCGGCGGCGGCATCAACGGATGCGGCATCGCCCGTGACGCGGCAGGGCGTGGCCTTTCGGTCAGCCTGGCCGAGATGGGCGACCTCGCGCAGGCGACCTCTTCTTCCTCCACCAAACTCTTCCACGGCGGGTTGCGATACCTCGAGTTCTTCGAGTTCCGCCTTGTGCGCGAGGCGTTGAAGGAGCGTGAGGTGCTGCTGCGGAACATGCCGCACATCTCATGGCCGATGCGATTTGTGTTGCCGTATCATAGGGATATGCGGTTCGAGAAGGCGACGCCGACCTCGAAGCTGCTCTCGATCTTCATGCCGTGGATGCGGGGCCGTCGCCCGGCGTGGCTGATCCGATTTGGCCTGTTTCTCTACGATCACCTTGGCGGGCGGAAGATTTTGCCCGGCACCCAGACCCTTACGCTGAAAGGGCGGGAGGAGGGCAAGGTGCTGCAGGAGCGGTTCGAGCATGCCTATGAGTATTCCGACTGCTGGGTCGATGACGCCCGCCTTGTGGTGCTGAACGCCCGCGATGCCGAGGCGCGCGGGGCGCGGGTGATGACCCGGACCAAGGTGCTCAGCGCCGGGGTCGAAAACGGCCTCTGGCAGGTGGAAACGCAAAATACCGAAACCGGCGAAACCACGCGCCACAGCGCCCGGATGCTGATCAATGCGGGCGGGCCGTGGGTGGGCGAGATCATTCGCGGCACGATCCGGTCGAACTCCTCCGAAGGCGTGCGGCTGGTGCGCGGCAGCCATATCGTGACGCCGCGCCTGACCAAATACGAGGACAAGGCCTACTTCTTTCAGGGCGAGGACGGGCGGATCATCTTTGCGATCCCCTATGAGCGCGATTTCACCCTGATCGGGACCACCGAGGAGGCGCATGAGAGCCCGGATGTGAAGCCGGAGTGCACGCCCGAGGAACGCGACTACCTGATCGACTTTGCCAACCGCTACCTGCGTGAGCCGATCAATGCCGACAACGTGGTGTGGACCTACAGCGGCGTGCGCCCGCTCTACGATGACGGCGCCAGCAGCGCGACGGCGGCGACGCGGGATTACACGCTGAAGGTGGATACCTCCGCAGGCGCGCCGGTGCTGAACATCTTCGGCGGCAAGATCACCACCTACCGGCGGCTGGCCGAGGCGGCGCTTGAGAAGATCGCGCCGCATTTTCAGGGGCTTGGCCGCAAGTGGACGGAGAACGCGCCGCTGCCCGGCGGGGATTTTGCCCATGATGGCGTGACAGAGTTGCGGGATGGTCTGGTGACGGATTTTCCGTTTTTGACCGAGGATCACGCGCTGCGACTGGTGCGGGCCTATGGCACCGAGGCGCGGGGTTTTCTGGGGGAGGCAAAGGCTCTTTCGGACCTGGGCCGCCCCTTTGGCTACACGCTCTGGCAGGCCGAGGTGGATTGGCTGATGGCGCACGAATACGCCCGTAGCGCGGCTGATGTGCTGTGGCGGCGGAGCAAGCTGGGGCTGCACCTGAACGACGAAGAGGTGCAGGCCCTCGACAGCTACATGAAACACCATCGGCGGGACGCAAGCCCGGCGGCGGCGGAATAGGGGGACGCATGGTTCTGGAACTGAAATCCGTGAGCAAGGTGGTGGGGCGCGAGACGCATATTCACCCCACCGACCTGCGGCTGGAGAACGGCACGATGAACGTGCTGCTGGGGCCGACGCTCGCGGGGAAGACATCGCTTATGCGGCTGATGGCGGGGCTGGACGCGCCGACCGAGGGCCGGGTGTTCTGGAACGGCGAGGATGTGACGGGGATGCGGGTGCAGGACCGGCAGGTGGCGATGGTCTACCAGCAGTTCATCAACTACCCGTCGATGACCGTTTACGACAACATCGCCTCGCCGCTGCGTCTGCAGGGCAAGGGCAAGGCCGAGATCGACGCGGCGGTGCAGAAGACCGCCGAGATGATGAAGCTGACGCCGATGCTGGACCGCAAGCCGCTGGAGCTTTCGGGCGGGCAGCAACAGCGCTGTGCGCTGGCGCGGGCGCTGGTGAAGGGCGCAGGGCTGGTGCTGCTCGACGAGCCGCTGGCCAACCTCGATTACAAGCTGCGCGAGGAGCTGCGGGTCGAGATCCCGAAGATCTTCGAGGAGAGCGGCGCGATCTTTGTTTATGCCACCACCGAGCCGGAGGAGGCGCTGCTGCTCGGCGGCAACACGGCGACGCTCTGGGAAGGGCGGGTGACGCAGTTCGGGCGCACGCCCGAGGTCTACCGCCGCCCGGTGGATGCGACCACGGCGCGGGTGTTCTCGGACCCGCCGATGAACTTTTTGCAAGTGTCCAAGACCGGCGCGAAGGTGATGTTTGGCGAAGGCCAGTCTGCCGCTGCGACCGGCCAATTGGCCGACCTGCCTGACGGGCGGTATCTGGCCGGGTTCAGGCCCAACCATCTGGAGATCTTGCAGCACACCGACACGGCTCTGAAGTTCAACGCGCGGCTCAGCGTGACCGAGCTGACCGGCTCGGAGACCTTCGTGCATCTCGACCATGCCGGCGAGCGCTGGGTGGGGCTGGTGCATGGGGTGCATGACCTCGCTCCGGGTGCCGACCTCGCCGTGTGGCTCGACCCGAGCCACGTGTACATCTTCGATGCCGAGGGGGCGCTGGTTGCACCGGCCTCCTATGCGGCGGCGGCCTGAGGGGGGACCATGGCACAGATCACGCTTGATAACCTCGCCCACAGCTACCTCGCCGCGCCGCAGAGCGAGGATGACTGGGCGCTGAAGGAATTGAACCACGTTTGGGAAGACGGGGCGGCCTATGCGCTGCTTGGCGCCTCGGGCTGCGGGAAATCGACCCTGCTGAACATCATCTCGGGGCTGCTCCAGCCTTCACGCGGGCGCATCCTGTTCGGCGATCAGGACGTGACCCATGCGCCGACCGCCGAACGCAACATCGCGCAGGTGTTCCAGTTTCCGGTGGTCTACGACACCATGACGGTGCGCGATAACCTTGCGTTTCCATTGAGAAATCGCGGCCATGATGAGGCCTATGTGGCCGAGCGGGTGGGCGAGATTGCCCGGATGATCGGGATGGAAGAGGTACTGAGCCGCAAGGCGCGGGGGCTGACGGCGGATGCCAAGCAGAAGATTTCGCTTGGGCGCGGAATGGTGCGCAAGGACGTGAACGCGCTGCTGTTCGACGAGCCGCTCACGGTGATCGACCCGCATATGAAGTGGGAGCTGCGGACTCAGCTGAAGCAACTGCATCACGACTTTGGCCATACGATGATTTACGTGACCCACGACCAGACCGAGGCACTCACCTTCGCCGACAAGGTGGTGGTGATGCACGATGGCCGGGTGGTCCAGATCGGCACGCCGGAAGAGCTGTTCGAGCGGCCTGAGCATACCTTTGTGGGCTATTTCATCGGCTCGCCGGGGATGAACCTGATCCCGGCGAAGGTGGAGGGCAACCGGGCCTATATCGACGGCGCCGAGCTGGAGCTGGCGGGCGGCTACGGCGCGCCGCAGGGGCGCGTGGCGCTTGGTGTGCGGCCCGAGTACGCCCGGCTTTCGGCCGATGAGGGCCTGCCGGTGAAGGTGCGGCGGGTGGAAGACGTAGGCCGGCACAAGATCGTCCGCGCCGAGTTTTTCGGCAATGAGATCAACGTGATCTCGGGCGAGGGCGATGAGATTGGGGCGGATATGACCCGCGTGGCCTTCGACCCGGCGCATGTGAATGTTTACGCGGACGACTGGCGCGTTGCACCGCAAGGGGAGGCCGCCTGATGGAAAAGACCACCAATCACAAGGCCTGGTTCCTCGTTCTGCCGGTGCTGATCCTTGTCGCCTTCTCCGCCGTCATCCCGCTTATGACCGTGGTCAACTATTCGGTGCAGGACACCTTCGGGAACAACGAGTTCTTCTGGGTCGCGCTGGAGTGGTTCGAGGAGATGCTGGAAAGCGACCGCATGTGGTCGGCGCTTTGGCGGCAGATCATGTTCTCGGGCATCATCCTCGCCATCGAGGTGCCGCTGGGCATCTTCGTGGCGCTGAACATGCCGAAAAAGGGCGTGTGGGCCTCGGTTTGCCTTGTGCTGATGAGCTTGCCGCTGCTGATCCCGTGGAACGTGGTCGGCACCATCTGGCAGATCTTCGGGCGGGTCGATATTGGCCTGTTGGGCCACACGCTGGCGGCGCTCGGGATCGACTACAATTACACCCGCGACGTGCTGGACGCATGGATCACGGTTGTGGTGATGGACGTGTGGCACTGGACCTCGCTGATCGCGCTGCTGGCCTACGCCGGGCTGCAGAGCATCCCCGATGCCTTCTACCAAGCGGCCAAGATCGACCAGGCGAGCCGCTGGAAGGTGTTCCGCTACATCGAACTGCCGAAGATGCAGGGGGTGTTGATGATCGCCATTCTGCTGCGGTTCATGGACAGCTTCATGATCTATACCGAGCCCTTCGTGGTGACGGGCGGGGGGCCGGGCAATGCCACGACCTTCCTCTCCATCGACCTCGTGAAAATGGCAATCGGCCAGTTCGACCTCGGGCCTGCTGCTGCCTTCTCGATCATGTACTTCCTCGTGATCCTGCTGGTGAGCTGGGTGTTCTACACGGTCATGACCAACCTCGACAAAAGGGACGCGAAATGACGGATGCCACCGCAAACGCCCCCGCCATGAGCGCGCCTAAGGTGCGGGTGAAGGGCTCGGCCATCGTGATGGGGCTCTACCTGCTGTTCCTGCTGCTGCCGATCTACTGGCTGGTAAACATGAGCCTGAAGCACAACGCCGAGATCCTTGGCAGCTTCTCGCTGTTTCCGCGTGATTTGACCTTCGACAACTACAAGGTCATCCTGACGGACCCGAGCTGGTATATGGGCTACGTGAACTCGCTGATCTACGTGGTGATGAACACGGTGATCTCGGTCGCCGTGGCGTTGCCGGCGGCCTATGCCTTCAGCCGCTACAACTTTCTGGGCGACAAGCATCTCTTCTTCTGGCTGCTGACCAACCGGATGGCCCCGCCGGCGGTGTTCGCGCTGCCGTTCTTCCAGCTCTACTCCTCGGTCGGGCTCTTCGACACGCATATCGCGGTGGCTCTGGCGCACTGCCTCTTCAACGTGCCGCTGGCGGTGTGGATTTTGGAGGGTTTCATGCGGGGGGTGCCGAAGGAGATTGATGAGACGGCCTATATCGATGGCTACAGCTTCCCCAAGTTCTTTGTGAAGATCTTCATGCCGCTGATTGCCTCCGGCATCGGCGTGGCGGCCTTCTTCTGCTTCATGTTCAGCTGGGTCGAGCTGCTGCTCTCGCGCACGCTCACCACCGTGGACGCCAAGCCGATTGCGGCGACCATGACCCGCACCGTCTCCGCCTCCGGCCTCGACTGGGGCGTGCTGGCGGCGGCAGGGGTGCTCACCATCGTGCCCGGCGCGCTCGTGATCTACTTCGTCCGCAACTACATCGCCAAGGGCTTCGCCCTGGGCCGCGTTTAAGGAGGAAAAACAATGGACTGGATGGCATGGACATGGCCCACCGCCATATTCTTCCTCGTGATCGCGAGCCTGCTTATCACCTTTACCATACTGGCGATCAAGTTCCCCGAGACACCCCGCAAGGGGGTGCTCCAGATTGAAACCACGAGGGGCGACCGCCTCTTCATCACCCTTCTCGGCTCGGCCTTCATCAACCTGGCCTGGCTCGGATTGACCGGACTTGCCCAGCCTTGGGCGCTGGTCCTCTGCCTGATCTATGCCGCAGCGGTGTTCCGCTGGGTCTAGCGCAGGAAACAACAGCCGCGAAAAACGCGGCGCTTCATGAACCCAAAAGGGAGGAGAAACAATGAAGCTCAATCTCAGATCAACCACCGCCTTCACCGGCGGTCTGGCGGTGGCGCTCAGCCTCGCCGTGCCGGCCTTCGCGGGCATGGACGAGGCGCGGGAGTTCCTCGACGCCGAGATCGGTGATCTCTCCACGCTCAGCCGTGAGGATCAGGAAGCCGAGATGCAGTGGTTCGTCGATGCCGCCGCGCCGTTCTCGGGCATGGACATCAAGGTGGTGTCGGAAACCATCACCACCCATGAGTACGAGGCGCAGGTGCTGGCCCCGGCCTTTACCGCGATCACAGGCATCCAGATCACCCATGACCTCATCGGTGAGGGCGACGTGGTCGAAAAGCTGCAAACGCAAATGCAGTCGGGCGAGAACGTTTATGACGCCTATATCAACGACTCCGACCTGATCGGCACCCACTGGCGCTACCAGCAGGCCCACAACCTGACCGACTGGATGGCGGGCGAGGGGGCGGACGTGACCAACCCCGGCCTCGACCTGGAGGATTTCATCGGCCTCGGCTTCACCACCGGCCCCGATGGCAAGGTCTACCAGCTGCCCGACCAGCAGTTCGCCAACCTCTATTGGTTCCGCTACGACTGGTTCAACGACGAGAAGACCAAGGCAGACTTCAAGGAAGCCTATGGCTATGACCTCGGCGTGCCGGTCAACTGGTCGGCCTACGAGGATATCGCCGAGTTCTTCACCGGGCGCGACATGTCTTACGCGGGCGGCCCGTCCGAGGGTGTCTATGGCAACATGGACTACGGCAAGAAGGACCCGTCGCTCGGCTGGCGTTACACCGATGCGTGGATGTCGATGGCCGGGATGGGCGACAAGGGTGAGCCGAACGGCCTGCCGGTCGACGAGTGGGGCATTCGTGTAAACGAAAACTCCCAGCCCGTCGGCTCCTGCACCTCCCGTGGCGGCGCAACCAACGGCCCCGCTGCGGTTTACGCCGTGACCAAGGCCATCGAGTGGCTGGAGAAGTACTCTCCCCCCGCCGCTGCCGGCATGACCTTTGGTGAGGCCGGGCCGGTGCCAGCGCAGGGCTCCATCGCCCAGCAGATGTTCTGGTATACCGCCTTCACCGCCGACATGGTGGGTGACGGGGCCGCTGCGGTGCTCAACGAGGATGGCACGCCCAAGTGGCGCATGGCCCCCTCGCCGCATGGCGCCTACTGGGAAGAGGGCACCAAGATCGGTTACCAGGACGCCGGCAGCTGGACGCTGCTCAAGTCCACCCCGATCGACCGTGCCAAGGCGGCTTGGCTCTATGCCCAGTTCGTCACCTCCAAGACGGTGGATGTGAAGAAGTCCCACGTGGGCCTGACCTTCATCCGCGAGAGCACCATCCAGGACGAGAGCTTCACCGAGCGCGCGCCCAAGCTGGGCGGTCTGGTGGAATTCTACCGCTCGCCCGCACGGGTGCAGTGGTCGCCCACCGGGACCAACGTGCCGGACTACCCCAAGCTGGCGCAGCTGTGGTGGCAGAACATCGGTGATGCGATGTCGGGCGCGAAGACCCCTCAGGAGGCGCTGGACTCGCTCTGCGCCGATCAGGAACGGGTGCTGGAGCGGCTTGAGCGCGCAGGCGTTCAGGGTGATCTTGGCCCGGTCATGAATGAGGAGAAGGACCCGCAGGAGTGGCTCGATGCGCCCGGCGCGCCGAAGGCCAAGCTCGACAACGAGGACCCGACCCCGGAGACCATCAGCTACGATGAGCTGATCGCTTCCTGGAACTGACCTATCCTCCCCGGGCCGGGGCTGCCCTTGCGGTGGCCCCGGCCTTTTCCTGCGCTGACTTGGGCCACATGGTTGTGCTCGTTCGCCCGAGGCATCTTCGCACAGGCGGTGAGGCCCCTGAGTGGGCAAAGCGCCAGCCCCGGTGACGCGGGTCGCGCATCGCGCTACACCATCCGTGAACAGGGAGGAGACGCATGACCTACATTCTTGCCATCGATCAGGGCACCACATCTTCCCGCGCGATCCTGTTTGACGAAAACCTCGGCGTGGCCGCGACTGCGCAGGAGGAATTCACCCAGCACTTTCCGGCTTCCGGCTGGGTGGAGCATGAGGCGGCCGACCTCTGGACGACGACCGCCGCCACCTGCCGCGCGGCCATCGAGAAGGCCGGTGCCAGCAGCGGCGACATTGCCGCCATCGGCATCACCAACCAGCGCGAGACGACGGTGGTTTGGGACAGGGCCACCGGCAAGGCGATCCATAACGCCATCGTTTGGCAGGACCGCCGGACTGCCGATTTTTGCCGCGATCTCAAGGCGCAGGGCCATGAGGAGGCTGTGACGGAGGCGACCGGGCTGCTGCTCGATCCGTATTTTTCCGGGACCAAGCTGCGCTGGATTCTCGACAGTGTGGAGGGCGCGCGGGCGAAGGCGGAGGCGGGTGAGCTGGCCTTTGGCACGGTGGACAGCTGGATCATCTGGCACCTTACCGGCGGCAAGGCGCATGTGACCGATGCGACCAATGCGGCGCGCACCATGCTCTACGACATTCGCAGGGGCGCGTGGTCGGAAGAGATGTGTGCGCTGCTCGACATCCCGATGGCGATGCTGCCAGAGGTGAAGGATTGCGCCGCCGACTTCGGCACCACCCGGCCCGACCTCTTTGGTGGGCGCGAAATCCCCATTCTGGGCGTTGCGGGCGATCAGCAGGCGGCGACCGTGGGGCAGGCGTGTTTCGAGCCGGGGATGATGAAGTCGACCTATGGCACCGGCTGCTTTGCGCTGCTGAACACCGGGGCCGATCCGGTGAAGAGCGAGAACCGGCTGCTGACGACCATCGCCTACCAACTCGACGGCAAGCCGACCTATGCGCTCGAAGGGTCGATCTTCGTCGCCGGGGCGGTGGTGCAGTGGCTGCGCGACGGGATGAAGCTGATCCGCGAGGCCGGAGAGACCCAGCCGCTAGCCGAAGGGGCCGACACGGGGCAGGGGGTGGTCATGGTGCCTGCCTTCACCGGGCTGGGTGCGCCTTACTGGGATGCCGATTGTCGCGGGGCGGTTTATGGCCTGACCCGGGCGACCGGCCCGGCGGAGTTTGCGCGGGCGGCGCTGGAAAGCGTGGGTTATCAGACCCGTGATCTGCTGGAGGCGATGCAGGCCGATTGGGGCGGGGCGGGGGAGACTGCCTTGCGCGTCGACGGCGGCATGAGTGCCTCCGATTGGGCGATGCAGTTTTTGTCCGACATCATCGGCGCGCCGGTGGACCGGCCCAAGGTTTTGGAGACGACCGCAATGGGCGCGGCCTGGCTCGCGGGCCAGCGGGCGGGGGTGTATCCCGACCGGGACGGCTTTGCGAAGACATGGGCGCTGGACCGCAGCTTTGCGCCGGAGATGGCGGAGGCGGAGCGGGAGGAGAAATACGCCCGCTGGAAGCGCGCGGTGGCGGCGACGCTCAGCTTTTAGCGGCGGCCTCTGCTGCCCCTTCGGGCGGCTTGCTGCGGCCTGCAATCTGATCGAGCCCGTCGCGGAGCTGGGCGGCGGTGATCCGCTCCAGTTCTGCCTCGATTCTGGCGTGGGTTTCGCGCCAGATCGGGAGAGCTTCTTTCAGGATCGCGCGGCCCTCGTCGGTCAGCATCAGGCGCTTGGCGCGCTTGTCTTTCTCGTCGGGTTCCTGCCGCATCAACCCGCGCCGCTCCAGCACCTTCACCGCCGCTGTGAGCGTCGTGCGGTCCATGCCCAGTTGGCCGGTCAGGTCGGTCAGGCGGGGTGGGGCAGGGCGGTTGAGGCTCATCAGAAGCGAGAACTGGCCATTGGTCAGGCCGAGCGGGCGGAACACCTCGTCGAATATCCGCGCAAGCTGGCGTGCGGCGCGTTGCGCGCGCAGGCACAGGCAGGCCCAGCCGACCTCATGGGTCGCTTCGAGGGGAAGGTCCGGGTCCATCATTCTCTTATGTTGATATCAACTATAAAGCCTGTCAAGGTGAGCCCGGAATGCGCCATGAGGGAGGTATTTGCAATGGCATATGTTCAAGGGTTCCTGCTCGCCGTGCCGCAGGAAAACAAGGCGAAATACAAGGAAATGGCCGAGCAGGCGCTTGAGATGTTCAAGGGCTACGGCTGCATCGGGATGCAGGAGAACTGGGGCGTCGACGTGCCTGATGGCAAGGTGACGAGCTTTCCGATGGCGACCAAGATCGAGGAGGGCGAGGTGTGCGTGTTCTCTTGGGTGGTCTGGCCAGACAAGGAGACCTGCGACAAGGCGGCGGAGCAGATGACGAAGGACATGGAGGGCCAAGAGATGCCCGCGATGCCCTTTGACGGCATGCGGATGATGTGGGGCGGGTTCGAGCCGCTGGTGGCTTGGGGCGAAGGCTCGGTGCAATGATCCGGCAAGTACTTGTGGCAGCGGCGTTTTTCGCCGCCGCCCCGGCCGATGCGCAAGATATGGCGATGGATCTGACCAAGACAGATCTGAGCACGCTGAAGGCCGGCACCTACACGCTCGACCCGTCCCATTCGAGCCTGATCTTCGAGGTGAACCACATCGGGATCTCGACCTTCCGGGCGAGCTTTGACAGCTTCACTGCGACGATCGAGCTGGACCCGGCGGACCCGTCTACCGCGCAGCTGACCGCGCAGGTTGATGTGGCCTCGCTGGATATTCCCACGCCGGAGCCGGAGGGCTTCAGGGCGATGCTGTTGGCGCCGCCGTGGTTCGATCTGGCGGGCCACCCCGAGGTCACGCTCACCAGCGCGGCAATCCGCCTCACCGGGGAGAGGGCCGCTGAGGTGGAGGCGGCGCTCACGCTGAACGGCGCCACCGCGCCGGTGACCCTAACCGTCACGGCGCTCGGCGGCTGGGAGGGCAACCAGTATGACCCGAACGCGCGCATCGGCTTTCATGCCGAGGGCAGCTTCATGCGCTCGGCGCTGGGGTTCGATGTGGGGCTGCCGCCGCCCGGCACCACGATGGGAGTTTCTGACGAGGTGCGCTTTTCCATCGACGCCGAGTTCACCGGCCCGGCTTGGGAGGGGTGAGCGGCGCTGGGTGATGTGGGCCACATTGACGCCGCCCACCGCGCAGGGCAGCGTGGCGGCGATGACAGAGACGCCAGACCACCCCGCTCCGCCCGCCGGTTACACCCCGCTCGCCACCCTCTGCCCGGTCGACAGCTCGATGGGGCCGTGGTTCGTGCGCGACAATGACGATGGCTCGCGGACGGTGGGCTTCAGGATCGGGGCGCATCACCTCAACGCAAATGGCGTCTGCCACGGCGGGGTGACGGCGACCTTTGCCGACATTCTCGCGCGGGTGTTCAACGAAACCTACAGTGGCCGCAGCGGCGCCGCGCCGGTGGTGGGCAAGATGGCGACGATCACGCTGGATATCGACTATCTCGGCCCGGGGCTGCCCGGCGCGTGGATCGAGGCGACGCCAGAGGTGGTCAAGCGCACCGGGAAGATGCTGTTCACGCAGGCACTCATCACCGATGGCCAGAGCCCGGTGGCGCGCTGCAAGGCGATCTACCGGCTGTTCCAACAAAAAGGCGGGACCGACTAGCGCCGATCCCGCCTTTCACGAGGGAACTTTGGTGGGGCCTCAGGCGACGAGTGTCACCGTGGAGGCGAAGAACATGGCCTGGCTCACGGCAAGGCGCACCTGCTCCTCGGTATAGGGCTTGGTGATCAGGAACACCGGCTCCGGCTTTTCACCAGTCAGCAGACGCTCGGGGAAGGCGGTGATGAAGATCACCGGCATCTCGCCGAACTCTCCCAAGATGTCGTTCACCGCGTCGATGCCCGAGCTGTTGTCGGCCAACTGGATGTCGGCGAGGATCATGTCAGGGCGTTCCTGCTGCGCAAGCTGCACCGCGCCCTTGTGGGTACGGGCGACACCGGTCACGCGGTGACCCATCTGGGCGACCACGGTTTCGAGATCCATGGCGATAATCGCCTCGTCTTCGATGATCATGACCTTGCCGCTGATCGAGCGGGCCATCTCTTCCTGCGCGGTGGCGACCATCTCTTCGGCCTCTTCTGCCGTGCTGTTGGTGATCTGGCCGATCTGCGCATAGGAGAACTGCTCGATGGTATATAGCAGCAGCGCCTCGCGGGTGCCCGGGGTCAGCGGCGCCATGTGGCGCTGCGCTTGAGCGGCGAGGAAGCTGTCATTCTCGCTGGCTTCCACCGGGGCGCCGGAGCTTGTCCAGATCGCGTGGAAGGCTGCGAAGAGCGCCACGCGGGGGCTCTGGGAGCGGTCGCCGAGATCCGGATCGTCGAGCATGGCCTCAAGCGTGGCGGCGGCATAGGCGTCGCCCGACTTTTGGCTGCCCGTCAGCGCTCTGGAGTAGCGACGGAGATAGGGGAGTTCACGCGCGATACCGTCAGCGAAGCTTTCGGAGGATGCACTGTTCATGTTGCCTTACCCATAGTTTTTATAAGCGTTCGGGAACCAAACGTGACCCCCGGCGTTTGGTTCCAAATTAAAATGTGACACAGGGATTTTTTTGGGAACCAGATGGCCGGACATGGGTTGTGGCCACAAAGGAGCCTGCTTTTGCGCGGGTAAGGGACGCAGAAAGGTTAGAAGGTCGGAAATGAAAGAGCAGGAAAAACAGGCGAACGAGGGGCTGCGCCGTCAGATTGACGAGAACCTCCGTCGGGTCTTCCAGGCCCAGGTGGAGGAGGATGTACCCGATCGGTTCACCGATCTCCTCAAACGGCTGCGTGAGCAGGATAGCAGGAACGGAACCGCTGAATGACGCGCGCTGCACCTGAGCAGGCCTCGGCCGATCCGCGTGACGAGATCGTCGAGCATCTTCCGGCCATGCGCGCCTTTGCCATGAGCCTCGCCCGAAATTCCGCCCAGGCCGACGACCTCGTGCAAGATGCCGTGGTCAAGGCGTGGAGCAACTTCGACAAGTTCAAGGTCGGCACCAACCTGCGGGCCTGGCTTTTCACCATCCTCCGAAACACCTTCTACTCGGCGCGCCGTAAGTCTGGCCGCGAAGTGGCGGATGTGGATGGCATCATGGCCGGTGGGCTTGCCTCCAAGCCCGATCACGATGGCCGGCTCGCCTTGGCCGACTTTCAGGCTGCCTTCGCCACGCTTCCCGATGAACAACGCGAAACGCTCTGGCTCGTGGGTGCGCTTGGTATGTCTTATGACGAGGCGGCGGAGACTTGTAACTGCGCCGTGGGCACTGTGAAGAGCCGCGCCAACCGGGCCCGCGCCCGCCTCGCAGAGCTGCTTCATCTGAAGGATGACGAAGAGCTGGAGCTGACCGACCAGAGCACCATGGCCGTGGTGGCTGCCAGCATCACCCCGCTCGGCTGAGCGAGGGGGAGGTGCGGAACTACGCGCAATCGCTGATCTTCAGGGTCGCCGTGATGCTCACGGTGGCCCTGTTGCCCGTTGGGATCATCGCCTTGATGCAAACGGCGAACGTGGCGCGGCAGGCCAGCGAGCTGAACCGCTCGGCGCTCTTCGGGCGCACCGTGTCGGACGTGGAAGACATGCGCGAGTTGCTCCACGGCGGCTTTGCCTCGGCGCGGGTGCTGGCGACCTCGGTTGTGGGGCTGCGCGATGACCCGGCGGCCTGCTCGGAGCTGATGCGCCAACTGGTGGACCGCAGCGTTGTTTATACCCTCGCCACCTTCATCGACACCGAGAACCGCAGCGAGTGCAACTCGCGCGGTGAGCCTTATGACCTGGAAGGCTCCAGCGTTGCGGCACAGATGGAGGCGAACCGCGTTCCGATGGCCGAACTGCTGGAGCGTGGGCGCATCTCGGGGCTTGAAGTTATGGTGCTGGCCTATCCGGTTTATCAGGATGGCGTTTACCTCGGCTTCGTTTCGATCTCGATCGAGGAAGATGACCTCTCCCGCCGGGAAGACAGCGTGGGCGCTTCCGCGACGGGTGAGGTGGAGCAGGAGCCGATTGACCTTGTGACTTTCACTGACGAGGGCAGGGTGCTGATGTCGGACCTGACGCAGGAGCAACTTGATGCCGAGTTGCCACAGGAGGTCTCGCTGAAGGCGCTTGTGGGCGGCGGGGTTACGGCATTTTCGGGCGAGAGCCAGACCGGGGAGGCGCGGGTCTATACCCTTGTGCCAATCATCCCTGGGCTCGTGCATGCCATGGCGATCTGGGAGGATGAGGCACCCGACGGGCTCAACTGGTACAGTGCCGCGCTTTTCCCGATCCTGATGTGGGTGATTTCGCTCGGCGTGGCCTATATCGCCGTGCACCGGCTGGTGCTGGTGCATATCCGCCGGCTGCGCTCGCGGATGATCCGCTTTGCCGCCGGGCACCGCAGCCTGAACACGGTGCCCGATGTGTCGCGGCGCGCGCCCTCCGAGTTGCGCGAGATGAACGAGACCTTTGAGAGCATGGCGGAAACCATCCTCCACGATGAGGCCGAGCTGGAGAACGGGATTCACGAGAAGAACCTGCTGCTGCGGGAGGTGCATCACCGGGTGAAGAACAACCTTCAGCTCATCGCCTCGATCATGAACATGGAGATCCGCAAGGCGACGGGGGAGGAGGCCCGCACCACCCTGCGCCGCATTCTCGACCGGGTGCTCGGGCTGGCAACGGTGCATTCGAGCCTCTACCAGACCTCGCGGCTTTCGGTCGTGCATGCCGATGCGCTGCTGAACGCGATCCTGCGCCAGACCCTCAGCACCGCCCTGCCGAAAGATGCGGGCGTGAAGCCGAAGATGGAGATCGAAGATCTGACCATCGCGCCGGATCAGGCGGTGCCGATCTCGCTGCTGACGACCGAGGCGGTGACCAATGCTACCAAGCATATGGGCCACCCCGACGGTCCCGGTTCGGCCTGGTTGACGGTTGAGTTGGAAGAGCTCGATCCGGTGGAAGACAGTGAAACCGGCGAGATGGGGCCGCCACGGGCGCGGCTGACGGTGGCGAACTCCATCGGTGAGCCGCTGACCCGCGATTTCACCCCGCCGTCGAGCAATGGCCTCGGCAGCCAGTTGATCCGTGCCTTTGCGGCCCAGCTTGGCGGCAAGCTGGAAGTTGTGCCCGGAGAGGAAGAGTATCGCCTTGCGGTGACCTTCCCGATCGAAGAACAGCCAGAGGGTGAGCCGGAGGCCGAAATCGCGCCGGGCGAGCGCACGGTGCCGCCGCGGAGCCTGCCCCGCGAGGACAGCGCGGCATGACCGGCGCGGGCGATCCTTCGCCCGGGTTTTCAGCGCGCCCCGGCCGACCGCAGCTGCTTATCACCGCCGATGAGGCCTATCCGGTGTTCGAGCAACTGGTGCTGGGCGCGGAGCAGCGGGTGAACATGGGGTTCCGGGTGTTCGACCTGCGCACCCGGCTCCGAAGCTCGGAGGGCCGCGCGGTGGGCAGCACTTGGTCGGACCTGTTGGCCGATGCGCTGCGCCGCGGGGTGAACCTGCGCCTGATCCTTGCCGATTTCGACCCGATCGGCGCGCCCGATCTGCACCGGGGCACATGGCGGACCATGCGCCAGTTCGCCGGGCTGCGGGAGCTGGCAGGCGAAGCGGGCACCGGCAAGTTGGAGGTGATGGCCTCGCGCCACCCGGCGCGGATCGGGTCGGTGCCGAGCGCGATCTTCTGGCCGGTGGCGGCATGGAAACTGCGCAAGGCGGCGCAGATGCTGAATGATCTCGATCCGGGCGAGCGCAGGCGCTTCCTCTCTGAAGCACCCCGGTTGCGCCCGAACCTCAAGGTGGAGGAGGGCGGCGAGGGCAAGGTGCGGCCTGATTTTGCCCATCGGTTCCGCCTGACGCCTGTGACCCACCACCAGAAGCTCGCGGTGATCGACGGCAAGCGGCTCTACATCGGCGGGCTGGATCTGGACGAGCGCCGTTGGGACACGCCCGATCACAACCAGCCTGCCCGGCAGACATGGCATGACACCCAGATGCTGTTTGACGAGCCTGAGCTGGCCGAGGCCGCCGAGCGCCACTTGAATCGCGTGCCGGACCAGACCGCGGGGGAGGGGCCGGAGCCGGAGGGCCGGGGCAACGAGGCTGCGCATGGCCCGCTGCGGCTGCTCACCACGCTCTCGGCACCCTCCCGGCTTGCGCCTTTCCGGTTTTCGCCCAAGAGCCTTTCGACCGGGCTTTCGCGGGCGCATCTGGAGGCGGCCTTTGCGGCGAAGAAGTTCATCATCCTCGAAACGCAGTATCTGCGGAGCCGTCCGCTGGCCAAGGCGCTGGCGCGGCGGGCGCGGGAGGAGGCGGGGCTGCACCTGCTGGCGATCCTGCCTTCGGCCCCCGAGGAGGTTGCCTTTGCCAGCGGTGGTGGTGATGCGCGATATGGAGAGTTCTTGCAGGCCCGGTGCCTAAGAATGCTGCGCAAGGCCTTCGGGCCGAGGTTTTACGCGCTGGCTCCGGCGCAGCACCGCCGCCCGGGCGACCCGCAGGACGAGGCCGGAGAGGCCGCAATCGGCGCGCCCGACGGGACGGAACCCGAACAGGCGCGCCGCCACGGGCGGGCCGCGCTCTTTGGCGCGCCGGTGGTTTATGTGCATTCCAAGCTGTCGATTTTCGATGATCAGCGAGCCATCGTCTCCTCTGCCAACCTCAATGGCCGCAGCATGAAGTGGGATACCGAGGCGGGGGTGGAGATGACTGACCCGGCGACAGTGGCGATGATCCGCGAGCGGGTCGTGGACCACTGGTTCCCGAAGGTGGAGGAGGCCGAGCGAAGCGCGTTGCTCGATCTGGAACGCGGCTTTGAAGCGTGGTTCAGGATTGCGCGGGAGGATGCGGGCAGGTCGCCCGAGAACCGCAGAGGCTTTCTGCTGCCCTACGATATGCGCCCGGCCCGCAGGTTTGGTGTGCCGGTGCCGGGTGTGCCGGAAGAGATGGTCTGAGCCACTCTCTCCCGGCTGGGCCGTTCACTCGCCCGCTTGAGCGGCGGCGGCAGTGGCGGCCTCTTCTTCCATCTCCTGCCTTCGCTCGACGGCTTGCATCAGGTCCTGATCGGGCGTCATCAGATCGGCCACCAGCAGTACCCAGAGCAGCACCGGGATGGCCACGAAGCCCCCGAGCGGCCCCCAGATCCAGAGGAAGAACACCAGCGACAGGAAGATCAGCAGCGGGTTTACCTTGAGCGTCTTGCCGACGAGCGAGGGGGTCACGAACTGGCCTTCGGTCACGTTCATGCACAGGTAAATGCCCACCGGCACCACCGCCATGAAGCCGTCGAATGTGACGATGCCGCCAAGCAGCAGGAAGGTCGCAAAGATCGCCGGGCCGAGGTAGGGGATGAAGTTGACGGCAAAGGCCGCGAGGCCCCAGAGGATGGGGGAGCCCATGCCGATCACCATCATCGCCGCCGCCACGGCCACGCCGAGGCAGGCGTTGATCAGCGTGATGGTGATGAAATAGCGCGAGACCATGTGCTCGGCGGCCACCAGCGAGGATTTGTAGCGCTCCTGCGCTTGCGTATTGCGGCCACCAAGGGTTTTGGAGGCCCAGTCGTAGATGCTTTCGCGGGTGAACAGGAAAAAGAACAGCACGCCGGTGAAGATCATCAACTGCGCCGCGATCGTGGGCGCGAGGGCGATGGCGTCTATGGCGGAGGGCAGGGGCACGGACGACTCTTCGCCGCCGCCGCCGCCGCCGTTCACACCGCCCGCCGCATCCGGGCTGATCGCCTCTTTCACGTCTTTGGTCATCTGGTTGAGGCCGCGCAAGGCATCCTGAAACTGGCGCAGTGTATCCTGCAGCTCCTGCCAGACAGCGGGCAGCCGGTCGAGCGCGCGCCAGAGCACCGGCTCGAAGACCAGTGCAAGGGTCGTCAGCGCGACGAGTGCGAAGGCCAGAACGCTTCCGGCGGCTGCCGAGCGGGGCAGACCGAGGTGCAGCAGCAAGGCAATGGCGGGGGAGAGGATCACACCGGTGATCAGCGCGAGCACCGTTGGGGCAAGAAAGGAGGCGCCGGCTTTGAGCGCAGCGACTGTCAGGATGGCCGCAATAAGGGCCAGAGGCAGGGTGACGGAGCGGCTGCTCATCATCGGGATATGCTCCTCGGTGGCAAGGGTCGAGGCAAGGAATGGCGGCCGGGCTGGAAGTGGACGCCAAAGGGTTCTGGCTCAACGCCGGAACGGCCCCAAGGGTTGCGGCGCCGAACAAATAAAAAAGCGCCCCTTGGGGAGGGGGCGCTTTCGTTGATCAATTCAGATCAACCACCTTCGTATTCGGGGAAGCTTTTCAGCTGCTCCTCGGTGGTGTTCACATAGGCGCGCAGGTCGTCACCTTCGGCTTCTTTCTGGAGCGAGATGCCCTTGAAGCTGATGGCAACCGGCTTTTCGCCAATGCCGAGGAAACCGCCCACGTCGATCACCGCATCGGTGACCATGCCGTCGGAGGAGATCAGCACTTCGGAGATCTCACCCACGCGGTTGTCGTTGGGGTCGTAGACAGCCAGACCGCTCAGATCGTCGGACGACAGTTCGGTCACCATCACTTCGGCGTAGCCGTCGCGGGTGAAGCCTTCCATCGTGCCTTCTTCAGCCGGAGCTTCGGCCATGTCGGTCTCGGTGGCGTCGGTTTCGAGGGGTTCCTCGGTGGCGTCGCCAGCGGTCAGGGCTTCGTCAGTGGCTTCTTCGGTCGCTTCGGCGCCCTCGGCCATTTCCTCGCCAGCTTCGTCGGCAGCAGCTTCAACCTCGGCACCGGCTTCCGCCATCTCTTCCGAGGCTTCTTCACCGGCAGCTTCGACTTCGGCGCCAGCTTCAGCCATCTCCTGCTCGGCTTCTTCGCCAGCAGCTTCGACTTCAGCACCAGCTTCGGCCATCTCTTCCGAGGCTTCCTCGCCAGTCTCTTCGATGGCGGCTTCGCCTTCGGCGACCTCTTCGGTCATCTCGGCTTCGGCTTCGTCGGCGGCGTTGTCACCGGCTTCGGCCATGTCCGTCATCTCTTCCGAGGCGTTCGGATCAGCGGCCATCGGGTCGGCGGTCACGTCATCCGTTTCGGCCATGTCGACCTCTTCGCCGGGGGTCTCTTCCAGCGGGGTGGCGACGGAGCCGTCTTCGGCTTCAGCCTCCTCCATGGCGGCGGGTTCGGTGAACTCGAACGCCGGGGCCTGGTCGAGCGCCTCACGGCTGGAGGCGATGGTCACGAAGTACTCGCCGGGCGAGTTGCTGTCGGCCACCAGCTTCAGGGAGTCCATCGTCAGGGCAACCGGCTTTTCGCCGATGCCGAGGAAACCGCCCACGTCGACGATCACGCCTTCGACTTCGCCGGTGCGGGCGAGGATCACGTCGCTCACCTCACCGATGTCTTCCCAGCCGGCATCAGCTTCTTCGACGCCTTCTCCATATTCCATCTCTTCGGACATGGCGTAGACGCGCTTGCCGATGAAGTTGCTGGCCATCACGTCCTGCTCGTCGGCGGACTGGATGAAGCCGCCTTCGGCCATAATCTCGGTCTGCGCTGCGGGATCATCGGTCGCGGTTTCGGGGGCGGTGGTGTCCTGTGCAAAGACAGGCATCGCCAGCGACGCCGTCAGTGCGGTCGTTGCAAGAATGCGTTTCATTGGGTCTCTCCGGATTTCTGGTTTCAGAAACTGCGGCTCGTGGCCGCTTGTGAGAAGTGAACTGGGGAATTAGGGGTTTGTTCCTGCGATTTATTTTTCAATTTAACGGGAACAAAAATAGAGCGGCCGCGTTATTGCGCGCCTGCGGGAATTAATAATGTGCGGTGAAGGCGCGCTGGGATGTGCGAATTACCGCCGATCCGCGAAAGAAAAAGGGCGCCGCGAGGGCGCCCTTTTTGTTGTGTCATGTCAAACCGTGTTACGGCGTGCGGCCGCGCATGGCCCGGGCGACCATGGCCACCACGAAGAGCACGAGGAACACGAAGAAGAGCACCTGCGCGATGCCTGCACTGGCGCTGGCGATGCCGCCAAAGCCGAACAGAGCAGCGATAAGTGCGATAACGAGGAAGGTAAGGGCCCAACCGAGCATTTTGATTTCCTTTCTGGTCTTTCTATTGGTTCGGGAGCGTTGCATCCCGATCTTGCCTGCCCAACTGCGATAGTCTGACGCCGGTTCCCATAATTCTTTTCAATTCGAGTTTGGAACCTTTGAGCCGCCGCCTTGTTGAATTGTCGAATGACACATCTGAATTGAAAAGGAGACGTCAGATGGCACAGGCCAAGACGACTGCAAACACCAGCAACACCACCCCCTCCGATGAGGTCTCGGCCCAGATCGCGGCGCTGAAGTCCGATATCGCCAGCCTTACCAACGCCGTTGCCGAGCTGGGCCGTGCCAAGTCGGCCGAGTTCCAGAACTATGCCAAGGGCAAAGCGGCGGATGCCAAGGCCAAGGCGCAGGAAGGCGCTGACTACATGAAGCACAACGCCGAGTTCGCTTACGGCAAGGCCAATGACTTCGTGGTCGAGCGCCCGGCGACCGCCATCGGCATTGCGGCGGCAGTCGGCTTTCTCGTTGGTCACATCTCGGCCCGCAAATAACATGCTGGCCCGTTTGCAAATGAGCCTGGCGCATGCGTTGCGCCGGGCGGCTTTCTCGACGGGGGCCGGCCTTTGCTTTCTGGTCGGTGCCGCGTTTCTCACGGTGGCTGGCTGGATTTATCTGGTTGAGACCACATCGACCCAGACCGCAGCACTGATCGTTGGGGCCGTCTGGTTTGCTGGCGGGTTCATCCTGCTTGGCCTCTCCCGCCCTCGCAAGACGCCGCCGCCCGTTGCGGCCCCTCCCCAGACCAACGCTCTGGGCCTAGCCGAAGCCTTCATTGTTGGCCTTCAGGCCGGACGCGGCACCAGCCACAGGAAATAACACATGGCCACCTCATGCCAGAACTGTCCGCTTCGGAAGAAGCCGATTTTCAAGGAGCTGTCCTCCCACGAACTCCGCTTCATGAGCGAGTTCAAATCGGGCGAGCTGACGGTCGAGCCGGGCACGCCGATCTTGATGGAGGGGTCCAACAGTCCACAGCTCTACACCGCCCTGCGCGGCATGGGGCTGCGCTACAAACTGCTCGAAAGCGGAGAGCGGCAGGTGGTCAACTTCGTCTTCCCTGGCGACTTCCTCGGCCTTCAGGCCGCGGTCATGGGGGAGATGGGGCACTCGGTTGAGGCTTCCACGGCGATGACCCTCTGCGTCTTCGACCGCAACGCGCTGTGGGAGTTTTTCCGCTCGCACCCCGAGCGGGCGTTTGACGTGACATGGATCGCCGCCGAAGAAGAACACTTCATGGGCGAGGCGCTGCTCAGCGTGGGCCAGCGGAATGCGGTTGAGGCCATCGCCTGGGCTCTGGTGAAGATGCATCAGCGCGGCGAGGCGCTCGGGCTGACCCGTAATGGCGAGATGCATCTGCCGTACAGGCAGCAGGACTTGGCTGATGCGCTTGGGCTTTCGCTTGTGCACACCAACAAGAGCCTCGCCAAGCTGCGCGACCGTCAGCTGGCAACATGGCGCAATGGCCGGCTTGCGCTGCATGACATCGAACAGCTGAGGCAGGTTGCCAAGCTGGACGAAGAAGCGCCGCGCGTGCGCCCCTTGATGTAGGGCTTAGCGCCCGGCCTTGGCCGCCGCTGCAAGGGCCTCGCGCAGCACCTCCCGATCCCCCACATGATTGGCCAGAAGAAGCACCAGCCGGGCGTTGAACCCCGCGCTGGCCTTTTCGCTTAGGCCGTCATGGGCGGCAATGAGTTCGGCGTAGAAGCCATCCGGGTCGGGGATGTTGGGGGCGGTGTTGAGCATGGGTCACTCCTTGGCCGTGGCGTGGCGGAGGGCGGCGGCGATGGTGGCGGCATCGGCCTCGGCCCAGCGGGCGGCCACGTGCTGGTCGGGCCGGATCAAGTAGAGGGCGTGGCTCGCCTTTCCGAGATAACGCTGGTGCAGGGCACTGGCGGGGCCTTCGGATTTGATTGCGAGCGTGGTGAGGCCATCAGGCAGGCCCTCCGGCGCGGGGCAGTCGAGGCAGAGCAGGGTGAAGCCGTTGCCGAGGCGGTTCAGAAGGAAGCCATCGGGCAGGGGGGCATCGGGGCAGGGCGCACCGGGGCGGGTCCGCGCAGGCGCGCCGGGCAGGGCATCGGCCCCGTTCAGCGGCCCGCCATCGTAGGTGCAGGGCACCGAGAGGCGGCCGGAGTTGACCAGCGGGCGGGCGAAGGCGTGGTGCTCGGCGAGGTCCAGCACCGCATTGCGGAACATGTGGCTGAGGGGCGACTTTGGAGTGATGAAGTCGGTCGAGCGGGTGGAGTTGAGGATGTTCTCATCGGCCCCGTAGCGGCGTTCTTCGCAGTATGTATCGAGTAGGGCGTCGGGGGCCTCGCCGCGCAGGACCATCCCGAGCTTCCAGCCCAGATTGTCGGCATCCTGTATGCCCGAGTTCGCTCCGCGCGCGCCGAACGGGCTGACCTGATGGGCGGAGTCGCCGGCAAAGATCACCCGGTCATGGCGGAACTTCTTCATCCGGCGGCATTGGAAGGTGTAGATTGAGGTCCAGACGATCTCGTACTCCACATCCGGGCCGAGCATGGCCTCGAGGCGGCGGCGGACGTTCTCTTCTTTCAACTCCTCCGCGCGGTCCACATCCCAGCCGATCTGGAAATCCACGCGCCATTCGCCATCGGGCTGCTTGTGCAGCAGGGTGGAGGCCCCGGCGCCGTGGGACGGCTCGAACGCGAACCAGCGCTCGGTGGGGAAGGGGGCGGCCATGGTGATGTCTGCGATCAGGAAGCTGTCTTGAAAAACACGGCCTTCGAAATCGAGACCCATGAGCTTGCGGGTCGGTGAGCCAGCGCCGTCGCTGGCGATGACGTAGTCAGCCTCAAGCGTGTAAGGGCCTTCGGGCGTGGTGATGTTCAGCGCCACGTGGGTGCCGTGCTGGGTGAGCCCGTCGATCCTGTTGCGGCCGCGCAGGTCAATCCTCGCGCCTTCGTCATTGGCCTCGCGGATGCGCTCGACGAGGAACTTTTCGAAGTAGGGCTGCTGGAGATTGATGAAGGCCGGAAACTTGTGGCCGTCCTCCGGCAGGAGGTTGAACTCGAAGACCTTTCGATCCGCGTGGAAGACCTTGCCGAGGTTCCAGACCACGCCCTTGGCGAGGGCCTTTTCGCCGAAGCCGTAACGATCGGCGATCTCGAGGCATCGCTTGGAAAAGCAGATCGCCCGAGAGCCTTGGCCCACGCCTTCATGGTCGTCGAGCAGGACCACGGGCAGGCCCTGGAGCCCGAGGTCGAGGGCGCAGGCAAGCCCGATGGGGCCGCCGCCGATGATGACGAACGGGTGGCGCACCGGCTGGGCCGCGTCTTGGTCGGCGTGACGGGCGTAGGGGTAGAGCCGGTGGGCGAGGGGGTAGCGGTCTTGGATCATGGTCTCCTCCATGCCCGGAGCGGGTGCGCCATGGTTGCGCACCCGATGGGCGGTCTTTGCGTGGCGCCGCGGCGGCTCAGCCTTGCAGCGCGGCCCACATCTCCTTGTCGCGCTCGGCGGTCCAGATGCGGGGCGTGTCGATGCCTTGGGCCTCGTCAAAGGCGCGGGCGACGTTGAAGGGCAGGCAGTGCTCATAGATCGCGTAATCGGCGAACTTGGGGTCACAGGCGGCGCGGACGGCGTCCCATGCTTCCTTCAGCGTTCCGCCACGGGCCGCAACCTTGGCGGCGGGGGCGTAGGTGGAGGCGACGAAGTCGCGGGTGCTCTCAATGGCGGCGTTCACCATCTCGGAGCCGATCAGCGCGTCGCCCCGGCCCGGTGCGATGGCGTCGAGGTCGTAGGCCTTGATTGCGTCGAGTGTTGTGCTCCAATCGGCAAAATGACCGTCGCCGCCGTAGCAGGCGGAGTGATATTCGACGATGTCGCCGGTGAACATCACGTTCTGATCGGGGACGTGGATCACGATATCGCCCGCCGTATGGGCGCGGCCAAGCTGCATCAGGTCCACCCGGCGCTTTCCGAGAAACACGCTCATTCGGCCGGTGAAAGTGGTGGTCGGCCAGGTCAGGCCGGGGATGCTCTCGTGGCCCTCGAAGAGGCGGGGGAAACGGTCGAACTCGCTGTCCCAATCCTCCTGCCCGCGTTCGGCCACCATGCTACGGGCCTTGTCGGACATGATGATCTGATCCGCGCCGAAGGCGGAGGCTCCGAGCACGCGGACGGCGTGGTAGTGGGTGAGCACCACGTGGCTGATCGGCTTGTCGGTCACGGAGCGCACGCAGTCGATGACCTTGTTTGCAAGGCGCGGCGTGGCCTGGGCCTCGACGATCATCACGCTCTCGTCGCCGATTATTACGCCCGAGTTCGGGTCTCCCTCGGCGGTGAAGGCATACAGGCCCTCTCCGACTTCGGTGAAGCTGATGGTCTTTTCGGTCATGTCTCCGGCGGAGGCGAAGGCTTTGGCCATGGTGCGTTTCCTTTGTCGTCGTGCCGGAGGGGTGAGCCTCCGGCGGGGTGTTCTTGGTGAGAGGTGAGAGTCGGCGCTCAGGGGTACTTGACTGCTGGCAGGATCGTGCCGCTGCACGCGCCGAAGCCGATGCGGTAGCCGTCGCCCTGGGCGTGGCCCTCCAGTGTGAGGGTGTCGCCATCTTCGATGAAGGTGCGGGTCTCGCCAGTGTCGAGGGTGAGAGGCTCTTTGCCGCCCCAGGTGACTTCGAGGAGCGAGCCGTAACTGGCCTTGTCGGCGCCCGAGATGGTGCCCGAGCCGAGCAGGTCGCCCGCGTTCATCGCGCAGCCGGAGGTGCTGTGGTGGGCAAGCTGCTGGGCTGCGGAGTAATACATCTCGCTGTAGTTGGTGTTTGAAAACACCGTTGCGCTGGCCGCGCCTTCGGGCTGGATCGCGGCGGAAAGCCTGATGTCGAAGAGGCCGGGGCGCGGCTCTTCGAGGTAGGGCAGCAGGGGCTTTTCGCGCTCCGGCGTGGAGGTGCGGAAGGGCTCCAGCGCGGCGGTGGTCACGATCCACGGGCTGATGGAGGTGGCGAAGGCCTTGGCCTGGAACGGGCCGAGGGGCTGATACTCCCAAGCCTGAATGTCGCGGGCGGACCAGTCGTTGAGCAGGACGTAGCCGAAAATCATCTGCTCGGCCTCGGCCACGGTAATTGGCTGGCCCATCTCGGAGGAGGTGCCGACGACGGCGCCCATCTCAAGCTCGATATCGAGGCGTTTGCAGGGGCCGAAGCTGGGCAACTCGGCATCGGGCGCCTTGGTCTGGCCGTTGGGGCGATGCACCGGCGAGCCGGAAACGACCACGGTGGAGGCACGGCCGTTGTAGCCGATGGGGATGTGGAGCCAATTGGGCGGCAGAGCGTTTTCGGCCCCGCGGAACATCGTGCCCACATTGGTGGCGTGTTGGCGGCCTGCGTAGAAGTCGGTGTATTCGGACACGAGGAAGGGCATGTGCAGCTCGGCCTCGGCCATCGGCACCAGCAAGGGCTTGACGGCGGCGGCCTTGGCGGAGCCCTCGGAGAGCAGCTCGGTGAGGGTGGCGCGCAACTCGCCCCAGGCTTTAGGCCCGAGCTCCATCACCTCGTTCCAGAACGGCACGTCAAACACAGGCACATCGGCGAGGGTGACGAGGCCAGCCTCTTCGGCGGCTTCCATGTCGAGGATCATGTCACCGATGGCGACGCCGCAGCGCGGCTCTTCCTCGCCCACGGAGAAGACGCCGTAGGGCAGGTTGTTGAGCGGGAAGGGGTGGTTTTCGGCGTTGGCCGAAGTGACCCAGGAGGTCATCAGGGGCAAGGGGTATCCTTTCGTTCGCGCGTTTGTCTTGGAGGCTCAGGCGCCGCCGCCATCTGCACCGCCGCCGCCACTGCCATCACCGCTACCGCCGTCACCTCCGATGGTCCAGAAGCCGCCGCCGGAGCCGGCGCGCTTGCTGTGCGGGATCTCGCTTTTGCCCATGCGGGACAGGAGCCAGCCGAGCAGTGACAGGAAGACGATGGCCGCGATGGCCAGAATGATGGCGGCGGCCTTGGTCATTTCTTGCCGGGGGTGCCGTCGAACTTTTTCTCCAGCGTTTCCCAGCAGTCGATGTAGTTGTCTTGCAGGGGCGCCTCGTTTGCGGCGAAGGCCGTGAGGTGCTGGGGGAAGCGGGTTTCGAACATGAAGCTCATGGTGTTGTCGAGTTTGTGGGGCTTCAGCTCGGCGTTGGAGGCACCCTCGAAGGCGTCACGGTCGGGGCCGTGAGGGAGCATCATGTTGTGCAGGCTCATGCCGCCGGGGATGAAGCCCTGCGGCTTGGCATCGTACTGGCCGTAGATGTTGCCCATCAGCTCGGACATGATGTTCTTGTGGTACCACGGCGGGCGGAAGGTGTTTTCGGCCACCATCCAGCGCTCGCGGAACAGCACGAAGTCGATGTTCGCCGTGCCGGGCACGCCGGAGGGGGCGGTGAGCACTGTGAAGATCGACGGGTCGGGGTGATCGAAAAGGATCGCGCCGACCGGGCAGTAGGTGCTCAGGTCGTATTTATAGGGCGCGTAATTGCCGTGCCATGCGACCACGTCGAGCGGACTTTGTGCGATTTTCGTTTCATGGAACTGGCCGCACCATTTGATGGTGAGGGTCGAGGGCACTTCGCGGTCTTCGAAGGCGGCAACGGGGGCCTTGAAGTCACGCGGGTTGGCGAGGCAGTTGGCGCCGATGGGGCCGCGGCCGGGCAGCTCGAACTTCTGGCCGTAGTTCTCGCAGACGAAGCCGCGGGCCGGGCCTTCGAGCACCTCGACGCGGTAGACGAGGCCGCGGGGGATGATGGCGATCTCCTGCGGGGCAAGGTCGATCACGCCGAGCTCGGTGGCGAAGCGCAGCTTGCCCTCTTGCGGAACAACCAGCAACTCACTGTCGGCGCTGTAGAAATACGCATCTTCCATCGAGGCGGTCACGAGATAGATGTGGCTCGCCATGCCGACTTGGGTGTTCACGTCACCCGCCGTGGTCATGGTGCGCATGCCGGTGAGCCAGGTCAGCTTTTCCTCAGTATGCGGCACGGGATCCCAGCGGTATTGGCCGAGGCTGGTGACGTTATCCACGACGTTGGGGGCCGAGACCCAATAGGGCAGGTCGATCCGCTCGTAGCGGTGCGAGTGCTTGACGGAGGGCCTGATCCGGTAGGTCCATGTGCGTTCGGGCGGATCGGCGGTGAAGGCTGTGCCGGAGAGCTGCTCGCCGTAGAGGCCGTAGTTGCACTTTTGCGGGCTGTTCATGCCCTGGGGCAGGGCGCCGGGGAGGGCCTCGGTCTCGAAGTCGTTGGCAAAGCCGGGCATGTAGCCGGGGGTGGTGCCGATGTGGCTGGGGGCCTGTGTCAGACCCGCAGGCTTGGATTGGTCGTTCATGGCGCGTCCTCCTGTTGCGGCGGTGATAATAGTTGAAAATGTAACTAACAAGGGGCATTACACGGGTATGAACTTTGATCTGACAAGTTTTCTTCCTTACCTGCTGAACCAGGCGGCGGAGGCGGCGAGCCTTGATTTTCAACGCGAATACAAAGCTCGTTACGGGATGCTGCGCACCGAATGGCGGGTGCTGTTCCACCTTGGGCGCTATGGCGACATGTCTGCGCGGGACATCGTGGAGCGGGCGATGATTCACAAAACCAAGGTGAGTCGGGCCGTCGCGGCGCTGGAGGGGCGGCGGTTTTTGACGCGTAAGAGCGTGGAGGAAGACCGGCGGCGGGAGGTGCTCTCGCTCACCCCGGCGGGGCGGGAGGCCTTTTCCGAGCTGACGGCATTGGCGGAGAAGCATGACGTGGCGCTGATGCAGGGTGTGTCCGCCGAGGACGCCGCCGTGGTGCGGCGGGTGCTGCGGGGGATCGCCGGGCTGTAGGGCGGGGCTGGGCCCGCCGTTTGGTTTGCCTGTGGCGCGAGGGGCGGGAAAAGGCCCGAGTTACGCGTGTTTCGCGGCCAAAGGCTGGTGGGCCTTGGCGTATTCTTCCAGTTTTTCAGTAACTTGCGGCGCGGGTGGAGCGGAGCGGCGGGTGGCGAGGTCGATATGCAGCAGCAATTGGGTGCAGGTGGCGGAGAGGGTCTCTCCGACGAACATCTCGTGATGCATCCGTAGCTTCTTGCCCTCGGCCATGAGCACCGTGGTGCGGACCTCGCAGGCATCGCCCGCGTGGCACTCGGCCAGATAGCGGATGTGGTTGTCGACGGTGAACCATGTGGCGCCCTGTGCGCCGGGGCTTTCGGGGCCCATGCCGATGGCTACGAGGATAGTGTCGCCAGCGTCTGACCAGAGCTGGCCATAGCGGCTTTCGTTCATGTGGCCGTTGTAGTCGGTCCAGTCCACGGGGATGGTGCGGCGCAGGGTGATGAGCGGTTCCGGGCCGGGCGGCGGCGGTGGGGGAGTGAGGGATTTGTCATGCGTGTTCAGCGGTTTGCCCGCGCCGGCATCGCGCTGCTTGAGGGCACGGAGGAGGGCAACGAGGTTGGCATCGCGCAGGGTGGTCAGCTCGCCGGTGGTGAGGTGGCCCGATTGCGCATCGGATTGCGCGGCGATCTTTTGCACCAGTGCGTCATCGAGGTCGGGCACATCGGTGAGGTGGCTCCAGGGCCATTTGAGCGCGGGGCCGAACTGGGCGAGGAACTGTGCAAAGCCGCCATCGCCGCCGCCGAGGCGGTAGGTCTCGAACAGGCCCATCTGCGCCCACCGCAGGCCGAAGCCCATGCGAATGGCCTCGTCGATCTGCTCTGTGGTTGCCACGCCGTCGTTCACTAGCCAGAGCGCCTCGCGCCAGACAGACTCGAGCAGGCGGTCGGCGATGTGACCGTCTATTTCTGCCGTGATCTCAAGTGGATACATGCCAATGCTGCGCAACAGCCCGGCAGCTTGGGCGGTGTCTGGCCCGACGAGCTCGACCAGCGGGATCAGGTAGACCGGGTTGAACGGGTGGGCGACGATCACCCGGCCCGCGCCGCCGTTGAGCGCAGTGGGGGTGAAGCCGGAGGTCGAGGAGGCGAGCACCGCATCCGGCGCGGCATGCTCCAGCACTTTTCCCCAGATTTCATGTTTCAGATCAAGGCGTTCCGGGGCGCTCTCCTGCACCCATGCGGCGCTTGTCACCGCCTTTTCCAGCGTGCCGAAGCTCAGCGCGCCCTCGGGCGGAAGGGCGACTTCTGAAAGCATCGGCAGGCTGCGGCGGGCGGCTTCAAGCGTGGCTGCCAGCCGTGCCTCGGCGCCCGGGGCCGGGTCGTGCACCGCAACATCCCAGCCTGCGAGCAGAAAGCGGGCGGCCCATCCTGCGCCGATGACGCCGGTGCCGAGGATCGCGGCCTTCATTGGCATTTGGTGAAATGGGTCATAAACCCTTCATCCCACCAGAACAGGGTGGTGTCATTCTCGACCATCAGGAGCAGGTCGTTCTCGTATTCCTCCCCTTCGCCCATGCAGGCCATGTTCACATCCCAAGCGTCCCCGGCGGCGAGGGGCGCGGCTGAGATGATGTCACACCCGTTTTCGTAGCCGCGAAACTCGGTGTCCGCGAGGTAGATCGGCGCTTCGGGCACCTCGCCGTTGGTGTTGGCGCACCAGGCCGGGTCGGCGGCCCAATAACCGGCCCAGGGCGGGATCTCGGCGGCGGCGGGTGTGGCAAAGAGCAAAAGCGCGACAGCAATGCGTTTCATCTGGTTATCTCCGTTAAAGTTAAATTTCTGCTTAAACCGGGGCGCGTTTTACCAGCCCGAGGCTATCGCGCATATCTTGCGCCGTCATCACGCGGGCGCCGAGGCTCTCGATGACGGTCACCGCGCGCTCCACGAGCTGGGCGTTGGTGGCCAGTTCGCCGCGCGAGAGCATGAGGTTGTCTTCGAGCCCCACGCGGGCGTGGCCGCCTGCGAGGACAGCGGCGGCGACATAGGGCATTTGATCGCGGCCGAGGGAGAAGGCGGAGAAGGTCCAGCCCTCGGGCACACCCGCGACCATGGCGTTGAATGTGGTCAGGTCATTCGGGGCACCCCAGGGCACACCCATGCAAAGCTGCACGAGGGCGGGGCCGTGCAGCACGCCTTCATCGACCAGCTGGCGGGCGAGCCAGAGGTGGCCGGTGTCGAAAGCCTCGATCTCGGGTTTCACGCCCAGCTCCGTCATGGCGCGGCCCATGGCCCGGAGCATGCCGGGCGTGTTGGTCATGACATAGTCGTTCTCGGCAAAGTTCATGGTGCCGCAGTCGAGCGTGCAAATCTCTGGCAGACAGTCGGCCACATGGGCCACGCGCTCCTCGGCGGTGAGGATGATGCTCTCTTGGCTGAGCGGGAGCGGGCGCGAGGGCGGGCCGAAGATGAGATCGCCGCCGAAGCCGGCGGTGAGGTTGATCACCATGTCCGGCTCCAGATCGCGAATGCGCTCCACGGTCTCGCGGAAGAGGGCCGGGTCGTGGGAGGGGGCGCCGGTTTCCGGGTCGCGGACGTGGACGTGCACGCAAGCGGCCCCGGCCAGTGCGGCCTCGCGGGCGGCCTCGGCGATTTGCTTGGGCGAGCGGGGGACGTGGGGGGAGCGGTCTTGCGTGGCGCCTGCGCCGGTGAGGGCGCAGGTGATGAAGACCTCGCGGGACATGGTGAGCGGCATCGTCTGGTTCTCCCTTTTGGCGGGAGGTTAGGGACGATGCCGCCCCTAGGCAATTGCCTCTGCGCTTACTTCAGGCAATCGGCGTAAACCGTTGCGATGTTTTGCAGAAGTTCGGTGTACTGGTTCGGGCCGGGGGTAAGGTCCCGGCCAAGCGGGTCGAGGAAATGGGCCTTGAGCGCGGTGCCCTCGGTGAGGGTGGCGATAGAGGCCTCGGAGGTATCGGGCTCGGTGATGAGGCAGGTCACGCCCTCCTCGGCGGCATGGCGGACCTCTTCCATCGCGCGGGGGCCGGGGGTGTTGCCATCGACGCCGGAGAGCGCGTGGGCCGGGGTCAGGCGGAACCGGTTCTCGAAGTAGGCGAAGGCGCGATGGGTGGCGAGGTATTCGCGGCCCTCAAAGGGGGAGAGGGTGGCCTCGATTTCACCGATGAGCGTGTCGAGCTCGGTGCGGGCGGCCTCGGCGTTGGCTGCGTAGGTCGCGGCGTTGACGGGGTCGTGCTCGGAGAGTTCCTCGGCGATCAGCGCGAGCCAGGTCTTGGCGTTGTCGGGCGAGAGCCAGACGTGCGGATCTTCGGGGCCGTGGTCGTGGTGATCATGGCCGCCTTCGGCGTGGTCCTCGTGGTCATGATCGTGATCGTCGTGGCCCGCTTCGGCGTGCTCTTCGTGGTCATGATCGTGGTCGTCGTGGCCTGCTTCGGCGTGCTCTTCGTGGTCATGATCGTGATCGTCGTGACCCTCTTCAACGTGCTCTTCGTGGCCCTCTTCGCCATCATGCATGTGCGGCTCGGAGTCGGCAGTGTCGATCAGCAGGGTGCCGGGTTGCTCCATCAGGGCGATGACATGGGCGTTTTCGCCAAGTGTCTCGAAGGGTTTTTCGAGGCCGGGCGACATGGCCGGGCCGATCCAGAAGATCAGGTCGGCGTCCTGCGCGGCGCCGGCTTGCGAGGGGCGGAGCGAGAGGGAGTGGCCGGAGCCGCCCTGATCGAGCAGGAGCGTGGGGGTGCCGACGCCCTCCATCACCTTGGCGACGAGAGAATGCACAGGCGGCAGGTCGGTGATGACCTTGGGCTCGGCCAGCGCGGGGGTGGCGGCGATGAGAGCGGCGAGGGAGGGGATGATACGCATGAAGGGTCTCCGATATGAGTCGGGGACGGTGTAATTGTAACGTTATAACATCGCAAGTGGTTAACCCTGCGACCGCGGCGGGCCCGGTGTGAGGGCCGAGCCGCAAGTGCTTGTTATTTCAGCCTTCCAGCACCACGAGGGCGTGGCGCTTTTTGCCGGCGGAGAGTTTTACCGGCGAGGCGAGGGCCGCGGCGTCGAGCATCAGCCCGGCATCGGTGAGCGGCGCATCGTCGATCCGGGCACCATTGTCGGCGATCAGGCGCTTGGCCTCCTTGCCCGATTTCGCCAGCCCGGAGCGGGTGATGAGCTGCACCACCGAGATGCCCTCGGCCACTTCGGCGGCCGTGACCTTCAGTGTTGGCAGGTCATCGCCCACGCCGCCCTTTTCGAAGACTTCGCGTGCCGTGGCTTCTGCCGCCTCTGCCGCCTCGAGCCCGTGGCAGAGCGCGGTGACCTCATTGGCGAGCCGGATCTTGGCGTCGTTGATCTCGGACCCTTGTAGCGCGCCGAGCCTTTCGCATTCGTCAACGGGAAGCTCCGTGTAGAGCTTGAGGAAGCGGGCCACGTCGGCATCGGTGGTGTTGCGCCAGAACTGCCAGAACTCGTAGGGCGCGAGCATGTCGGCGTTGAGCCACATGGCCCCGCCCTGGCTCTTGCCCATCTTGCGGCCGTCGGAGGTGGTCAGCAGCGGCGAGGTGAGGCCGAAGATCTGCTGGTCGATCACCCGGCGGGTGAGGTCGATGCCGTTGACGATGTTGCCCCACTGGTCGCTGCCGCCCATCTGGAGCAGGCAGCCGTAGCGGCGGTTGAGCTCCAGAAAGTCGTAGGCCTGAAGGATCATGTAGTTGAATTCGAGGAACGACAGGCTTTGCTCCCGGTCGAGCCGCGACTTGACGGACTCGAAGCTGAGCATCCGGTTGACCGAGAAGTGCCGGCCGATATCGCGCAGGAATTCCAGGTAGTTGAGGCCGTCGAGCCACTCGGCGTTGTTGAGCATCAGCGCATCGGTGGGCGCATCGCCGTAGCTGAGATACTTGGCGAAGACGTTCTTCATCGAGGCGATGTTGTCGTCGATCGCCTGCGCCGTCAGCAGCGGGCGCTCATCGGCGCGGAAGCTCGGGTCGCCCACCTTGGTGGTGCCGCCGCCCATGAGGGTGATCGGCTTGTGGCCGGTCTTTTGCAGCCAGCGCAGCATCATGATGTTCAGCAGGTGGCCGACGTGGAGCGATTTGGCCGTGGCATCGTAGCCGATATAGGCCGGGACCACGCCTTGGATCAGTGCTTCGTCGAGGCCTTGATAGTCGGTGCAATCCGCCAGGAAGCCTCGCTCTATCATTACGGCCATGAAGTCCGATTTGGGGTGGTAGGTCATCGCTCTTTTCCATGTTGCGAAGTGGATTGAGCCCCCCTCATACTGGCAGGCAGGCAAGAGGGGAAGGCCATGTTGAAAAAGGCCAAGGGGCAGGCGCGCGTGAGGGCGCTGGGGGCGATGAGCGGCACCTCGCTGGATGGCGTGGATGCGGCGGTGATCGAGACCGATGGGCAGGAGATTTTTGCATTTGGGCCAAGCGGTTACCGGGAATACTCGGGGCCGGAGACCCGCGCGCTGAAGGCAGCGCTGGGGCGTTGGCCGGGCGAGGCGGGCGTGGCGGAGGCCGCGGAGATCGTGGAAACCGCCCATGTGGTGATCCTCGAAGAGCTGATCGAGGATATTGATATCGTTGGCTTTCATGGCCAGACCCTCGCCCATGATCCGGGCGGGCGCGGCACCCATCAGGCCGGGGACGGGCGGGTTGTGGCGGAGGCGCTGGGGCGGCCCGTGGTGTGGGATTTTCGCTCCGATGACGTGGAGATGGGCGGGCAGGGCGCGCCGCTGGCCCCGGCTTATCACTACGCGCTGGCGAAGTTCATCAAGGCTGACAAGCCCTTGGTTTTTCTCAATCTTGGCGGGGTCGGCAATGTCACGTGGATCGACCCGGCGAAAGGGCCGGAGGCGATGCTGGCCTTTGACACCGGGCCTGCCAATGCGCCGGTGAACGACCTCGTGGGCGCGCGGCTGGGCCTGCCCTTTGACGAGGGCGGAGAGTTGGCGGCGAAGGGCGAGGTGGATGAGGCCATTCTGGCCCGGTTCGCGGAGCATCGCTACTTCTTCAAGCTGCCGCCCAAGTCGCTCGACCGGGATGATTTTGCGCAGCTTTCCCAAGAGGTTGCGGGGCTTTCCGATGAGGATGCGGTGGCGACGTTGACGGCTGCCGTGGCGGCCTCTGTGGCCTTGGGGCAGGAGCATTTTCCGGCCCCGGCGGAGCGTGTGCTGGTGACGGGCGGCGGGCGGAAAAACCCGGTGATGATGGCGATGATCGCGGAGGGCCTCGGCTGCCCGGTGGAGCCGGTGGAGGCCGTAGGGCTGGACGGAGATATGTTGGAAGCTCAAGCCTTTGCCTATCTCGCGGTGCGGGTGGCGAAGGGGCTGCCGACCTCTTGGCCGGGCACCACGGGCGCACGCGCGGCGGTGGGCGGAGGCGTTGTTTCACAGCCCTCCGGAGGCTTTGCAAAAATGCAAGACGCGGCGGGGTAAAACGCGTTAACCGTGAATTTGCTCAATGCACAAGTGATGCACATTCCATGCACATCCTATGCATACGACAAAAATGCAAAGCCTCGAGAGGTTAACGCATCGGGCGGTCATTTGGGGCTCTCATTCGCTCGTCGAGGTGCCTTTGCCGGGGCCGAAACTTCATGACGGCATTCGTCACGTGACCCGGAGAGGCGCGCCGGGATAGCCCTCTGTCCCAAGGTGACGGGCCTTGGACATGAGGAGACGAAGGATGAGACTGATCGCAACGACACTGGCCGTGCTGGCGGCCTGCGGCACCCTTGCAGGCGGGCTGGAGGCGGCCCCGGTGGCGAGCGCCAAGAGCCACGGCTATCGCGGCGCGGATGCCGCCAAGTATCAGCGGCTGGTGGGCACCTATGCCAAGCGGAGCTGCAAGCAGCTGGCGCAGGAATACAGCAAGTCGGCCAAGCTGGCGGGCAAGCGCGAGAAGGGCACTGGATTGCAGGTTGTCGGCGCGTTGATCGGGCGCGGCAAGGCGGCGGGCGTGGCGGCCGAGATCGGCGGCAACGTGGTGAAGGATGCCGCCCTGCGCCGGGATGCGGCGAAATCGGTTTACAAGGCGAAGCGCTGCGGCTGAAGCGGCGGTTCCCGACCCTGCCGCGCGAGCGGCGGAGCGAGATATGTCGCCTGAGTGGTCACCGGAGGCTGCGCAAGTAGCTCTGTGTGAAGGCGGCATAGCCCGGGCTCACCTGATGGAGGTGAGCCCGGGTTTTTGTGTGCAAGCGGGGCAGCGCGTGGAAGGGGACGGCGGGGAAGGCGTGGTGCTCAGCGTGGTAGGGCATGTTCCATGCCAGCGCCCGGATGAGGCGGGTGGTCAGGGTGGTGCGGGTGTTGGCCAGCATGTTGGCGACCGGCGGGCAAAGGCCGTGCTCGGCCAGAAGGTAGAGCCGGAGCGCGGGTTGGCCTAGGAGTAGCGGGAGGAGCCAGAAGGTGAAGGCTTGCGTGGGGGCGAGAGTGAGGAGGAGGGCGTAGGCGGCGATATGAATGCGCGCCTCCCACACCACGGTGCGGCGTTTGGCCGGGGGCACATAAGCGGCGGGGCGGCCGGTGCCATTGTGCCAGAGCGCGGTCAGGTTGCCGTGCCAGTAGCCCCAGCCGGTGAGATAGAGCGCCAGAGCGGCACGAGTGCCGGGCCGGGGATGGCCTGCGATCTCGGGGTCCAGCGCCGGGTCGCCGGTGTGGCGGTGGTGCGCGAAGTGGAAGTAGCGAAACCAGACGAACGGCAGCAGCAGCACCGCCCCGGCGAGGTGACCGGTGGCCTCGTTCAGCCAGCGGGTGCGGAAGGGCGTTTGGTGGGTGCATTCATGGGTGAGGGTGAAGAGGAAGGTGAGGGCAATGCCATAGGGCAGCAACATCGCCCACCAGAGCGGCGCGGCGGCGGCGATGTAGGCAGCCATCGCGGCGAGCGCCCCGAGGTGGGCGGCGAGGCGCAGCAGGGCGGGGCCGTTGCGGCGGGCGGTCAGGCGCTGCCGTTCCTCGGGCGAGAGGCTGGCGAGCAGCGCCTTATGATCCATCGGGGATATCGAAGCCCGGGGGCGCGAGGGTGAAGCCCTCGAACCGGAAGCCGGGGGAGACGGTGCAGCCGACCAGCGCCCAGCCGGAGGCATCGGCCTCGGCGGCCTGCCAGTGGTCCTTGGGGACGATCAGTTGTGGCGCGCCGAGGGCGAGGTCGGGCCCGAGCCGGTGGCGGGTGGCGGGGCCATGCTGGGTGGCGGCGATCCGCAGGGTGAGCGGGGTGCCAGAGTAGAAGTGCCAGATCTCGGTGGCATCGACCCGGTGCCAGTGGCTGCGCTCGCCGGGCTTCAGCAGAAAGTAGATGCAGGTGTCTGCGGGGCGGCCTTGGGCGGGGTCTTCTACCCATGTCTGGCGGTAGTGGCCGCCTTCGGGGTGGGGCTGCAGGCCGAGGCGGTCGATGATCTCTTGCGCGTCCATGGGCAGAGGCTAGCCTTGCGCGCGCAGGAGCGCAAAGGGGCAGGCGATGCGGGAACGGGTGGTGATTGTGGGCGCGGGGCTGATCGGGGCGAGCTGCGCCTACCGGCTGACGCAGGCCGGGGCCGAGGTGGTGGTGATCGACGCGGGCCAGCCCGGCGGCGTGGCGACCGGCGCGAGCTTTGGCTGGATCAACGCGAGCTTTTACCACGACGCGCATCACTTTCGCCTGCGCAAGGAGGCGATGGAGGCCTGGCGCACGCTCGAGCGGGAGACGGGCCGGTTGGTGGACTGGTGCGGTTGCGTGAACTGGGAGGTCGAGGACGTGGCGGAGTTGCAGGCCTTTGGCTACCCGGTGCAGCCGTGGGACGCCGAGGCGCTGCGCGAGGAGGTCCCCGGGCTGGCGGAGGTGCCTGACCGCGCGTGGTTCATGCCCTCGGAGGGCGTGGTGGAGGCGGCCCCGGTGGCGCGGCACCTGCTGGAGGCTTCGGGCGCGCGGGTGCTGAGCGGCTGCCGGGCCGAGCGGGTGGAGGTTGCAGGCGGGCGCGTGACCGGCGTGGCGGTGGAGGGCGGCGTGATTTCGGGCGACCGGGTGCTCATTTGCGCGGGCGTGGGCGCGCCAGCGCTGGTGGAGCCACTGGGGGTGCCGCTGCCGATGCTGACCCGCCCGGCGGTGGTGCTGCGCACGACCCCGGTGGAGACCCGCTTTGCGCCGGTGCTGGTGCCCGGCGGCATGGAGATCCGGCAGGACGGGCAGGGATGCCTGATCGTGCCGGCCTCGCCCAACCATCAGGCCGATGAAACCGAGGCGCTGCCCGAGAGCGCGGAGGCGATGGCGGAGGCGACGCTGGCACGGGTCCGCGGCCTCTTTCCGGAGTTGGAGATCGGGCTGGCGGAGGCCCGGCTGGCGTGGCGTCCGGTGCCGGGAGACGGGTTGCCGGTGGTTGGGCAATGCGGGCCGGAGGGGCTGTGGCTGGCGGTGATGCACTCGGGCGTGACGCTGGGTGCGCTCATGGGTGAGATGGTGGCCGCCGAGATGGGCGGCGGCGAGGCGCCCTTGCTTGCGCCTTATCGGCCCGCTCGCTTTGCCTGACCTTTTTGGCCGTTCGCGCGTTGGGGCTGGGAACAGTCAGAGGAGCGCAAGATGAGCGACGTGAAGGAAGGCGACCGCGTAAAGTGGGATTGGGGGCAGGGCACGGCAGAGGGCAAGGTGCGCTCGGTCCACGAGGAGACGGTGGAGCGCAAGCCTCAGGGTGAGGTGGTGAAGCGGAAGGGCAGCAAGGACGACCCGGCGCTTTATATCGAGCAGGATGACGGCGACCGGGTGCTGAAGCTGGCGAGTGAAGTGCGCAAGGCCTGAGCGGCCAGCGGACCTCAGGCGGAGCTGTTCTGGCCGGAGGCAAGCATCAGCTTGCGGAAGACCTCGGGCGGAATATCGCAGGAAATCGAGACCTCTGCCACGCTGTCCCGCCGCTGGGCATGGCCGCGCTTGCGTCGGTTCTCTGCGAAGGCGTCCCAGCCCTCGCTGACCGGCACGAAGAGCCAGTCCCCCCGCACGGAAGCGCGGCGGGTGGCGGAGCCGCTGTTGATCGGCGAGAAGTCGATGGCCGGGGCGAAGGCCTCGAAAAAGCGGCGGCTGTCGAGCCGGACCTGAACGATATCATCCTCGGCCTTGAGGCTGGCGGCAAAGGTCGAGCCGCCGCCGGTGGGCCAGAAGAAGAGGCGCGAGTTCAGCACGTCGGACCAGCTTTCAAGCGTGTGACCTTCGAGAAAGGTCTCGGCCTGAGCGGCGCCTGCGATCAGCGGGCGCTGGTGGTTGAGCTTGATGGTGCGGGTATCGAGCTTGATTTCGGTGCGCTCCTTACGCAGCCGCAGATCGCGCGGGTCGATGCCCGCCCGGCGGGCGATTTCGGCGGCGCGGATCAATCCGCCCGCGTTGATGCCCGGCACGTTGGAGCGCATCGTCAGATGCACAAGCTGCGGGCCGACATGCTCGACGAACTCTTCCTGGTTCATATTGCCTTATCTCACGTCGCGTAACCTTTCATCGGCTCTACAAGACGGATCGGGCTGGGTAAACCGTGGGGTGACGCCGGTTTTTGGGTTCAGGCGCAGGTGTTTGCATCGTGCCACAGCTAGGTATGCCGCAGGCGCGTCGGCATGGAATGTGCCGCGGGCAGGCGGTTGGTTCGGGCTGGATGCAGCGGCGCGGAAGAACCGGGCCGGGGGCCTCGAGCCCCGGGTGGGGCGCGAGGTGATGTGTTCGGCTGGGCCGGGGCCTTTGGGCGGGGCTCAGCCTTTCAGGATCGAGCGGCCCGCGTAGATGGCGGTTTCGGCCAGCTCTTCCTCGATGCGGATGAGCTGGTTGTACTTGGCCAGCCGGTCGGAGCGGGCGAGGGAGCCGGTCTTGATCTGGCCGCAGTTGGTGGCCACGGCGAGGTCGGCGATGGTGGCATCTTCGGTCTCGCCGGAGCGGTGCGACATGACGTTGGTGTAGCGCGCGCGGTGGGCCATATCGACGGCCTTGAGGGTCTCCGTCAGGGTGCCGATCTGGTTGACCTTCACCAGCATGGAGTTGGCCACGCCCTTCGAAATGCCATCGGCCAGACGGGCGGGGTTGGTGACGAAGAGATCGTCGCCCACAAGCTGGACCTTGTCGCCGATCTTGTCGGTCAGGATCTTCCAGCCCTCCCAGTCATCCTCGGACATGCCGTCTTCGATGGAGATGATCGGGTAGTCGCTGGCGAGCTTGGCGAGGTAATCGGCGTTCTCTTCCGAGGAGAGCGAGGCGCCTTCGCCCTTCATCTCGTATTTGCCGCCCTTGTAATACTCGGTCGCGGCGCAATCGAGGGCGAGCGAGATCTCTTCGCCCGGTTTGTAGCCAGCCTTCTCGATGGACTTCAGGATGAAATCCAGCGCGTCGCGGGTGGAGGCGAGTTCGGGGGCGAAGCCGCCCTCGTCCCCGAGGCCGGTGGACATGCCGGCAGCGGAAAGCTCGCCCTTGAGGGTGTGGAACACTTCCGACCCCATGCGCACCGCCTCGGCGATGGTCGGGGCGGAGACCGGCATGATCATGAATTCCTGGATGTCGATCGGGTTGTCGGCGTGCTCGCCGCCGTTGATGATGTTCATCATCGGCACCGGCAGGGTGCGGGCGGAGGTGCCGCCGACGTAGCGGTAGAGCGGCTGGCCGGTGAATTCGGCAGCGGCCTTGGCCACGGCGAGGCTGACGCCGAGGATGGCGTTGGCGCCGAGGCGGCCCTTGTTTGGGGTGCCGTCCAGCTCGATCATCGCGCCGTCGAGGGCGACCTGCTCGGTAGCCTCGAAGCCGACCAGCGCCTCGGCGATCTCGCCGTTCACGGCCGCCACGGCCTCGCGGACGCCCTTGCCCTTGTAGCGGGACTTGTCGCCATCGCGCTTTTCGACCGCTTCATGGGCACCGGTGGAAGCACCGGAGGGCACGGCGGCGCGGCCGAGCGTGCCGTCTTCGAGGGTCACGTCGACCTCGACGGTGGGGTTGCCGCGGCTGTCGAGGATCTCGCGGGCGTGAATGTCGATGATGGTGGACATGGGGGCGGCCTCCCTTGGCGCGTGTCGTTTGCCCTACGTCATAGCAGCCGGGGGGCGTGGTGCAAGCTGGGATGTGATAGCGCTAACAGGATCGGCGGAAGTGGGGCGGCAGATGCCGGCCTACGCAGCGCGGCGGCGTTCGCGGAGGAAGGCGTAGAGACCGGCGGCGATGATCAGCAGGGAGCCTGCGATTGTCCAGCCATCGGGGCGCTCGGAGAAGAAGGTGACGGCGATCAGCGTGGCGAAGAGCAGGCGGGAGTAGCGGAAGGGGGCGACGGTGGCCAGCTCGCCCACCCGCACGGCGGCGGTGAGGGCGAGATAGCCGACGAGGGTGAAGGCGATGCCGAGCGGCGCCCAGGCGAGGGAGGCGGGGGTAAGCGGCACAAAGCCGGGGCCGATCAGCAGCGCGGCCACGGCGGCCAGCGGCACCAGCGAGAAGCCCCAGGCTGCCAGGGTCAGCGAGGGGATGGTGCGGGGGGCGGCGCGGGTCGTCAGATCACGCGCGGAGAGGGCCACGGCGGCGGCGACGGCGACGAGGGAGGCCGGGTCGAAGGCCTCCATGCCGGGGCGGACGATCATCAGCATCCCGACCATGCCGGCGGCCACCGCCGACCAGCGCCGCCAGCCGACCTTTTCGCCAAAGAACAGTGCCGCCCCGAGGGTGACCAGGATGGGGTTCATCTGCATCAGGGCGGAGACGGTGGTGAGGGGCGCGAGCGCGATGGCGAGGGTGATGGTGATCGAGGCCACCGCCTCGGAAAGGCTGCGGCCAACCACGGCGGGGTGGAAGAAGGCGCGGGAGAACACTGGCTCGCCCCGGACCAGCGCGGCGGCGCAGAAGATTGCCGCCGTGGTGCCGCCGAGGATGAGGATCACCTGCGGAGCGGGCATGTAGGCGGCCATCAGCTTGACGATGCTGTCGGTGCAGGCGAGGCCCAGCATGGCCAGCACCATCAGCGCGATGCCCTTGAGATTGTCCGACACCCGCCGCCCTTTCACTTGCTTTCGGTGCAGCCCTACAGGGCCGCGGCGGGATGTAACAGGGGGGAGCTGTCAGTCGTCGGTCGGCTCGCTCGGGGAGTCGCCGGAGGCTTCACCGGGCGCGTCCTTTTCGAACAGGCCGAAGGTGCCGGAGGACTGGGAGGCGCTGGCGCGGTCGAAGTAGCCCTCGGCGGCCAGACCACGGCGCAGGAGTTCACGCACTGCGGCAGACCGGCTGGGCATACGGTGCTTGAACCGCCAGTCGTCGAGCGCGACGGTTTCCTCTTCGGTCAGCATGATCTGCAGCCGATCGGTGCGTTTGGCGGTGTTGTCACTCATCGTCGTCACTTCCGGAAACTGCCTTTTCCGCTTGTTAACTGAGGAAACGGGCGGTGGGCGCCGAAGTTCCGCGGAATGTGCAAAAAATACCAACTATGAGTAAGTTGCGCAAGGTGCTGACTAATCTGTGCTTACAGCATGTTTGTATGTTAAGTAGCAGAGAAAAAAAGGAAAAATTGCTACCGACGCGGGGCTGTGGTATAGTTGGGTCGGAGGTGCAGATTTGGACTACGACCGGACAGCAAAACCAGAGGTTGAGACCACGGCCGAACGTGTGGCGGTGGTCTGTTCTGACCGTATTCTGGCGCTCGACTTGCAGATGATGCTCTCGGAAGCCGGATACGAGGTGGTGGAGGTGCCATCCTACGACGCGCTGGCAACGCCGCAGTCCAGCGTGTCTTCGGCGGTTGTCGACATTGGCGACAAGCCGGAGGCGGCGGTGACGGCGCTGTTGCGGCTGGCGACGGCCAATATTCCGCATGTGATCCTGTCGGATGAGGCGCAGGAGCTGCCTTTGAGCCTGTCGGGCGAGATGCTGCGAGGCACCTTGCACAAGCCGATCCGGGTGGACGAGCTGCTGCCGCTCCTCGGCCAGTCAGTGCCGCCTCAGCGGGTTGTGCGGCGGATGCCGTAAAGCTCCAGCCGGTGGCCCTTGAGCTCGTAGCCAAGGCGCTCGGCGATTTTCTCTTGTAGAGCCTCGATCTCGGGGTCGACGAACTCGATCACCTCGCCGGTCTTCATGTCGATCAGGTGATCGTGGTGATCGCGCTCGGCGTCCTCGTAGCGGGCGCGGCCATCGCCGAATTCCAGCTTTTCGAGCAGCCCGGCCTCTTCAAACAGCTTCACGGTGCGGTAGACCGTGGCGAGCGAGATCCGCGGGTCCACGGCGGAGGCGCGGGCATAGAGCTCTTCAACGTCCGGGTGGTCGGAGGCGGCATCGAGCACTTCGGCGATCACCTTGCGCTGGCCGGTGATGCGCAGGCCCTTGGCGGCGGAACGCTCGATGAGGGTAGGGGTCGTCATGGGGGCCTCCGGCTGGTGGCACGGGTTTAGCGGGGGCGGCGGCGGATTTCCAGCGGCCCGGGAGGCGGGTGCGGATTTTCCGGTTCAGGTCAAAGGGAGAGGGTGCCGCTCATGACCGGCACGGCGGCACCGGAGATGGTGACAGAGGTTTCAGTGGTGCGCAGGCCGATGCGCGAAGGGCGGCCCATGTCGTCGCCCTGGTGGATGGTGAGGGTTTGGGGGCCGTGGAGGGAGGTGAGATAGGCGCCGAGGGCCGCGCAGGCGGAGCCGGTGGCCGGGTCTTCAGGGATGTTGTCGAGCGGGGCGAACATGCGGGCGTGGATGGTGGCGCCGTCGCGCCAATAGGCGAATTGGGCGAAGTCGAGCGAGCCGGGGTGGGCGGCGGCACCCTGCTTGAAGGCGGCGGTGTCGGGCGCGCAGGCGGCAAGGGCCTCACGGGTGGTCAGCTCGCTGAGGGTGAAGGGCAGGCCGACGGAGGCGAGGACGGGCGGGTTGGCAAGCGCGGCCTCCGGCAGGCCGAGGGCGCGGGCAGTGAGTGATGGCTCGGGGTGGGCGAGGATTTGGAGGGCGACCTCTGTGGTGAAGCGGGCTTCGGTTTCGGTCGCATGGGCGCGGATCGGGCCCACGCCCAGTTCGAGGGTCATCTCGGGGCCGTGGCCCGCGCGAGCGAGGGCGACGGCGGTGCCGATGAGCGGGTGCCCGGCGAAGGGGATCTCCATTGTGGGAGTGAAGATGCGGACTTTGGCGGTGTTGGCCGGGTCGTCCGGCGGGAAGACGAAGGTGGTTTCGGAGTAGTTGAACTCGGCGGCGATCTTCTGGAGGGCGTCTTCGGGGAGGGCGTGCGCGTCTGGGATGACAGCGAGCGGGTTGCCGGTGAAGGGAGTGGAAGTGAAGACGTCTAGGGTGAGGTAGGGGGTCATGGGGCGGCGGTCGCGTCAGGAGAGTATAGAGGGCAGGTGAGATTCATCCGGCCCGCGGACCGGGGTGGAAGTGGGCAGATTGCCCACCCTACCTTTCGCGGCGAGCCATGAACGCCAGTCGTTCGAACAGATGCACGTCCTGTTCGTTCTTCAGCAGGGCGCCGTGGAGTTTGGGGAGGGCGTTGGCGCCGTCGCGTTTGAGATCTTCGGGGGAGAGGTCTTCGGCGAGGAGGAGTTTGAGCCAGTCTAGGACCTCGCTTGTTGACGGTTTCTTCTTCAGGCCGGGTTGGTCGCGGATTTCGTAGAACTGGGTGAGCGCGGTGGTCAGCAGGTCGGCCTTGATGCCGGGGTGGTGGACCTCGACGATCTGGCGGAGCGTGTCCATCTCGGGGAAGCGGATGAAGTGGAAGAAGCAGCGGCGCAGGAAGGCGTCGGGCAGTTCCTTCTCGTTGTTCGAGGTGATGATGACGATGGGGCGGTTCTCGGCCTTCACCGTCTGGCCGGTTTCGTAGACGTGAAACTCCATCCGGTCGAGCTCTTGCAGCAGGTCGTTGGGGAACTCGATGTCGGCCTTGTCGATCTCGTCGATCAGCAGCACCACGCGGCCCGTCGCGGAGAAGGCCTCCCAGAGCTTGCCGGGTTTGATGTAATTGGCCACGTCATGCACACGCTCGTCGCCAAGCTGGCTGTCGCGGAGGCGGCTGACGGCGTCATACTCATAGAGCCCCTGCTGGGCGCGGGTGGTGGACTTGATGTGCCATTCGATCATCGGCAGACCGAGCGCGGCGGAGACCTGGCGGGCCAGTTCTGTCTTGCCGGTGCCGGGCTCGCCCTTGACCAGAAGCGGCCGCTCCAGCGCCACGGCGGCATTGACCGCAACGGTCAGGTCTTCAGTCGCGACGTAGCTCTCGGTGCCTTCGAATTTCATGATTTTCCTCAATCTTCTGCCGTGGGCCTGATTGTGATCACGGCATGGTCAATTCCACCCTGACGGCATTAAAAGACAGTGACAAGGGGGGCAGGCGCGTGTAGATGGACCGCATTGGAGCGCGTGATGCAAACGACTCGACAGAGTGAAAGAAAAGCACAGCCCGAGGGAGCACGGATGAAGCAGGAACTTTTTCTGGACGACGATTATCGCCCGGCCGAAGACGAACCCTTCATGAACGATCGCCAGACGGAATACTTCCGTCGCAAGCTGATTCAGTGGCGCGAAGACCTTCTGTCTGACAGCCGCGACACGATCGAAGCCTTGCAGGATGGCACTCGCAACATCCCCGACATCGCCGACCGTGCCAGTGAAGAGACCGACCGGGCTCTGGAACTGCGCACCCGCGACCGTCAGCGCAAGCTGGTGGCCAAGATCGACTCGGCGCTGCGCCGGATCGAGAACGGTGAATACGGATATTGCGAAGAGACCGGCGAGCCGATCAGCCTGAAGCGGCTGGATGCCCGCCCGATCGCAACGCTGAGCCTTGAGGCGCAGGAGCGCCACGAGCGCCGCGAAAAGGTGCATCGGGACGACTGATCCCTTGATGCTGGTTGCAAAACGCGCCCGGAGGCCGAGAGGCCGGCCGGGCGTTGTGTTTTCATGACCTTGATCGGACTGGATGTGCTGGTGCTCGGCGGCGGGGTCGCCGGGCTGGCCACGGCGCGGGCGCTGGCCCTGCGCGGGGCGCGGGTGCGGCTGCTGGAGCAGGCGGGCGAGATTGCCGAGGTGGGCGCGGGGCTACAAGTGAGCCCCAATGCGGGCCGGGTGCTGGAGGCGCTTGGGCTGGGGCAGGCGTTTGCGGAAGTCAGCGACGAGAGCCGGGGCGTGCGGATGCGCGAGGCGGCGCGGGGCCGGGAGGTGGCCTTTGTGCCCTACGCGGGCCGGGGACGGTTTGCCAATGTGCATCGGGCCGATCTGATCGCTGTGCTGGAGCGCGGCGCGCGGGAGGCGGGCGTTGAGATCACGCTGGGCTGCCGTGTGGCGGAGGTGCAGCCCGGGGGGCGTGTGATCACAGAGGCGGGCGAGCCGCTGGAGGCCGGGCTGGTGGTGGGTGCGGATGGGCTGCATTCAGTCGCCCGCGCGGCGGTGTTGGGGACGCAAGAACCGGTGTTCACGCATCAGGTGGCGTGGCGGGCGCTGGTGGAGGCCGAGGCGCCGCTGCCGCCGGAGGCGCAGCTGTTCCTCGCGCCGGGGCGGCATTTGGTGGCCTATCCGCTGAGGGGCGGGCGGCTGATGAATATCGTGGCCTGTGAGGAGCAGGCTGACTGGGCCGAGGAAGGCTGGGAGGTGCCGGGCGATGTGGAGGCGTTTCGGGCGGCCTTCGCTGGCTTCGGCGGGCCGGTGCCGGGGTGGTTGGCGCGGGTCGAGACGGTGCGGCGCTGGGGGCTGTTCCGGCACGGAGTCGCGGCGCGGTGGCACCGGGAGCGGCTGGTGATTGTGGGCGATGCGGCCCATCCGACGCTGCCTTACCTTGCACAGGGCGCGGCGATGGGGCTGGAAGACGCATGGGTGCTGGCAGCATCATTGGCGGAGGCCGATGGGTTGGACGCCGGGCTGGCGGCGTTTCAGGCGGCACGGGAGGCGCGGTGCCGAAAGATCGTGGACGCGGCGACGGCGAATGCGCGCAACTATCACCTGCCGCGCGGACCTAAACGCTGGGCGGCGCATTTGGCTCTGGGGCTGGCGAGCCGCTTTGCACCGGGGGTGCTGCCGGGGCGGTTTGACTGGCTTTGGAGTGAGGATGTGACGGCTGACTGACGCCGGGTTGTTCAGAACAGATCGAGTAGGGGGACGCCCGCAAGGAGCGGGGCCTTGCGCGGGCCGGAGGTGGTGCCGGTGACCTGCGGCAAGGCGGCGGCGAGGCCGTCTGCGGTGGACACATCGGCTGTGGGGGCAGGGATAGCGTGAAGCTCCAGCCCGGGGCCTCGCGGCTCTTCGATCACCACGCCGTCCCAGCGGGCGGCGGTGCGTTTTGAGGTGACGAAGAGGTAATAGGCATCCCAGCCGCCGATGGGGTCGAGCGTGACGAGCTGGAGGCCGTTGGCGTCGAAGACAGGGGCGTAATGGGCCCAGACCACGGGCATGGCGCCCCATTCGTCCCAGTGCAGGGCTTCGTCTGCGATGATCTGCTCGGGGTCGGGCCGGTCGGTGACGCCGTGGGCCTCGAGCATGGCATCGAGTTGGGGGCAGGCCTGCTCGCAGCCGTCTTTCCAATCGAAATAGGCGGCGCGGGGGCTGTCCCACGAGAAGGCCGCGGAGAGATACCAGGCGAGGGTGATGGAGCGAGAGCCGCCGTCATCGAGCGCGACGCCGGTTTCGGCCTCGATCACGCCGGGCGTGTCGCCGCTTTCAATCGCGCGGGCGACGGTGAGGGCCTCGCTGTCATTGCCGGTGATGAGGCGGGTGAGCTTGACGCGGGGCGCATCGAAGGCGCCTTGCCGCCACAGATAAAGCGGCGGCGGGGCGAGCAGGGGCAGAGAGGCCACGAGGGCAATGAGCGAGAGCGCACCGCTGGCGGCGGCGCGGTCGGGGATGTCAGACATCCAGATCGACCCAGACGGGCACGTGGTCGGAGGGCTTTTCGCGGCCGCGCACGTCTTTTTCGATCCAACAGTCGCGCAGGGTGTCGGCGGCTTGCGGGGTCAGCAGGAAATGGTCGATGCGGATGCCGTCGTTCCGATCCCACGCGCCGCGCTGGTAATCCCAGAAGGAGTAGTGGCCGGGGCCGCGGGTACGGGCGCGGAAGGCCTCGGTGAAACCGAGGTTGTTCAGCGTGCGCCATTTGGCGAGGCTTTCGGGGTGAAACAGCGCGTCGCCGACCCAAGCCTCGGGGCGGGCGGCGTCGATGGCGGAGGGGATGATGTTGTAATCGCCCGCCATCAGCGCGGGCTGCTCCTCGGCCAGTAGGGCTTTGCCGCGTTCGATCAGCCGGTCCATCCAGGCGAGCTTGTAGCGGAACTTCTCGCTCTGCCCGTCTTCAACCGGGTTGCCGTTGGGCAGGTAGAGGCCGCAGAGGCGGATGGCGGTGCGCTCGCCCATCACGGTGGCCTCGATCCAGCGGGCCTGCTCGTCGGTGTCGTCGCCGGGCAGGCCGCGCGTGACATCTTCGAGCGGGAGTTTGGAGAGGATGGCGACGCCGTTGAAGCCCTTTTGGCCGTGGGTCTCGACCTGATAGCCGAGATCCTCGAAATGCTCGCGGGGGAAGGCCTCGTCGACCGATTTGATCTCTTGAAGGAGGGCCACATCGGGGGCGCTCTCGGTGAGCCAATCGGTGACGGCACCGATGCGGGCCTTCACGCCGTTGATGTTGAAGGTGGCGATTTTCATGGGGCCCTCCGCGCTTGCCGGGCCTTTCTGCCCGATCGGGCCGGGGCGCACAATGTCTGACCGGGGTCTGAGCGGGGTCATCGCGGGGACATAACGGTGGCAGTTGGATTTCAGGGAACCGGGCGTGGGGCGGGCTGGTTCATCTGATGACAGGCCGCGCGGCAAGAGGCGCAGGCCGGACCCAGACAGAGCCGAGAGAGACACCCGATGTTCAGCACCATCTTTGGCCCGCGTGCCAGCGAGACCCCCAGAATCGAGACCCGCCGCGAAGCGATCGAGCGGCTGCTTGGCGACCTGAACACGGCGATCGACTTTCTGCCCGAGAAACCGGCGGTCACGGTGAACCCGCGCACCGGGCATATCTCGCTCGACCTGCCCGACGAAACGGTGGATCTGACGCGGCATCTGGCCTGACACCGCGCCCTGCGCCGGGCGGGCCGCGCACGGTGCGGCGACTGGCCTGCCGTGCCTGCTGCCGCTCGGCGGGTCGTTGCATAAGTAACGGGATCAGCGTGAAAATTTCACACAACGGTCCTTGAAGCGCCTTGCCGGTATCTCTACTTTGAGATGTATTGTGTGAACGTATTTTGACTCACTTGAATCTTGGCAATTGACGCCTCCCCCCTCAATGGTGCGTTTTTTTCAATGGATGGCGTTTATACCCAGGAGACAAACCTCGGCTGGATCGAGACGGATCTGGGCAAGGATCACCTGCTGCTTCTGAAATTTGCCGGGACGGACAGGGTCAACGGGCTGTTCGACTACCGGGCCGAAGTGCTCGCGCGGAAGGGGCTGGACCCCGATGCGTTGCTGGGCACCCATGCGACGGTGCAGCTGGAAACGGTGAACCACGGGGCCTGTCCCTTCGACGGCATCGTGACGGCTGTGGAGTGGATGAAGGCGGATGTGGCCGGGGACCGCTATGCGCTGGAGCTGCGCCCGTGGTTCTGGCTCGCCGGGCGGCGGCGGCAGCAGCGGATCTTCCACGAGATGCCGGTGAACGACATTCTGGAGCAGGTGCTGGGCGATTGGTCGGGTGCCGGGCCGGAGACCCACAGGCTTGATCTGAACCAGACCTATCCCGAGCTGGAATACACGGTGCAATACCGCGAGAGCGACCTCGCCTTTGCCTGCCGGCTGATGGAGCGCTTCGGGGTCAGCTACCATTTTGAGCATGAGGCGGGGAACCACTGCCTTGTGCTGACCGACAGCCATGAGGCGATGGGCGAGCTGCCCGATATCACCCGCGAGTATCGCCCGGTGGAGGAGAACTTCCGTAAGGAGGAAGAGCACTTCTGGGACTGGCGGCGCGCCCGCCACATGACCACCGGCAAGATCAAGCTCGCCGACTACAACTTCAAGAAGCCCGGCGCGAACCAGGTGGTGGAGCAGGTGGGCGATGCGGAGTTCAGCTTCGGCGATATCGAGAGCTACGATTACCCGACCGGCATCGAGGACACCGGCGTGCCGGGCGCGCCGCGCGAGCCGAACCGCACCGCGCCCGACAGCGAGGATGACACCGCCCGCAAGGCACTGGCACAGCTGCGGACCACGCAAGAACGCAGCGAGGATGTGCGTGCCCATGCGGCGGGCGATGTGATCAGCCTGAAGTCGGGCATGCGCTGCACCGCCCACGGGCCGTTTGCCGATTTTATCGCCGCCGAGCAGCACCTTTGCCTCGAGGCGCGCCACGAGTTCACCTCGGAGGCCTATCGCTCCGGCGCAACTGACGGCGAGCGGGCCTATGAAGGGCATTATGTGCTCACCCCGGTTTCGGCCCCGTTTGCTCCGGTTCGCGCCACAGCGCAGCCCATCGTGCAGGGGCCTCAGACGGCCCGCGTGGTGGGCGAGGGCGAAATCGACTGCGACAAGTACGGCCGCATCCTCGTGCGCTTCCACTGGGACCTGACCGGCGCCCACTCGATGCGCTGCCGGGTCAGCCAGAACTGGGCCGGCAAGGGCTGGGGCGGCATGGTGATCCCGCGGATCGGCATGGAAGTGGTGGTGGAGTTTATCGAGGGCAACCCCGACAAGCCGCTGGTGACGGGTTGTGTTTATAACGGGAAGAACGACGTGCCGTGGGAGTTGCCCAAGCATAAGACGCGTTCGACCTTCCGGACAGATACGCATCAGGGCAAGGGGTTCAACGAGCTCTACTTCGAGGACGAGAAGGACGAGGAGAAGATCTATCTCCACGCCCAGAAGGACCATGAGATCCACGTTGAGAACAACCGCGCCAAGCGGGTGGACCGGAACCAGTCGGAGAGCGTGGGCAACAACAAGTCGATCGAGGTGGGCAACAACCACCACGAGGTGATCGGCGGCAACATGACCCTGATGGTCGGCCCCAACAAGTTGCAGAGCGCCGTGACCGGCGCCTTCACCGCCTTCACCGGCAAGCTGGGCGATCTGGCCAACAAGCTGGGGCTGCCGGACTTTCTGAACATGGGCGAGGGGAACCTCGTGATCGGGGTGGCGAAGAACAAGGCGGAGACGGTGATGCTCTCTTCGACCGAGATGGTTGGCGCTGCGAAGGCGCTGACGGTCGGCGGCGGCTATCAGGTGACTGTCGGGGGCATCAAGAACGAGAGCGTTGCGATCGGGTCGTGGGAGGAAGTCGGCAACAACAAGGTCGTTCACGTGGGCGAGAAGTTCGAGCTGGTGGTCGGAAAGTCGAAGTTGGTGATGGACCGGGATGGCAACATCTCGTTGGAGGGTGTCGATATCAAGATCAACGGCAGTTCCAGCATCAAAGCGACGGCCGGTCGTATCGACCTGAACTAGGAGCGAAGTCATGGCACTCAAACCGACGTCGGGGAGCTGGAATTCGGCACAGGATGAAAACCGCGGCCAGCGGGACGCTTTGCGTGAGGCTTTCTTTGCGCAGGCTGGCGTCAAGGTGACGGCTTCGATGCGCGATGTTCACTTGCGGCCTGCGACGCGCATTCGCAAGCTGGGCGAAGTGATGCAGGCGACCTTGTCGCCGCGTATCGATGACAAGCATCTTGCCAAGATCACGGGCATTGCGCAGGCGCATATGGTTGCGACCGGGCTGTGCGTGCCGGCGCTGGGGCTGATGCCCGAGAGCCGGTCCAAGTCGATCAAGGCTTTTGCGCCGGAGGTTCTGAGAAGCTTCTTTACGGGCGAGAAAGATACCACGCTCGACAGATCGCTGTTCTAGGTCGGGCGCATGGCCGAGACCGAACTCGAGGAACGCTATCTGCGCGACCAGCGCGAGTACGAGGAGGCCCTGCAGGCCTATCGGGAACTGGTTGGCGGCGCCGCCAATACGCTGCCGATGCCATCCAGTTTTGAGGCCAGCTACCTGACCCCGCCGGATGGCTATGAACGCGCGGCGACCGATCCGTGGATCTCGGAGCGGTTTCCCGGCGTTGCCGATGCTGCTCAGCGCGTGATCGCCGAGGAAGCCGATCTTCAAGATGCCGACTACCTCGCGCTCGACGAGCCAGGGGGGAGTCACGGGCAGGGCAACTGCTCGATCGCCCAATACACGCGGGAACAATTCCTCGAGTATTACGCGATGATCGAGATGGTCTACAAACTGGCCACGGACGACGAATTCAGGCGCGAAATAGCCGGCCAGCTCCACAGCGCCTACATGAATTCGGCGTTCCGGAACATCGAGGTAGCTGACATCCTCGACTGGCGGGCCGACAACCTTCAGGACGATATCGAGGCAGCGGAGGCACGGGAACGGGGCGACAGAACTCTACTCGACCGGGTCGGCTCGGTGTTTGGTTTCGAGGATGGCGACGAGTTTGCGCTATGGGCGATGGGCTACGACAGCGTCGAGGAGATGGAAGAGGAGATGGGGGTCGAGGTTGTCGAACAATCGGCAGCCGAACTCCGCGAGCGGCAGGATCGGCTTCGAGCCGAGGCGGATATTCACCGCGATGCGGCAATCGAGAAGCTGAAGAGCTACTTCACCAATATCTGGAACCAGCTGAAAGCCCGATACGAAGAGTGCGGGCTGATGTACGCAATCGTCACCAGCGGTATCGACGGTGCCTTTCTTGCTGCTGAATTCGGCGCGGGCGTCGGGATCGTACGTGCCCTGAGGTTTGTGCCGATCCGGCGGGGCGGGCGCTACGGAGTTGAGCTGACGACTATGGATGGGCGCCGGCTGGGGGAGGCGGATTGGAGCGAGGGGGAACTCACCGGAAAATACGGTGAACCGGACCAGAGCCAGGTTGCCGGTATTGAACCTGACAGCAACCGGACCATTCCCGACAGAGACGCCAGCACGGGCGATGGCGACCGCAGGGACGGTGACGAGGGTGATGGGGACGGGCGTGACAATGACGACCCGGCCACCGCCCCCGTGCCGCAGACGGACGTTCCTTGCTTCGACGTGCCCGATACATGGGATGCCGATCAGATCGCGGAGTTCGACCGGCAGCTCGCCGAGCAACAGACCGGAATCAATTCGATGACCGCCGATGAGATGGGCTATGCTCATGCGGTCCTAGACCAGGCGCGGACGGTCTGGCGGGAGAACGGGCAGAATGGCAGCGCGACGGATCTGCTGCGTGATCGCAGGGCGCAGGAGGCAGCGCGCGAGGCGTACCGCAACCAACTCCGGCAGCAGGGGCTTTCGCCTGCGCGAATCCGCGAGATCATGTCTGGCCTCAACGCCACCCATGTGGTTGATATCATCGCCGGTGGGGACCCCCGTGTTCTGACCATGGGCGGCGGTCCACAGAACCAGCGGATCGGCAGCCTCTGGAACATTGCGCCGGGCGGCTCCAACTCGGGCACAACGAGGGCCGGTACGCTGGCCCAGGCCGCAAGCGACATGCGCGCCGCCGGAATGGGCGACAGAAACATGAACGTCGGCCTTTCGAGATGCCGATAGAGAAGGACGAGCCATGCTGCACTCTCACTACGCCGAGATGATCGAGGAGATCGGCCCGCCGCGCGGAGGCAAGGCCCCGAGTGCGGAAGCGATGGACTACCTGCGCGCGCATTTTCCGGCAGCCTATGTGGGCTTCATCGAAGAGTTCGGCTTTGGCCATTACTTTGATCGGGGCTACCAGTTCTGCGACCCGCTGGCGTTCAGGCCGGTTGCTGCGCTGATCTTCAAGGCGGATTCCGACTTCAGCCATGCTGATTGCCACGTTGCCGCCTACAATGCGTGGGGCACCTTGAAGATGTGGTCAGAGCGCCATGGCGAGGTGACGGTTGATCTGCTGCGCTACACGGTCAAAGCGCCGCGATTGTTGCCCGACGTAATGAATGCGCCGATCCTGCCAGCAGGTATGGCGGGCACGGCGACGGAACCCGATGCCAACAGCCTGTCGGCGGCGCTCCTGCCTTGGGACGACAATGCACGTGAGTTGTGGGACTTCGCCGATGAGCCGATGTTCCGGGAAGCGGTGCGCCGTTTAGGGCCATTGCAGGCGGGAGAATGCTTTGGGTTCGTCCCGTCACTCGCCGTAGCGGGCTACGACAGTCGGACGCGCGGTGTTGAAAACGTGCAGAAGATGGATGCCTTGGTGCACTTCACGATGATCGCGCAACTCGCACCCTTCGCACTGACCCATCTTGTTCACGGCCGAGAGACCATCGCCCGCGAAATCGGCTGAGCGTCATTTGGGGGTCTGTTCTAGTTTGGCGGCGAAGCAACGAATGCGTAACTCGACGATAACGCCGGAGCAATGGGCGTCTAACATTGAGGTCCTGGAAGGCCGGCTTGCCCGGTTCACCTTACATCGAAAACGACGTGCCGCAGCCGCAGGAGCTGGTGGCGTTGGGGTTTTCGATCGTGAAGCGGGCGCCGATGATTTCGTCGGAGAAGTCGATGGTGGCGCCTTCGAGGAAGGGCAGGGAGACTTCGTCGACCACGACCTTCTGGCCACCCTGCTCCAGCACGAGGTCGTCGGCGGCGGGCTCGTCGAGCGTGATCTCGTATTGAAAGCCCGAGCAGCCGCCGCCTTCGACGGCGACGCGCAGCGCCTTGGGGGCCGCGCCGATCTCGGCGAGGCGGGCATAGGCGCGGGGAGTGACTTTTGGCGGCAGGGTGAGGGTCATCGGGTGCATCGCTTTCCGGTTACGTATCAAATATATGGGGCGGGACAGGGCGCGACAAGGCAGGGTTGCGCGGGAATTGAAGGGACAGGGCAGCTATGCGGGCGGTTTATGCATGTGATCCGGAGCAGAGCCGGGGGCGGCTATTTCCGGAGGAGGAGAGCCATTTTCGCTCGCCTTTTCAGCGCGATAGGGATCGGATCATCCATGCCAGCGCGTTCCGGCGGCTCAAGCACAAGACGCAGGTTTTCGTCGAGCATGAGGGCGATCACTTTCGCACCCGGCTGACGCATACGCTGGAGGTGGCGCAGGTGGGCCGCACGATTGCGGGCACGCTGGGGCTGAACATCGAGCTGACGGAGGCGGTGGCGCTGGCCCATGACCTCGGCCACACGCCCTTTGGCCACACCGGGGAGGATGCGCTGGCGGCGCTGATGGCCCCGCATGGCGGGTTTGACCACAACGCGCAGGCGATCCGCATCGTCACCTCGCTGGAGCGGCATTACGCTGAGTTCGACGGGATCAACCTGACGTGGGAGAGCCTTGAGGGCATCGCCAAGCACAACGGGCCGGTGGAGGGGGCGCTGCCCTACGGGCTGGCGGAATATGGCAAGCTGCAGGATCTGGAGCTGCACACCCATGCCAGCGCCGAGGCGCAGGTGGCGGCGTTGTCGGATGACATTGCCTACAACAACCACGACCTGATGGACGGTCTGCGGGCCGGGCTTTTTACCGACCGGGACCTCGAAGGCCTTGCGCTCACCGCCGACAGCTACCGGCAGGTGGACCAGATCTACCCCGGGCTGGACTTCAAGCGCCGGCGCTACGAGGCGCTGCGGCGGGTCTTTGGCGTGATGGTGGAGGATGTGATCGCGGTCAGCCGCGCCCGGCTGAACGAGGCCGCCCCGCAGAGCGCGCAGGAGGTGCGGGAGCTGGGGCATCCGGTGGTGGATTTCTCCGACGATTTGAAGGCGCGGATCACCGAGGTGCGGGCCTTCCTGTTTCAGCGGATGTATCGCGCGCCGGCGGTGGTGGAGATGCGGGAGAAGGTGACGAAGGTGGTGGAAGAGCTGTTTCCGCTCTTCATGTCACGCCCCGATCTGCTGCCCGATGAGTGGCAGAAGGACGTGGGCGAGGCGCGGGGCCAGACGGCGCTGGCGCGGATCGTGGCCGATTACATCGCCGGGATGACCGACCGCTTTGCACTGCAGATGCATGAGAAGCTGCTGGGGTAGCAAAACCGCCGGGGCAGCGCCTAGAGCGGCTGGATGGTGCCGCGCAACCAGAGCCAGGCGCAGACCAGCGCCGTCAGTGGCACGGCCAGAGATGACGCAAGCCCGCCAAGCGCCACTGTCAGCGCTACGCCGAGGCTCAGGGCACCGGTGCGGAGCATGTCGAACGCGCTGGCGGGGCTGAAGGGGACATAGCCCGTCGCATAGGCAAGCGCGGGCAGCAGGGCGGCGAGACCGATCAGGGTGGCGCACGTCGTGTTTATGCGGCGGCGCGGCTGGGCAAAGAGCAGGCAGGCGAGGGCGCCGAGGCAGAGCAGCAGGGGCAGCGGGCCAAGCAGGTGGTTGGCGGGCTCCGACGAGAGCAGCGCATCGGCCAGCGCTGCGAAGCGCTGGGAGGGATCGGTTATCATCAGCGCGGCCCCGGCCAGCGGCAGGTGGGCGACCATCCACGGCAGGGCCCAGAGGGTGACGAGGGCAATGAGCCAAGGGCGTATGGCGCCGGGCAGCAGGGCCTTGCGGTGGAGCGTGCCGGCGAGCAGCAGAAGGAGCGCCAGTAGTGGCCCGCCCGCCGGCAGGGGAGACAGGCCTGATGTGAAGGCCACATCGGCGAGCACCAGCAGCACCAGGGCGATGAGCGCCGCATGACGTGGTGTGGCCCCGGGCAGGCGCAGAGCGAGCGCGGCGGTCAGCGCCAGCGGGCCTGCGATGCCGATCACCGAGCCAAGGGACATCACGGCGATTTGCATGGCGTAGGCATCGCGGGCGGCGAGCTCGAACTCACTGCGAGTGGCGAACCAGATATTGGCGACTGCGATGAGAGCCACGAGGAAGGTGGCGAGGTGCGCCCCGGTGCGCGCCGCACGCCCCGAGTCCGGCCGCGGCACTGCTTGCGGCAGCACGGCGGCGATCAGCATGGAGAGCAGCGAAATTGCCAGCGTCGCGCCCTGCACGATACGGAATGCCAGCCCTTCGACTTGGTAGAGCGGCGGCTGCGGCGTGACCATTTCGCGCGGGATGGTGAAGAGCAGCAGGCTCAGCACGGCGGAGGCGAGCGCCAGGGCGATGCAGAGGCGCAGGGCGCGGTGGCTTGGGCTGAGGTCTGTCATGGTGCATTCCTACCAACGGGGCAGAGCGGTGCAAGCGACGCTTGACCCCTGCGGGCGGGCTGATAGAGACGCGGGCGGAGAGAAGGACTGATGACATGAACCTCTTTGCCGATATCCGGGCGCTCGTTGTAACCGAACTGGAGGCCATGATGGCCGAAGGCGCGCTGCCCGAGGGGCTGGCGCTGGACAATGTGACGGTGGAGCCGCCGCGCGATGCCGCCCATGGCGACATGGCGACCAATGCCGCGATGGTGCTGGCCAAGCCCGCCAAGGCCAACCCGCGTGAGATCGCGGGGCAGCTCGCGGAGCGGCTCGCCAAGGACGCGCGGATCGAGCGGGCCGAGGTGGCGGGGCCGGGGTTTATCAACCTTGCGCTGGCCCCTGCGGTCTGGGGCGGCGTGGTGAAGGCGGTGCTCTCCGACAGGGCCTCTTTCGGGCGCTCGGAGCTGGGTGAAGGTCGGCGTGTAAACGTTGAATTCGTCTCGGCAAATCCGACCGGCCCGATGCATGTGGGTCATACGCGGGGCGCGGTATTCGGCGACGCGCTGGCGAGCCTGCTGGCCTATGCGGGCTACGAGGTGACGCGGGAGTATTACATCAATGACGGCGGCGCGCAGGTGGATGTGCTCGCCCGCTCTGTTTACCTCCGTTATCTGGAGGCGCACGGGCAGGAGGTGGCCTTTGAGGATGGCACCTACCCCGGCGACTATCTGGTGCCGGTGGGCGAGGCGCTGAAGGCCAAGGTGGGCGATGCCTTTGTGGACAAGGGCGAGCAGTTCTGGCTGGAAGAGGTGCGGGACTTCGCGACCGAGGCGATGATGGCGCTGATCCGCGAGGATCTGGCCGCGCTCGGCGTGGAAATGGACGTGTTCTTCTCGGAAAAGGCGCTCTACGGCACCGGCAAGATCGAGGCCGCGATCGACGATCTGCGGGGCAAGGGGCTGATCTACGAGGGCAAGCTGAAGCCGCCCAAGGGCAAGCTGCCCGACGATTGGGAAGCTCGCGAGCAGACGCTGTTCAAGAGCACCGACTATGGCGACGACGAGGACCGGCCGGTGCAGAAGGCAGATGGCGCATGGGCCTATTTCGCCCCCGACATCGCCTATCATTATGACAAGGTTTCCAGAGGCTTCGACGAGCTTATTGATGTGTTTGGCGCCGACCACGGCGGCTACGTCAAGCGGATGAAGGCTGCCGTTGCCGCGCTGTCGGAAGAACGGGTGCCGCTGGATGTGAAGCTGATCCAGCTGGTGAAACTGTTCAAGGACGGGCAGGAGTTCAAGATGTCCAAGCGGGCGGGCACGTTTGTGACGCTCCGCGACGTTGTGGACGAGGTGGGTGCCGATGTTACCCGCTTTGTGATGCTGACACGCAAGAACGACGCGCCGCTCGACTTCGACTTTGCCAAGGCGCTGGAGCAGAGCAAGGACAACCCGGTATTCTACGTGCAATACGCCCACGCGCGGGTGCGCTCGGTGATGCGGAAGGCGGAGGCCGCGGGTTGGAAGCTGGACCAGATCACCATTCTGGATCAGGACCTCGACACGCTGCACGAGGCCGAGCTGCCGGTGGCCCGCAAGCTGGCCGAATGGCCGCGGCTGGTGGAGATTGCCGCCAAGGGGCATGAGCCGCACCGGATCGCCTTTTATCTCTACGAGCTGGCGCAGGCGTTCCACGCGCTGTGGAACCGTGGCAACGACACGCCGGAGCTGCGGTTCTTCCAGGAGGGCAACGAAGGCGCTTCTCTGCCGAAAATCGCCTTGGCGAAGGCCGTTTCCGTTGTCATTTCGTCCGGTCTTGGTATCTTGGGCGTAACCCCGGCGGAAGAGATGCGCTGAGCCCTCAGGGCCCGCGCCACTGATCGGGGAGGCAGGCAAGCGTGCCCAGCCCCGAAAAGAGGGCGGGCCGAGAGAGCGAGGCGAGCATGGATCCCAGGCAGGATCTTCGACCGATGAACGAGGTCGTGTGGCACCCCGATGGGGCGCCGCAGGGCGCGGATCATGCGGGCTATGAGCCCGAATTCACGCAGGATTATCAGAGCGATGCGCCGCGGAGTGCGGGCGCAAAGCTGGTGAGCGGGGCTGGCGCGGCGATGAGCCTTGCGCTGATCGCGGGGCTGGCCGTTTGGGGCTATCGGATCACCGTGCGTGATGTGACCGGCGTGCCGGTTGTCGCCGCGCTGGAAGGGCCGATGCGGATTGCGCCGGAAGAGCCGGGCGGCGAGGTGGCCGACCACACCGGCTACGCGGTGAACGATGTGGCCGCCGAGGGCGAGGCCGCCGATCTGCCCGAGCAGATCACGCTGGCGCCCGGCCCGGCGACGCTGAGTGAAGAAGACCTGCCGCTCGCTGCGATGGTGCAGCGCGAGGTGGAGCAGGCGCAGGTGGCCCCGGAAGAGGCGACCCCCGGCACCGAGGCCGAGGATGGCGAGCTGGTCGCGCCCGAACTGGCCGTGGCCGCCAATCTGCCCGACGATGTGGACCCGAACGACCCGGTGGCCGTGGCGCTGGCGATGGCCGGGCAGTTGAGCGAGGGGGCCGAGCCGCTCTCTGGCGCGGCTGCGGAGGAGGTGACCGAGGCGGCGGACCCTGAGAAGGCGAAGCTGGCCAATCTGCCGGGCGTGAAGCGCTCGCTGCGGCCCAAGGTGCGGCCTGCCGGGTTGAAAGCGCCTGCGCCGAGCGAGGCGGAGCCGGAGGCGCGGCGCACGACGGTGGTGCCCGAGGGCGCCGAGGTTGCCGAGGACGATCAGGTGCCGGCTGGCACCCGGCTGGTGCAGCTTGGGGCCTTTGAAAGCCCGGAGGAGGCCGCCCAGCTTTGGGGCCGGCTCGCCGGGCAGTTCGATAGCCTGATGCTGGAGAAGACCCGGCTGATCATGGAGGCCGAAAGCGGCGGGCAGACCTTCTATCGTCTGCGGGCGCAGGGGTTTGCCGACCTCAGCGATGCCCGCCGGTTCTGTGCCGCGCTGGTGGCGGAGAAGGCCGAGTGTATTCCGGTGGTCGCTCGGTGACACGGCCCGCACGGCTTTCGCCCTATATCTTCGGTTGCGACGGGCTCGAGGTGACGCCGGATGAGGCGGCGCTTTTTGCCGATGTGAGCCCTGTGGGCTTCATCCTGTTCAAGCGCAACATCGCCCACCCGGAGCAGGTGAGGGCGCTGACCGCCGGGCTGCGGGAGGCTGTGGGCTGGGAGGCCCCGGTCTTCATCGATCAGGAAGGCGGCCGGGTGGACCGGATGGGCCCGCCGCATTGGCGCAACTGGCTGCCGCCGCTGGACCAGAACGCGCAGGTCGGCCCGGAGCGTGCCGCAAGGGCGATGGAGTTGCGCTACCGGCTCATCGCCGACGATTTGCGCGCAGTCGGGATAGATGGCAACTGCGCCCCGATGGGCGACATTGCGCATGCCAAGACCCATGCCGTGCTGCGCAACCGTTGCTATGGCGAAACCCTTGAGGCGGTTGTCAAATCCGCCCGCGCGGTGGCGGACGGGCTGCTGGCGGGCGGGGTGCTGCCTGTGCTCAAGCACATCCCCGGCCACGGCCGCGCGACGATGGACAGCCACCTTGAGCTGCCCCGCGTCACCGCCTCGGCGGAGGAGCTGCGCATCACTGATTTTGCCGCCTTCGAGGCGCTTAACGACCTGCCGCTCGGGATGAGCGCGCATATCGTGTTCGAGGCCTTCTCGGAGAAGGCGGCCACGGTGGACCCGGTGATGATTGCGCTCATTCGCGAGGAAATCGGCTTTAACGGTCTGCTGATGACCGACGATCTGAGCATGGAGGCGCTCGATGGCACCCTGCCGCAGCGGGCGCAGGCCGCGCGGGCTGCGGGCTGCGATGTGGTGCTCTACTGCAAGGGCGTTTTCAGCGAGCTGAAAGCGCTGGCGGAGATTGCCGAAGATATGAATGAAACAGGGCTGGCCCGGGTGGATGCCGCCTTGGAAGCCCGCCGCACCCCTGATACCATTGACCGGAGTGCAATGGAGGCCGAGTACGAGGCCGTATTGAGAGGGCAGGCGGGCGATGGGTGAGGACGATGGCTGAGGACGGGGCCTCCCTCTTTTCGGATGTGTCCGACCGGCTGGCGGCCGAGGCGCTGATCGTCGATGTCGACGGCTTCGAAGGGCCGCTCGATCTGCTGCTGACCCTTGGCCGGACCCAGAAGGTGGACCTGCGGAAGGTCTCGATCCTGCAATTGGCCGAGCAATACCTCGCCTTCGTGGAGCGCGCCAAGCAGCTGCGCATCGAACTGGCCGCCGACTACCTCGTGATGGCGGCTTGGCTGGCGTTTCTGAAATCCAAGCTGCTGCTGCCGCCCGATCCCTCGGAAGAAGGCCCGAGCGGTGAGGAACTGGCGGCGCACCTTGCCTTCCAGCTGGAGCGGCTTGCCGCCATGCGCGACGTGGCCGCCAAGCTGATGGCGCGCGACCAGATGGGCCGCGACTTCTTCGCGCGCGGGGTGCCTGAGAGCGTGGAGCGGGTGCGGCGGGTGACCTACACTGCCACGCTGATGGACCTGATGAAGGCCTATGCCCGCATCCGCACCAAGGACGAGTTCCGCCCTTTCGTGATGGACCGGGAGAACCTGTTCACGATGGAGCAGGCGCTGGACCGGCTGCGTGGCCTGATCGGCTATGCGGGCGAGTGGACCAACCTGATGACCTACCTGCCCGAGGGCTGGGAGAACGACCCGATGCGCCGCCGCAGCGCCACCGCTGCGACCTTTGCCGCCTCGCTGGAGCTGGTGAAGCACGGGCATTTGACGATCCGGCAGGAAGACACCTTTGCTCCCATTCAGATCAAGCTGAAGGAGGCGCCGCGTGGTTGACGGGCTGGACGAGGTGGAGGTCGAGGAAAGCCTCTTTGAAGCGCCGCCGATGGGCGAGCAGGAGCGGATGGTGGAGGCCATTCTCTTTGCCAGCGCCGAGCCTGTTACCGTGGCCGAGCTGAACGCCCGGATGCCCCATGGCGCCGAGGCGCAGGTGGCGCTGGAGAACCTGCAGAAACGCTATGAGGGGCGCGGCGTGGAGCTGCGGAAGGTGGGTGAGGCTTGGGCCATGCGCACCGCGCCAGACCTTGGCTTTCTGATGCAGAAAGAGACGGTCGAGACGCGAAAGCTCTCCCGCGCGGCCATCGAGACACTGGCCATCGTGGCCTATCACCAGCCCGTCACCCGCGCCGAGATCGAGGAGATCCGGGGCGTGAGCGTGAGCCGCGGCACGGTGGACCAATTGCTGGAGCTGGAGTGGATCCGCTTCGGCCGCCGCCGCATGACGCCGGGCCGCCCGGTGACCTATGTGGTGACACAGGATTTTCTGGACCATTTCGGCCTGGAATCTGCCCGCGACCTGCCGGGGCTCAAGGAGCTCAGGGCGGCGGGCCTGCTCGACAGCCGCCCGCCGCCGGGCATGGTCGGGCTGGGAGACGGCGAAGACGAGGCGGACGACACTCAAGACCAAGACGAACTTTTCAGAGAGGAAGAGACAGATGAATAGCATTTTTTCGCAGATCTGGCGCACGATCGTGATGCAGTTCTCCGACAAGGCCCGCCATGCGATGAACAGCAAGATGAGCCAGGGCATGAACTCGGCCCGTGACAGCATGCTGGGCAGCGGCAAGAAGGACGACGAGTGAACGCCGGCCATCTCATAAACATGGTGCTGCGGATGCTGATGCGTTCGCGGCGCCGCGCTGGCCGCAATGGCGGCATGGGCGGCGCGAAGGGCGGAAACGAGAACCGCCGCAAGCTGCGCTCGGCCCTGCGGATCGGGCGGATGTTCGGCCGGTTCTGACGGCACTGTGAGGCGGCCCACCGGACCGCTTGACCCGGCCTCGGGGGCGGGATAGGCCACGCGCATCATGGCCCGCGCCCCGCTTTTGCAACTCTCCGACATTTCGCTCACCTTCGGCGGCAACCCCGTTTTCGAAGGTGTTTCCCTGGCCGTGCAGCCCGGCGACCGTGTGGCTCTGGTGGGCCGCAACGGCTCGGGCAAATCGACCCTGATGAAGGTGATGGCCGGCCTCGTGGAGGCTGACGCGGGCGCCGTGGTGGCCGCGCCAGGCGTGCGGGTGGGCTACATGGAGCAGGAGCCCTCGATGGAGGGCTTCGATACGCTGGGCGCGTTCGCTTCGAGCGGGCTCGACGAGTCTGAGGCCTGGCGCGTGGAGGCGGTGGCCGAGGGGCTGAAGTTTGGGCTCGAGACGGCGGTGGCCTCGGCCTCGGGCGGTGAACGGCGGCGCGCTGCGCTGGCCAAACTGCTGGCCGAGGCGCCGGAGCTGATGCTGCTGGACGAGCCGACCAACCACCTCGACATCGAAGCCATCGGCTGGCTGGAGCGCGAGCTGCGCGAGACCCGCGCGGGCTATGTGCTGATCTCTCACGACCGGGCCTTTCTGACCAACCTCACCCGCGCGACGCTCTGGATTGACCGGGGCGAAGTGCGGCGGCAGGAGCAGGGGTTTGCCCATTTCGAGGCCTGGCGCGACAAGGCCTGGGAAGAGGAAGACACCGCCCGCCACAAGCTCGACCGTAAGATCAAGGCCGAGGCCCGCTGGGCGGTGGAGGGCATCAGCGCCCGCCGCAAGCGCAACATGGGCCGGGTGCGCGCCCTGCAGGAGCTGCGGGCCGAGCGCGCGGGGCAGGTGCGCCGCAAGGGCGTGGCGGCGCTGGAGCTGGAAGAGGGCACCAAGAGCGGAAAAGTGGTTCTGGAGGCGCAGGGGATTGCCAAGCGCTTTGGCGAGAAGGTGATCCTGCGGCCCTTCGACCTCAAGCTCACCCGCGGCGAGCGGGTGGCCTTCGTTGGCCCCAACGGCGCGGGCAAGACCACGCTGATCAACATGCTCATCGGCAAGACCGCGCCCGACGAGGGGCAGGTGAAGCAAGGTCACGGGGTGGAGATGGCGGTCTTCGACCAGACCCGCGCCGCGCTGGATGGCGATGCCAGCCTGTGGGAGAACCTCGCGGGCGATCCGGCGATGCGGGTGAGCGGACAGGCCGATCAGGTGATGGTGCGGGGCCAGCCGCGCCACGTGGTGGGCTACCTGAAGGACTTTCTTTTCGATGAGGCGCAGGCCCGCGCGCCGGTGCGCTCGCTCTCGGGCGGCGAGAAAGCGCGGCTGCTGCTGGCCCGGCTGATGGCCCGCGAGAGCAACCTGATGGTGCTCGACGAGCCGACCAACGACCTCGACATCGAAACACTGGACCTGTTGCAGGAGGTGCTCTCGGACTACCCCGGAACCGTGCTGCTGGTCAGCCACGACCGGGATTTCATCGACCGGGTGGCCACCCGCTCTGTGGTGCTGAAGGGCGAGGGCCGCGCGACGGTTTACGCCGGCGGCTGGTCTGACCTCGTGGCGCAGGGCGGCGGGCAGTGGGAACGCTCCACCGCCGCGCCCAAGCGGGCCGCGAAGGCGGAAGAAAAGCCCGCGCCGGAGAAGCCCAAGGTGAATGGCCTCAGCTTCACCGAGAAACACCGGCTGGAGGCGTTGCCCGCCGAGATCGCCCGGCTGGAAGCCGAGATCGGCAAACTAACCGAACTGATGAGCGATCCCGAGCTCTTCACCCGCGAGCCGGTGAAGTTCAAGAAGGCCAGCGAGGCGCTGACCGAGCGCCAGACGAAGCTCTCGGCGGCGGAAGAGGAGTGGCTCGAGCTGGAGGAGAGGGCCTCGGCCTGATCTTCATCTTGGTCCAAATATCTCCGGGGGTGTGGGGGCAGCGCCCCCACTGAGCAACGCTTCAGCTGTCGTCCCGCTTGCCTTGATCGTGCAGCCGCGCCACCCGTGCCGCCTCGGCCTTGGCCTGCGTCTTCTGAGCCTTGGTAAGCCCGTGAAAGGCAGCGTTCTGGTCGGCGCGGGCCTTCTTTTCGGCCCGCGCCTTGTCTTTCCGCACTCGGTTCAGGTTGACCGGTTTGTCGCTCACTTCGGGCCGATCATGTCTTCCGGCCGGACCACCTGGTCGAAGGTTTCCGCGTCGACGAAGCCGAGCGCGATGGCCTCTTCCTTGAGGGTCGTGCCGTTCTTGTGGGCGGTCTTGGCGACCTTGGTGGCGTTGTCGTAGCCGATGGTGGGGGCCAGCGCCGTGACCAGCATCAGGCTCTCTTCCATCAGCTTCTGGATGCGCGGCTTGTTGGCCTCGATGCCCGAAAGCATCCGCTCGGTGAAGGAGGCGGCCACGTCGCCCAGCAGCTGGATCGACTGGAGCAGGTTGTAGCTCATCATCGGGTTGTAGACGTTCAGCTCGAAGTGGCCTTGGCTGCCGGCGAACTTGATCGCGGTGTCGTTGCCCATGACATGGGCGGCCACCTGCGTCATCGCCTCGGCTTGGGTTGGGTTGACCTTGCCCGGCATGATCGAGCTGCCCGGCTCGTTCTCGGGCAGGATCAGCTCGCCAAGGCCGGAGCGGGGGCCGGAGCCGAGGAAGCGGATGTCGTTGGCGATCTTGTACATCGCGCCTGCCACGGTGCTGAGCGCGCCGGAGAGGAAGACCATCGCGTCATGGGCGGCCAGCGCCTCGAACTTGTTGGGCGCGGTGACGAAGGGCAGGCCGGTGATCTTGGCCATGCCGGCGGCGACGGTCTCGCCCCAGCCCTTGTCGGTGTTCAGCCCGGTGCCGACGGCGGTGCCGCCTTGGGCCAGCTCGTAGATGCCCGGCATGGCGGCCTCGATGCGCTTGATGCCGTTGCGGATTTGCGCGGCGTAGCCGGAAAACTCCTGCCCCAGCGTGAGCGGGGTGGCATCCTGCGTGTGGGTGCGGCCGATCTTGATGATGTCCTTGAACTCTGCGGCCTTCGCCTCCAGCCCTTCGGCCAGCTGGGTGAGGCCGGGCATCAGCACGTCGCGCACGCTCATCGCGGTGGCGATGTGCATGGCGGTGGGGAAGGTGTCGTTGGAGCTTTGGCCCATGTTGCAGTGATCGTTCGGGTGGACCGGGTCCTTGGAGCCGATCTCGCCACCGAGGATCTCGATGGCGCGGTTGGCGATGACCTCGTTGGCGTTCATGTTGCTCTGTGTGCCGGAGCCGGTCTGCCAGACCACCAGCGGGAAGTTGTCATCGAACTTGCCGGCGACCACCTCGGAGGCGGCCTCGATCACGGCGTCGGCCAGCTTGGCATCGAGCTTACCGGTGGCCTTGTTGGCCTCGGCGCAGGCCTGCTTGATGACCCCGAGGGCGCGGACGATGGCAACCGGCTGCTTCTCCCAGCCGATCGGGAAGTTCATGATCGAGCGCTGGGTCTGGGCGCCCCAGTACTTGTCGGAAGGAACTTCGAGTGGTCCGAAGCTGTCGGTCTCGGTGCGGGTATCGGCCATGGGTTGCGCCCCTTTGATGGTGATGTCGGGGGAGACATACCGAACAGGGCGGGGCGGTCAATGGCAGGTTAGCGCAAACGCTGCTGATCACCGGACTTGGGGCGCCTCTTGGCGAGGACGCCTCGCCGGGCGGAGGCGCGGGTTTGTTACTGCGCGCGGCGGGTGAAGACCCAGACATGCGCGGGCGGCAGGTTGGCCCAGGTGATGCCGCGGCGGCGGGCGGAGACGCCGAGTTCGGCTTGCATCTCGGGGCTGATCGGGCTGCCGGGGGAGTAGGTGATCTGGACGAAGATCGCACCGGGGCGCATCACCTCCAGCGCGCGGCCCACCACCTCGCGCTGGATCGTCGGGCGGGCCAACACCGGCACGCCGGAGATCACCGCGCCCACGCCGGAGAGGCCGATTTGCGAGATTTCCTGTGCCGGGCGGTTCAGCACGTTCACGCCCGGGAATTTTTGCCGGAGTGTCTCGCAGAAGCGCGTGTTGGTTTCCATGCAGGTCAGCCGGGAGGGATGCACGCCGCGCTCGAGGATCGCCTTGGTAAAGACGCCGGTGCCCGGGCCGATCTCGACCACCGGGCCTTCGATCGCCTCCAGCCCCTCGGTCATCTTGCGGGCGACGGCGGCGGAGGAGGGGGCGATGGCGACCACCTCGCCGGGCTTGCGGAACATTTCGGAGAGAAACACGGCAAAATCGCTCGGCATGGCGGGCCCTCTGGAGCTATGAGACTGGCTCCAGTTGCACCGGTGCCGTGCCTCCGGGCAAGCGGCGATGCGGGCTGTTACCGAAGTTTCACCTTGGCGAAACACAGGTGTTTCAGGGCTGTTTCGAAACCATCAAGAACGGCGCCTTGAAGGCCCCTCAGGCGGCTAGGTCGTAGTGCTTGATGCTGCGCGACTCGACCAGCGCCTCCTCGGCCGGGTCGATGTGTGGCGTGGTGTAGTCTTGGCCTACGAAGGCCTTGAGCGCATCGAGGCTCTCCCAGACCATCACGAAGCTGAACTCGCGTGGGGTCTCGGGCCGGGCCGCGCCGGGCAGCACCTGCACGATGCCCGGCGTGCCCTGCATCAGCGGGATTGCGGTTTCATGGAAGAAGCGGCTGAAGGCCTCTTCCTTGCCGGGCCGGGTGACGACCTGGAATATGCGGATGATCATGTGATTGCCCCCCTTGGTTCGGATGCTCCCGAGACCAGTGTAGCACGGAAGCGCCTAAGCAGGCGGGTGGGCCGGTTACTTGCGGAAGCTGTCGAGGCTCACGACCTCGGCGTCGTGCTGGCCTTCGGCCTCGTCAACGTCTTCGGCCATGGGAGCGGGGGCGACCTCTTCGTCGTCGTCCTCATCGTCCTCTTCCTGGCTCTCGAAGCGCAGGCCGAACTCGACGGAAGGGTCCACGAAGGTGGCGATGGCATCATAAGGGATGACCAGCCGCTCGGGCGCGTCGCCAAAGTTGAGGGTGACCGAGAAGCCATCGTCGGTGACATCGAGATCGTCGAACCAGTGCTGCATCACCACCGTCATCTCCTCGGGGTAACGCTCGCGCAGCCAGTCGGCGATGTCGACGCCCTCGGCGCGGGTATCGAAGGTGATGAAGAAATGGTGCTGCCCCGGCAGGCCCCGATCTGCGACTTCGGCCAGCACATCGCGGATCAGGCTTCGCATCGCCCGGTGCATCAGTCTGCCGTAGTCGATTTCGGTGCTCATCGGTGGGGAGGCCCTCAGGGTGTCGTCACGATCAGCATAAGGGATTCGGACCTGATTGACAGGGCCGATTTGGCGCTCAGCCGAGGAGCGATGTGGCGAGCCCGGCGAGGGCCATGAGGGCGAGGGTGGTGGCCATGCCGAGGCGCAGGGCCAGCAGCAGGAGCGCGGCCAGCGCGGTGAGGGCAAAGGCCAGGGGCTGGGCGGTGGAGAGCACGGGCAGGGCGGGGCCGGTGGTGTGAACCTCGGCAAAGAGCACGTGCAGCGCGAACCAGAGCGAGAGGTTGGCGATGACGCCCACGACGGCGGCGGTGATCGCCCGGAGCGCCCCGGAGAGGCGGGGCTGGTGGGTGAGCCATTCGAGGTAGGGGGCGCCGGCGAAGATCCAGAGAAAACAGGGGATGAAGGTGACCCAGAGGGTGAGCGCGGCGGCGGCCAGAGCGGTGGCGAGGCTCACCTTGGCCCCGGCGAGGGTGGCGACGAACTCTGTGACGAGGATCAACGGGCCGGGCGTGGTTTCGGCCAGACCCAGCGCGTCGATCATCTCGGGTGTGGTGAGCCAGCCGTGGTTGCCGACGACCTCCTGCGTCATGTAGGCCAGCACGGCGTAGGCCCCGCCGAAGGTGACGACGGCGAGCTTGGAGAAGAACAGGCCGATCTGCGTGAGCAGGTCGGAGTTTGTGAGGAGGGCGAAGGGGGCGGCCCAGAGAGTAAGGAAAATGACCACGGTCAGCGCGGTGCGGCGGGCGGTGCCCGGCGGCAGGTGCGGCGCGGGTGTGTCCGGGCGGGTGCTGCTGCGGAAAGCCCCCCAGAGCGCGGCCCCGGCGATGATGAGCGGGAAGGGCAGGCGGAGCGCGTAGATGGCGAGGAAAGCGAGGGCGGCCAGCGCCGCGCCCTCGGCCATGTAACCCGGCCCGAAGGCGCGCTTGGCGACCTTGATGAGGGCCTGCACCACGATCACCACCACGGCGGCCTGAATGCCCAGAAAGAGGCTCTGGACCAGTGGCACTTGCCCCCACGTGGCATAGGCCAGCGCGAGGGCCAGCACCACCAGCGCGCCCGGAAGGACGAAGAGCGTGCCTGCGATCAGCCCGCCGAGGACGCCCCGCAGCCGCCAGCCCGCGTAGGTGCAAAGCTGCATCGCTTCGGGGCCGGGGAGCATCATGCAGAAGGAGAGTGCGGAGAGATACTGCCTTTCGGTGAGCCAATTGCGGCGCTCGACAAGCTCTTCGTGCATTAAAGCAATCTGCGCCGCCGGGCCGCCGAAAGAGAGGACGCCGATGCGGGCGAAGGTGCGGGTGAGGGTGGAGAGGGGGACGGTCATGGCAGGGGCATGACGGGGGAATGTGACGGGGAAGTAAAGTTCTACCCTTATGCACTACGTCCGCAAAGCTCCTAACCGAAAGATCGCACGCCCACGGCTTCGTTGGCTTCAGCCGCAAGGGTAGAGAGGTGCTCCAATAAATCTGCGTCGATCTCGACGGACGATTCAAGAATGTCGACAATCAATGATCTGTATCTGTTAGCGATTTCTGGACTCTCCGCAAAGACAGCAGCCCTCAAGAGCTTAAGTTCGACCAGTAGCCGGTTCGTATCATTGTCAGACATAGAGGCACCTCCCTCGTTTAAAAGAAGAGTGCCAGAAGGATCGACAGAGACAAGTCGGTAGGCTGATAGAAAGGAAAGTGCAGGCTTCTGTTGCCAGGTGCCTGCGAACCCCGCCTTACCTGGCTAGAGGCAAGGACTTAAGATTTCGATCTTTCGCGCTGCTTAAGCAGCGAGAGCGACCGGAGCACGATTGTCGTTGGCAATTATGCTTAACGGACCGATATCGGTGGTACCTCACCGAGACAAAGCAAACCCCTTTAGACGTTCGTCGATCCTGTTTCGGCCCCATGATCCCCCAACGAGAGAGTTTTGGTGGAGCCGCCGGGTACCGCCCCCGGGTCCGATCCGCTTATTACGAGCGCGTTTATGTCCATAGTCCCGTTGCCGGAACGCTCCAGATATAGGCCCGGGGGGCGGGCATTTCAAGGCGCTTTGCGGATCGCGCGGCTGCGGGTAAGGTCGGGGCATTGTCAATTTGATCCAAGTTTTTCAGGGGAGTTACGAGATGAAAAACCCTTTTGTTCTCAGCGCTTTCGCGGCCGTTCTTGCCGCGCCTGCCTGGGCAGAGAGCGAGGCGCCGGGCTGTTCGGACTATAGCGAGGACAAGGCGGCGTGGAGTTGCTTTTGCGCGGCCGATGCGCCCACAGGTTCGGTCTGGGGTTCGGGGCCTTACACAGCTGACAGCAACGTCTGCGCCGCGGCGCGCCACGCGGGGGTGATCGGGCCGGAGGGCGGCATGGTTGCGCTGGAAACGGTCGATGGGCAGGCGAGCTACAGCGGCTCGGAGGCCAACGGGGTGGTGACGCGCGATTGGGGCAGCTTTGGCAAATCCATCGCGTTCCCGCCGCCCGCCGCCAGCTCGGACCTTGCGCAGTGCGGGCGTTTTCCGAGCGGCACGGAGAGCCATGCCTGCTTCTGCCCGGCAGATGCCAGCAAGCAGCGCGATGTCTGGGGCTCGGGGCCCTACACCGGCGACAGCGACATCTGCGCGGCAGCCTTCCATGCGGGGGCGATCGAGGCCGGAGGGGGCGAGGTGAGCGTGCTGCGGGTGCCGGGGCTGAAGGCCTACAGCGCCAGCGAGGCCGGCGGCGTGGCCACGGGCGACTGGGGCGGATACGACTTTTCGATCGTCTTCAACCGCAACTGACCCCGCGACATTCTGGCCCCTGACGGAAGCACCGTCGGGGGCTAGATTTGCGCCATGCTCAGTTATTTCTCCTCTCGCAAGCGTTTCTCGGACCTGACCGAGCAGGAGGTGCTGGCGCTCGCGATCTCCTCGGAGGAGGACGATGCACGGATTTACCGGGGCTTTGCCGAGCGGCTGCGCGCCGAGTTTCCGGGCACGGCGCAGATGTTCGAGGAGATGGCGCGGGAGGAAGACGGCCACCGGCGCAGGCTCATCGAGCGGCATCAGGCGCGGTTCGGCGAGGTGATCCCGCTGATCCGGCGCGAGCATGTGAGCGGCTATTACGCCCGCCGTCCGGTGTGGCTGGCCGAGAACCTGCCGCTGGAGAAGATGCGCGCGCTGGCCTTCGACATGGAGCGGCAGGCCGAAGCCTTCTACCGCGCGGCGGCGGCCCGGACCAAAGACGCTGAAACGCGCAAGTTGCTGGGCGATCTGGCCGCCGCCGAGGCGGGCCATGAGAAGAAGGCCGAGGCGCTGGAGGCGCGGCATCTGGACGGCGAGACGCGGGCGCAGGAGGACCAATCGGCCCATCGGCAGTTTGTGCTGACATGGGTGCAGCCGGGCCTTGCGGGGCTGATGGATGGCTCGGTGAGCACGCTGGCGCCGATCTTTGCCACTGCCTTCGCCACGCAGAACCCGTGGACGACCTTTCTGGTTGGCCTTGCGGCCTCGGTCGGTGCGGGTATCTCGATGGGGTTCACCGAAGCGGCCAGCGACGATGGCCAGCTCTCGGGGCGCGGCGCGCCGTGGAAGCGCGGCGTCGCCTCTGGTGTGATGACGACGCTGGGTGGGCTGGGCCACGCGCTGCCCTATCTGATCCCGCATTTCTGGACGGCGACGGTGATCGCGCTGATCGTCGTCTTCGTCGAACTCTGGGCGATTGCCTGGATCCAGAACCGCTACATGGAAACCCCGTTTTTCCGGGCCGCCTTGCAGGTGGTGCTGGGCGGCGCGCTGGTGCTGGGGGCGGGGATATTGATCGGCGGCGGGTAGAAGGCCCCTCGCGCCTACTCGTCCGGGTCGATCAGGCCGAGGCCGCGCAGGTAGATGCCGATGCCGGATTCCAGCAGGTCCTCGGGCGGGAAGGGCGCGCGGGTGCCGGGGCTGCCGCGGGCGAAAAGCTCCACCACGCCATGCGACATGGCCCAGATGTGGGCGGAGAACATCGCGGCGGGCGGGCGCTTTTCGGGCGGGAGCCGGTTGGCCAGCCCGGCGGCGGCGCGCTCCAGAACGGCCTGTGCGCGGGCGGCGCCGCGGGCGAGGTCGGGATCGCGGGCGAGCGAGAGGCCGGCCTCGAACATCGCCTGATAGTGGCCGGGGAACTTTCGGGCGAAGGCGAGGTAGGCGCGGCCCGTGGCCTCGAAGCTGGCGATGGCGGAGGGCTGGCCCTCGTCATAGGCGTGTTCCATCACGTCGCCGAAGATCGCGTAGCCCTGCTTGGCCACCTCGGCCAGAAGGTCTTCGCGCCCCTCGAAATGGCGGTAGACGGCCGCCGGGGTGACGCCCGCGTCTTTTGCCGCCTCGGAGAGGGTGAAGCCCTGCGGCCCCTTCTCCTCGATCAGCCGGATCGCTGCCTCCACCAGAGCCTGCCGGAGATTGCCGTGATGGTAACCGCGCCGGGGCATCAGGCCGACCAGATCTCCGGGCCGCCGCAGATCTTAGGATCGGGCGTTTTGACCACGGCCTCATCCTTGCCGGTGTAGTCCAGCCGGGAGAGCACGGCGCGGATGGCGGCGATGCGGGCGCGGCGCTTGTCGTCGGAGCGGATCACCGTCCACGGGTTGCGGGCGGTGTGGCTCATGGCGAAGGTCTCGCGAATGGCGGCGGAGTAGTCCTCCCACTTTTTCAGGCCTTCCACGTCGATCCACGACAGCTTCCACTGTTTCAGCGGGTCGCTCTCGCGGTCCAGAAAGCGCGAGAGTTGCTCGGCGCGGCCCACGTTGAGCCAGATCTTGAACAGGTGGATGCCGTCCTCGCTCACCATCTGCTCGAAGCCGGGCAGCTGGTTGAAGAAGTGCCGCCGCTGGGTGTCGGTGCAGAAGCCGAAGACCTTTTCGACCACGCCGCGATTGTACCAGCTGCGGTCGAACATGGTGAACTCGCCGCCTGCGGGCAGTTGCCGGACGTAGCGCTGGAAGTACCACTCGCTGGCTTCCTTGTCGGTCGGCTTGGAAAGCGCGACGACGCGGGCGGAGCGGGGGTTGAGGTTTTCGCGGAAGCGCTTGATCGTGCCGCCTTTTCCGGCGGCATCGCGGCCCTCGAAAACCACGGCCACGCGGGCGCCGGTTTCCTTGACCCATGCGAGCATCTTCACCAGCTCGACCTGAAGCGCCTCCAGCGTGGCTTCATACTCTTTCTTGTCCATCCGCTTGTCGTAGGGATAGGCCTCGAGGATGGTCTTGCCCTTGGCCGATTTCACCGCCTCCCGCACGTCTTCGGGGGCTTCGTCGGTGAAGAATTTCGAGATTGCGCCGTCGAAGGGAAGGTTGGTCATGGGGCGGTCCAAGCGGTTGAAAAGGCTTGGGCAGTATGGGCGCGCGGGGCGCTCAGCGCAATCCGGCGCGGGCGGCGGCGCGGTCGATGGCGGCGAGTGTTGCCTGCGGGTTGGCATGATGCGGCATGTGGCCGACGCCGGGTAGGGCGGTGACGCGGGCGCCGGGGATGAGCGTGGCCATCGGGCGAGCGTGAATGTCGATCCCGACGGTGGTGTCGGCGGTGCCGTGGATGATCTCGACCGGGATGCGCAGGGAGCGGTAGCGGGGCGAGAGTTGTTGCAGCGCGGCTTTCAGCCTCAGCACCTGCTGGCCGTTGTTGCGCAGGGAGGAGGCGCGCACGGTGAGAGGCGCGCCGACATGCTCGAGGTAGCCGCGGGGCGGGCGCTGGGGTTTGAAGATATCGGCCAGCGCGCTCTCGATCCGGCTCTCCGAGGCCAGCGCGGAGATCACCGGCACGGCAAAGGTGCGGCCTGCGGGGGAGCCGGTGAGGGAGTAGAAGCCATCGAGCGGGCCTTCCCAGGGCATGGTAGCCCCCGCGAGCGAGACCACGGCGGCCACGCGCTCGGGGTGTTCGACGGCCCAAGCCATTGCCACCGCGCCGCCGTAGCTGTGGCCGACGACCACCGCGCGGCGCACCCCGAGCTTGGCGGCCAGCGCATCGAGGATGGCGGCCTGTTGCTGGGGCGTGCCGCCGCCCGCGATGGCTTCGGAGTGGCCGAGGCCAGGACGATCGACAGCGATGACGCGGTATCGCCCCTTCAACTCATCGACCATGCGGAAGGTGAAATCGCGCAGGTTGCCGCCCGCGCCGTGGATCAGGATCACCGCAGGCCCTTGCCCGGCCTCGACGTAATGTACCCGCTTGCCTGCGACCTCCACCACCGGCCCAACGGGCGGGTAGGCGGCCTCGGCGGAGCGCCTCTGGCTGGCGGAGCAGCCCGCCAGAATGGCCACGAGGGCGGCGACGCCTGCGAGGGTCAGCAGCATTTTGGGGAGCATTCTTTTTCGCCCTCGGTTGCGGTCCTGGTGCAAAGGATACGCGGGCCGAGGGCGGATGGTTTCAGAAAACCTTGAAAAATCACTGGAAAGCGCGGGCTAGCCGGTGGTGCCGATCTTCTCGAGTTCGAAGGGCGTGGACTGGTAAATCTCGTTGATCCAGTTGCCGTAGAGCAGGTGGGCGTGGCTGCGCCAGCGGTTCAGTGGCTGCCGCGCGGGGTCATCCTCGGGGTAGTAGTTGACCGGCACGTTGATCGGCGTGCCGGCGGCAACGTCGCGGTCATACTCCTCTTTCAGGGTGCCACTGTCGTATTCGAAGTGGTTGAAAATGTAGAGCGCGCGATGGGCCGGATCCTCGACAAGGCAGGGGCCAGCCTCGTTGGACCCGATGAGGATGTTCAGGCCGGCGGCCTCGACCTCGGCCGACTTCATCTCGGTCCAGCGACTGACCGGGATCAGCACGTCATCGGAGAAGCCGCGCAGGTAGGGCGAGGCGGGGGCGAGATTGGCGTGGCGCAGGCAGCCGAAGAGCTTGTGATCGAGCAGGTGCTTGGGCACGCCGTGGAAGTGGTTGATCATCGCCATGCCGCCCCAGCAGACGCCGAAGGTGGAATGCACGTGGGTCTGGGTCCAGTCCATCACGCGTTTCAGCTCGTCCCAGTATGTCACCTCCTCGAAGGGGAGGTGCTCGATCGGGGCGCCGGTGATGATGAGGCCATCGAGCTTTTCGCCCGAGGCCTCGACCTCGGAGAAGGGCCGGTAGAAGTTTTCCATGTGCTCGGCGGCGGTGTTCTTGGTTTCGTGCTCGCTCATCCGGATCAGTTGGAAGTCGATCTGGAGGGGCGTCGCGCCGATGAGCCGGGCGAACTGGGTCTCGGTCTGGATCTTCTTTGGCATCAGGTTGAGCAGCCCGATGCGGATGGGCCGGATGTCCTGACTGTGCGCGCGGCCCTCGCCCATGACCATCACGCCCTCGCGCTCGAGCACGGCGTAGGCGGGGAGGTCGGAGGGCAGGGTGATGGGCATTGCGCTGTCTTTCAGGGTTGCGGAGATGCGGATTTAGGTCGGCTGGGGCTTGCGCTCAAGGGCGTGGGCGATCAGTTGGTTGAAGGCCTCTTCGCTGTTCACGGCCTTGGCCTCGTCGGCGGTGATGCTCACGCCCCAGTTCCGCGCCATCGCCTCGTAGAGCGGCTGGCGGTGGGCAAGGGCTTTGGAATAGGTGAAACGGATGAAGGCATCCGGGTCAACATCGGCCTCGGAGATGTTGTTTTCGCTTAGATATTCGGCCCAGACGCGGGCCAGAAAATCGGGGCGGTAGCTCATGGGTTTGGGGGCCTTGTCGAAGCGGCGGATCAGCTCGGCGGTGTGCGCCTCGCTGCCCTCGATCCAGACCATGAGGCACTGGCGGCTGAGTTCGGTCAGCAGCGGATCGGCCATATCCTCCGGGCCCACCCATTCGCAGATCGAGCCGCCGGTGTCGCAGATGAAATGCGGGTAGCCGTAGAGTGCCTCTGCCCGTTCGATGAAATAGCCGGTGTCCATCAGCGCCCGCTCCTCGGCCTCGCGAAACTGGGCCTGGCGGCGGGTGTATTCGGTCATCTCCATGCCGCCCTTCTCGGGGCTTCCGGGCTTGCCGAGGTATGTGGAGACGGGGCTGAGGTTGTGGAAGGTGATGTTGGAGCCGATGTAGATAGAATCCGTCATCAGCAGCTCGCGCAGGAACGGCACCTTCATTGCCTCGCGCTTGGCGTTGTCGGCGATCCGCTCGCCCATGTAGCGGGTGCCGATGCGGTAATCGATGGAGTAGTGGAACCATGCGCCGCTGTCGCGCAGCAACTGGCTCAGGTGGGTCTTGCCCAGCCCGGACATGCCGAAGAGCAGCACGCGCTTTTGCGCGGCGGCGGTCCAGTCTGCTGCGGTATCGTAGATCATGGGTGTCCCTCGTCGTTGCCGGGAGGGGTAGCGCGGGGGGCGGGAACGGTCCAGTGGTTTCAGGCGGGGCGCGGGCGCAGGCGGCGCCACAGTCGCCCGTCGAGCACGATGAGGCCGAGCGCCAGAAGGGCGAAGCCGGCGTAGGCGCGGGGGTGGAGGGCCTCGTTCAGCACCAGCGCCCCGAGACCGATGGCGACCGGCGGAATCAGCAGGGTGACCAGCAGCAGATTGCCCGCCCCGGCCATGCCGAGCACGCGGTAGTAGAGCAGGTAGGCGCAGGCGGTGGCGATGAGCGCGTAGTAGGCGATGGCGGCGGTGCCGTGGACCGTGGAGGGCAGGTCCATGTTGCCTTCGAGCAGCAGCGTGAGCGGGATGAGCATGAGGGTGGAGCAGGAGAGCATGCCTGCGGCGGCCACGGTGGGAGAGAGGCCCTTGAGGCGCACGCGGGCCCATGCGCCGGCCAGCGCGTAGCACAGTGTGCCTGCCAGAACGGCGAGTTGCGCGAGGGAGCGGAGCGAGAAGCCTTGCAGCACGGCAGGCCCCACGGTGACGGCCACGCCCGCGAACCCGAGGCAGACGCCGGTCAGGCGGCGCGCGGTGAGGCGCTCATCGGCAAAGACGAGGGCCGCCACCAGCACCCCGGCGACGGCGGTGAAGGCGTTGAGGATCGAGGTGAGACCGCTTTCGATCGTCAGCTGGCCCCAGGCCATGAGGGTGAAGGGCAGCACGTTGTTCAGCAGGCCCATCACCGCGAAGCTGCCCCAGAGGGCCGCGCCGCGTGGCAGCGCTTCGCCGCGCATCCAGACCAGCGCCCAGAGAACCAGAGCGGCCCAGCCGACCCGGTGGCAGACCGAGGAGAGCACGCTCACCTCGTCCAGTGCCACCCGGATCGACAGGAAGGAGGCGCCCCAGATCAGCCCGAGCAGCAGCAGCTCGGCCCAGGCGCGGGCGGGAATGTCGGTGGATTGGCTCATGGGCCGGGTTTAGCGGCGGGCCGGGGGCGGGGCGACCCGGAAGTTGCGGCAAGCAAAAGGCCCCGAGCGGGATGCACGGGGCCTTGAATGAGATAGCTTCTTCCGATTGAGATCAGAAGGTGTAGCCCACGCGGAGGCCAACGCCGACGGCGGTGTTGCCGGAGAAGTCGCCGAAGGTGGTGCCGGGGGCGGTGGGGTTCTCGGTGCGGGCGTCGCCGACCCAGCTGTAGTTCACGCCGCCGGTGATGACGGCTTTGCCCACGGTGTAGCGGCCGGCGAGGCCGATCGAGGTGCGGCCATCGGTAGGGCCGAGGTTGCCGGAGAAGCCGCCGTTCTGGGCTTCGTAGCTGACGGTCGCGATGCCGGCGAAGTTGTCGGTGAAGCGACGGGCCACGCCCACGGTGTAGGTGATCACGTCATCCTCGTAATCAACCAGCGAGCTGCCGGTGGCGAGGTTGTAGCCGAAGGGTGTGATATCGAATTCCGACCAGTCGACCCAGCGGACCGAGGCCAGCAGCAGGGTGCCCTCGGCGATGCCGGTCTGAGCTTCGAGGTTCAGCGACTGCGGGAAGGTCGTTTCGAACGGAAGCGAGGGGCTGTTGTTTTCGATCGCCGCGAACTCATGCGTGATCGCGGAGTGGTAGGTCAGTGCGATGCGCATGGCGATCTCGGGCTTCTCATAGGCCGCGCCGATGAAATAGCCGAGTTCGGAGCTGGTCGGCGCCTGCAGCGAGTAGCCGTTGAAGAGCGCGACGTTGCCCTTGACCTGCTGCATCCGCAGACCGCCGTGGATCGAGAAGCCGCCATCAAGCTTGTACTTGGCGATCAGCTTGAGCTCGTCGACGTTGAGGTCGGCGTTGGAGCCGCCGTAGGCGTAGCCGGTGCCCATCGGATAGTAGACATCGGCGCCGAAGGGCTGCTCGAAGATGAAGCCGATCGAGAGGCGATCGTTCACGTCGGTCTTGAAGGCGAAGGAGAGCGAGGTGTAGTCGCCCGACATGTCGCCGGAATCCGGGCCTGCCGGGAAGGGGCCAAGCCCGCTGGCGGCGACACCGGACACATCCGGGCTGACGCGGCTGATCGAAAACTCGCCGTAGCTGCCCGGCTCATACATGAAGCCGATGGATTGCGTGGTGCGCTCGATTCCGCCCGCGGATGCGGCGGTTGCGGTGGCCAGAAGGGCTGCGGCGGCGCTGGTGGTTGTGCGTTTCATTCGGTTTCCTCCCCGAAGTGTCTCCCGATTGACACCTTTTTGAGCAGGCCGTGATTTGTCGTCAATTTGTTACCCTGCGTCAGAGCGCAAAACAGGCGCTGGGTGGCGGGAATGTCGCAAAAATCGTGTCTTGCGGCACACAGCCACGGGCGCGTGGGGGTCAACGCGCGTTCGCGCGCAGGTTGATGAAGTTGCCGCCGAGGATCAGCGCCGCGCCAAGCACCACCCAGATATCGAGCGACTCGCCGTAGAAGGCCATGCCGACGAAGGCCAGCAGGGGCAGGCGTATGAAGTCCATTGGCATGACGATGGAGGCGGGCGCGAGCGAGAGGGCGCGGGTCAGGCAGGTGTGGGCGGTCAGCCCGGCGACGCCGATCAGCACCACGTAGGGGATGGCCGAGGTGGAGGGCCATGTCATGTGGCCGTCGAGAAAGCCGCAGGCCAACCCGAAGACCGCCTGCATGGTGGTGATATAGAACAGGATGCAGAGCACCGAGGCCTGACGGGTCAGCACCTTGGTGAATATCGCGGTGAGGGCAAAGCCGACGGCTGCCGCCGCCGCCGCCGTCAGGCCGGGGTCGAGGTTGGTGAAATCGGGGCGGGCGACGATGAGCACGCCGATGAAGCCGAGCCCGGCGCTCAACGCCTTCACAGCCGTGAAGCGCTCGCCGAGGAAGAGCGCGGCCAGCAGGATGACCCAGAGCGGCGAGGTGAACTCGATGGAGATGACCTGCGCCAGCGGGGCCATCGTGATGGCGAAGAACCACAGGTTCTGCCCGGCGAAGTGGGCCACGTTGCGGGCGAAGTGGAGGTGCAGCTGGCGGGTGGTGATCTGGTGGGTCTGGCGCGTGGCGAAGACCAGTGAGACGATGATGAAGATCCCGACGAAGCTGCGATAGGTCATGATCTCGAAGGTATCGAGCTCGACCGAGACCTGCCGCCCGGCCACGGCCATGGTGGCGAAGGAGGCGATGGCGCCCAGCATCCAGCCCATCGCGGGCAGCAGGGCGTTGGATTCGGGTGTGCGGGGGCGGGCGGCGACTCCGGCGGGCGCGATCTCGCCGGGCGAGGGGCTGCGGCTCACGCCTCCTCCTCGGTCACGGTGAAGTCGCGGGTGATCTCGCCGCTCGATTCGCCCCAGGCGGAGGATTTGGTGCGGGCCTGATGGGCGGCGAGGGCCTCGGGGCTTTCGAACAGCTCGTCGAGGTGCCAGACCATCGGATCATCACCCTGGGTCAGGTTGAAATGGATGTTGCCGGGTTCGGCACGGCTGAGGCGGATGTGCTCGGGCAGCAGCTTGCGGGCGGTCTCGGCCTGCGCTTCGGTCGTGCAGATGAGGCGGCCCTCGACGCGGATCTGTCCCATGCTCTTTTTCCTCCCGGCTGCGACTGGGCGGAAGGTGGGGCGGCGGGGGAGGAAGGTCAAGCGCCGAAGCGCCCGCCTTCGCCCCGCGCCCGGCGATCACTCTGCCGCGTTGGGAAAGAACAGCTGTTTGCCGTTGGGGGCGAAGGCCTGAATGGCATCTTGCCCCTCGGGGCCGAGCAGCCATTTGGCAAAGGTCTCGGCCTCGACGATGCGGGTGGCGGGGCAGGCGGCGGGGCTGACGACGATGAGGCCGTACTGGTTGAAAAGCTTGGGGTCGCCCTCCACGAGGATCTCGAAATCGCTCTTGTTGGCGAAGGTGTCCCATGTGGCGCGGTCGGTCAGCACATAGGCGCCCTGCGCGGTGCCGAGGTTGAGGGTGGCGCCCATGCCGGAGCCTGTCTCGAGATACCATGTACCCGAGGCGGCCTTGGGATCGGCCCCTGCCTCGGACCAGAGCGCAAGCTCAGCCTTGTTGGTGCCCGAGTCGTCGGCGCGGGAGGCGAAGGGGGCCTCGCTCTCGGCAATGGCGGAAAGAGCGGCGAGGATATCGTCGCCCGCCGCGCTGGCGGGGTCGGCGGCGGGGCCGACGAGGATGAAGTCGTTATACATCAGTGTGTGGCGGGCCAGCCCTTTGCCCTCGGCCACGAAGGCCTCCTCGGCGGCGCGGGCGTGGGTGATGAGCATGTCGCCATCGCAATTGCCCGCGTTCTTCAGCGCCTGACCGGTGCCCACGGCGACCACGCGCACGTCGATCCCGGTTTTCTCTTCGAAGATCGGCAGCAGGTGCTCGTAGAGGCCCGAGTTCTGGGTGGAGGTGGTGCTTTGCACGGTGATGTGGCTCTGCGCGGTGGCGGGCAGCGCGCCCAGCAGGGCGAGGGCGGCGGCGGTGATGAGGGGGCGGATCACAGGATGAGTCTTCCTTCAAGGTAGGCTTGGGCCTCGGCAGAGGCGGGGGTGGAAAAGAAGCGGGGCGCGGGGGCGTGTTCGACGGCGCGGCCCTTGTGCAGAAACACGACATCGCCGGCGAGGCGCTCGGCCTGGGCGCGGTCGTGGGTAACGAGGATGACCTTCACGCCGCGCCCGGCGGCGCGCAGGGTGATGGCCTCGATCGCTGCGGTGGCCTTGGGGTCGAGCGAGGCGGTGGGTTCATCGAGCAGCAGCAGCGCCGGGTCGCCAGCGAGCGCCCGAGCCATTGCCAGCCGCTGCTGCTCGCCGCCTGAGAGCGAGCGGGCGGGAGAGGCGGCGAGGGCGGTGAGGTCGCATTGCTCCAATAGGTCGGAAATACGGGCCGGGCGCGCGGCGCGGGGCACGCCTGCGAGTTTGAGCGCATGGGCGAGGTTGGCGCGGGCGGAGCGGCGCAGGAGAACCGGTTTTTGGAAAACCAGCGCGGGGTGGGCGAGGCGCGGCGCGAGGTTGATCTCGCCCGCATCGGGCGGGATGATCCCGGCGATGGCGCGCAGCAGCAGGCTCTTGCCCGCGCCGTTCGGCCCCAGAAGTGCGGTGATGCCGGTGTGGCCGAGGGTCAGCGACACGCCCCGCAGCAGCGCCCGGCCGGAGCGCGACAGGTGCAGCCCGGATATGGCAATGCCCGGCTCGGCGTTGGGGGGCTCGGGCCGGGAGAGCGGGATGACGCGGCGCTCAGCCATGCGCGGGCTCCCCGATCCGCTGGCGCAGGCCCATCAGGGCGGCGTTGATCGCCAGCGAGGCGACCAGCAGCACGATGCCGAGCGCTAGGGCCAGCGCCAGTTCGCCGCGCGAGGTTTCCAGCGCGATGGCGGTGGTCATCACGCGGGTCAGATGATCGATATTGCCGCCGACGATCATCACTGCGCCGACCTCGGCCATGGCGCGACCCAGCCCGGCGAGGGCGGCGGTGACCAGTGCGGGGCGGGCCTCCCACAGTAGGGTGCCCATGGCCTGCGCGCGGGTGGCGCGCAGGGCGCGGAGGGTTTCGGAATATTCGGCGTCGAGATCCTCCACGACCTGACGGGTCAGCGCGGCGATGATGGGGGTGACCAGCACGACCTGCGCGATGACCATGGCGGTGGGGGTGTAGAGCAGGCCGAGCACGCCGAGGGGACCGGCGCGGGAGAGCAGCATGTAGAGCACGAGGCCGACGACCACGGGGGGCAAGCCCATTGCCGCCGAGACCGCGAGCGAGAGCGCCCCGCGCCCGCGGAACCGGCCCACGGCGAGCAGCGCTCCAAGCGGGAAGCCGATGGCGCAGGCGATTAGCACGGCCAGCCCAGTGACTTGCGCCGAGAGCGCGACGATCTCGAGAAAATCGGCATCCGCCCGGACGATCAGCCCGGCAGCCTCGGCAATGGCCTCGCGGAATGCAGACATGGCGGATGGCCCCTCCCAAGGCAGCTCGGGCGCATCCTAGGGGGGAATCGGGCGGGGCGGAAACCAGACTTTCGACTCTGTGGGGCCTTTGAGCGACGTGGCCGTTTGGTGGCGCTCAGGGGCGCGCATGAAAAAGGGGTGGTGCGCAAGGCACCACCCCTCTCATCGACCTCTGATCGGGGACGCGATCAGAAGTTGTAGCTCACGCCGATGCTGAAGGTGTCGTGCGACACGTCCAGACCATCGGTGTCACCAAAGTCGTTGAACTGGTGGTTCAGGTACTCACCGCGCACCGAGATCGACTCGGTTGCGGCATATTCCAGACCGGCACCCAGCACGTAGCCGTCGCCGCTGTCACCCTCGACGGTGAGGTTGGAGTAACCGGCGGTGGCGTAGGGCAGGAAGTTGCCCGCGTCGTAGCCGAGACGGCCTTTGAGCATCCACTCGTCGGCGTCTGCATCACCGGCGTCGGTGCCGATGGAGAGGGAGCTGTAGGCCAGTTCGCCACCATACACGAGGCTGCCGTTGTCCCACAGGTAACCGCCGTAGAGGCCGTAGTTGTCGTTCACGTCGAAGTCGGTGGAAGCGGTGCCGTCATCCACTTCGCCCGAGCCGGTGCCGAAGGACAGGCCGACGTAGCCGCCGGACCAGTCGCGGCCAGCGTCGTAGACGGGCGCGGGAGCAGCGACCGGGGTTTCAACGATGACCGGGTCGAGGTTGCCTGCAAAGGCCGGGAGGGCCAGTAGAGCGGGGAGGGTGGCTGCTACGATTGTCTTCTTCATGTCTCTTATCCTTGTGGTCTGTCCTTGTGGACGTGGTGTTTTGGTCCTCGTGGACGTGAGCCCATACAACGGCTCATTCAAGGTTTCCGTTCCTCAGAAAATGATCCGGTTCTGTCACGCTTTCGGGAGGGGGATGTGAGAGCGCTGTGAGGGCCGGGTGCAGGCGATGCACGCGGCACGCGGCCGAGGCCCCGGGGGCGGGGCTGAGGCTATCTGCGGCGGGGAAGGAAAGTGGCGGAGAGACAGGGATTCGAACCCTGGGTGGGCTTGCACCCACAACGGTTTTCGAGACCGCCCCGTTCGACCACTCCGGCACCTCTCCGCGATCCCTGTGGTCTCAGGTGGCGCGGATGTATACGCGTGGGCCGGGCGGCGCAACCCCTTTGAGCGGGCCCGTTGCGTGCGTGCTATGCAAGGCGACGTGACAGAGGCTTCCGGGCAACCCTGCAGCGCCGAAATGCGCCGCCGCGATTGACCTGAGCGGTGCCTGCGATATCAACGCGCGTGCAGGTGGGGGCCTAGCTGGTGTTGAAGCGCTGGGAGGCGCCCTGGTCATGAAAGTCATCATTCTTGGTGGAGACGGGTTTTGCGGCTGGCCCAATGCGCTGCACCTGTCGGCGCGTGGCCATGATGTCATCATCGTCGACAACCTGAGCCGCCGGAAGATCGACATCGAGCTGGAGGTGGAGAGCCTCACCCCGATCCGCCCGATCGGGGAGCGTCTGCGGGTCTGGAAGGAACTGACCGGCAAGGAGATCGGGTTTCATGACTTCACTGTGGGCGAGCATTATCACCGGCTGCTGACGCTGTTTCAGGACGAGAAACCGGATGCAGTGATCCATTTCGCCGAGCAGCGGGCGGCGCCCTATTCGATGAAATCGAGCGCCCACAAGCGCTACACGGTGAACAACAACCTCAACGCCACCAATGATGTGCTTTCGGCCATCGTGGAGAGCGGGCTGGACATTCACCTCGTCCATTTGGGGACGATGGGGGTTTATGGCTATGGCACGGCTGGGATGAAGATCCCCGAAGGTTACCTGAAGGTCTCGGTCGATACCGCCAACGGGCCGAGCGAGCAGGAAATCCTCTATCCGGCCAACCCGGGCTCGATCTACCACATGACCAAGACGCAGGATCAGCTGTTCTTTCACTTCTACAACAAGAACGACGGGGTGAAGATCACCGACCTGCATCAGGGCATCGTCTGGGGCACGCAGACCGAAGAGACGGCGATGGACGAGCGGCTGATCAACCGGTTCGACTATGACGGCGACTATGGCACGGTGCTGAACCGCTTCGTGATGCAGGCGGCCATCGGCTACCCGATGACCGTGCATGGCACCGGGGGGCAGACGCGGGCGTTCATCCATATTCAGGACACCTGCCGCTGCATCGAGCTGGCGCTGAACAACCCGCCGGGGGACGGCGAGCGGGTGAACATCCTCAACCAGATGACCGAGACCCACCGTGTCCGCGACCTTGCGCAGATGCTGCGCGACCAGATGGGGGCGGAGATCGCCTATCTGGAGAACCCGCGACAGGAGGCGGAGGAGAACGACCTGCATGTGACCAACGACCGCTTTCTGGGCATGGGGCTGGAGCCGATCACGCTGGAGGCGGGGATGCTGGAAGAGGTGCGCGGGATCGCGGAGAAATACGCAGGCCGTTGCGACCGCGAGAAGATTCCCTGCGTGTCGCTCTGGAAGAGCTGAGGCGGGTCGCGCGCCCGTTTCACGCGGGTGGCGTTTCCTGCCGCCTGCCGTTCAAATTGCCGGGATCGGCTTGGAAACGCCCGCGCAAGGGCATATGCCAGTGTCGACCTGCCGATGTTCCGGAGACATGCGCCTGATGCTACGCCCTGCCCACGCCCTTTGTGCCGCCCTTCTGGCCGCGCTCCCTGCCTTCGGGCCGCACGGCGCGGTGCTGGCCGAGACCGGCGGGGCGCAGGCGGCGGAAGAGCCTACCAAGGCTCCGCTGGCAGAGGCGGAGACCCGGAAGCTCTTGGACGCCATCGGGATGGACCGACTGCTGCCGATCCTGCGCGAAGAGGGGCTGGCCTATTCGGTCGCGCTGGAGAGCGAGCTCTTTCCCGGCGCGGGGGGCGAGCTTTGGCCGGAGCTGGTGAGTGATATCTACAAGACCGAGCGGCTTGATGCGGTGATGCTGCGGCGCATGTCGGAGGAGATGGCGGGCGTGGATACCGCGCCTCTCTTCGAGTTTCTCGACAGCGAGCGGGGCCGCAGGATCATCTCGCTCGAAATCTCCGCCCGGAGTGCCCTGCTCGACGAGACGGTGGAGCAGATGAGCCGCGATGCCTTTGACGAGATGCGCGGGCAGGACAGCGAGCGGCTGGATGCGCTGCGCGCCTATATCGACGCCAATGATCTGGTCGAGACCAATATCGCCGGGGCGCTCAACTCCAATTACGCCTTTTACCAAGGGCTGGCCGCCGGGGGTGCGTTGCCTGCGGAGATGAGCGAGGAAGACATGCTGCGCGATGTCTGGATGCAGGAGCCAGACATTCGCGAAGAGACCGAGGCTTGGGTCTGGTCGTATCTCGCGATGGCCTACAAGCCGCTGGAGGATGCCGACATCGAGGCCTACACCGCCCTGTCGCAGACGCCGGAGGGGCGGGCGCTGAACCGGGCGATCTTTGCCGCCTTCGACACGCTCTTTGCCGATATCTCCCGCGACCTCGGGCTTGCGGCCTCGCGGTTCATGATCAGCGAAGACATCTGACACCCGACCAATTGCCCTGTTGGACAGCCCGGCGGGCCGTGCCATGCTGGCCTCCCGCGGCCTCCGGGGAGGGCGCGCGGGGAGACAAGGGAGGACACCAACCATGTGCCATGTCTTTGCCGGGCAGGACCCGGAGCGCTATGCCACCACCACGCGGCGGCTCAGGCTGAATGGTCAGAGCACCAGCATCCGGCTGGAAAACTCGTTCTGGGCCATTCTGGACGAGATTGCGGAACGCGACGGGCAATCCACCCCTGCCTTCATCTCCAAGCTGCACTCCGAGGTGCTTGAGTTGCGCGGCGAGCCGGTGAACTTTACCTCGCTATTGCGCGGGGCCTGCCTTGTGTTTCTGGAGATGAAAGCGGCGCCCGAAGAGCCCGCCATCGCCGCCGAATAGGCAAAACCGCAGGGTAGTAGAAGGTTACTACCCACTTCTTCGCCCGCCTTGGCACCCTTGTTTCAAAGCAATCGCATTGAAACAGGAGAGCGACTTGGCAAAGGCCATACACTCGATGATCCGCGTGCTCGACGAAGAGCGCTCGGTTGACTTTTACCGCCGCGCCTTCGGGCTCGAAGTGGCGGACCGGCTCGATTTTCCGGAATTCACGCTCGTTTACATGAGCAACGGTGAAACCGGTTTCGAGGTGGAGCTGACCATCAACAAGGACCGCACCGCGCCCTACGAGCTGGGCGACGGCTATGGGCATCTGGCCGTTTCGGTCGAGGACCTGGACGCCGAGCATGCCCGCTTCGAGGCTGAGGGGTTGAAGCCGCGCAAGCTGGTGGAGTTCGCGCCTGCCGGGGAGGTGGTGGCGCGGTTCTTCTTTGTGGCGGACCCGGACGGATACCAGATCGAGGTGCTGGAGCGCAGCGGGCGCTTTCAGTGAGGATGTAAAGGGAGGAGAGATCATGCAGAAATCAGCCAGCAGCGGGCAGGCCCATCGCGGCCTGACCCGGCGCCAGCTTCTGTCACGGGCCAGCGCCGCAGGCGCGAGCTTTGTGGTGGGGGCGGGCTTCATCGCCGCGCCCGACGCGGCCTGGGCGGCGGAGACGGTGGCGCTGAAGCCCGGGAGCTTTGCCACGCTCGTTCAGATGGCGCGGGATATCTACCCGCATGACCATGTGAGCGACGAGTATTACGTGATCGCCGTGAGGGGCTATGACAGCGCCGAGGCGGCCGAGGGGATCGAGGCGGGGATCGCCGCGCTCGATGCCGCCGCGCAGGGCAGGGGGCACGCCAGCTATCTGGCCGTGAGTTGGGAGCGCGAGCGCGTGGATATCCTGCGCGCGATGGAGGACAGCCCGTTCTTCCAGCAGATCCGCGGAGGGCTCGTGACTGGGCTCTACAACCAGAAGGCCGTTTGGCCGCTCTTCGGTTACGAGGGCGAGAGCTTCTCGGAAGGCGGCTACATCGACCGTGGTTTCGATGACATCGCGTGGCTCTGAGGGGGGAGAGAGATCATGACAGCACCGTTTGAACAGACCGACGACAGCGTGGTCGTCATCATCGGGACCGGCGCGGGCGGCGGCGTGCTTGCCAACGAGTTGGCGCAGAAGGGCGTCAGCGTGGTTTCGCTGGAAGCCGGGGGCCGCTACCTGCCCGAGGACTTCATCAACGACGAGTGGGAGAGCTTTGGCCAGCTGGCCTGGACCGACCCGCGTACGACCAGCGGCGACTGGCGGGTGGCCAAGGACTTTTCGGGCCTGCCAGCCTGGATCGTGAAGGCCGTGGGCGGCACCACCACCCATTGGGCGGGTGCGAGCCTGAGGTTTCAGGAGCACGAGTGGAAGGCGGCCACCACCTATGGCGAGGTGCAGGGTGCCAACCTGCTCGACTGGCCGATCGACGCTGCCGAGATGGCGCCGTGGTATGAAAAGGCCGAGACCAAGCTGGGCGTCACCCGCACCGGCGGGCGGCCTGGCCTGCCCGGCAACAACAACTACAAGGTCTTCGAGAAAGGCGCCAAAGCGCTGGGCTACTCAGAGGTTCACACCGGGCGCATGGCGATCAACTCCGAAGACTACGATGGCCGCCTTGCCTGCCAGCAGACCGGCTTTTGCTTTCAGGGTTGCAAGTGGGGCGCCAAATGGTCGTCGGTCTATACCGACATCGAGTATGGCGAGGCGACCGGCAATCTGGAGGTGCGTGAGCGCTGCCATGCCGCCCGCATCCTGCACGACGACTCGGGCAAGGTGACCGGGGTCGAGTATTTTGACGCCGATGGCAACCTGCAGATGCAGGCGGCGCGGATCGTCTGCGTGGCGGGCAACTCGTTCGAAAGCCCGCGGCTGCTGCTGAACTCGGCGTCGTCGATGTTCCCTGACGGGCTGGCCAACAGCTCGGGGCAGGTGGGGCGCAACTACATGCGGCACATGACTGGCTCGGTCTATGGCGTCTTCGACAAACCGGTACGGATGTGGCGCGGCACCACCATGGCCGGGATCGTGCAGGACGAGGCCAAGCACGACCCCTCACGCGGCTTCGTCGGCGGCTTCGAGCTGGAGACGCTCTCGCTGGGCCTGCCCTTCATGGCCGCCTTCCTCGACCCCGGCGCCTGGGGCCGCGAGTTCACAACCGCGCTCGATGGCTACGAGAACATGGCCGGCCTGTGGATCGTGGGCGAGGACATGCCGCAGGAGACCAACCGGGTGACGCTGAACCACGATGTGACCGACCAGTTCGGCCTGCCGGTTGTGAACGTCCACTTCGACGATCACCCCAATGACGTGGCGATGCGCAACTACGCCTACGAGAAGGGCATGGCGATCTACGACGCGGTGGGGGCCACGCGCACCTTCCCGACGCCGCCGTACCCCTCGACCCACAACCTCGGCACCAACCGGATGAGCGAGAACGCGCGGGACGGGGTGGTGAACAAATGGGGCCAGACCCACGACGTGGCCAACCTCTTCGTGTCGGACGGCTCGCAGTTTACCACCGGTGCGGCGGAGAACCCGACGCTGACCATCGTGGCGCTGGCGATCCGCCAGGCCGACCACATCGCACGGGAGATGTCTGCCGGTACCCTCTGATCCTCCCTGCCGGGCAGACGGGACGGCGGCGCGAAGGTGCCGCCGTCTTGCGTTGATGGGTACTACTGTGGCAGGGCAGATCGGCCACCGCGCGGGGCCGGAAACCCCCTTGACACAAAGTCCTTTCCGCCCGATAAGCCGCGCTCTACCCGAAGGCGGGTGGAAAACCTATGCAACAAGGCCCATGTGAAGGGCACGCTGTTCGAGGTGGCCGAAAGGCCGGCAACGCCCCGCGAGGGGGACCGCAGGAACGCGAAAGACGTAAGGAAAACAACATGTTTGCGGTTATGAAAACCGGCGGCAAGCAATACAAAGTGGCGAGCGGCGATGTGCTGCGCGTCGAGAAGCTGGCCGCAGAGGCGGGTGAGACCGTCCAGTTCAACGAGATTCTCATGGTTGGCTCCACCATCGGCTCCCCGATGGTCGACGGTGCCGCCGTGCAGGCTGAAGTGATCGACCAGATCAAAGGCGAGAAGGTCATCCACTTCGTGAAGCGCCGCCGGAAGCACGGCAGCCAGCGCACCAAGGGCCACCGCCAGCAGCTGACCCTGCTGCGCGTCACCGACATCCTCGAAAAGGGTGGTGACAAGACCGGCGTGAAGGCCGCCATCGGTGCAGGCTCCGTTTCGGGTGCCGCCGTGGCCGCCGCCGTGAAGGCCGCGCCGAAGAAGGCCGCCGCGAAGAAAGCCGAAGAGAAGCCCGCCGCCAAGAAGGCCGAGGCTCCGAAGGAAGAGAAGAAAGCCGCTCCCAAGAAGGCCGCAAAGGCCGAGGGTGGCGACGATCTCAAGCAGCTCTCGGGTGTTGGCCCGGCGCTTGAGAAAAAACTGCATGAAGCGGGCGTGACCACTTTCGCCCAGATCGCCGTCTGGACCGACGAGGACGTGGCTGCCATGGACGAGAAGCTCTCGTTCAAGGGCCGCATCGAGCGCGAAGGCTGGATCGAACAGGCCAAGAAACTGGCCTGAGCCGAGAAGGAGTAGAGAGATATGGCACACAAGAAAGCAGGCGGTTCTTCCCGTAACGGCCGCGACTCCGCGGGCCGTCGCCTCGGCGTCAAGAAGTTCGGCGGCGAAGCCGTGATCCCGGGCAACATCATCGTGCGTCAGCGCGGCACCAAGTGGTGGCCGGGCGAGGGCGTAGGCCTTGGCAAGGATCACACGATCTTTGCAACCTCCGAAGGTCAGGTGACCTTCCACAAGGGTATCAAAGGCCGCACGTTTATTTCGGTGCTTCCGATGGCGGAGGCCGCTGAGTAAGCCGGACCCGAGACGAAATCACATTTCAGGGGGGGACGGCCAAGGCCGATCCCCCCCGTTGCGTTTTTGGGCCATTATAGGCCCGGCGGAAGGGGAGAGGGGCCCTGACCGCAAGCCGGTGTTTCCGGCGAACCGGAGGAGTAACGACACATGCAACAGGACCGGATTTCCGGACAGCCCGTGATCACTGCGGAGCGGGTCACACTGCGCCCGCTTCAGCAGAGCGATGCGGGGCTGATCACGCTTTACGCCAGCGACGAGCGCGTGGCCCGCGCTACCCGCCATCTGCCGCATCCGCTGCCGCCCGGCACGGCGGAGGGGTTCATCCGTGGCTCCCACGCCGAGAACCGGCGCGAGGATGTTTGGGCGATCGACGGCACCGCCGCGGGGATGGGCGAGCTTGTGGGCATCGTGGCGCTGTCTCGGATGGAGCCGGAGAAAGGCCGCGAGCAGAGCGAGATCCGCTACTGGGTGGCTCCGGCGATGTGGAACACCGGCCTTGCCTCCGAGGCCGTCGCGGCGATGGTCGAGGCGAACCCGCAGGGCTCGCACACGATGTTTGCCGAAGTGTTTCAGGACAACCCGGCCTCGGCACGGGTGCTGACCAACGCGGGCTTCGAATACCTCGGCGATGCCGAGGCCTATTCGGTCAGCCGTGGGGGCACGGTGCCGACCTGGACCTACCTCAAGAAGCTGGCATAGATCGTTTTCGGGGGCTCCGTATGTTTGAGCGGTTGCGGTTTCTGTTGCCCACGTTGATCTCGATCTGGGCCGTGTTCGGCGGCCTCTTCTACGTCGGGACGCGCCTTGCGGCGGGTGAAACGATGAAAGCCAACCGGGGCATCCTGCGCATGCTTGCGGATGGGCTCAACGGGCTCGCAGAGGCGCTCGGGCCGGGATTGGCGGGGTACGGTCTCATGACGCTGGCGATCTTCGGGGCCGTCTTCTGCACGGTCTGGGTCTGGCGCGAGATGGCAGGCTAGGCCGGCAGCACCCGCCTTCACATGCCCCGCGTGGAGGCTTGAGAAGCCCCGCACGATGCGATACCTCGCGGGAGCCCAAGCCCAAGGACGCAGCCCCATGCAGTTTCTCGACCTCGCAAAGGTTTACATCCGCTCCGGCGCGGGAGGGAACGGCTGTGTCTCGTTCCGCAAGGAGAAGTACATCGAGTATGGCGGGCCGGATGGTGGCGACGGTGGCACCGGGGGCGATGTGATCGCCGAGGCGGTGAACAACCTCAACACGCTGATCGACTTTCGCTACCAGCAGCATTTCTTTGCCAAGAACGGCCAGCCCGGCATGGGCCGCCAGCGCACCGGCGCGGATGGCAATGACATCATCCTGCGCGTGCCGGTGGGCACCGAGATCCTCGAAGAGGATGAGGAGACGGTGATTGCCGACCTGACCGAAGAGGGCCAGCGCGTGGTGCTGGCCAAGGGTGGCAACGGCGGCTTCGGCAACCTGCATTTCAAGAGTTCCACCAACCAGGCGCCGCGCCGGGCCAACCCGGGCCAGCCGGCGGTGGAGCGCACGATCTGGCTGCGGCTGAAGCTGATTGCCGATGCCGGGCTGCTGGGCCTGCCGAACGCGGGCAAGAGCACTTTTCTGGCGGCCACCTCCAACGCCCGGCCCAAGATTGCGGACTACCCGTTCACCACCCTGCACCCAAACCTCGGTGTGGTGGGCGTCGACGGGCACGAGTTTGTCATGGCCGATATTCCGGGGCTGATCGAGGGCGCCCATGAGGGCCGGGGCATCGGTGACCGTTTCCTTGGCCATGTGGAGCGTTGCGCGGTGCTGCTGCACCTTGTCGATGGCACCAGCGAGGATGTGGCAGAAGATTACCGGACCATCACCCACGAGCTGGAGATGTATGGCGGCCATCTGGCTGACAAGCCGCGCGTTTTGGCGCTCAACAAGGTGGATGCGCTGACCGATGAGGAGCGCGCCGAAAAGCAGACCGAGCTTCAGGAGGCGGCCGGGCAGCGGCCCTTTCAGATTTCCGGCGTGGCGGGTGAGGGCATTCAGGAGGTGCTGCGGGCGCTGCGTGCGCAGATCGTGCGGGCGCGCCGCGATGAGATCGCGGATGAGGACGAGGACGCGCCGTGGCAGCCTTGAGCGCGGGCCTGGGGCAGGCCAGGCGGCTTGTCGTCAAGATCGGTTCGGCTCTGCTGGTGGACCGCGCGACTGGCGCGCTGCGGCAGGAGTGGCTGGTCGCGCTGGCCGAGGACATCGCCGCGCTGAGGGCGCGGGGCTGCGAGGTTCTGCTGGTTTCGTCAGGCTCCATTGCCCTGGGGCGGGGCGTGCTCGGGCTTGGCGTTGAGGAACTGGCGCTTGAGCAGAGCCAGGCGGCGGCGGCGGTGGGGCAGATCCGGCTGGCGCGGGCCTATGAGGAGGTCCTCGCGCCGCATGGGATGAAGGCCGCGCAGGTGCTTCTGACGCTGGAAGACAGCGCCTCGCGGCGGCGCTACCTGAACACGCGGGCCACGCTGGAAACGCTGCTTTCGCTCGGGGTGCTGCCCATCGTCAACGAAAATGACACCGTGGCGACCGACGAGATCCGCTTTGGCGACAATGACCGGCTGGCTGCGCAGGTGGCGGTGACGGTGGGGGCCGATACGCTGGTGCTTCTGTCCGATGTCGACGGCCTTTACACCGGCAACCCCTCGATCGACCCGGCGGCCAAGCGGTTTGACGTGGTGGAGGAGATCACCCCAGAGATCGAAGCGATGGCGGGAGATGCAGGCTCGGGCCTGTCGCGCGGGGGCATGAAGACCAAGCTGCTGGCCGCCCGCACGGCGACGACGGCGGGCTGTGCGATGGCGATCACCCACGGCTTTGCGCTGAACCCGCTAAAGCGGCTGGAAGAGGGCGCCAATGCCACTTGGTTCACCGCACAGACCACCCCGCAGGCCGCCCGCAAAGGCTGGATCGGCTCGATGAAGCCACGCGGGACGGTCACGGTGGATGCGGGCGCGGCCAAGGCGCTGGCGGCGGGCAAATCGCTGTTGCCAGCCGGGGTGCGCGGGGTTGAGGGCGCGTTCTTGCGGGGTGATCCGGTGGAGATCGTCGGGCCGGGCGGGCACCTTGGGCAAGGGCTGGTGCGCTATACGGCGGAAGAGGCCGGGGTGATTGCCGGGCACCGCTCGGAAGAGATCGAGGCGCTGCTGGGCTATCCGGGGCGTGCGGCCTTGATTCACCGAGACGATATGGCGCTTTAGGCCTTGAGTATTGGCGGGGGCCTGCTGTTACGCGGATGCCAGCGCCACCTCCAGATCGCCATAGCCGGTGAAGCGGCGCTCGAACTCCAAGCCCAGTGTTTCGGCGTGCTTTTTCGCCAGCTCAGTCAGCGCCGGATCGTTGGTTTGCGCCTGATAGACCAGCTTTGTGTAATGGCCGAAGTACATCTCCTTCAGCTCCGGGTGCTTGTCGAACTTCAGCGGTTTGGTGACGAAGGCATCGAACTGGCGGACGAGAAAGTCGGTCAGGTAGAAGGCGGTGATCTCGTCGTCATGGGCGGCGAAGGCGGCGTTGCCCTCGAAGAAGCTGTAGCAATGCGGGCCGGCGACCATCTCGACGCCGAGGGCCTTGCAGCGGGCCTCCAGCAGGCCGCCGGTGCCGCAATCGGCGTAGACCACGAAGATGCGCTCGAAGTGATCCCGATGCTTGCGAACCGCCGCCTCTACCGCATCGGGGATCGCCTCGGGGCGGTTGTGCAGGATCGCGGGCAGGCAGGTGAGCGCCATGTGGTGCCACTGGTTGGCTTCGATCAGCGCGAGGATCTCACGGGCGAGCGCCCCGCAGGCGATGAGCAGGAGCTTGCCTTGACCGGCGGGGGCGAGGCCGTCTTCGGTGAGTTTGCTGTCGCTGGGGAGTTTCACGGGCGTCCCCTGAAAAACGAATTGACCACGGTCAGCTTTCGGGCGACCACAGCAGCATGACAGAACCGATCCAGCGCCGCGCCCGCGCCACACGGGCCAACCTCATTGCCGCCGCCGAGGCCATCGTGGCCCGCGAGGGCTTTGGCGGGCTGCGGGTGGAGCAGGTGGTGAAGGCGGCGGGCGTGGCAAAGGGCACGTTCTTTACCCATTTCGCTGACAAGGACGTGCTGATGGAGCAGCTCGTGGCCAAGCGGCTCTCGCGGCTGATGGATGCGCTGCAAACCGCGCGCCGCCCGTCCAGCGCAAAGGGGCTTGCGGCGACCCTTGGCCCGGTGATCGAGCTGCTGACCTGCGAGCGCTATGTGTTCGACCTTGTGCAACGTGCCTCTCTTGCCGACGGACCGATTGCCGAGGCGCTCTCGCGGCTCGATATCATCATCACCGGCTGGTTCGGCGGGCTCTTCGGCGCACCGCCCTTCCGCACCGACCTGTCGCCCAAGGTGATGGCCGAAGGGATCCGGGCCTTCACCCTGATGGCGATGGCCCGGCATGTGGCCCGGCCCGGCAAACAGACCGAGCCGATAAAAGCCCTTGCGACCCAGGTCGAGGCCTACCTGATGCCGCCCGAGTAGGGCGGGGAGGGTCACCCCGCCAGCTGGTTGTGCTTGCGGGCGATGAACTGCTTGGCGGTTTCCACCGCAACGGCGGCATCGCGGCAGTAGGCATCGGCACCGATCGCCTTGCCGAACTCTTCGTTCAGCGGCGCGCCGCCGACCAGCACGATGTAATCGTCGCGCATGCCTTGCTCGACCAGCGCGTCGATCACCACCTTCATGTAGGGCATGGTGGTGGTCAGCAGGGCGGACATGCCGAGGATGTCGGCCTCTTCGCGCTTGAGCGCATCGAGATAATCCTCGACCGGGTTGTTGATGCCCAGATCGACCACCTCGAAGCCCGCGCCCTCCATCATCATGGAGACGAGGTTCTTGCCGATGTCGTGGATATCGCCCTTCACGGTGCCGATCACCATCTTGCCCATGCGGGGGGCGCCGGTTTCAGCCAGCAGCGGCTTCAGGATGCCCATGCCCGCCTTCATCGCGTTGGCGGCCAGAAGCACCTCAGGCACGAAGAGGATACCATCGCGGAAGTCGTCGCCGACCACCTTCATCCCCGCGACAAGCGCCTTGGTCAGAACGTCATAGGGGGCCCAGCCGCGCTCCAGCAGGATATTCACGCCTTCTTCGATCTCCTCCTTGAGGCCATCGTAGAGGTCGTCATGCATCTGGGCGGTCAGGTCCTCGTCGGAGAGTTCCGAAAGGATGATGTCGTCTTCTTCATCCGCAGACATGGGCAGTTCCTTTGTGTGGCCATCGTTGGGCCGGAGGCGGTTTTCTGTATCGAGCCATTGCCGGAATGGCGCAAAGCGACTTTCCGATTTGCGACATGGCACGCACGTTTGCCGACTTATAGCGGGGATTTGCGGGGGATGGGCGCGAAAAATAGTCATGAAGGTCATGCGGTTCTTTCAAAGGTTCGTGGAATGTTCTATATGTTCTCCAAACTGCGAGGTGCGACCATGGGATTTGGAGAAGCATCAGGGGGCGGCTGGGCGGTGCCGGAGCATCGGCGGCGCGGGCGCGCGGCCCTTTCGAACGTGGCAAACCGGTTTGATGCCTATGCCGTGGAGCGGGTGGACGATGGCTGGGGCACCGGTGCGGAGGAGGAACTTCCGCCGCTGCGGACCGAAGTGGCGCTTGAGAGCCCGCGGAAGATCATCAGCCGCAACAGTTCACCCGATCTTTCGTTCGATCGTTCCGTCAACGCCTATCGCGGTTGCGAGCATGGCTGCATCTACTGTTTTGCCCGGCCCACCCATGCCTATCTCGGCCTCTCACCGGGGCTGGACTTTGAAACCCAGCTGGTGGCCAAGCCGAATGCGCCGGAGCGTTTGGCAGCGGAGCTGGCCAGCCCACGCTATGAAGTGGCGCCCATCGCCATGGGCACCAACACCGACCCGTACCAGCCGATCGAACGCAGCCACCGGATCACCCGGCAGCTGCTTGAGGTGCTGCGCGCGCATAATCACCCGGTGGGCATTGTCACCAAGGGCAGCCTGATCGAACGCGATCTGGATATTCTCGGTGATATGGGCTGGGAGGGGCTGGCGCGGGTGGGCGTTTCGATCACGACGCTCGACCCGGAACTGTCGCGCAAGATGGAGCCGCGGGTGCCGAGCCCGGCGCGGCGGCTGAAAATGATCGAGCGGCTGGCGGGCGCGGGGTTGCAGGTGCGGGTCATGGCCTCGCCGATGATCCCGGGGCTGACGGACCACGAGATGGAGAAGATCCTTGCTGCGGCGCGGGATGCTGGGGCGGTTGCCGCCAGCTATATCGTGCTGCGCCTGCCGCGCGAGGTCTCGCCGCTATTCCGCGATTGGCTGGAGGAGGCCGCGCCGGAGCGGGCCAGCCGGGTAATGGCGCGGGTGCGCGAGATGCACGGCGGGCGCGATTATGACCCAGAATGGGGCCGCCGGATGAAGGGGCAGGGCACCCATGCGGCGCTGCTATCGCACCGGTTCGAGGTGGCCTGTAAACGGCTGGGGCTAAAGCGTAACCTGCCGCCGCTGCGCTGCGATCTCTTCCGGGTGCCGCCCAAGCCGGGGGACCAGCTCGACCTGTTCAGCTAGGGCTTTCGTCGCAGATCTGTTATCTTTCCCGCATAGGTTGCTTTGCATTTGATTGAGGGAGAGTTGAGATGGTCGCATTTGAACATGCCGTTGCCCGGATTGCCGTGTGGAACCTTGGGTGCTTCTTCCCCGCCGGGCCGGAGAAGACCGAGAATCAGATCGAGGGGCTGGCGCTGCTGGATGCCGAGATCGTGGTGTTGGTGGAGGTGAACCCGGCCAGCTACATCGAAGTGCTGCGCGAGGGGCTGGCGGCCAAGGGGCTGGACTATCAGGCGGTGCTGGTCGAGCAGCCGGTGGCGCATCAGCACCTCGGCATCCTGCACAAGCAGGGGGTGGAGATCACCGAAAAGCAGATCCTCGATGGCTCGGAGGGAGATTACACCACGGGCCGCCGGGCGGTGATCGCCGACCTGAAGGTGGGCGAGTTCGAGGCGCATCTGATCGCGGTTCACCTCAAGTCGGGCCGGGGCGCGGGTGAGCAGGCGCTGCGCGACAGCCAGTGCCGGTTCATCGGTGACTACATCACCACCTATCAGGAGCAGCCCGGAAACCGGCTGAAGACGGTGCTGCTGATGGGGGACTTCAACATGATCCCGGGGCAGGACGTGAGCAACTTTCACCACCTCGGCGGCGGCGATGTGATGGACTTTTTATCCTGCTGGGATTTGCAGGAAAGGTTCTCGCATATTCTGGAGGGTGGCCCGGCGAATCTGCTGGACGGCTTTGCGATCAGCCGCATCCCGATCAAGAACCGTGCCTATGTGCGCGGCAGCCTGCGGCTGTTTCCGATGCACTGGACGATGGACATGGGCCGCGAGACCTTCCGCGAGGAGGTCAGCGACCATCTGCCTTTCACGGCGACGTTCAAGATCACCTGAGCGGGCGGTATCGTGGCCGCCCGGTGAGCCGATAGGCGGCGCGATCAGCTCCGGCGGCGGCCACGGCGCTGGCGCTCGGGCGCGGGGCCGTCGCCGGTGCCATCGGAGGCCGAGGAGAAGCCGCCGAGCTTTTCGGCGATCTCTTCGAGCGTCGGAGCGGCGGCGGCGGGGCGGGTATCGAGCGCCTCGCGCATGGCGGCGAGATGCTCAGGCGTGGTGCCGCAGCAGCCGCCGATGATCCGCGCGCCCATGTCACGGGCCATGCAGGCGTAGTCGGCCATCAGCTCGGGCGTGCCGTTGTAGTGGATGTGGCCGTCGACATACTTGGGGATGCCCGCGTTGCCCTTGGCGACCACCGGAATTTCGGGACCCTCGGCGAGAAAGCCCTTCACGGTGCGCAGCAGGTCGGAGGCGCCGACGCCGCAGTTGGCGCCGAATGCGAGCGGGGGCGTGGGCAGCTTGGTGGCGAGTTTCACCATGCTGGAGGAGGTGACCCCCATCATGGTGCGCCCGGCGGTGTCGAAGCTCATCGTGCCAACCCAGGGCATGCCGGCCAGCGCGCAGGCCTCGGCGGCGGCCTTGTATTCTTCGGGGGCGGAGATGGTCTCTACCCAGAGCACATCGGCGCCGCCCTCCTTCAGGCCCTCGGCCTGCTCGTGGAACATCTCCACCGCGTCCTCATGCGTCAGGGTGCCGATGTTGCCCATGATCTCTCCGGTTGGGCCCATCGAGCCTGCGACCACCACGGTGCGCCCGGACTTGTCGGCCACCTCGCGGCCGATCTCGGCGGCCATGCGGTTGAGTTCGCGCACCCGGCCCTCGGCGCTGTGCAGTTTCAGCCGCGAGGCGTTGCCGCCGAAGCTGTTGGTCAGGAAGAGGTCGGAGCCGGCATCGACGGCGCCCTTGTAGAGCGCGGCGATCCGGTCGGGGTGCTCGTCGTTCCAGAGTTCCGGCGCGTCGCCGGACTGAAGGCCCATGTTGAACAGCGTGGTGCCGGTGGCGCCATCGGTCAGCAGAAAGGGGCGTTCGGCCAGCAGGTTGGAAAGAGCGTCGGGCATTGGGGCCTCCGGGCGTTGGGTTGGCGGGTGGGTGCCACAGGGCGCGGCGGGGCGCAACGTCGAATGCTGCAAGACGTTATGAGGCGCGGGGGCAGGGGTGCGGCGCTCAGGAGGCGCGGCGGAGGGGCAGGGCCTCGTCCTGCGGGGCCTCAGGCGTGGCGTTGGGCGCATAGCGGCCCGGTGCGGCGTGCTCGGGTCCGAGGTGCGGCAGCGGGCGGGGCCGGGCGATGCGGCGGGCGATGTCGACCGCGGCGAAGGAGAGGGCGAGGCGGTTCGGCGCGGCGATGTAGAGCCGTTCCCAGCGCGGGGCGAAGCAGGCCTTGAACTGGCGCAGCCCGGCCCCGCCGGAGGCCTCGTCGAGCCGGGCGCGGAGGGCGGAAAAAAGCGCACTTTCAGGGTCTTCCTCCGCAAGCCCGGTCTGCCGCAGCGGCACAGCGGCGAGCGACAGGCGCAGGCAGCCGCGCCGGGCGGCATCCGCGATAGCGCGTGCGACGAGAGCGTGCATGGTGCCGTCAGGGGCGGAAGGGCCACCCGGCTCCTGCTCTGGCAGGGTGCGCATGAGGTCGAGCACCCATTCAAGGGTTGAGACGTGGAAGCTGGCAAAGCCGAGGATGCGGCCCTCTGCGCGGGCGATGTAGCGGTATTGGTGGCCAATGTAGGTGGCGCAGAACCGTCCCATCGAAAATCCGCGAGCGCCGGCGCGCGTGGCCTCCCATGCCTCGGAGACGGCGGCCATCTCGGCGGCGGTGGCCGGGTCGGGGGGACCGATCTCGCGGGTGATTTCGATGCCGGCCTTTGCGGCGCGGCGCAGCTTGCGGCGGAGTTGACGGTGATCGGGGCTGTCGACGGAAAAGCCGAGCGGCTCGATCACCGCCTCCTCTGAGACAGGCAACACCCGAAAGCCCGCGCGGCGAGCGGTGGCGGCCATGCGGGGGCCGGCCTTGTAGATCACCGGGGCGAGGCCGCGCGCGCGGGCCTCGGCGCGCAGCGCGGCGAGCCAGTGCCGCCGCTCACCCCACGGCCCGAAAGGGGCACCGAGGGCGACGAGGGCGGAGCCGGTAGGGCCAGCCGCCCATCCGCCACCCGCGCCGGGGGCCTCGAGCCAGCCTAGCTCGCCCTGACGGATCAGCCCGGCCTCGGCGCGGCGGGCGGTGGCGAGGTGCCATGCGAGATCCTCCGAAGGCGGTCGCCCGGCGCGGCGAAATACGGGGCGAAAGCTCGATTTGTCCTCGCGTTCCTGCCGCAGGGTGGCCAGCGACCGGACAGGCCCGATCGCCGCTGCAAGCAACCCCAGCCCGGCAGGCAGGGCATAGTAGACCAGCCGGAAGCCGAGGATGGCGCAGGAGAGGGCGGTGCCATCGACCTGTGCCAGAAGCAGCAGAAGCGCTGCCTCGAAGGGGCCTGCGCCGCCCGGTGTGCCGCCCATGATGCCCGCGCCGAGGGCCAGCAGGAAGGCGGGCAGGAGGGTGAGGTAGGCAAGGTCGGTGCCGGGGGGCAGCAGGAGCCAGAAGGCGAGCGCGGCGGCGGCACAGTCGAGCGTGGCGAAAAGGGCGATGCGGGTGGCGAGCCAGATCGAGGGCAGGCGGGGCAATCGCGAGAGCCCGCCCCAGTGGGGCGGCCAGAGGCAGAGCGCCACGACGAAAGCGCCTAGCGCCAGGCCGGCGGCGCCAACGGCTTGGGCGAAGGGGAAGGTGGAGGGTAGCACGAGCAGGCACAGCGAGGTGAACAGGCCCCACCCGGCGAGAAAAGATAGTGCCACGGCGGCGGTGACGCCGAGGGCACGGGCTAGCCCGAGGCCCGGCAGCATCCGCCAGCGCAGCAGCGCGCCGATGACCAGCCCGAAGCCGGTAGATTGGCTGACGGCGATTGCGGTGACGCCCGCGCCCTGCACGGCGTCCTCGTTCTGCCCGGTTGACAGCCAGCGGTGAATGGCGAGGTCGTAACGCCCGAGCGCCCAGAAACTGACCGTGGTCATACAAAACGCGCCGACCCAGCGTGAGCCGGGCAAAGCCGAGAGCTGGGCCCAGCCTGCACCGAGGTCGAGCCCGTGAAGCCAGCCCGCCAGCAGGGGAAGAAGTGCCAGCACGCCCAGGATAGGCAGGCCCTGCCGCAGCACCAGCCTGCCGAGGCCCGCCTCCTTCAGCGTGCCGGCAGCGCGTTGCAACCCGTGAGAAACCTTGCCCATTCCGCCTCCTGATGCGGATCTCTGGGCAGGGTGCTATCAGCGCGGAATGACCAAGGGCTTAACCGCGCTCGCAAAAAAGAAAACGGCCGGGCAGGGCCGGCCGTTTGCATCGAGGTCGTAGAAGGGAAAGAGCCTCAGCTCTCTTCCATCAACTGGGCCTTGGCCTCGGCCATCATCGCCTTCATCTGGGCGCGGACGGTGGCCTCGTCGGCCAGATCGCCGAGGTCACCCTTGACCTTGCGATACACGTCCTCGTCGCCCGCCTCTTCGAAGTCGGCCTTCACCACCTCCTTGGCGTATTCAACGGCGTCGTCGCCAGCTTTGCCCAGCAGGCCGGCGGCCCAGAGGCCCAAAAGCTTGTTGCGCCGCGCTTCAGCCTTGAACTGCATCTCGGCGTCGTGGGCGAACTTGTTTTCAAACGCGTTTTCGCGATCGTCGAAGGTGGACATGGGGGCCTCCCGGTTTGAATCTTTGTCTCTATTTAAGAGCCCCGGGCCGGGATGGGAAGGCGCGAAAGGGCGAAAGCGCCGACAGGCTCAGCTTTCGAGCCCGAAGAGCTGTGCAAGCCGGGTGGCGGCGGCGTCGCGCTCGGCCTCGGGGCGGGTGCCACGGGCCAGCAGCGCGCGGGCCCGGTCGAGTGCGGCTTCGGTGCGCCCGGCCTCAAGGTCGGCGGTCATGGCGTCGAGCCAGGGCACCTGCTCGTCCTCGGTGAGCCCGTCGGTGACGGCGGCGACGAGGAGGGTGGTGATTTCATCCTCCCACGTGGCCCGGTCTTCGTCCGAGGCTGCCGGGGCCGGGGCCGGAGCAACAGGCGCAGGGGCTGCGGGCTGCGACGCGGGCAGGGCGGCGGGCGGTGTTCCGCCCGCGTGGGTGGAGAGTTCCAGCACCGCGCTGTGGGCGCTGCGGTCGACCAGAAGCTCATCGGCGTCGATCCCGAGGGCGGCGAGCAGGGCGGCTTGCCTGCTGGGCGAGATCAGCCCGCCGGGATCGGATGGATCGGGCGGCGCTTCTTCTTCCAGCGGGTGGGGGCTGCCGGTCTGGCTGCGCTGCCAGTCATCTTCGGCGGAGGCGCGGTGGATGCGGAGTGCCCGGACAACGGCGCCGCCGCGAAAGACGGTGAAACCATATTCGCCGCCCGGATGGCGACCGCCGGTGAGGCGGAAGGCCAGCACCTCGGCCTTCGGCAAGGCACGGCTGAGGGCGGCGAGACGCGGGGAGGGGCCGGCATCGGAGCGCTCGCGGAACTCGATCAGCGTGTGCTTGGCAGGGCCGATGGGGGCAGAAAGGCGGATCTCGCGGTCGGCACCGCCAAAGCCCATGTCATCGACCATCTCGCGGGCGAGCACCCCTGCGGGCAGGGTGCCACGGGGTTGCACGAGGAGCGGGGTGGCGGGAGTTGGCGCAGCGGCGCGGCGGCCGATGAGGCGGCCCAGAAGGCCTGCTTGTTTGCCTTTGCCGTTGGCGGGATCGGGGGCCTCGGCCCGGGCCAGGGCCTGCGCCACATCGCGCGGCGGCGCATCGACGAGGGCAAAATCCAACACTGCAAAATCTTCAACCATGATCCCCCCGAAGGCCCTGCGCCGCCCTCCTGCGGCCCGGCAGGCACAACCTAACCGCAGCGCTCTCCGGGGCCAAGCCTTGCCGGAGGTAACCGCGCGGCTGTGCGCCGCGCCGTGTGGGCTTTGCTCCGCTTGCGGCTGCGGCATCGTTGCACTATAGCCCGCCTAGTGAAGCGTGGCCCTTTCCGGAGCCGCGCCCTGCTGCATCTGGATTGGACCGAAATGGCACGACGCAAGCTCGTCTACGAAGGCAAGGCCAAGATTCTTTACGAGGGCCCCGAGCCCGGCACTCTGGTGCAGTATTTCAAGGATGATGCCACCGCGTTCAACGCCGAGAAGAAGGCGACGATCGAGGGCAAGGGCGTGCTGAACAACCGGCTGTCCGAGTTCTTTATGACCGGGCTGAACAACATTGGCGTGCCGACCCACTTTCTGAAGCGGCTGAACATGCGCGAGCAGCTGATCCGCTCGGTGGAGATCGTGCCGCTCGAGGTGATCGTGCGCAACTTCGCTGCGGGCTCGATGGCCAAGCGGCTCGGGCTGGAAGAAGGCACGCAACTGCCGCGCCCGATCATCGAGTTCTCTTACAAGGACGACAAGCTGGGTGACCCGCTTGTGCCCGAGGAATACATCATCGCCTTCGGCTGGGCGACGCAGCAGGATCTCGACGACATCGTGGCGCTGGCGCTGCGGGTGAACGATTACCTCAGCGGCGTGATGTATGGCGTTGGTATCAAGCTGATCGACTTCAAGATCGAGGTCGGCCGGATTTGGGAGAACGATTACATGCGGCTTATCGTGGCCGATGAGATCAGCCCCGACAGCTGCCGCCTGTGGGATCTGGAGACCGGTCAGAAGCTCGACAAGGACGTGTTCCGCCGCGATCTCGGCTCGCTGACCGATGCCTATACCGAAGTTGCCCGCCGCCTTGGCGTGCTGCCCAAGGGCGGCGCCGCGCCGATGGGCAAACCGACCCTGATCAACTGAGGAGAGCCGCCATGAAGGTGCGTGTGGACGTGATGCTGAAACAGGGCGTGCTCGACCCGCAGGGCGAGGCGGTGAAATCGGCTCTGGGCGCGCTTGGGTTCGGCGGCGTCGAGGGCGTGCGTCAGGGCAAGGTGATCGAGCTGGATCTGGCCGAGGGCACCACTGAGGCCGACGTGAAAGCGATGTGCGAGAAGCTGCTCGCCAACACGGTGATCGAGAGCTACGCGATCCATATGTAAGCGGCGGGGCGGCTGCCTCCCCCACGCCGGGTCGTAGCGCTGGCCACTGGACGCGGAGGGCGGCGGACGCCAAACTCCGCCCATGGCAGACGCATTCCTCTTCCGCACCCGCTATGACGGGGTTCGTGAAATCTCTGGCCGGATGTGGCTGCTCGTCTGGGTGCTTCCGGCGTTGCTCCTCTTAGCGGCGATCCTTTTTGCCGCCGAAGCTTTGATTGCCCCGATGGGCATGGCGGAGGCCGAGGGCGAGGTGGTCGAACTGCGCGAATATGAGGGCTGGTCGCCGCTGGAGGGCGATGTGACCAACTACGCCCCGGTCTTTCGCTACAGCCGCTCTGACGGGCGCGAGGCTCAGGCCAGCGCGGGGATGTCGCACTCCGAGTGGAACTTCCCCGTCGGCTCGACCCTGACCATCCTCTATGACCCCGACAGCAACGGCGACGTGCGTATTCCCGGCCCGTGGAACTGGCTGATACCGGGAGCGCTGGCGGCACTCGCCTTGGCCACGGCAGTGCCGGCCGGGATTGTCAGCCTGCTGCTGCTGGGATGGCGGCGCAGGGGTGTGGCAGCCACCTGACCCACAGCCTTCGGTCTGCACTCCGGTCATACCGCGCAAGGGCAACTGGCTTTGATCGGCGATCCGGGCTAAGGCAGCGCAAACCGCTCAAACCACGGGATTCGCCTTGAAAGCCGCTCTCCTCACAGAGTTCCGCGCCGCGCTGGCCATCGAGAGCTTGCCGGAGCCGGAGTGCCCGCCGGATGGGATGGTGCTGGAGGTTCTGGCCAGCGGCATCTGCCGGTCTGACTGGCATGTGTGGACGGGGGCGGACCCGGATGTGAGCCTGCCGCATGTGCCGGGCCACGAGTTTTGCGGGGTGATCCGCGAGGTGGGGCAGGGCGTGAGCCGCTGGAAGGCGGGCGACCGGGTGATTGCGCCCTTCATCCTTGCCTGTGGCGGCTGCCCCGATTGCCAGAGCGGAAACCAGACGATTTGCGCCAGCCAGGTTCTGCCGGGCTTCACCCATGCGGGCAGCTTTGCCGAGCGCATCGCCGTGCCGCGCGCGGATGTGAACCTGGCCGCTCTTCCCGATGGGATGGACCCGGCGCTCGCCGCCTCGCTGGGGTGCCGGGCGACCACGGCATGGCACGGGCTCACCGGCCGCGCAGAGCTCAAGGCGGGTGAATGGCTCGCTGTCTGGGGCTCGGGTGGTGTCGGGCTTTCGGCTATGATGATCGCACGGGCGCTTGGCGCGCGGGTGATCATGGTGGATGTGGTCGAGGAGAAGCTCGCCCATGCCAAAGCCCTGGGGGCCGACGCGGTGGTGAATGCCGCTGCGGGCGACCCGGTGGAGGCGGTGCGCGAGATCACCAAAGGCGGGGCCGATCTGGCGCTGGAGGCGCTCGGGATCGGTCAGACCACGGCCAACGCATTGAAATGCCTGCGCAAACTGGGCCGCATGGTACAGATCGGGATGCCTGCGGGTGAGCATGTGAACATGACCCTGCCGTGGGATGCTGTCTATTCCGGCCAGCTTGCGATTTACGGCACGCGCGGCATGCCCGCGTGGCGCTACCCTTCGCTGCTCTCACTCATCGAGAGTGGCCAGCTCGATCTTTCGCCGCTCATCGCCCGGCGCGTGGCCCTCTCTGACGCCAGCGCCGAGCTCGCCCTCTTCGACGGTGCCGCCCCTCCCGGCGTGGCCGTCATCACCGATTTCACCCGCTGACTCAGGAGACAGCCCATGAAAGCCGCCGTCATCACCTTTCCCGGCTCCAATTGCGACCGTGACCTTGCCGTGGCCTTCGAGGCCGCCGGGTTCGATGTGGCGCGGGTATGGCATAAGGATACCGACCTGCCGCAGGGCATCGACGTGGTGGGCATCCCCGGCGGGTTCTCTTTTGGCGACTACCTGCGCTGCGGCGCGATTGCGGCCAACTCGCCGATCTGCCGGTCGGTTGTGGCCCATGCCGAGGCGGGCGGGTTTGTGCTGGGCATCTGCAACGGCTTTCAGGTGCTTTGCGAGACCGGCCTGTTGCCGGGTGTGCTGATGCGGAACGCGGGGCTAAAGTTTGTTTGCCGCAACGTGGGGCTGACGGTGGCGAGCGCCGAGAGCGCCTTCACCTCGGGCTACGCGCAGGGCGATGAACTGGTGATCCCGGTGGCGCACCATGACGGCAACTACAACGTCGACCCCGAGGGGCTGGCGGCGCTGGAGACCGAGGGGCGCGTCGCCTTCCGCTACACTGACAACCCGAATGGATCGATGAGCGATATTGCCGGGGTTCTCTCGGATAACCGGCGGGTGCTGGGGATGATGCCGCACCCGGAGCGGGCGGTGGATGCCAAGCACGGCGGCACCGATGGCCGGGCGATGTTTGCCGGTCTTGCTGAGGCGCTGGTTTCGGCCTGAGACCGGGGCAGGACTGCTCATCGGGGGCTTGATGGCGCTTGCGCATTTGCGCGGGGCGAGGGCGGGTGCGGCTCACTTCGGCGGCACCTGAGATGCCAATGCCTTTCCCAAAGCGCCGCCGCAGCATAGAGTTGCACGATGGACAAGCCCCGCTCTCCGCTGCGCTCATGGCGCCGTCCGCTTCAGCGGCTGGCATGGGTCATGGTGCTTGTGCTGGCGGTTGTGACCGTTTGGCTGACCAACCATTACCTGACCCTGCGCTTCACCGAGACCACGCGGAACCAGTCGGAGCTGCGGCAGGCGCTCTACGCGGGTAACATCATCTCGGAGCTACAGCGGGCGCAGGTGGTGCCGCTCCTGCTGTCGCGCGACCCCTCGCTGATCGGGGCGCTGAACACCTCGGACTTTCTCAACACCTCGCAGCGGCTGATCGAGTTTCGCGACGAGATCGGCGCGAAATCGGTGCTGATGCTCGATACCTCCGGGCGGGCCGTGGCCACGACCGACCGCAACCAGCTTGGCTCAAACCACCGCACCGCGCCCTACTTCGTGGAGGCACAGCGCTCGGATGGCACGGTGTTCACCCTTCACCTAAAAGAAAATAACGCGATGGAGTTCGCCTACTCCCGCGTGATCCGGCATGACAACCAGAGCGTCGGTGTGATCGTGGTCGAGGTCGATCTTGCCAAGTTCGAGCGCCAGTGGGCGGGCATCTCGGATGCCGTGCTGGTGACCGACAGCACGGGCACGGTGATCCTCTCCACCGAGCCGCGCTGGCGCGGCAAGCCGGTAAGCGATGCGCTGGCCGAGCAGGATGCGCCTTCGGCGATCCAGCGGGCACTGGAGGCCACGACCGACTGGAGCTTTCTGCCGCCCGATGCCTACCTCTTCGGCGAGGCGGTGATGCGCACAGACGGGCGCATCCCCTTCCAGGGTTGGCGGATAACATCGTTCACCGCGTATAGCTCGATCCGCGAACGGGTGAACGGGGTGTTGGCGCTGGAGATCATGGCCTTCGCCCTGCTGCTCGCGGGTTCGTTCTGGTGGCTCTCCCGCAAGGCCCGCTCCGACCGCCGGGTGGCGTTGAAGGAGTCGGCAGAACTTCGCCAGTTGAACCTGCGGCTGCAGCGGGAAATCGCCGAACGGGAGAAGGCCGAACGCAGCCTCGAAGTGGCCGAACAGACCCTTGCGCAGAGCTCCAAGCTGGCGGCTCTCGGGGAGATGTCGGCCGCCGTGTCGCATGAGCTCAACCAGCCGCTGGCCGCGATGCGCACCTACCTCGCCGGGGCCAAGCTGCTGCTGCAACGCAAGCGCCCGGAGGAGGCGCTCTCGTCGTTCCAGCGGATCGACGACCTGATTGGCCGGATGGGGGCGATCACCCGGCAGCTCAAGAGCTATGCCCGCAAGGGCGATGTGGCCTTTGAACCCTTTGATCTAAGGGATGCGGTGAGTGTATCGCTGAGCATGATGGAGCCGCAGCTGCGCTCGCGCCACGTGGCGATTTCGCGGAACCTGCCCAGTGAGGCGGTGATCATCCGGGCCGATCGGCTGCGGGTGGAGCAGGTGCTGGTGAACCTCTTCCGCAACGCGCTGGATGCCACCCGCGATGTCGAGGAGCCCGCGCTGGAGCTGATCCTTGCCGCCGGTGACACCGCCACGCTGACCCTGCGCGACAACGGCCACGGCATCGAGGATCTGGAGAACCTTTTTGAACCCTTCTACACCACCAAGGCCCCCGGCGACGGCGTCGGTCTGGGGCTTGCCATCTCCTCGGGGATCATCAACGAGTTGGGCGGACGTCTCACGGCGCGGAACGGAAGGGCCGGTGGCGCAGTTTTCGAGCTGCAACTGCCGATCCTGAGACAAGACAGCGCGACGGCGGCAGAGTAGGGCAGGACCACAGGAACAACACATGGCACAGGCTATGAAAATCGCAATTATCGACGACGAACAGGACATGCGCCAATCCATCAGCCAATGGCTGGCGCTCTCCGGGTTTGAAACAGAAACTTACCCTTCCGCCGAAGAGGCGCTGAAGGGGATCGGCCCCGACTATCCCGGCGCGGTTGTCTCCGACATCCGGATGCCCGGGATGGATGGTATGGCCTTGCTGAAGAAGCTGATGGCGCAGGACTCTGCGTTGCCGGTCATCATGATCACCGGCCACGGCGATGTGCCGATGGCGGTGGAGGCGATGCGGGTGGGGGCCTTCGATTTTCTCGAGAAGCCCTTCAACCCCGACCGGATGACCCAACTGGCCAAGAAGGCCACCCAGCGCCGCCGGATGAACCTTGATGCCCGCGCCCTGCGCCGCGAGTTGGGCGGTGGCACCACGATCATGAAAAAGCTGATCGGCGCCAGCCCGGTGATGGAGCGGCTGCGCGAGGATATCCTCGATCTGGGGCAGGCCGATGGCCACGTGCTGATCGACGGCGAGACCGGCACTGGCAAGACTTTGGCCGCCCATGCCCTGCACGCCGTGGGGAGCCGGGCGAGCAAGGAGTTCGTGATCGTCTCCTGCGCCGCCTTCGACGAAGACGAACTGGCCGCTCAGCTCTTTGAGGGCGATGCCGACAAGGGCCGTATGCCGCTTGTTGAGCAGGCCCGCGGTGGTACGCTCTGCCTTGAGGATATCGAGGCGCTCTCGCCCGCGCTTCAGGCACGTCTGCTGCAGTTCATCAACGAGCAGGGCAGCCCCGCGGAAACCCGGATCGTGGCGGTCAGCAACCTTCAGGAGCAGGGCAAGACCTCTGAAGATGCGCTGCGCCCCGATCTTTACTACCGGCTGGCCGCGATGAAGATCACCCTGCCGCCGCTGCGCCAGCGGGGCGAGGACATCTTGATGCTGTTCACCCGGCTCTCCGAGCAGTTCGCCGAGGAATACGGCTGCGAGGCGCCCGCCGTGACAGCTCAGGAGGCCGCTCAGCTGTTGCAGGCGCCGTGGCAGGGCAACGTGCGCCAGCTCATCAACATCGCCGAACGCGCCGTGCTTCAGGCCCGCCGCGGCTCGGGCACCATCGCGTCGCTGCTGATGAACGACGAGGGCGAGGTGCAGCCGGTGATGACGACCGAGGGCAAGCCGCTGAAGGAATACGTGGAAGCCTTCGAGCGGATGCTGATCGACAACACCATGCGCCGTCACAAGGGCTCGATCGTCAACGTGATGGAAGAGCTCTGCCTGCCGCGCCGCACTTTGAACGAGAAGATGGCCAAATACGGGCTGCAACGCTCAGACTATCTCGGCTGACCCGGCGCTTGCCCTTCGGGCCGCTTTGAGCAACTCTGCGCCCGGGGCGAGGTTGAAGGGTAAGCGGTGGAGCATAAAGGGATTTTCTGGCCGGCGGTCGGCGAGGTGTGGCGCGGCCGTGGCACGGCGCTGCGGGTCATCTGGCTTCCGTTTCTGATCAGCACAGTTGCTTATGAGGTCTACTACAGGGCGTTCCCAAGCGGGATTGCCCTGCCTATCACGGTGCTCGAGTTCCTCGTGTTCTCTTGGGCGGCTGTGGGCTGGCACCGGGCGGCGCTGCTGGATGAGGCTCCGGGGCCTGCGGGCACGCGCCACGGCGGGCCGGTGCCGCGGTATGCCTTTGGCTGGTTCATCTCAGGGTTGGCTGCTGGCATCCTTGGGATGATGCTGTTTCTGGTCGTTTATCTCGGCCTTACACGGTTGCTTGGCGTCGGGGTATTCATGCCGATGCCCGGCCTGCCTGAAGTGTTGCTTTCGCCCATGGCCTACCTGAGCACAGCGTTCTGGGTACTGCCGCTCGGGATCCTCTGCATGTGGCTGGTGATCTATCTTTTCTTCCATTTTGCCCGCGCGCTGCCGGCACTTGCGATCCGCAGGGAAGGACGGTGGAACGAGGCGCAGCGCGGGGCCCGCCGCCGTTGGTTTGCCAGCGCTGCGGCGTGGTCTCTGCTGCTCTGGCTTCTGGCGGCTGCCTTGTATTACGGCACTTACAACGCGCTCCTGGAATGGGACAACAGGCTCTGGGAGGCCGGGCAGGATGGTGCGCCACTCTGGGCCTTCTCCCTGCTCGATGCCGCTTTCAACGTGGTCTACGCCATGAATGTGCTGATCGGTGCAAGTGTTCTGACCGTGGCGTTCCGGCGATCTGCTAGCGTGGCGCCTGAAAATGACGCGGGGCAGGCAGAGTGAAGGCGCGCCGGAGTGAAAGGCCGTCTGAGGGCCTGATGCTTGCTGTGCTGAAGCCCGGAGCGTAGAGCGCGGTATGGCTATCTTCTACTTTCTCGCCGTCGCGCTGCCTTACATCACTGCCTTCCTGCTGACTCTTGCCGTGGCCGCCGGGGCGGGGCTGCTGATCTGGCTGCTGAACGGTCGCCACTGGTGGGCCTGGCTGGCCGGTCTGGCGATTGCTGCGGCGGCAAGCACGGTCTCGCCGGTCCTTCAGCGCTTGGAGAGCGAGCGCATCACCGCCGCGCTCGCCGCCGCCGAGCCGCAGCCGGAAAGCCTCGCGCTGGAGCCGGGCGCGCTGATCCATCTGCACGATGGCAACCACGCCGGCATCACCTGCCGCCCCTGTGATTTCACCGCGCTGCCCTTTGTCACCGAAGCCGAGACCGTCAGCCTCTACCCGGTGCTGATCAATGAGCGGGGCGAGTTGGTGGAGCGGACCAACCTGAACGCCCCCACGCCCGACCGGGCCACGCGCGCCCGATTTCGCTACGCGTTCATGTCGATCCCGCAGGTCTGGTACGAGGGCGCAGAATTCGACCCGCCGGAGTGGTATCCGTCGCCGGTGCCAGAGGACCTCAAGGGCGTGCACATGCTGGTCGAGCTGCCGCCCACCGGCATCATTCGCCCGGCGGAGCTGCAGCCGCTCTACCTGCGGGTCAATCGGCAGTACGAGGCGGAGGCCTTGTTTTCATGGGGTTTTGTCACCGATACGGTGCAGCGACCAACGCCTGAGGAGATCCTGGCCGATCTCGCAGCCCGCGTCACCACGAAGTGACCACCAGATAAGGGGGGTGCCGCGAGGCGCGGCACAATAGGCCTTTCGCTCCCGCAGCATCCATGTAATAGGGAAGCGCCAACCGAACCCCTCATCAGGAGAGCCATGATGGAGATTCGCGAGGCGCTGACCTTCGACGATGTTTTGCTCGTTCCCGCCGAAAGCAGGGTGCTGCCCTCCACGGCGAACACCGCCACGCGGGTAACCCGCGCCATTACCATGAACATCCCGCTGCTCAGCTCCGCAATGGATACGGTGACCGAGGGGCGCATGGCGATCACCATGGCCCAGGCTGGGGGCATCGGCGTGATCCACAAGAACCTTGGTGTCGAGGAGCAGGCCCGCGAGGTGCGCCGGGTGAAACGCTTTGAGAGCGGGATCGTCTACAGCCCGGTGACCCTGACCCCCGATCAGACATTGGCCGACGCCAAGGCGCTGATCGAGCGCTACAACTTCACCGGCTTCCCGGTGGTGGACGAAAAGGGCCGCGTGGTGGGCATCGTCACCAACCGCGACATGCGCTTTGCCACCTCCGACGATACGCCGGTGAAGGTGATGATGACCTCGAAGGACCTGGCGATCCTGAAGGAGCCCGCCGACCGCGACGAGGCGATCAGCCTGATGAAGGCCCGCCGGATCGAGAAGCTGCTGGTCACCGACGCTGACGGCAAGCTCACCGGCCTGCTGACGCTGAAAGATACCGAGCAGAGCGTGCTCAACCCAACCGCCTGCAAAGACAGCCTCGGCCGCCTGCGCGTGGCTGCAGCCACCTCCGTGGGCGATGCAGGCTTCGAGCGCACCGAGGCGCTGATCGACGCGGGTGCCGACATCGTGGTGATCGACACGGCGCATGGCCATTCCGAAGGCGTGATCGCCGCCGTGGAGCGGGCCAAGCGGCTTTCCAACGAGGTGCAGATCATCGCGGGCAACGTGGCCACCGGTGAGGCGACGCGGGCGCTCATCGGCGCGGGCGCGGATGCGGTGAAAGTGGGCATCGGGCCGGGCTCGATCTGCACCACACGGATGGTGGCAGGCGTGGGCGTGCCCCAGCTCACCGCCATCATGGATTGCGCCGCCGCTGCCGGTGACGTGCCGGTCATCGCCGATGGCGGCATCAAGTTTTCGGGCGATTTTGCCAAGGCCATCGCCGCGGGCGCCTCCTGCGCCATGGTCGGCTCGATGATTGCCGGGACAGATGAAAGCCCGGGCGAGGTGATCCTCTGGCAGGGCCGCTCGTTCAAGGCCTATCGTGGCATGGGCAGCCTCGGCGCCATGGCCCGCGGCTCGGCTGACCGCTACTTCCAGAAGGACGCGGCCTCCGACAAGCTGGTGCCCGAGGGCATCGAGGGTCAGGTCCCTTACAAGGGCTCTGCAGGCACCGTGATCCACCAGCTCGTCGGCGGGTTGCGGGCGGCCATGGGCTACACCGGGTGCGCCACCGTCGAAGAGATGCGCAAGAACTGCCAGTTCGTGAAGATCACCGGCGCAGGGCTGAAGGAAAGCCACGTGCATGATGTGCAGATCACCCGTGAGAGCCCGAATTACCGTGTGGGATGAGGGGCTTGCGCCCCTGAGTTGAGGTAGAGCATGACCCCCGCCGCCCGGATCGCCGCCGCCGTCGAGGTGCTGGACGCTATCGCCGGCGGGCTGGCTGCCGAGCAGGCGCTCAGCCGCTGGGGGCGTGCCAACCGGTTTGCTGGGTCGGGGGACCGCGCCGCGATCCGTGACCATGTGTTCGATGCGCTGCGCTGCCACCGGAGCTTTGCCGCGCGAGGCGGCGGTGAGACGGGCCGTGCCCTGATGCTGGGGATGCTGCGGCAGGCGGGCCGCGACCCGGGCGAAGTGTTCACGGGCGAGGGCCATGCGCCCGCCGCGCTGACCCCCGAGGAGGAAGCCGCGGGCCGGATGCCGGAGGGCGCCGAGGCGTTGGATTGCCCCGACTGGCTGGCACCCGATCTGCAATCCTCCCTTGGGCCGGATTTCCAGCCTGTTCTCAGAGCGATGCAGGGCCGGGCTGACGTGTTCTTGCGGGTCAACGTGCTGAAAGCCACGCGTGATGCGGTGCTGGAAGAGTTGGCCGCTGAAGGAATCCTCACAGAACCGCACCCGCTTGCGCCAAACGCCCTGCGTGTCACCGAAGGCGCGCGCCGTATCCGCAACGCACGGGCCTTCACCGAGGGCCGGGTGGAACTGCAGGATGCCGGATCGCAGGCGATTTGTGAGGACATCCCATTGCCTCAGGGTGGGCGGGTGCTCGATTTCTGCGCCGGTGGCGGCGGCAAGAGCCTTGCACTCGCCGCCCGTGCGCCGAAGCTGAGCTTTACCGCCCATGACGCGCACCCACAGCGGATGAATGACCTGCCCGCGCGGGCCGCGCGTGCGGGGGTGCAGGTTGCAACCACGGACGCGCCTGAAGGCCTGTTCGATCTTGTGGTAGCCGATGTGCCTTGTTCCGGTTCCGGCGCGTGGCGGCGCCAGCCCGAGGCCAAATGGCGGCTCGATTGCACCGGGCTGGAGGCGCTTTGCGCGCTTCAGGCCGACATCCTTGATCAGGTCGCGGCCATGGTCGCCCCGAGGGGCCGGCTCGCCTATATCACCTGTTCTCTGCTCCAGGCTGAGAACGGCGCGCAGGCGGAGAGCTTTCTTGCCCGCCATCCCGGCTGGCAGAAGGAGACCACGCTGCGTTTGACCCCGCTGGACGGCGGAGACGGGTTTTTCCTTGCGATTTTCCGGCCTTCTCCCGGAGAATGACCGCAGGTTGCGCGGCGCCCTCAAAACTATCTTAATCCGCGATTAACGATTTTCGGGCGATTGTGCTGTGCAACGAATCAAAGGGAGAACCCACCCGTGTCGCACCCAGCGCTGACGCCTTCACCGGTTGCGCGCATCGCGCAGGCCTTTCGGGGAAAGGTGTGGCAGGTCCTCGGTGTGGCGGTGGTGTTCTTCATGTCCAGCGTGCTGGTCGCGGATCCGCAGGTGGCGCTCATCCTCATCGCCTCCGGCTGCACGCTCTGCGCATTAATAATCCTTTTGCGTCTGGTCGCGCGCCGCCAGGCCGGCGCCGAGAGGGCGCTGGCCGAGACGGTCGCGGGCTTCACCGAGCTCGATTCCTCGCCCTGTTTCACGACCGACCTCGATGGCGCAATCTCGCATCAGAATGCGAGCGCGCGCAGCCGGTTCAAGTCGGAGACGGGTGAAACCTTGCCCCGGGTGCTACGGGACCTGCTGGCCAATTCCGCCGCACTGATCAGTCGGCTGGAAACCCGCGCCGAAGCCCGCGGGCATGCCTCGGAAGATGTTGTCACCCGCAAGGGGCATATGCGCCTCGTGGTGCATCGGCTGGGGGAAGACGGCTTCTTGTGGCGCATGGAGGATATGGTGGAGCGCGAAGGCGCGCGCGGCGCCGAGGGGCTCAGCCTGCCGATGATGACGGTGAACAAGGCCGGCGCTGTACTTTTCATGAACGATGCACTCAGGCGGGTGGTCGGCGGCCGGGTCAAGCGCATTGAAGACGTGATTTTGGATGTCTCCGATGCCGGCATTGCCGGCGCGCAGCGTATCTCCGGGCCAGCTGGGGAGCTGCACTGTCAGGTGGTCGAAATTGCCGGGCAGGCGGGAAGGCGCGAGATTTATCTGCTGCCGCTGAACGAGGCGCCGGCAGCCCATGTGAGCGGGGTAGCGGCTTCACCAGATGTTCTTGATCACATGCCGGTGGCGCTCCTGCGCATCAAGCGGGATGGCACCCTGTCGATGGCCAACCGCCTTGCCCGCGAGCTTCTCGGCCACGACGACCTTGTCGGCATGTCATTTGCCGAGCTGGTCGAGGGTCTAGGACGGTCTGTGCGTGACTGGATCACTGATGCCGCAGCCGGTCGCGGCCCGCTCCGCCCTGAGGTTGCGCGCGCCAAGCTGCCGGTAAAGGATGTGTTCCTGCAAATCTCGCTCAGCCGCGTGGTCGAGGGCGGCGAACCTTCCCTGGTGGCGGTTTTGAACGACGCAACGGAGCTTAAGACGCTTGAAGCTCAATTCGTCCAAAGCCAGAAGATGCAGGCCATCGGACAGTTGGCTGGTGGCGTCGCGCATGATTTCAACAACCTGCTCACCGCCATCTCAGGCCATTGCGACCTGCTTCTGCTGAGGCACGATCAGGGCGACCCGGACTATGGCGACCTTGTGCAGATCAACCAAAATGCCAACCGCGCGGCGAGCCTTGTGGGGCAGTTGCTGGCGTTTTCCCGCAAACAGAACCTCCAGCCCGAGACGCTGGACATGCGCGAAACGCTTTCTGACCTCGGTCACCTTCTTAACCGGCTCGTAGGGGAGCGGGTTAACCTGTCTCTCACACATGATCCCGATCTGCCCTCGATCCGGGCCGACAAACGGCAACTCGAACAAGTGATCATGAACCTCGTGGTCAATGCGCGGGACGCGATGCCCGACGGCGGCACCATCACGGTTGAAACGCAGACCCGGGTGCTCGATGAAGAACTCCACCGCGACCGGGCCAGCGTCCCTCCTGGCAGTTACGTGGTCGTCTCGGTATCCGATCAGGGCACGGGCATCCACCCGGACAAGATCGGCAAGATTTTCGAGCCCTTCTGGACCACGAAACGCCCGGGTGAAGGAACGGGCCTCGGGCTTTCAACGGCCTATGGCATCGTGAAACAGACCGGCGGCTACATTTTTGTAGATTCCATTCTGGGGCAAGGCAGTTGCTTTACCCTATACTTCCCTGCCTTCGAACGGCCTGAGGAGGCGCCCCGCTTGTCGCTCGATGCTTTGCCGAGTGAGCCGACTGGAAAGGGCGAAGGTGTCATTCTACTGGTAGAGGACGAGGCACCGGTGCGCGCCTTCGCGTCAAGAGCTCTTCGAATGCGGGGCTACACCGTGCTTGAGGCGGGAAACGCCGAGGAGGCATTGACGCTTCTCGATGACAGTGAACTCGAAGTCGATGTCTTCGTTACCGATGTGATCATGCCAGGCATGGATGGCCCGAGCTGGGTTCGAAAGGCACTGGAGATGCGACCGGATGTTAAGGTAGTCTTTGTGTCCGGTTATGCTGAAGACAGCTTTGACAATGAACAGGCACTGATTCCGAACTCGGTTTTCCTACCAAAGCCGTTCTCGCTCACCGAACTGACGGCGACGGTTCACGACCAGATCCACTAGCGCCTTGGGCGGGTTGGAACGCGGTCACTCCTAGATGTTCTTCCAGTCTCCGCCAGCGATCAGCGCATCATAGAGCCGGAAATCCTTTTCAAGATGTTTGGCCAGCGGCGCGGCAAGCTCTGGGTCGACCTCGAGCGGCGCCTCGGGCGACACATTCTCGAGCTCCAGCACGACCTTTCGGTCAAGCCGGCTCTCCAGAAAGGCCACAAGGTCGCCAAAGCGCTCGTAGGGAAAAAGGTAGTCGATCCCGACCCGGCCGTCCTCGGTGCGCAGAAACTTCCACTGTCGGCCAAGCCGGGCATAGGCTGGCTGAGGGTCTTGGAGGTAGCCGCGGAGGAACTTTGAAAAATCCATGCTTTGGGTTGAGTTGTTTTGTCCATCCAGATCCGCCCTGCGCCGATAGCGGTACCAGCTGCCCAGCCAGTCGAGCGGTTCCCGCATCACAGCCACGGTTCGGAAGCTCTCCCATTCCTTCGCTCCGACGATCCGCGGCAAAACACGGTTCGACCAAGCATAGCCCATGTGTTTGACCAATGGGGGATGACGAAAGGCAATGTCGGCCTCATTTCCGAGCGCAGATTCGAGCGCATGCGTTCCCGTCTTCGGGGTCGCCAGAAGCACCAATCGGGCATCCCAGAATACCAGCATGCGCACCCTTTCTGCGTGTAATCCAAGGCTTCTCGTAAACGTTCACGCTTCATTAACCAAGGGGCGTCAAGAATGGCGTCATTAAGATTCAACTTGCTTTGTTCTCGTTTTGATCGCATACCCTGCGGAACAAGAGGTGAACGGCAGCGCACATTGCCGCGACAGGCGGCATATGGAATAAGGACGGAAACAATGGCCACAGCGAAACTTCTGGACATGGGCAAAGCAGGCAACGGCGACAAGCAAAAGGCGCTCGACAGCGCATTGGCTCAGATCGAACGGCAGTTCGGCAAGGGCTCCATCATGAAGCTCGGCGGCGAGAACCAGCTGCCCGATATTGAAGCCACATCGACCGGCTCGCTCGGCCTCGACATCGCGCTCGGCATCGGCGGCCTGCCGAAGGGCCGGATTATCGAGATCTACGGACCGGAAAGCTCGGGCAAGACCACGCTCACGCTGCATTGTGTGGCCGAAGAGCAGAAGAAGGGCGGCGTCTGTGCCTTCGTCGATGCCGAACACGCGCTCGACCCGCAATATGCGAAGAAACTGGGCGTGGACCTCGACGAGTTGCTCATCTCCCAGCCCGATACCGGCGAACAGGCACTCGAAATCACTGATACACTGGTTCGTTCCGGCGCGGTGAGCCTCGTGGTCGTCGACTCGGTCGCCGCGCTCACCCCGAAATCTGAGCTCGAGGGTGATATGGGCGACTCCAGCGTCGGCGTTCACGCCCGCCTGATGAGCCAGGCCATGCGCAAGCTGACCGGTTCGATCAGCCGCTCGAACTGCATGGTGATCTTCATCAACCAGATCCGGATGAAGATCGGCGTGATGTTTGGCTCGCCCGAAACCACCACCGGCGGCAACGCGCTGAAATTTTACAGCTCCGTCCGGCTCGATATCCGCCGCATCGGCTCGATCAAGGATCGCGATGAGGTGGTCGGCAACTCGACCCGCGTGAAGGTGGTGAAGAACAAGGTCGCGCCGCCGTTCAAACAGGTCGAATTTGACATCATGTACGGCGAAGGCATCTCCAAGACCGGCGAGCTGCTGGATCTCGGGGTGAAGGCCGGTGTGGTGGAGAAGTCCGGCGCGTGGTTCTCTTACGGCGACGAGCGCATTGGGCAGGGCCGCGAGAACTCCAAGCAGTTTCTGAAGGACAACCCCGATATCGCCTATGAAATCGAGGACAAGATTCGTGCCTCGCACGGGCTGGATTTTGGCAGCTCTGAAGAGGATGGCAGCGCGGACGACGACGAGATGTTCGAAAACTGACGCGGCCTAACCGGTCACGATATCATAGGGCGGCCCCGCAGAGGTCGCCCTTTTTGCATTCGCCCGTGGACAGTACCGGGGCAGGGGGCTAAACCTGCCCGGACCATTTTCCGCCCTTTCGGAACAAGACCATGCGCACGCTCAACGACATCCGCACCGCCTTTCTCGACTACTTCGCCCGCCAGGGGCATGAGGTGGTCGACAGCTCTCCGCTGGTGCCCCGCAATGACCCCACGCTGCTGTTTGCCAACTCCGGCATGGTGCAGTTCAAGAACCTCTTCACCGGGGTCGAACACCGCGACTACAAGCGTGCGACAACCGCGCAGAAATGCGTGCGCGCCGGCGGCAAGCACAACGACCTCGACAACGTGGGCTATACCGCGCGGCACCATACCTTCTTTGAAATGATGGGGAATTTCTCCTTCGGTGACTACTTCAAGGAGCAGGCGATCCCCTTTGCTTGGGAGATGGTGACCAAGGAGTTGGGCATCGATCCGTCGAAGCTGCTGGTCACGGTCTACCACACCGATGACGAGGCCGCCGAGCTGTGGAAGAAGGTCGCCGGGCTGCCGGATGACCGTATCATCCGCATCGCCACGAGCGATAACTTCTGGCAGATGGGTCCGACTGGTCCCTGCGGCCCTTGCACCGAAATTTTCTATGACCACGGCGAGAAATACTGGGGTGGCCCTCCCGGCTCGCCCGAGGAGGACGGCGACCGCTTCGTCGAGATCTGGAACCTCGTGTTCATGCAGTACGAGCAGTTCGAAGATGGCACCCAGCGCGAGCTCGAGGCGCAATCGATCGACACCGGCATGGGTATCGAGCGAGTTGCGGCGCTGCTCCAAGGCACGAATGACAACTATGCGACCGATCTGATCCGCTCTCTGATCGAGGCCTCGGCCAACGTCAGCTCCACCGATCCTGACGGTGATGGCGCGGTGCACCACCGGGTGATCGCAGACCATCTTCGGTCGACCTCCTTCCTCATTGCCGATGGTGTCATGCCGTCGTCGGACGGGCGGGGCTATGTGCTGCGCCGGATCATGCGCCGGGCCATGCGCCATGCGCACCTGCTTGGCACCAAGGATCCGATGATGCACCGGTTGGTGCCGGAACTGGTGCGCCAGATGGGCGGGGCTTACCCTGAACTGGGCCGCGCCAAAGCGCTGATCGAGGAGACACTGCTAGCCGAGGAAACCCGGTTCCGCCAGACGCTCGACCGCGGCCTGAAGCTGCTGGACGACGAACTGGGAAGCCTCCCCGACGGCGCGGAACTGCCCGGCGCAACGGCCTTCAAGCTCTATGACACCTACGGCTTCCCGCTGGATCTGACGCAGGACGCGCTGCGCGAAAAGGGCCGGGCGGTGGATACCGAGGGCTTCGATGCCGCCATGGCCGAGCAAAAGGCCAAGGCCCGTGCGGCGTGGGCTGGAACGGGCGATGCCGCCGATGAGGCGCTCTGGTACGATCTGTCGGAAGAGAAGGGCACAACCGAGTTTCTGGGCTATGACACCGAAGTCGCCGAGGGTCAGATCCTTGCGCTCGTAAAGGGCGGCGAGAAGGCGGAGAAGGTCGGAAAAGGCGATGAAATTCAGCTCGTTGTGAACCAGACACCGTTCTATGCAGAAAGCGGCGGCCAGGTTGGCGATGAAGGTGCGGTCAAAACCGAGACCGGCCGCGCCGTAGTGACGGATACCCGCAAGGTCGCTGGCGTGTTCATCCATTTTGCCCGTGTGGAAGAGGGCACGTTGGAGGTTGGCCAAGGGGCCGAGCTGACGGTCGATCACGACCGGCGGAGCTTGATCCGTTCCAACCACTCGGCAACCCATCTGCTGCACGAGGCCCTGCGCGGGGCGCTTGGCGATCACGTGGCGCAGCGCGGCTCACTCAATGCGCCGGATCGCCTGCGGTTCGATTTTTCGCACGGCAAGGCGCTGTCGGCGGAGGAGATCGGGCAGGTTGAGCGCGAAGTGAACGCCTTCATCCGCCAGAACACCCCGGTGGAAACCCGGATCATGACCCCGGACGACGCCCGTGCCATCGGCGCCCAGGCGCTGTTTGGCGAGAAATACGGCGACGAGGTGCGCGTGGTCAGCATGGGCCGCGCCGATACCGGCAAGGGCAGCGACGGTAAGACATGGTCGATCGAGCTGTGCGGCGGCACCCATGTCGGCCGCACTGGCGACATTGGCGCCTTTGCGCTGACCTCGGAGGCCGCAAGCTCTGCGGGTGTGCGCCGGATCGAGGCGCTGACGGGCGAGGCCGCGCTGGCTGAGCTGCGGGGCCGGGATGTGGCGCTCTCCGAGGTTGAGGGCCTGCTGAAGGCCTCCGGGCCGGATGTGATCGGGCGGCTGAAGAGCCTGCTGGACGAGCGCAAGAGCCTCAGCAATGAGGTCGCGCAGCTACGCCAGCAGCTGGCCCTCTCGGGTGGTGGCGAGGCCAAGGCAGAGGCCAAGGATATCAATGGCGTCGCCTTCATTGCTCAGGCGCTGTCTGGCGTGACGGGCAAGGACCTGCCCGGGCTGATCGACGCCCACAAGGAAAAGCTCGGCTCCGGTGCAGTGCTGCTTGTGGCGGATGCGGGCGGCAAGGCCGCTGTGGCCGCAGGTGTGACCGCGGATCTGACCGACAAGCTCTCGGCGGTCGACCTCGTGAAGGCTGCTGTCGCAAAACTGGGCGGCAAGGGTGGCGGTGGCCGCCCGGACATGGCGCAGGGCGGTGGCTCTGACCCGTCCAAGGCCGCCGAGGCGATTGCCGCCGCTGAAGCCGTTATCGGAGGATAAGACATGCCCGCACTCTGGATCGCCCACGTGACCGTCACCGACGCCGAGGCCTACGGCAAATACGCCGAGCTGGCGGGCCCGGCCATTGCCAAGCATGGCGGCACCTTCATCGCGCGGGGCGGCAAGTTCGTGCAACTCGAAGGCAAGGAGCGGCCGCGCAACGTGGTGGCCCGCTTCCCCTCGGTGGAGGCGGCGGTGGAGTGCTACAACTCGCCTGAGTATCAGGCCGCGCTCGACCATGCCCGAGGGGCCAGCGAGCGCGAATTGATGGTGGTTGAAACCTCCGAGTAAGCCCTTCAGGCGTAGGGGTTCTTTGCGCTCCGGTCATCCGAGAGCGAACCTGATTGCCGCGCCACCAGCGCCTCGATGGCATCGGCGAGATGCACGTCGCCGATGGCTTCATCGCCGGCCGCGACCCGCAGCTTGTGCGCCTCTGCCAGTACCTCGGCGTGGGTGCAGCCCGCGGGCGGCTCGAACTTGTAGCAGGCCAGCTCAATCAGCAGGCCGAGCGGATCCTTGAAATAGAGGGAATCCATGAAGCCGCGGTCCTTGGGGCCGGAATGGCCGATGCCCCGTGCCTCCAGCCGGGCCTGCGCCTGGTTCCATGTGACCTTGGAGACGATGAAGGCGATATGGTGAACGCAGCCCGGCTCGGTCGGGGTGCGGCGCCGGTCGGCCTTGCGCTCTTCATTGGTGAAGATGGTGATCAGCCGGCCATCGCCGGGATCAAAGTAAAGGTGGCTCTCGTTTGCATCGTCGAGGTTGGGCTGCTCGAAGATGAAGGGCATGCCCAGCACGCCCTCCCAGAAATCGATCGAGGTTTGCCGGTCGGCGCCGGTCAGAGTGATGTGGTGCACGCCCTGGGATTGGATCTTTTGCATGGGAGCCTCCGGGTGGTGGGTTTGGATCACCCTACACCCACCCGGCGGCCCGGTGTTACCCCTCTGCGCGCGCAGCCCGTTTGCGCTCATGGGGATCAAGGTGCCGCTTGCGCAGGCGGATCGCGTTGGGGGTTACCTCCACCAGCTCGTCGTCGTTGATGTAGGCAATCGCCTCTTCGAGCGACATGGTGATCGGCGTGGTCAGGCGCACCGCTTCATCCGACCCGGAGGCGCGGACGTTGGTGAGCTTTTTGCCCTTCAGCGGGTTCACCTCGAGGTCGTTGTCGCGGCTGTGCTCGCCGATGATCATGCCTTGATAGACAGGCGCCTGCGCACCGAGGAACATGCGGCCCCGGTCTTCGAGGTTCCACAGGGCATAGGCCACGGCCTCGCCCGCATCCATCGAGATCAGCACGCCTGCGCGGCGGCCCGGGATGCTGCCCTTGTGCGGTGCCCAGCTGTGGAACACGCGGTTCAGCACGCCGGTGCCGCGCGTGTCGGTCAGGAACTCGCCGTGGTAGCCGATCAGCCCGCGGGAGGGAACGTGGGCAATGATCCGAGTCTTGCCGGCGCCAGCAGGCTTCATCTCAACAAGGTCGCCTTTGCGGGCGCCGGTGAGCTTTTCGATCACCGCGCCGGAGTGCTCGTCATCCACGTCGATGGTGACTTCTTCGATCGGCTCGAGCCGCTGGCCGTCTTCCTCGCGGAGCAGCACCTGCGGGCGCGATATGGAAAGCTCGAAGCCCTCTCGGCGCATGTTCTCGATCAGCACGCCCATCTGAAGTTCGCCGCGTCCGGCGACCTCGAAGGCCTCGCCGCCCGGCGTGTCGGTGACCTTGATGGCCACGTTCTGCTCGGCTTCCTTCATCAGGCGCTCGCGGATCACGCGGCTCTGCACCTTCTTGCCGTCACGGCCCGCCAGCGGCGAGTCGTTGATGCCGAAGGTCACGGAGATGGTGGGCGGGTCGATGGGCTGCGCATCGAGCGGCTCTTCGACGGCCAGCGCGCAGATCGTGTCGGAGACGGTGGCCTTAGCCATACCTGCGAGGGTCACGATGTCGCCGGCGACGGCCTCTTCGATCTCTTGCAGACCGAGGCCGCGGAAGGCCTGGATCTTGGAAACGCGGAACTGCTCGATCTTTTGGCCGTTGCGGGTGAGCGCCTGCACGGTCGCGCCCGGCTTAATCCGGCCGGATTCAACACGGCCCGTCAGGGTGCGCCCGATGAACGGATCGGCGCCGAGGGTGGTGGCCAGCATGCGAAAGTCTTCATCGGCGTGCTTTTGCTGCTTCGGCGCGGGCACGTGATTGATGACCAGCTTGAAGAGCGCATCGAGGTTCTTGCGCGGGCCGTCCAGCTCAGGGTCGCACCAGCCGGAACGGCCGGAGGCGTAGAGGTGGGGGAAGTCGAGCTGATCCTCATCCGCATCCAGCGCAGCGAAGAGGTCGAACACCTCATCAAGCGCACGGTCGGGCTCGGCATCGGGCTTGTCGACCTTGTTGAGCACCACGATCGGCCGGAGGCCGAGGGCGAGGGCCTTCGAGGTCACGAACTTGGTTTGCGGCATCGGGCCCTCGGCGGCGTCGACCAGCAGCACCACGCCATCGACCATGCTCAGGATACGCTCCACCTCGCCGCCAAAGTCGGCGTGGCCGGGGGTGTCGACAATGTTGATCCGCGTGCCCTTCCACTCGACGGAGGTGGCCTTGGCGAGGATGGTGATGCCGCGCTCGCGCTCAAGGTCGTTGCTGTCCATCGCCCGCTCGGCCACCGCCTGGTTTTCGCGGAAGGCGCCGGATTGCTTCAGCAGTTCGTCCACGAGGGTCGTCTTGCCGTGGTCAACGTGGGCGATGATGGCGATGTTGCGCAGGTCCATGGGGCTCTCTTTGACTGTTCGCGCCGCGCATATCCTGCACTGCGGCGAAAGGCTAGGGGCTATGTGACCACATACCAGTCGCGGCGGTGATTGAAGGCCACCACGAGGTTGAGGACGACCGCGCCGAGGAGCGACCAGCCGACCGCTTCGAGTGGCAGGACAAAGGCGGCGACGGTGAAGAGGATCACATCGTGGATGAGCTGGGTCCAGCCGGCGCGGAAGCCGTATTTGTCTTGCAGGATGAGCGCGATGATCGAGACCCCGCCAAGCGAGGCCGTATGCCGGAAGAGGCCCAGCAGCCCCACACCAGCCGCGACGCCGAAGAGCAGCGCGGAGGCGGCGGGGTGGATGTGGTCGATGACGAGGGCAGGGTCGAGCGCTGCGGTCAGCAGCGAGAGCAGGGTCACCGTTGCCAATGATTTCAGGCAAAAGACCGGCCCGCGCGCGTGCCAGGCAAAGGCATAGAACGGGATGTTGATGACAAAGAACACAAGGCCGAAGGACCAGCCAGAGAGGTAGGCGATGATCAGGGCAGTGCCCGCCGTGCCGGAGGAGATGAGGCCCGCCGCGCGCAGCAGGTGCACGCCAAGGGCGGCCTGCGCGGAGGCGATCAGGAGGCCTTGGGCATCTTCGAGGAGGGTGTAATGCGGTTTTTCGTCAGCAAGCGCCATGGGCCTGCTGTGGCGCAGGGGGAGGGTGGCGTCAAACCCGCGCGGGAGCCGGCGGGCGTGACGTGGCGTCCGATGCCTGATGGGCGGGCCTCAGTGGCCGGTGGTTGCCGAGAAAAGATGCAGCACGAGGACGCCGGAGAGGATCAGGCCGAGGCCGAGCACGGCGGGCAGATCGAGCCGCTGGTTGTAGAGCAGGAAGCCCATGAGCGCGATCAGCACGATGCCGAGGCCGGACCAGATGGCATAGACCACGCCCACCGGCATCACCTTTACCGTCAGGGACAGAAAGTAGAACGACACCGCATAGGCGACGACCACCACGGCGGCGGGCGCGAGTCGGGTGAAGCCCTTGGTCGCCGGAAGGGCCACCGTGCCGATGGTTTCGGCCACGATTGCGAGCACGAGGAAGAGATAGGTTTTGGGCATGATGGCACCGAATGCAGAGGGGAGGGATCACGGCGCACCGCTCTGCTCCCTGTAGCTCATGGCGGCGTTTGTGGCGAGTCATCGCTGTGTGGATGTTCACACAGAGACGCGATTGAGTGTGTGGGTTTTCGCACGTTGAGAGTGTGGCGGAGGTTCAGGTGCACCATGCAAGCCATTGATATTATTTCGGTTGAACGGGTTGTCTGCTGTGAGCATATTTTTGCGTTGTCAGCCCACCGGCGGCTCCCGACAGTGCTGGCACATCGTTTGCGAAACGCGCAGACCAATCCAATGGGAGGAAAAAACATGATCCGCCGGACAGTGATCCGCGCGGCCCTGATGGCCGCATGCCTTACACCGCTCACGCTGCAGCCGCTCGCGGCGCAGGACGCTTCGCCCGAAGTAACCCAGCCGCAGGCTGAAAGCCCAGCCCGCGTGCTGCTCGTGGGGAACAGCTACCTGTATTACAACGACAGCCTGCACAATCACCTGCGCCGCATGGTCATGGCGGGCACCGAGGTTGAACCTCAGTACAAGTCGGCCACCATCGGCGGCGCGCGGCTCGATCATCACAACATCGATTGGCTCACCCAGCCCGGGGCGATCGGGGTGGAAGAGCCGTTCGAGTTGGTGATCCTTCAAGGCCACTCCAACGCTGCGCTCTCGGAGAAGAACCAGACGCGCTACATGGAGGCTGCGAAGGCCGCGGCGGCGTTGATTGCCGAGCGCGGGGGCAAGGTGGCGCTTTACATGCCGCATGCCTATGTGGACCCGCATAAGAGTGCGGATCCGGAGAATATCCGCGCCAACGAGCGGTTCTATACCGAGGCGGGCAACGAGCTCGACGCCATCGTTATCCCCGTCGCGCTGGCCTTCGAGGAGGCCTACAAGCGGCGGCCCGATATGGCTTTGCACAAGGACTACGATGGGTCGCACCCGAGCCTGCTCGGCAGCTTCCTTGCGGCAGCCACGGCCTATGCGACGCTCTACGGCGCCGATCCTGTAGGCAATGAATACGATTATTTCGGCAAGGTCGGCGCCGAAAATGCGGCCTTCCTTCAGGAAGTCGCCCGCGACACCGTGAACGCCTACTTCGGGCGGTAAATCAAGGAAGGGCCCGCTTTGCACGGGCCCTTTTGCCTCAGCCGGTGAGGGCTTTGTTCAGGTTCTCGTCGATCTTTTCGAGGAAGCCGATGGTGGTGAGCCAGCCCTGATCAGGGCCGACGAGGAGGGCCAGATCCTTGGTCATATGCCCTGCTTCCACCGTGTCGATGATCACGTGTTCCAGCGTTTCGGCGAAGGCCCGCAACGCCACGTTGCCATCGAGCTTGGCGCGGTGCTTCAGCCCGCCGGTCCAGGCGTAGATCGAGGCGATGGAGTTGGTGGAGGTGCTCTTGCCCTCCTGATGCTGGCGGTAGTGGCGGGTGACCGTTCCGTGCGCCGCTTCGGCCTCGACGATCTTGCCATCGGGGGTCATCAGCTGCGAGGTCATCATGCCCAAGCTACCGAAGCCCTGTGCCACCGTGTCGGACTGAACATCGCCATCGTAGTTCTTGCAGGCCCATACGAACTTGCCGTTCCACTTGAGGGCGCAGGCCACCATATCGTCGATCAGGCGGTGCTCGTACCAGATGTCCTTGGCCTTGAATTTCTCTTCAAATTCAGCCTCGTAGATCTCCTGAAACAGGTCTTTGAAGCGGCCGTCATAGGCCTTGAGGATGGTGTTTTTGGTGCTCAGGTAAACCGGCCAGCCGATGTTGAGGCCGTAATTGAAAGAGGCGCGGGCGAAGTCGCGGATGCTTTCATCCTGATTGTACATGCCCATGTAAACGCCGGCATCGGGGGCGTCGTAAACCTCGCGTTCGATGACTTCACCATTGGCGCCTTCCCATTTCATCGTCAGCTTGCCGCCGGACGGAAAGTGGAAATCGGTCGCCTTGTATTGGTCGCCAAAGGCGTGGCGACCGACGACGATTGGCGAGGTCCAGCCCGGCACGAGGCGCGGGACGTTCTTGCAGATGATCGGCTGGCGGAAGACCACGCCGCCGAGGATGTTGCGGATGGTGCCATTGGGCGAGCGCCACATCTTCTTGAGGCCGAACTCCTCCACCCTCGCTTCGTCGGGCGTGATGGTGGCGCATTTCACCCCAACGCCGACTTCCTTGATCTTTTCGGCGGCGTCGATGGTGATCTGGTCGTCGGTCTCGTCGCGCACCTGAATCGAAAGGTCGTAGTAGAGCAGGTCGATGTCGAGATAGGGCTCGATCAGCTTTTTCTTGATGAAATCCCAGATGATCCGGGTCATCTCGTCACCGTCGATCTCGACCATCGGGTTCTCGACTTTGATCTTCGACATCTTGGCTCCTTGGGTTTCTGCCCGCAGCTATGGCGCGCTTTGGTTAAGCGCCGGTAAAACTGCGGCGGCCTTTTGGGCCGCCGCGAGAGGTTTATCCGATGATCGCGTTCAGCGTTTCGCTGGGGCGCATCACCCCGGCCAGTTTGGACGCCTCGTTCATGTAATAGCCACCCGTGTCGGCGGGTTTGCCCTGCGGTGCGGCCAGCTCGCCGGTAATTTGCGCCTCGCCTTCGGCCAGTGCCTTAGCAATGGGCGCAAACTCTGCGGCCAGCTCGGCATCGGCGCTTTGGGCGGCCAAAGCCTCGGCCCAGTAGCGGGCAAACCAGTAGTGGCTGTCGCGGTTGTCGGGCTCGCCCACCTTGCGGGAGGGGGAGCGGTCATGATCGAGGATGCCTTGGGTGGCGGTATCGACCGCATCGCCCAGCACCTTGGCCTTGGCGTTGCCCTTCACGTCGGCGAGGAAGCGGAAGCTCTCGCCCAGCGCGCAGAACTCGCCGAGGCTGTCCCAGCGCAGGTGGTTCTCTTCGTGCAGCTGCTGCACGTGCTTGGGGGCAGAGCCGCCGGCGCCGGTCTCGAAGAGGCCGCCGCCCTGCATGAGCTTGACGATGGAGAGCATCTTGGCCGAGGTCGCCAGCTCGAGGATCGGGAAGAGGTCGGTCAGGTAGTCGCGCAGCACGTTGCCGGTGATGGCGATGGTGTTCTCGCCCTTGGTGATGGTCTCGAGGCTGGCGCGGGTCGCTTCGCGGGGCGCCATGATCTCGAACTTGTCGGCAACGCCTTTGGCTTCGAGGATCGGCTTGACCATCGCGATGAGCTGCGCGTCATGGGCGCGGCTCTCGTCGAGCCAAAAGATCGAGCGGTAGCCAGTGGCCTTCTGCCGTTCAATGGCGAGGTTCACCCAGTCTTCGATGGGGGCCTTGCGGGCGGAGGCGGAGCGCCAGATGTCGCCCTTTTTCACCGCGTGCTGATGCAGCACGGTGCCATCTTCCAGCACCATTTTCACGGTGCCGTCCTCGGGGATTTCGAAGGTGGTGGGGTGCGAACCATATTCTTCGGCCTTCTGCGCCATCAGGCCGAGGTTCTGCACGGTGCCGGCGGTGGCCGGGTTCAGCTTGCCGTTCTCTTTGAAGAACTTGATCGTCTCGTCATAGACCGGCGCGTAGCTGTTGTCGGGGATAACGCAGACGGTATCTGCCTCCTGACCATCGGGGCCCCAGCCCTTGCCGCCCGCGCGGATAAGGGCGGGCATGGAGGCGTCGATGATCACATCAGACGGCACATGCAGGTTGGTGATGCCCTTGTCGGAGTTCACCATATACATCGGCGGGCGAGCAGCGGTGACCTCGTCGATGGCGGCCATGATCTCGGGCTCGTCCTTTCCCTTGTCGAGCAGCGCGCCGAGGCCGCCGTTGGGGTTGACACCGAGCGCGTTGAGCTTGTCGCCGAACTTGTCGAACACCGGGGCGAGCCAGGCCTTGACCGCATGGCCGAAGATGATCGGGTCGGAGACCTTCATCATCGTGGCCTTCATGTGCAGCGAGAACAGCACGCCCTCCTGCTTGGTCTTCTCGATTTCCTCGGCGAGGAAGGCATCGAGCGCGTCGGCGCTCATGAAGGTGGCATCCACGACCGTTCCGGCGGGGTAGCTCACGCCCTCTTTCAGCACGGTCTCATCGGAGGCGCCCTCAAGCACGATCTTGGCGGTTGCAGCGGCGCCCAGCGTGGCTGAAACCTCGTTGGAGCGGAAGTCGTTGCCCTCCATCGAGGCGACACGGGTCTTGCTGTCGGCCGTCCACTCGCCCATGCGGTGCGGGTTGGCCTGGGCGTAGTTCTTCACGGCGGTGGCTGCGCGGCGGTCGGAGTTGCCCTCGCGCAGCACCGGGTTCACCGCGGAGCCCTTGATCCCGTCGTACTTGGCGCGAACCGCCTTTTCCTCATCGGTTTCAGGGGTGTAGGGGTAATCGGGCAGGGCGAAGCCCTTGGCTTGCAGCTCCTTCACCGCGGCCACAAGCTGCGGCTCGGAGGCCGAGATGTTGGGCAGCTTGATCACGTTGGCTTCGGGGGTCTTCACCAGTTCGCCCAGCTCGGCCAGATCGTCGGAGATGCGTTGATCGTCCTTCAGATAGTCGGGGAAGGTCGCCAGAATGCGGCCGGCGAGCGAGATATCCTTGGTGCCCACGGTGATGCCTGCCGCCTTGGCGAAGCGCTGGATGATCGGCAGGAGCGACGCGCTGGCCAGCTCCGGGGCCTCGTCGACCTTGGTGTAAATGATGTCGGGCGTGTTGCTGTCGGCCATGTCTGAGCCCCCTCGCTAGGTGTTGGTCCGGCCCGATGTGCACCGCTGCGGCGCGGAATCGGGATGTTGCCGCTCTCCTATCTCAAATCCCCGGCGCATGGAAGGTATGCCGTTGTATACCAATTGTCGCGGGAGTCAGTTTTCGGAGGCCTTGAGGGCGGCCGAGAGGGTTTGCCCAAGCTCCACCAGTGCATCAGCTTGCTCGGGCCGCTTGAGCGCGCCGTGATGTCGAATAGAGAACCCCTCGCGGCTGCGGATCACGGCGGGGCGTGCGCTACCTGCAAGGGGGCTGTCGGAAAGCGCGGGGTGCAGGGCGATCGGGCGTAGGGCATCTTCGGCGCCCGGGGTGGCCATGAGCAGGGCAGGGCTGCCCTCCAGCGGCACGGGTTTCAGGTCTGGCGCCTCTGCCGCCATGCTGCCGAGGAGTTTGCCGAGCACGGCTTGGGCCAACCCACCACCAAGCATGCCCGAGAACCGCTCCACATCGGCGGCCCGGCTGGCCGGAATATCGAGCGTCAGGAGGGATAGGCCGTGGGACAGGGCGAGGGACGGGTCATTCCACGAGCTGTAGCGGGTGGAACTGCTGGATTGTGAACTGCCCGAACGCTGCACCACGCTTTGCAACTCCCAACCCTCGCGCGGGCTGGTGATGCGGGTGATCCGCTTGTTGCCCTCGCGGCTCTGGGCATAGCTCCAGCCAGCGGCGGCGCAATGCGCCCTGAGCAGGGCCTCGCGTTTCTTGGCCCACCAGAGCAGCGCCCCGACCAGCGCGATCTGGCCAAGGAACACGACCGTAACGAGGATGATGATGACCGTGGTCGACATTTGACCTCTCTGCGAAGTTTCGCCGCCACCCTAGCCACGCGTGCCTGAACTGTCACCGGACCCGCGACAGAGACCACAGCCTATGGTAGAATGCCTGCATTTCCTGCCGGGCCTGCCCGGACATTTCAGACCGGAGCATTTAAGCCCATGAAGCGTATCGCGATATTCTGCGACGGCACCTGGAACACGCCAGACGCGCCGTTTCCGACCAATGTCTTCCATCTCCACAAGATGGCCAAACGCACGGCCGAGGATGGCACGACCCAGATCCTCAAATACATCCCCGGCGTTGGCACCGGCTTTGGCAAGACCGGCTGGCGCAAGCGGCTCGACAAGGTGACGGGCGGAGTGTTTGGCGTGGGGGTCACCAAGAACATTCTGGCCGGCTACACCTTTCTGATCGAACAGTATGAACCGGGAGACGAGATATATGTGTTCGGGTTTTCGCGGGGTGCATTCACCGCGCGGTCTCTTGTTGGATTGCTTCGCGCCTCTGGCCTGCCGCGCCACACCGAGGCGTGGAAGGCCCCCGAGGCGCTGAAGCGCTATCGCGATGACGACCCGGCGACCAAACCCTCCAGCGAGGAGAGCCACCGCTTTCGGCTCGGCTACTCGCCCGATGTGGTCACCTCGGAGAAGGAGGAGGACTGGCGCCGCGCGCAGGGCCATCCGGTGCCGCCGCGGCTGACGGTCACCTACCTTGGCATCTGGGATACGGTCGGCGCGCTTGGCATTCCGAGCTACTACAAGTGGCTGGCGCAGGTGTTCAACCACAGCCAGGGGTTCCATGACACTCAGCTCAGCTCGATGGTCATGGCCGCCCGGCATGCGGTGTCGCTCGACGAGCGGCGCAAGGCCTTCCCGCCGACGCTCTGGGGCAACCTTGGGGAGTTGAACCGCGAGAACCCGGAGCGCAAGCGGGCTTATCAGCAGCTCTGGTTCGCGGGCGATCATGGCTCGGTGGGCGGGGGCGGCGATATTGACGGGCTGAGTAACATCACCCTGCGTTGGGTGGTGGACGGCGCGAAGGATCAGGGGCTGGAGTTTGACCCCACGGCGCTGGCGGTGTTTGAGGCGGAGGAAGACCCGCTGGAGCCATCGCTCTTCAACAAGTCGAGCAAGCCGGGGTTCTTTACCCGGATGCTGCGCAAGCGTGTGCTGGACCGGGTGGGGAGGATGGAGGTGCCGGACCCCGCGACGGGCGGCACGGTTGAGGTCGCGATCGGGCCGGAGTTTGCGTGGAACATCTCGGAGCCTGCGCGCCAGAGATACAATGCGCTGCCGAACTATCGCCCGCCGTCGCTGGTGCCCTTCGACGCCGATCTAAAAGATAGCTAGTTGGCGGGCAGGTCACCCACGATCCGGCCCGGCACGGCCTCCACCACCCGGCCAGCGGCGGCGCGGGCATCTTCGGCGTCATGGGTGACCATCAGCACGGGCAAGCCGCGATCCCGGGCGCGGGTGAAGGTGAGGTGGCGGACATCCTCGCGCCGGGCGGCATCGAGCCGGGAGAAGGGCTCATCCAGCAGAAGAGCACGCGGCTCGGCCAGCAGGGTACGCATGAGCGCGACGCGGGCCTGCTCGCCGCCCGAGAGGGTTGCCGGGTCACGCGAACCGAAGCCCTTCAGCCCGACCTCGGCCAAGGCCTCCTCGATGGCGGCTCGCCGGGCCGCGCGGGGGCCGGGGGGCAGCGCGAAAGCAAGGTTGCCGGCCACCGAGAGGTGCGGAAAGAGCAGGCTCTCCTGAAACAGGATGCCGAGGCGGCGGCGCTCTGGCGGCAGCGAGGTGATCTCTGTCCCATCCAGCGCGGCGGTGCCTGCGGCGGAGAGTGGCGCGGTCAGCGTGCCGGTGAGCGCCGCGAGCAGCGCCGATTTACCCACGCCGGAAGGCCCCATGAGGGTAAGCACCTCGCCCGGCGCGATCCGGGCGGAAAGGCCGAGCAGGCAGGTTCCGCCCAGCATGACCTCCAGCCTGTCGAGGGTGAGCCCCTTATCCACCGCGCATCCCGTTTCGGCCCGCAAACATCAGGCGCGGAATGGCCAACGCCAACGCGAAGGGCAAGAGGGCGGCGGCGGTTTGCGCCAGCGCGTAGGCACCGATGGCCCGGCGGTCGCCGCCAGAGGTGAGGGCGACGGCCTCGGTCGTCAGGGTTGTCACCCGTCCGCCGCCTAGCAGCAGCGTGGGCAGGTATTGCCCGACCGAGACGGCGAAGCCCACGGCGAAGGCGGTGAGCAGCGGGGCGAGCAGCAGCGGCAGGCGCAGTCGCCAGAACCGGCGGGTCGGCCCCGCGCCAAGGCTGGCGGCAGCGGTGAAGTAGCGGGTGTCGACTGCGTGGAACGGGCCTGAGAGGGCGATGAGCGTGTAGGGCAGCACGAAGGTGAGGTGCGAGAGGACGACGGGCCAGAGCCCCTCGCGCAGCCCGAGGGTGAGCATGAGCACCTGAAGGCCGGGCAGAAAGGCGATCTGCGGGATCAGCAGCGGCAGATAGAGGATCAGCCGCCCGGCAGGCCCCATGCGGAAGCCGTGCCGTGCCTCGGCCTCGAGGCAACCGGTGACGAGGGACAGCGCGGCGAGGGCGGCGAGCGTGGCGATCAGCAGGGTGGTCACGGCGATGGGCCAGAGCATCGGGCCGTGGCGGCCCCATGTGCGCAGGCTCAGCGCGTCGGGCAGGGCATCGGGGAAGCTCCAGTATCCGGCGACGGACCAGAGCGCCTGCGAGGCCAGCCCGGCGAGCACCGAGAGGGCAACGGCGAGGCCGAGGGCGAGGCCAAGGGCGCGGAGGGGGGCGTTCAGCCGCGGCAGGCGGCGCCCGGACATGGCGAGCGCGGTGCCTGCGCGGGCGGCCAAGGCCTCCAGCCCGCGCCAGAGGGCGAGGCCCGCGAGCACCAGCGCCAGTTGCCAGAGCGCTCCGGCGGCGGCCACACCGCGCAAGGACAGGTCCGGGTCCGCCATCCAGCGGGTGATCTGGACCGCGAGGGTGGGCGGCGTGTTGGGGCCGAGGATCATCGCCACGTCAACAACCGACATGGAGTAGGCCAGCACCACGTAGACCGGCAGGCGGATCTGGGCGTAGAGCGCGGGGAAGGCCACGAGCAGCCAGCCGATCGCGCGGGGATAGCCGAGCGTGGTGGCCACGCGGGCATGAGCCTCGGACCGGGTCTGGGAGCGGGCGGCGAGCAGCATGAGCAGCAGGAACGGCACCTCCTTGGCGGTCAGGCCCGCGATGAGGGCGACACCGGCGCTGTCTTGCACGATAAGTAGATCGGGTGGCCTGTTCCAGCCGGTGAGCCAGGGCGAAAGGGTGCGGGCGAGCCAGCCTGAGGGCGCGATGAGAAAGGCGAGGCCGAAGGCGGCGGCGGCGTGCGGCACGGATAGCAGCGGCGAAAGCAGCCGCTGGAGGGCGGTGAAGGCGCGGGTGCCATGCCAGCCTGCGGCGATCAGCGCGGTGATGGTGAGCGAGAGCAGGGTAGCGGCAAAGCCGGTGGTGAGCGAGAGGCGGGTGGCCGGGGCGATGCCGGGCCAGTCCATGAGCCGCATGAAGGGGGCCGCGCCCGGCGCGCCCATGTACCCCAGAGCCGGGGCAAGGGTGAAGAACAGCCCCAGCCCGACAGGCAGGGTCAGCAGCGCGATGGTAAGCGCGGGCAGGGTGGCGCGGGGCAGTGACATGAGAGGCTGCGGGCTCATCCGCCCTTCGAGGCGTCTTCGCGGGGGCGAAGAGGGCCTGAAAGGTGCGATGAGCGCGCGGGCGTCACTCCTTGACGCCGTGCTTTTCGATCCACTCTTCGGTGAGCTTGGTCATCCACGAGGGGTGCGGCTCGGGCTGGGCCTTGCCAAGCTCGGCGGGCGAGAGGGTGGCGACGCCCAGATCGAGCGCCTCGAAGGCGGCGCGGTCTGTCTCCGGCAGCTTGTCCATCGACAGCACGGTGCCATAGCCCAGCACCTCCGGATCCTGCGCGCGCATCTGCGCTTCGGGCGACATCAGGAAGTTGGCCACCACCATTGCGCCGGATTTGACCGAAGAGTTGTAGGGGATCGCCACGAAGCTGGCGTTGCCGATGGTGCCGCTCTCCAGCACGTAGGTGCGGGCGGTGGGGGGCAGCTCGTTGTTGGCAATCGCCGTGGAGGCCTCGCCCGGAGAGAAGGAGATTGCGATATCCACCTCGCCATCGGCGATGAGTTGAAGCTGGCGCGGGCCGGTTTGCGGATAGGCGCGGCCTTGGCGCCAGAGGTTTGGCGTGAGGTCATCGATGAAGGACCAGAGTGCCTCTGTGCTGGCGGCGTAGTCGTCTGCCGCCTCGACCGGCTCGGAGAGTGCCGGGTCATCCCCGTTCAGATCGATCAGCGCCTGCTTCAGGAAGGTCGAGCCCAGAAAGTCGGGCGGCTGGGGGAAGGTGAAGCGGCCGGGGTTGGCCTTGGCCCATTCGAGCAGCGCGGACATCGAGCGGGGCGGTTCGGGCAGGCGGGCCTCGTCATAGATGAAGACCACCTGCGCCATCGCCCAAGGGGCCTCGTAGCCCTCGACCGGCAGGGTGAAATCTGTCTGCACATCCTTGTTCTCGACATCGACATACTGCCAGTTGGGCAGGGCCTCGGCGAAGGGGCCGAAGAGCAGGTTCTGCCCCTTCATCGCGGCGAAGTTCGGGCCGTTGATCCAGATCATGTCGACCGCGCCGCTCTCTTTCTGCCCGGCCTGCTGCTCGGCCAGCACGCGGGAGACGGCATCGGCGGTGTCCGACAGCTTCACATGCTCCAGAGTGACGCCATACTCCTCCTTCACTCGGTTGCCGACCCAGTCGATGAACGCGTTGGTGGTGGTCGAGCCACCCCATGCGTTCCAATAGACGGTCTGGCCCTCGGCGGCCTCCAGCACGGCCTGCCACTCTTCGGCGGAGAGGCCATCGGAGAGGCTCTCCGGGTCCGGCCCGGCGAGGGCCGGGGTGGCCAGCAGGGTGACGAATGCGAGGGCGTATTTCATTGGGTCTCCTCCCCGGAGAAGGTCTGGCGGGCGAGTAGCACCCGGCTGATGGCAGTAACGAGGCACAGGCCGCCGAAGGCCCATGCCAGAGGGGTGAACAGGTGCGGCAGCAGGCAGAGGGCGCAGAAGAACACGATGGTCTCGGTGCCCTCCAGCAGGCCGCCGGTGAAATAGAGCGTTTTCGCGCCACGCGAGGTGGTCTGCATCTTGGCGCGTTCGGCCAGCACGGCGTAGCCGAGAAAGGTGGAGCCGTTGATGTAGAAACTGGCCAGCAGGAAGGCTCCGGCGGCACCGTTCTGCGCGGGGCCCGCGAGCACGAAGGCCAGCGGTATGGCGGCGTAGAAGGCGAAATCGGCGCAGATGTCGAGGTAGCCGCCAAAGTCGGTTTTTGCGGTGGCGCGGGCCACGGCACCATCCAGCCCGTCGGCGAGGCGGGAGGCGAGGAGGAAGGCCAGTGCGATCAGCGGCCATCCGGCCCAGATCAGCCCCGCGGTGAGCAGCCCGAGGGCGAGGCCAGCCAGCGTGACATGGTCGGCCTGCCAACCACGGGCGGCCAGAGCCGTGCCCGCCCGGTTCAGCGGCGGATCGATCAGTTTGCGCGCGACGCCGTCGAGCATGTCAAAAGCCATCCCCATGGTTTCAGGGGGTTATGGCGCGTTGATCCGTCGCCTGACAACCGGCTGTAACAGCGCGTGACGTGTTTGTGAGACGCTCGGAGCCCCGCGCGCTACCACTTGCCCGAAGCGCCACCGCCCGAAGAAGAGCCTCCGCCGAAGGAGCCGGACGAACTGGAGGAGGATTTGGTGATCCTGGAAATCGTGTAGGCAGAAACGGCGCTGTAGCCGCAGGCGGCGCAGGTAATGGTCTTTTCTCCGGTGCCGGTGGAACTGCGGGTCGCGCTTTGAATGGTCCGCTTGGACACGTCCACCTGACCCTTCTGTCCACACTGAGGGCAGGCGCGGAACTTCTTGGCGATCCTGCCGCCAAAGGCGATGGCGCCGACGAAGACGGCAAAGAAGCCGCCCATGATCCAGCCAAGTATGCCGAGCCCGCCCTCGCCGCCCGAGACCTTGGGCGGCTCGGTGCCTGCGGCGAAGGGCCGAGCGATGGTTTCGATCACGGCTTGCGTGCCGGTCATGATGCCGTCGGCGTAGCGATCTTCGCGGAAGGCGGGCAGAAACTGGCTGTCGATCACCTGAGCGGCGGTTTTGTCGAAGGCGGCCGGAAAGCCCGAGCCCAGCTCGATCCGCATTTCGCGGTCGGCACGGGCCACCAGAACGAGGATGCCGTTGTTGGTTTCGGCATTGCCGATGCCCCACTGGTTGAACAGTGCGGTCGCGAATTCTTCGATGGTTCCGTAATGGCCGTAATCGGCGGTGGAGAAGATGGTGAGCACCGTGGCCTCGACCCCGGTTTCCTCGCGCAGTTTGGTCAACGCAGCGGTCAGCTCTGCTTCCTGATCGGCGGGCAGAAGGCCGGCGTAATCGTTCACATAGGGGGTCTCGTAGTCAGGAAATTCCTGTGCCCCGGCGAGCGCGGGGAGAAAGGTGAGGGCCAGGACGGCCATGAGAAAGGCGGCGGGGCGAAATGCGCGGATCGAAAATGTCATGGTCGGGATTTGGCCATGCGCCGGACGATCTGGCAAGGAGATTCAGGGCGTGAAGGGGGCCAGCGCGGCCTGCGCCTTCTTGGTCAGCCCGGCGCGAATGAGGGCATAGCTGGTGCGCAACCGTTCCTCCACCTCGGCATCGTCCACAAGGCCCCAAGGGAGCAGGAGCCAGCTGCGGTGAAAGTAGGGGGCCTTCTCGCCGCGCCCGGCCTCGATCACCAGTTGCGCGGTTTCGATGCTGTCGGTCTTAACACTGACGCCCTGATCCATAGCGCCGATGCAGGCGAACATCTTGCCGCCCACCTTCCATGCATCATGACCGCCGCCCCAAGGGTCCGAGACCTCGGCCCCGGGAAAGGCCTTGCAGATCGCATTCACACCGGCTCGGTCCATCATACGCTCCTGTGCATGTTCGCATTGAAGTGGGTCATCCCCGGCCCGTCCCGCTTGGTGCCCCGCGGTCGATCAGATCCTGCACCTGGTCTCCGGCGATGGATTGTGCCAGCGGGGAGAAATCTCCCTTGGTGAGCATCGCCTCTGCGGCATCGAAGATCACCCGGTGCGTGGCGCGCGCCAAGGCCGAGCCGAGCGAGATACGCGCCACCCCTGCGGCGGCGAAATCGGCGAGCGTGGCGGCGGTGAAGGCCCCTGCGGCCAGCGCGTTCACCGGCTTCTTCGTGGCGGCGCAGATGCGCGCGAGATCCGCTATGCTGGGCGGCAGGGGCACGTAAAGCCCGTCTGCCCCGGCCTTGTCGAAGGCCTGCACGCGGGTCAGCGCCTCCTCCATGCCGTAGAGGCCGTTCATCACGCCATCGGCGCGGGCGACGAAAAAGAAATCCCGCCCGAGGGACTGTGCCGCATAGGCGCCTGCGCGCATCCGTTCGGTGGCGAGCTCCAGCGGGTAGGGGCGGTTGTCGGTGTAGCAGATGTCTTCGACGCAGATCCCGGCGAGGCCGATCTCGCCGGCGAGGCGCACGGTTTCTGCCACCGTGTCTGGGTCGTCGCCAAAGCCGTTCTCGAAGTCGCCCTGCACCGGCAGGTCGGTTGCGGCGACGATCTCTTCGGCATGGGCCAGCGCATCATCGCGGCTGATCGCGCCCATGTCTCGGCTGCCCTGTACGAAGGCGAGCGCGGCGGAGGAGGTGGCCAATGCCTTGGCGCCCATCCCGGCCAGCATCCGGGCCGAGCCGACATCCCAGACATTGGCGAGGATGAAAGGGTCACCCGGCACATGCAGGGCGCGGTAGCTTTCGAACTTGTCCATGTCACTCTCCCTCACTGATGGCAGGCTGGCCTGCGGCGGCCCGCAGCACAAGAGGCTTGGCAGGGGCCGGGCGGGCTGCTACTGACAGCTCATGACCCGCGCCGCGACCATCATCATTTGCTGCATTACCTGCTGACATCAGTCACGCGGGCCCGGTCTCTTTTCACGAAACGATGAAGTTGCTAAAGCCCGCGGGGACGCCCGAGGAGCCTTCATGGACATTCATCTGCACAATACGAAAACCCGGAAGAAAGAGCTTCTGACCCCTGTCACGCCGGGGCGGGTGGGCATGTATGTTTGTGGGCCGACGGTCTATGACCGGGCGCATATCGGCAATGCCCGCCCCGTGATCGTGTTCGATGTGCTCTACCGCCTGCTGCGCCATGCCTATGGGGCCGAGAACGTGACCTATGTGCGCAACTTCACAGACGTGGATGACAAGATCATCGCGCGGGCGGAGGAGAGCGGGCGAGAGATCGGGCACATCACGGCCGAGACCACTGAGTGGTATCTGGAGGATATGGCGGCGGTCGGGGCGCTGGAGCCGAACGAGATGCCCCGCGCGACCGAGTGGATCGGCGCGATGGTGGAGATGATCGAGGGGCTGATTTCGGGCGGCCATGCCTATGCGGCGGAGGGGCATGTGCTGTTCCGGGTGCGGAGCTATGAGGCCTATGGCGCGCTGTCGGGCCGCTCGGTGGACGACATGATCGCCGGGGCGCGGGTCGAGGTGGCTCCTTACAAGGAAGACCCGATGGACTTTGTGCTCTGGAAGCCCGCGAAGGCGGGCGAGCCAGGGTGGGACTCGCCATGGGGCAAGGGACGGCCCGGCTGGCACATTGAGTGCTCGGCGATGGCGGACGCGCTGCTGGGGGAGTCCTTCGACATTCACGGCGGCGGGAATGACCTGATGTTCCCGCACCACGAGAACGAGATCGCGCAAAGCAAATGCGCCCATCCTGAGGGCGACTTTGCCCGGATCTGGATGCACAACGAGATGCTTCAGGTCGAGGGAAAGAAAATGTCCAAGAGTCTGGGGAATTTCTTTACGGTCAGGGACTTGCTGGATCAGGGTGTGCCGGGCGAGGTGATCCGCTTCGTGTTTTTGGGCACACATTATCGCAAGCCGATGGACTGGACGGAGAAGAAGCGGGGCGAAGCGGAGGCGACGCTGCGGAAATGGCGGGCGCTGGTGGCGGGTGTTGAGCCGGGCGAGGTTCCGGAAGGTGTAATCGCAGCTTTGGCCGATGACCTAAACACTCCAAGCGTCATTACTGAAATGCACCGACTGGCAGCTGACGGCGACGTTGCTGGCTTGCTGGCAGCCGGGCATATCATCGGCGTTCTCACCGAAGAACTTGGCGGTTGGGAGCAACCGCGATTTGTCGAGCATCTTGGACTCGAAACTGCGATGAATGAGGGTTATGCAACTTGGATCGACAACCTGATCAAGAAGCGAACCAACGCGAAGTCCGCGAAAAGGTTCTCTGAGGCGGACCGTATACGCGACGGTTTGAATGAAGCTGGGATCATCCTGAAAGACGGACCGACAGGAACCGAGTGGGAATTCGGCGCAGATGTGGACATATCCAAGTTGGAGGCCTTGAAATGACCGAACGCCTCTACCTCTACGACACCACCCTGCGCGACGGGCAGCAAACCCAAGGCGTTCAGTTTTCACTCGACGAGAAGCAGGAGATTGCTTCGCTGCTCGACGGGTTGGGCGTCGATCATATCGAGGGCGGGTGGCCGGGGGCGAACCCGACCGATAGCGCCTTCTTCGAAGCCAAGCCGAAACTTCGCGCCACCTTCACCGCCTTCGGCATGACCAAGCGGGCCGGGCGCAGCGCGGAGAATGACGAAGTGCTGGCGGGCGTGCTCAACGCCGGCACGCCCTCGGTTTGCCTTGTCGGCAAGACCCATGACTTCCACGTGACCGACGCCCTCGAAATCACGCTCGAGGAAAACGTGGAGAACATCCGCGCCTCGGTGGCGCATATCGTGGCGCAGGGCCGCGAGGCCCTGTTTGATGCCGAGCATTTCTTCGATGGCTACAAGGCCAACCCTGAGTATGCGCTGAGCTGCCTCAAGGCTGCGCTCGACGCGGGCGCGCGCTGGGTCGTGCTCTGCGACACAAACGGGGGCACTTTGCCCGGAGAGATTTACGAAATCGTAAAGGCCGTGATCGACGGCGGCATTCCGGGCGACCATCTGGGTATTCACACCCATAACGACACCGGAAATGCGGTGGCGGGCAGCCTTGCGGCGGTGGACGCAGGCGCGCGGCAGATTCAGGGCACGCTGAACGGGCTGGGGGAGCGTTGCGGAAATGCGAGCCTGACCACGCTGATCCCGATCCTGCTGCTGAAGGAGCCGTACCGGAGCCAGTACACGACCGGCGTGACGGCGGAGGGCTTGGCCCGGATGACGCTGATCAGCCGCAAGCTGGATGACATCCTCAACCGCGTGCCGATGCGAGCTGCGCCCTTTGTGGGGGCCTCGGCCTTTGCGCATAAGGCCGGGCTGCATGCCAGCGCGATCCTTAAGAACCCGGCGACCTATGAGCACATAGAGCCGGAACTGGTGGGCAATGCGCGGGTCATCCCGATGAGCAATCAGGCCGGCACCTCGAACCTGCGCAAGCGGCTGGCGGAGGCCGGGCTGGAGGCGGAGAAGGAGCAGCTGGCGGCGATCCTGAACACGATCAAGGAGCGGGAAAGCCAAGGATTCTCGTATGATACCGCGCAGGCAAGCTTCGAGATTCTGGCCCGCCGCGAGCTGGGGCTTCTACCCGATTTCTTCGACGTGGAGCGCTACCGGGTGATCTCGGAGCGCCGCCGCAACGCCAAGGGGCAGATCGTGGTGGAGAGCGAGGCCGTGGTGGCCGTGAGCCTGCCGGGTGGCGGGCTGACGACCAACTACTTCAAGAACGAGCACCCTGAGGAGATGCAGGACGCAGGCCCGGTTCACGCCCTGTGGAACGCGCTGATTGCCGATCTGGGGCCTTACGCGGGCCGTCTGGAAGGCATGCGGCTGGTGGACTTCAAAGTGCGGATCACCAATGGCGGCACCAAGGCCGTGACCCGCGTGATCATCGACAGCGAGGACGGCGCCGGGCGGCGCTGGAGCACTGTGGGGGTGAGCGCGAACATCGTGGACGCCAGCTTTGGTGCCTTGATCGACGCGGTGACGTGGAAATTGGTGCAGACCGGATCGGAGCTGCGTAAAGTAGGGGAATGAGCGCATTTCTTGAGCTGTTCTCGGCAGTGCCTCGGCAGGGGCCGGGGTTGGCCAAGGATGTCGCCTGGGCGGTGGCTCAGGCGGGCAGCGAATGCGCCCTCAGCGTCTGCGATGCGGGCTGCGGCAATGGCGGTGATACGGCGGCGCTGCTGGCGGCGATGCCGGAGGCGCAGGTGGTGGCCTGCGACAAGGATGCGACCCTGCTGAAGGCTGCCGGCGCACGGCATTTCGGCGTGCCGAGGTTGCGGGTTGGCACCGGAGACCTCGCAGCGCTTGAGGCACTGCCAGAGGCGCCGTTCGACTTTATCTGGTGTGCAGGCGCAATCTATTTTCTGGGCACGGTCAAAGGGTTGCGCGGCTTTCGTAAAGCACTGAAACCGGGCGGGGTTGTGGCTTTTTCGGCGCCGGTCTACTTCAGCCCTCCGTCGCCGGAGGCGCAGGGCTTCTGGATGGACGTTCCGGTGCCCGACGAGGCGGAATTGCGGGCGCAGGTGGCGGAGGCGGGCTTTGAGCTGATCGCCGACAGGCCGCTCAGCAACGCGGCATGGGCGGCGCTCTACATGCCGCTGAAAAAAGAGATCTCCCGGCGCAGGGCCGAGGGGGCGGATGCCGAGATGGAGGGCGTCATGGCGGCGATGGAGCAGGAGATGGCGCGCTGGGCGCGGGTGAAGCGGGAAACCGGCTATCAGCTGGTCGTGGCGCGGCTGGCATGAGCCTGCAGGCCTGCGCCGATCTGGTCGCCCGCGCGGGGCGCGAGAGCTTTGCCGCTGTGATGGCCGCGCCCGTGGAGGCCCGGCGCATTCTCTTTCCGGTTCAGGCTTTTGCGCTGGAAGTGGCCCGCGCGCCGTGGGCCAGCGAAGAGCCGATGATCGCGCAGATGCGGTTGCAGTTCTGGCGCGACGTGCTGGAGGAGGCCGAGGCCGGGAAGGCGCGGGCGCATGAGGTGGCGGCCCCGCTCGCGGAGGCGGTTGCGGCGGGCGTGCCGGTGGCGCCGCTAATGGCCTGCGTGGATGCGCGGGAGTGGGACATCGGGCGCGAGCCGTTCAAGGATGAGGCGGCCTTCTGGGCCTATCTCGATGCGACCGGCGGCGGGCTGGTTTGGGCCGCTGCCGCGGCGCTTGGCGCGGGCGCTGAGGCCGAAGAGGGCTTGCGCGCCTGGGGCCGGGGCGCGGCGCTGGCGCGGTATTTTCAGGCGGTGCCCGAGTTGGAGAGCCGGGGTCGTATGCCGCTGGTGGATGGTCGGCCCGATGCGGTGAAAGCGCTGGCGGAACAGGGGCTTGCGGACATGACTTCAGGTGCGGTGCAGCGTGGGGCGTTGGGGCAGGTCGGCTCCGCGCCGATGCTGCTGGGTGCGATGGCGCCGGTGCTGCTGCGCAAAGCGATCAGCGCGCCCGGCCGGGTGGCGGCAGGCGCGCTGGAGATGAGTGAGTTTCGCAAGCGGTTCCGGCTCATGCGGATGGCCGCGACGCCAGAATGGAAGATGTAACCTCGGGCCGTAAAGCGTTGGCCCGGATGCGAAATCAGGCGTTGGCTTCGCGGATCTTGTCGGCGGCTTCCTTGTTGTAGGCGACGCCGTTCTGCTCGAAGAGCGTGTCGAGTTCGCCGGAGAGGGTCATCTCGGTGATGATATCGCAGCCACCCACGAATTCGCCCTTCACATAGAGCTGCGGGATCGTCGGCCAATCGGAGAAGTCTTTGATTCCCTGACGAATTTCCTCGTCGGCCAGCACGTTCACATCCTTGAATTCGACGCCCATGAAGTTGAGCACGCCAGCCACGCGGGAGGAAAACCCGCACTGCGGCATCTCCTTGGTGCCCTTCATGTAAAGGACGACATCGTTGGCTTTGTTGGTCTCGGCGATCTGGTCTTGTGCGGACATTGCTGTCTCCTTCGGCCTGCGCGGCCTTTCGGGCGGTGTGTTTCGGGGTAAGAGATAGAGTGGCGCAGCGCTGATTTCCAGCGGGTTTGCACCCTGGGGTCATGATGGCTACGAGTGGCGCTTAACCCAATTGACGACCTTTCGGACAGTTAGGTGGGTATCATGCCGTTTACCATTGGCCCAAGTCGCTCGGTCGTTGCGGCTTTCGATCTCCTCGTTACGTCGTTGGGTGGCGTTTACAGGCGATAGGTCGGTTGCCTCCATTCCGAGCGGCACCCGCTTCGAACCATCTACGGAGTAACGTTTTTCGGGGCGGATACTGGAGAGCTTCCGATGCTTGCCGCGGCGTAGGAAGGCCTCTGCCACGGCGGCCAAGATGACGAGGGACAAAATGGCAAGGATGATCCAGAGGCCTGTGCTCATGTGCGCGATTGTCCCTTTATTTCAACTTGTTGCGGGTTCTGGAGCGGGCGGCGCCATAGGAGGCGCGGCGCTTTTGGGCGGGGTCCGGCGGGGCTTCGGGTTCGTCCGGCTCAGGATCGGGGTTGATCTTGTACTTCTTCCGTGCGGCGAAGCTGGCGCGCAGCATGGCGACCCCGGCGAGGAACCCCACGAAGAGGATCAGGGCCGGATCCATACCACCCTCAACTCGCCCTGCGGGATGGGGCGTTTACCAATTGGCCGTGTTTGTGGACGTTCCAAAGCTCTGTAATCGCTTTGTAAATCCACCCGGCGGAGTGGAGGGCCACGTTGATGCAGAGGCCCCGCACCTCCATCAGGGCGCCCGGGTGGTCAGGGCCAGCGCGTGGAGCTCGCCGGCGGGGCCGTCCATCTTGCCCTTGAGGGCGGCATAGACGGCGCGTTGCTGTTGCACCCGGTTCTGGCCGCGAAAGCTCTCGTCGACCACCTCGGCGGCGAAATGCTGGCCGTCATCGCCCTGAACCGAAACCTGCGCGTTCGGAAAGGCTTCGCGGATGAGGTTTTCGATGTCGGTCGCGTCGATGGCCATGGGGGCTCCCTTGTCTTGCTCCCCCAGATGTAGGCTGCGGGCCTCGGGGGAGCAAGGGGATCAGGCGAGGGTGCCTTGCGGGGTGAGGGTGGTGCGGCCGCCAGTATAGGCATGCAGCACCTCAGGAAGTGTTACCGAGCCGTCCTCCTGCTGGCCGTTCTCCAGCACCGCGATCAGCGCGCGGCCCACGGCGAGGCCGGAGCCGTTGAGCGTGTGCACGAACTCGGGCTTGCCGCCGCCTTCCGGGCGGAAGCGGGCGTTCATCCGGCGGGCCTGGAAGGCGCCGCAGTTGGAGACCGAGGAGATCTCGCGGTAGCAGTTCTGCCCCGGCAGCCAGACCTCGATATCGTGGGTGCGGACGGCGCCGAAGCCGGTGTCGCCCGAGCAGAGCACAACCGTGCGGTAGGGCAGGCCGAGTGCCTCCAGCACCGCCTGGGCACATCCGGTCATACGCTGTTGTTCTTCAACGCTTTTCTCCGGATGAACGACGGAGACCATCTCGACCTTTTCGAACTGGTGCTGGCGCAGCATGCCGGCGGTATCGCGGCCCGCAGAGCCCGCCTCGGAGCGGAAGCAGAGCGAATGCGCGGTATAGCGGCGCGGCAGGTAGCTCTCCGAGATGATGCAATCGTTCACGATGTTGGTCAGCGTCACCTCGGATGTGGGGATGAGCCACCAGCCTTCACGGGTCTGGTAGCTGTCTTCCCCGAACTTGGGGAGCTGGCCGGTGCCGAGCATCATCTCTTCGCGGACGAGGACGGGGGCGTTGACCTCGGTGAGATCATGTTCGTTCACGTGCAAATCAAGCATGAACTGAGCGAGCGCTCGGTGGATGCGGGCGATGCCGCCGCTCATCAGCACGAAGCGCGAGCCGGCGAGTTTGGCGGCGGTTTCGAAGTCCATCGCCTCCTTGGCGCCGGGCAATTCGTAGTGCTCGAGGGGCGTGAAGGCAAAGTCGCGGGGGGTGCCCCAGCGGTGGATTTCGACGTTGTCCGCCTCGTCGGCGCCGTCCGGCACATCGTCTTGCAGGAGGTTGGGCAGGCCCATGAGAAGGTCGCGCAGCTCGGCGTCCTTGGCCTTTGAGTCTTCCTCCAAGCGGGCGATTTCGTCTTTCTTTTCAGCGACAAGGGCGCGGAGGCGCTCGAACTCGGCCTCATCCCCGGCGGCCTTGGCGGCGCCGACCTGCTTGGAAGCGGCGTTGCGCTCGGCCTGGGCGGCCTCGGCCTCGGTGATGGCGGCGCGGCGGGCTTCGTCCAGCGCGAGGATCGGCGCGGAGGCCGAAGAGATCCCGCGCCGCGCCATGGCGGCATCGAAGCCGGCGGGGTTGTCACGGATGGTGCGTATATCGTGCATCTCTTGGTCCTCTGATGGTCGTTTCGGGCCTAGCAGACCCACCGTGCCGAGGGGTTAACGCGGGGCCGTTAACTTTGGAAGCGTTAACCAGCATATCCCATGCACATCTGATGCACATTCCATACATACGCGGTTTTCGCACAGAATCGGCGGGTTAACCGGGCGGGCTGTGCGGCGGTGTGGGGAAGCGGTGATTGGGAGCGCCTTGCCCGGTGCGCGCCGTAAGGCGCCGGGCAGCGCCGTCCCGCCCCACGGGGCGGCGCTTGGGTGAGGTTGGGGGTTACCTCGAAGGGAAGATGACTGCTGTGCGATAAAGTGGCACGCACAGGCGTTGCGTGCGCCACCCCACGGGACGGCGCTGACCGGCGCGCACCGGGCGGGGGCGGGGGCGCGGGCAACAGCGCGACACTTTCACCGCCCCCTCTGGTGCTCCGGTCAAATCGCCCTTATCTGCCCCGCACGCGCTTGCATCGGCCCTGACCGGGCCATAGGGTGCGCGCCGACATGCCCGCCCCTCGTGCGGGGACCGCAAAAACAAGACCAAGAAGGAGCTCCCATGGAGGGCTTTCAATCTATCGTCCCGCTGATCCTGATCTTCGGGATCATGTACTTTCTGCTCATCCGTCCGCAGCAAAAGAAGCTGAAGGAGCATCAGGCGATGGTCTCGGCTCTGCGCCGGGGCGACCAGGTGATCACGCAGGGCGGGATCGTCGGCAAGGTGACCAAGGTGCGCGACGACAACGAGGTCGAGGTCGAGATCGCCGAGGGCGTGAAGGTGCGTGTGGTCAAATCCACCGTGGCCCAGGTGCTCAGCAAGACCGAACCGGCGGCAGACGCCAAAGCATAAATCAGCCTCCCGAGCGGGGCGCGGCGACAGACCGGCGGGGGCACGATGCTTCAGATTTCTTTCTTCAACCGGCTGGTGATCTGGCTGCTGGTGGCCGTTGGGCTGCTGGTGGCGATGCCGAACGCCTTTTACTCCCGCGTGGAGAGCCACAATGACGCCGTGGCGGCGATCGAGAGCGGCGGGGCCACGCCCGAGCTGGAGGCCGATGCGGCCAAGTGGCCGGGGCTGCTGCCCAACAACCTCGTGAACCTCGGGCTGGACCTGCGGGGCGGCGCGCATTTGCTGGGCCGCGTGCAGGTTGAAGAGGTCTATGCCGAGCGGATGAAGGCGATGTGGCCCGAGGTGCGCGATGCGCTGCGCGACGAGCGCGGCACCATCGGCACGATCCGCCGGGTCGACGGCCCCGAAGATCAGCTGCGCATCCGGATTCAGAACTCCGACCAGATGGCCGCCGCAATGGACAAGGTCCGGGGGCTGGCGCGGCAGGTGGTTTCGCTCTCCTATCCGGGCGCGACCGATATCGAGGTGAGTGCCGAGGGCGATGTGCTGGTGGTCCAGCTCAGCCAGGCAGAGCGCGAGCTGAGCGATCAGCGCACCGTGCAGCAGAGCCTCGAAATCATCCGCCGCCGGGTTGACGAGGTGGGCACCCGCGAGCCGACGATCCAGCGGCAGGGCAGCGACCGGATCATCATTCAGGTGCCGGGCATCGGTTCGGCGCAGGAGCTGAAAGACCTTATCGGCACCACCGCCAAACTGACGTTCCACCCGGTGGTGCAGCGGGTCTCCAGCCCCGATGCAGATGCCACCGGCCGCACCGTGACCCTGCCAAGCGCCGACCCCTCGGAAGAGGGCGTGTACTACGTGCTGGAGGAGAACCCGGTGGTGACCGGCGAGGAACTGGTGGACGCGCAGCCGGACTTCGACCAGAACGGTCAGCCTGCGGTGAACTTCCGCTTCAACGCCAGCGGCGCCCGCAAGTTTGGCGATTACACCGCCGAGAACGTGGGCAGCCCCTTTGCCATCGTGCTCGATGGCGAGGTGATCAGCGCGCCGGTGATCCGGCAGCACATTCCGGGCGGCACCGGGATCATCTCGGGCAACTTCACCGTGCAGGAAAGCTCTGACCTTGCGGTGCTGCTCCGCGCGGGCGCGCTGCCTGCGGGCATGGACTTTTTGCAAGAGCGCACGATTGGCCCCGAGCTTGGGGCGGACAGCATCCGCGCGGGTGCCATTGCCTGCGTGGTGGCCTTTGCCGCCGTGCTGGTGTTCATGGCGCTCAGCTACGGGCTCTTCGGGATTTTCGCCAATATCGCGCTGCTCATCAACGTGGGCCTGATCTTTGGCCTGCTGAGCACCATCGGCGCTACGCTCACGCTGCCGGGGATCGCCGGGATCGTGCTGACCATCGGCATGGCGGTGGACGCCAATGTGCTGGTGTTCGAGCGAATACGCGAGGAGCTGAAAACGGCGAAGGGGCCGAGCCGCGCCATTTCGCTCGGCTACGAGAAGGCGCTGAGCGCGATCATCGACGCGAACATCACCACCTTCATCACCGCCGCGATCCTCTTCGTGCTCGGCTCCGGCCCGGTGCGGGGCTTCTCGGTGACGCTGGCGCTCGGGATTATCACCTCGGTCTTCACCGCGATCTACGTGACGCGGCTTCTGATCGTGACATGGTTCGAACGGGCGCGGCCCAAGACGATTGAGGTGTAAGCGATGCGTTTGAGACTGGTTCCCCAAGAGACCAACATCAACTTCTTCGCCGCCCGAAAGGTGACCTTCGGGGCCTCGATGGTGCTGATGGTACTTTCGGTCGTGGCATGGGCGCTGATGGGCCTGAACTTCGGCATCGACTTTCAGGGCGGCACCACGATCCGGACGCAGGCGGAGCAGCCTGTGGACGTGGCGGCCTATCGCGATGCGCTGCAGCCGCTGGAACTGGGCGATGTGGCGATCAGCGAGGTTTATGACCCGACCTTTGCCGCAAACGAGCACGTTGCGATGCTGCGCATTCAGGCGCAGGAAGGCGCGGAGAGTGCCGAGAACGAGATGGTCGCCAACGTCGAGGCGGCGCTGAAGGGGGTGGATGAGACCATCCAGTTCACCTCGGTTGAGAGCGTGGGTCCCAAGGTGAGCGGCGAGCTGGTGCAGAGCGCGGTTCTGGCCGTGCTGGCGGCGCTCGGGGCGATCATGGTGTATATCTGGCTGCGCTTCGAGTGGCAGTTCTCGCTCGGTGCCGTGGTTGCGCTGTTCCATGACGTGCTGCTGACCATCGGCCTTTTTGCGGTGCTGCAGATCCGGTTTGATCTTGCGACCATCGCGGCGCTGCTGACCATCGTGGGCTACTCGATCAACGATACCGTGGTGATCTTCGACCGGGTTCGGGAGAACCTGATCAAGTACAAGAAGATGGCCCTGCAGGACGTGATGAACCTGTCCGTGAACGAAACGCTGAGCCGGACGGTGATGACCTCGGGCACCACGTTGATTGCGCTGATCGCGCTTCTGGTGCTGGGCGGGGACGTGATCCGCGGTTTCGTCTTTGCCATCACGTGGGGCGTGATCGTGGGCACCTATTCGTCGGTCTACGTGGCTAAGAACGTGGTGCTGATGCTCGGCACCAAGCGGGACTGGTCGAAGCCGTCGGACGGCGGGCCGGGCGGCACGCAGTTTTCCACCTCGGATGCCTGAACCGCTCGTCGCGGCGCTGGACACACCCGGCCTTGGCTGGGTGCTGGTGGCGGCGCTGGCGGCGGGGCTGGCCTATGGCTTCGCGGGCTTCGGCGCGGCGCTGATCTTCATGCCGGTCGCCGCCGCGCGCGTGGGGCCGGTGGAGGCGGTGACGCTGGAGGCCTGCATGGGGCTGGCGAGCGTGGTCACGGTGCTGCCGCGGGCGCTCAAGCTGGCGGACAAGAGGGACACCGGCGTGCTGCTGGCGGCCTCGCTGGTGGGCTTGCCGCTCGGGGTGTGGCTCTTGAAGGTGGTGGACCCGGAGCTGATGCGCTGGGGCATCTGCGGCGTGGCGGCGCTGACGCTGGCGGCACTGGTCGCCGGGTGGCGGCGCAAGACGCAGGACACGCGCGGCGCCCTCATCGGCGTCGGCGCGGCTTCGGGCGCTCTGGGTGGCGCGACGGGGCTGACCGGACCGGTGATGATCCTGTTCAAGCTGAGCGGGCAGGGCAGCGCGGCGGAGGTGCGGGCCTCGACGATCTCCTTTTTGACGCTGCTTTCGATGCTGCTGCTGCCGATGCTCTGGGTGCAGGGGTTGATCCGCGTGGAGGCGCTGTGGATGGCGGTTTTGGTGCTCCCGGTCTACATGGCGGGGGCGCTGACCGGGCAAGGGCTGTTCCGGCCGGAGCGCGAGGGGCTTTACCGGCAGGTGGCCTACGGGCTTATCGGGCTGGCGGTGGTGATGAGCCTGCCGCTGTGGTGAGGGGGAGATGGAGGGCTGTGGGATGAGCTTGGCACCGGCACGGAATCAAGGCGCAGCCGCCGCGCAGCGCCGCCCCGCCCCCCGGGGCGGCGCTTTGGTGAAGGCTGCGCTGACCACGGAGGTCGAGTTACCAGGTCACCATAAGGTGCCATGCGCATCTGTTGCGAGCGCCCCCCTGCGGGTCGGCGCTGCACGGCTAGTGATGTGCCGGATGTCGCGGGGCGTCGGGACAAGTCCCGACTTGCAACGATGGTGAGTGCGTTTCAGGAGGCCTGGGCCATTGAGGGGTTCTGGTGGCTGGTGGCGATCATCGGGCTGGCCGGGCTTGTGCGCGGGTTTGCGGGGTTCGGCACCGGCATGGTCTTCATCCCGCTGGCCTCGATCTTTTTGCCGCCGCTCTGGGTGCTGGCCGCGGTGATCGCGGTGGATGTGGCCGGCTCGGCCCCGGTGCTGCCGCGCGCCATCCGCGATGTGCGCGGGCGAGATCTGGGCTGGATGTTGGCGGGCTGCGCCGTGGCGCTGCCTTTGGGCACCTATGCGCTCACAGCCTCGGACCCGGCGGTATTCAGATGGGGCGTGTCGGGCCTCGCGCTGGCGCTGGTGGCGCTGCTGATCTCGGGCTGGCGGCACCATGTGGAGCTGGGGCCGAAGGGGCTGATCGGCGTGGGCGCGGCCTCGGGCTTTCTGGGCGGCTTTGTCGGGATGCCCGGCCCGCCGGTGGTGCTGGCCTATCTCGGCGGGCAATACCGGCCCGAACGGGTGCGGGCGACGACCCTACTGTTCATGCTGTTGTTCGTGGCCATGCTGGGCGTGGTCTTTGCGCTGCGCGGGGTGCTCGTGTGGCCCGGGATCGCGCTGGGGCTGATGCTGATCCCGTCCTACGTGGCGGGCAATCTCGCGGGGCAGGCGCTGTTCGACCCGGACAAGGCGCGGCTTTATCGCGCGGTGGCCTACGGGGTCTTCATTGCCTCGGCCCTTGCGGGGCTGCCGATCTTTGGCGATTAAGGCTGCCATGCGGATCAATGAAGTCGAGTTCAGGGGCGAAATGCCGGTGGAGGGCTACGGGCCGGGGTTCTGGCGCGTGGGCGGCGAGGTTGTGCGCGGCCCGGTGCTGCTGGGGCCGGGCGGGCTGCACGACTGGGCCGGGCTGGAGGATGTGGCCGCGCTGGTGGAAATGGCCGGGCGGGTCGATGTGCTGTTTCTCGGCATGGGCAGTGAGATTGCCCCGGTGCCGCGCCGCTTGCGGGAGGCAGTGGAACTGACCGGGCAGGGCCTGGATGTGATGGCCTCACCCACGGCGGCGCGCAGCTACAACGTGCTGCTCAGCGAAGGCCGCAGGGTGGCGGCGGCGCTGATCCCGGTGGGCGGCGTTTGAGCCTTTTGCGGGCAGAGGGGCTGGCCGTGGCGCGCGGCGGGGTGCCGGTGCTGGAAGGCCTGACGTTTGAGCTGGCGCCCGGCGAGGTGCTGGTGCTGCGTGGGCCGAACGGTGTGGGCAAGACCTCGCTCCTGCGGGTGCTGGCCGGGCTGGCGGAGCCGCTCGAGGGCGCGGTGGAGAGCGAGGGCGCGGGTTATGCCGCCCACGCGGACGGGCTGAAAGCCACACTGACGGTGCGCGAGAACCTCGGCTTTTGGGCAGAGCTGCACGGGGCGCAGGTGGGGGACGCGCTGGAGCGCATGAACCTTGCGGCGCTGGCCGAGCGGCAGGCCGGGAGCCTGAGCGCGGGTCAGAAGCGGCGGCTGGGGCTGGCGCGGCTCTTGGTGACGGGCCGGGCGTTGTGGCTGCTGGATGAGCCAACGGTTTCGCTCGATGCGGACTCGGTGGCGCTCTTTGCCGGTGTGGTGCGGGCGCATGTGGCGGCGGGCGGTGCGGCGGTGATCGCCACGCATATTTCGCTCGGGCTGGAGGAGGCGCGGGTGCTGGAGCTTGGCGGCTACAAGGCGGTGGAGCGGGCCGCGCCGGGTGGGTTTGACGAGGCTTTCCTGTGAGGGCCTTGCTGATCAGGGACATCCGGCTCGCGGTGCGGGCCGGGGGCGGCTTTGGGCTGGCGCTGGCGTTCTTTTTGATCGTCGTGGTGCTGGTGCCCTTCGCGGTCGGGCCGCAGCCTGACGTTCTGGGCGAGATCGCGGCGGGGGTGCTCTGGCTGGGCGCTCTGCTGGCCTGTCTGCTCTCGCTCGACCGGATCTTTGCGCTCGACCACGAGGACGGCTCGCTGGACCTGCTGGCAACCGCGCCGGTGCCGATGGAGGGCGTGGTGGCGGTGAAGGCCTTGGCCCATTGGCTGACCACGGGCTTGCCACTGGTGCTGGCCGCGCCGGTGCTGGGGGTGCTGCTCCACCTGCCGGAGCCGGGATTCGTGTGGCTGACGGTGTCGCTGGCGGTGGGGACGCCCGCGCTCTCTGTCATCGGCTGCTTCGGGGCGGCGCTGACGGTGGGGCTGAAGCGGGGTGGCTTGTTGCTGAGCCTCATCGTGCTGCCGCTCTACGTGCCGGTGCTGATCTTCGGGGCCGAGGTGGCACGGCGGGGCGTGGAGGGCTTTGCCGTGGGCACGCCGCTGGCGCTGCTCGGAGGGCTGGCGGCGGGGGCGGTGGCGCTGCTGCCCTTCGCCTCGGCTGCGGCAATACGTATCAACTTGCGCTAAGGACCTCCGGGGTATGTGTATTGAGCCGAAACGGGACGGGGCCTAGGGTGCGCGGCATGTCGCTTTGGGAATATGCAAATCCGGTGAAGTTCATGGCCACCAGCGGGCGGATTCTGCCCGCTTTTGCCGTGGCCGCCGCCGTGGTGACGCTGGCGGGCGTGGCCTGGGGCTTTTTCGCGACGCCGGAGGATTACAAGCAGGGCGCGACGGTGAAGATCATCTTCCTGCATGTGCCGGCGGCGATGATGGCGATCAACGCTTGGGCCATGATGCTGGTCTGCTCGCTGATCTGGGTCGTGCGGCGGCACCATGTGAGCGCGCTGGCGGCCAAGGCGGCTGCGCCGGTGGGCGTGGCGATGACGTTGATCGCGCTCTTTACCGGCGCGGTCTGGGGCCAGCCGATGTGGGGGACATGGTGGGCATGGGACCCGCGGCTGACCTCCTTTCTGATCCTGTTCCTGTTCTACCTCGGCTACATGGCGCTTTGGGCGGCAATCGATGATCCGGACACGGCGGCCGACCTGACCTCTGTGCTTTGCCTCGTGGGCTCGGTCTTTGCGATCCTGAGCCGGTACGCGGTGAATTTCTGGAACCAGGGGCTGCATCAGGGCGCCTCGGTGCTGCGGGCGGGCGCGGTGACAGGCGCGGACACGGAGGAGAAGGTGAGCAACGTCTATGCCGTGCCGCTCTTCGTGAGCATGGCGGGCTTCGTGCTGCTCTTCATCGCGCTGGTGCTGCTGCGCACGCGCACGGAGATCCGGGCGCGGCGGATCAAGGCGCTGGAGGCGCGGGCGAGGATGGCGGATGCCTGAACTGGGGAAATACGCAGGTGAGGTGCTGGCGGCCTATGGCGGCTCCATCGCGATACTGGGCGGACTGGTCTGGCTCTCGATCCGCAGCGGCGCGAAGGTGCGCGCGCGGCTGAGGGCGATGGAGGAGACGCGCAAATGAAGCCGCTCTATTTTGTGCCCTTCGCGGTGGTGGCGCTGCTGCTGGGCGCGATTTTTCTGCCCAAGCTGATGGCGAACAAGGCGGACCCGGAGGCGGCGGAGGCCTTGCCCTCGACCTTCATCGGCAAGCCCGCGCCGGAGTTGAAGCTGGACGGCTTTGCCGGGCAGCCGGAGCTGACGGCGGAGTTGCTGGCGGGCGAGGGGCTGAAGCTGGTGAACTTCTGGGCCAGCTGGTGCGCGCCCTGCCGAGTGGAGCATCCGAACCTCGTGGCCATCGCAGAAGCGGGGGTGCCGATCTACGGGATCAACTACAAAGACGACCCGGCGAAGGCGGCGGATTTTCTGGCTGAGCTGGGCAACCCCTATGCTGCCATCGGGGCCGATACTGAGGGGCGCAACGGCTTTGGCTGGGGCGTTTACGGTGTGCCGGAGACCTATCTGATCGACGGCGAGGGCCGGATCGTGCTGCGGGTGGCGGGGCCGGTGACGTCATCGAGCTATGCCCGTGACCTCGGGCCTGCGCTGGAGGCGGCGGGCATCGAGGTGACGCTCGGGGAGTAGCCGCGCGGCGCATGCCGTATCGGCTGGCTGCGCGGGTGGCGCGGGCCGGGATGGATATTTTCAGCAAGAAAATGCAGTTGGGTGGTGGCTTTGCGGCGCGGCGACGGGCTTTTGCGGCTCGCGGGTTGCCCCAGCGTTAATCAGGCGTGAATTGGCGGTGAAAGCGCGGGGGCGGGCGTGGCGCGACTCGGGGCGGGGTGGCAAAGCTGTTGGTGCGGGCCGTGGTGGACCGCAGATTTTAGAGACCGAGATTTGCAAGTACGCAGGCCATTTCAGGCAAGCATTTGAGACCAAGACAGGCCGGACCTCCCCGATGCCGGCTACCCCGGGCGCCACTCGCCCGACATTGTGAGAAGACCCCGGCATTCCTCCCCGTGGCCGGGGTCTTCTTCTGTCTGGGGTCAGGTCTTGTAGAGGCGGACGGGCGGGGCCTCGGCGCGGGCGATGGTGCCCTTGGCCTCCAGATCGAGCTGCACGCATTTCAGCCACCAGCCGGCGGTGTCGCCGCCCGGAAAGAGATCGCCCGGCAGGGCGGGCAGCAGCGCCTCCTTGGCGTCGGCCACCTTCATTCCCGGCGGCGCGGTGGGCAGGACCGAGAGCAGGGCCGCGCGCATGGCCTCGAATTTCGGACGGTTCACGCGGGTGGTCTTGCCCGGTGTGTTCACGTTCTCGACTTCGATGCGGTCGTCACTCATGGCCCATCCTCCCCTGATGCCCGGCTCGCAGCATAGCACCGTGCGGCGGGGAGGGGGAGGCGGGCCGGGAGGTGCGGAGGAGTGGCGGGGTGCAGAGCGTGAAAGCGCAGGGAAATCGGCGTGAGTTCGGCGGGGCGGGGATGGCGCGGAGCAGGGGGTGTGTGGGAGGCTGGGGGCATTCATTTATGAAGTCATTCAAGGGAATTTTGCCATGACCCTGCCCAGACATTTTGCAGTTTCACTCCTGCTCGACACGCCGCTCCCCACGCGCGGCTCCACGGTGATCGAGTTGACGCGCGAGGCGGGCGGTTGGATCGCCTGGCTCGTGGATATGGACGTGCCGGAGAACACCCGCAGCCTCGGGCCGTTTCGTGGACGCCGGGAGGCGCGGCGGGCGGCGAAGGCGGCGTTGGACGGGGTGGCCGATTGCCCGGAGCCGAAGGCGGTGCGGGTAGCCAAGACCGCCGGTTCAGGCGTTGGTCTTCGGCCGATCTTGGATCTGGTGGGGCAACGCTACGCGTCTGGTTGACCCGCAGCCAAGGTGAGCTGGCGCGTCAGGCCCGTGCGGAACAGGGTGCCTTTGCAGGAGGGGCAAATCTGGTTGTTCACTGAAGGAACCGGCTTGCAGCCTATCGGATAAAGGTCGCTTTTGAGGTTGCTGTCGAAGGCTGCTTCGAGAAGCCAACCCGTCCAGCCACAGTTGCTATCGTTCCCCAGACAGGTGGACAGCGTGAGGAAGGCGATGTCCGGCCCGGCTCCGGCGTGGCGGTGTTCGATGTCGTCGATGGCGGCGTTGAACTCCGGTGTGTCGATCTTCATGGCGTCGTCTCCGGTGTCTGGATTGCGCCTACCCTGCATGACCCGATTAGAAAGAAAAGGCCCCGCCGGTGGGGCGGGGCCTTTGAGGGGGTGCGGTGCCGTTCGGCTCAGGCGGCCTTGGCGAGGTTGCGCAGGACGTAGTGCAGCACGCCGCCATTCTCGATGTATTCCACCTCCACGGCGGTATCGATGCGGCACTTGAGGGTGATTTCTTTCACCGTGCCGTCCGCCATGGTGATCTCGGCGGGCACCTCTTGGAGCGGTTTGACGCCGACGAGGCCCTTGATCGAGACGGTTTCTTCACCGGTCAGGCCGAGGGTCTTGCGGGTGTCGCCGCCGGTGAACTCGAAGGGGATGACGCCCATGCCGACGAGGTTGGAGCGGTGGATGCGCTCGAAGTTCTCGGCGATCACCGCCTTCACCCCCAGAAGGGCAGTGCCTTTGGCAGCCCAGTCGCGGGAGGAGCCGGCGCCGTATTGCTCGCCGCCGAAGATCACCAGCGGGGTGCCCTGCTCCTGCCATGCCATCGCGGCATCGTAGATCGAGGTCTGCTCGCCATCGGGGCCCTTGGTGTAGCCGCCCTCGACGCCGTCGAGCATCTCGTTCTTGATGCGGATGTTGGCGAAGGTGCCGCGCATCATGACCTCATGGTTGCCGCGCCGTGAGCCGTAGGAGTTGAACTCGCGCACCGGCACCTGCCGCTCGGTGAGGTATTTGCCGGCCGGGGTCGTTTCCTTGAAGGAACCGGCGGGGGAGATGTGGTCGGTGGTGATCATGTCGCCCAGCACGGCGAGCACCTTGGCGCCTTCGATATTCTCGATTGGCTTGGTGTCCATCGTCATGTCCTGGAAATAGGGCGGGTTCTGGACGTAGGTGGAGGTGGCGGGCCAGTCATAGGTTTCCTGCTGGGGCACCTCGACGCCCTGCCACTTCTCGTCGCCCTTGAACACATCGGCGTATTTGGACTGGAAGGCCTCACGCGTGACGGTCTGTTCGACCAGTTCGGCGACCTCCTGCTGGGAGGGCCAGATATCTTTGAGATACACCGGGTTGCCGTCCTGATCCTCGCCCAGCGGCTCGGAGGTGATATCGACGTTCATGTCGCCCACCAGCGCGTAGGCCACCACGAGGGGCGGGGAAGCGAGGTAGTTGGCGCGCACGTCGGGCGAGATCCGGCCCTCGAAGTTGCGGTTGCCGGAGAGCACCGAGGTCGCCACCAGGTCGTAATCGTTGATCGCCTTGGAGATCGGAGCCTCGAGCGGGCCGGAGTTGCCGATACAGGTGGTGCAGCCGTAGCCGACGAGGTTGAAGCCGATGGCGTCGAGATCCTTTTGCAGATCGGCGGCTTCGAGGTAGGCGGAGACCACCTGCGAGCCGGGGGCCAGCGAGGTTTTGACCCAGGGCTTGCGGGTGAGGCCCTTTTCGCGCGCCTTGCGGGCCACGAGGCCTGCGCCGATCATCACGTAGGGGTTGGAGGTGTTGGTGCAGGAGGTGATCGAGGCGATCACGATGGAGCCGTCGTGCAGCTGGTGCGAGGCCTCCTCGGCGTCGCGATACCAGCCCTTCTTGTGGTTGCCGGTGTCGCCGGGGATATCGCGCGGCTCGGGGGCGCCGCCTTCACCCTCCCAGCGGACCTCTTCCTTGGCGGACGCGTCCTTGGCGGCGCGCAGGCCGTCGATGAACTTGGCGAAGGCCGGGGCGGCCTTGTCGAGCGAAATGTAATCCTGCGGGCGTTTGGGGCCGGAAATGGCGGGAACGATGGTGCCCATGTCGAGCGACAGGGTGTCGGTGTAGACGGGGGCGTAATCGGCGCCGCGCCAGAAGCCGTTTTCCTTGGCGTAGGCCTCGACCAGCGCGATGCGGTCTTCGTCGCGGCCGGTGTTGCGCAGGTAGCGGAGGGTTTCGCCGTCGATCGGGAAGAAGCCGCACGTGGCGCCGTATTCGGGGGCCATGTTGGCGATGGTCGCGCGGTCGGCCAGCGGCAGGGTATCGAGGCCGGAGCCGTAGAACTCGACGAACTTGCCGACGACGCCCTTGGCGCGGAGCATCTCGACGACCTTCAGCACGAGGTCGGTGCCGGTGGTGCCCTCGACCATCTTGCCGGTCAGTTCGAAGCCGACGACCTCGGGGATCAGCATGGAGATGGGCTGGCCGAGCATGGCGGCCTCGGCCTCGATGCCGCCCACGCCCCAGCCGAGCACGGCGGCGCCGTTGACCATGGTGGTGTGGCTGTCGGTGCCGACGAGGGTGTCGGGGTAGGCGACTTCCTTGCCGTCTTGGTCGGTGTCGGTCCAGACCGTCTGGGCCAGATACTCGAGGTTCACCTGGTGGCAGATGCCGGTGCCGGGCGGCACCACGCGGAAGTTGTTGAACGCGGACTGGCCCCATTTGAGGAAGGTGTAGCGCTCCATGTTGCGCTCATATTCGCGGTCGACGTTCATCTGGAAGGCGCGGGGGTTGCCGAACTCGTCGATCATCACGCTGTGGTCGATCACGAGGTCGACCGGGTTGAGCGGGTTGATCTTTTGCGGGTCGCCGCCGAGGTTCTTGATGCCGTCGCGCATGGCGGCGAGGTCGACCACGGCGGGGACGCCGGTAAAGTCTTGCATCAGCACGCGGGCGGGGCGGTAGGCGATTTCACGGGGGTTCTTGCCGCCCTTCTCGGCCCATTCGGAGAAGGCCTTGATGTCATCGACCGAGACCGTCTTGTCATCCTCGAAGCGGAGCATGTTCTCCAGCACCACCTTGAGCGCGGCGGGGAGCTCGGAGAAATCGCCCAGACCGGCGGCCTCGGCGGCGGGGATCGAGTAGTAATCGACCGACTGACTTCCGACGGTGAGGGTTTTGCGGGTTTTGGAGGTATCGTGGCCGACGGTGATTGGCATGGGGGGCTCCCTTGGCTTCGGTGGCTGCACCTGTTTTCATTATCCCCTCAACGCGCCACCCCGCAAGGAGGTTCAAACGCGCCGGGTCTGTTTTGTATACTGTGGTATGCAAAGCGGATTTCAAGGGGGAGGCGCGAGAGAATTGCGGGAGGGGCCGGGGAAGCGGCGCTGTCACATCTCTCGCGTTTCGTTGATTGGCGCTTCGGGGCCTATGGGTCTAAACCCTGTATAAGGGATGACATTGGCAGGATGATATGGCCTTGAAATCAGGCATGAAAAAGCTCCTTGGAGCCATGGTCGCATGCGCGGCGTTCGCCGGCCCCGCCGCGGCCGAGCCGCCGGTGGTGGTGGAACTCTACACCAGCCAGGGCTGCTCCAGCTGCCCGCCGGCGGATGAGATCCTGGCCAAGCTGGCGAAGAAACCGGGCGTGATCGCGCTGGCGCTGCATGTGGACTACTGGGATTACATCGGCTGGAAGGACGCCTTTGCCCGGCCCGAGCATACCAAGCGCCAGAAGGCCTATGCGGCCAAGGCAGGCGCGCGGACGATCTACACGCCGCAGATGGTGATTGCCGGGGTGGACCACGTGGTCGGCGCCCGGCCGATGGACGTGGTGGACCTGTTGCAGGCGCACAAGGCGCGGCCTGCCGTGATGCAGCTCACCGCCCGCCGCGAGGGCGGCGAGGTGGAGATCGACGGCACGGTGCCGGTGCCGGCGCAAGGCGCGCTGGTGGTGCAGCTGGTGCGCTATGCGCCGGAAGAGACCGTGGCGATCAAGCGTGGCGAGAATGCCGGGCTGACGGTGAATTACCACAACATCGTGCGCGACTGGCAGGTGCTGGGCGAGTGGGACGGTGCCGAGGCGCTGGAACTGCGGGTTGACGCCCCCGGCGAGGAGCCTGCCGTGGTGATCGTGCAGAAGCCGGGGCCGGGCGAGATTGTGGCTGCCGCGCGGGTCGAGTAAGGGCGTTTTGCTCTGAGGTTGGGCCGTGCGTGGCGGAACGCCCACCCACCCACCCCGTTCCGCCACGCACGGCCTGCGAGGGATGTCTGAGGGGCTTTAAGCTCCGGACTCACCAAAGCAGGAAACCTGCTTCGAAGACCTCCATCACCTGACCCCTGCATGGCCGACGTGCCGCCCGGCATCAACGAAAATAGCCGTATCCCCGGAGGGGGCCCTCGGCGATTTTCATTGACCCCGGTCTGCCCGCCGTCCTTTGGGGTGTCAGGCGACCCCGACTCCGCAGATGCTGCGCATCCGCTCTGTCGTCAGTGGAGGGCTCCGAAGCAGGAATGGGCGAAATGTGCGGAAATCCGCACAGGTGCGCGGGTGGCGTGTGTGGGAAAAGGGACGCTTGGCCGCAAGTGACCTTGGGGGAGATTGGGAAATGCGATTTATAACAGGGGGTTGAGGGCGGTTTTTTGCGCCATGCAAGGAGGGCTTGCGGGGGAGTGGCGCTTGGTTGTTTGCTCCGGCAGGCGCTGGGAGGCGCTGAAACCAAACATGTCTGGGAGGACATCCATATGAAATTCGCGACCCTTTCCGCCACCGCCGTGGCGCTGGTCATGTCTGCCGGTGCGGGCTTTGCCGCCTGCGACGATGGCGAGATCGTCGTCAAGTTCAGCCACGTCACCAACACCGACCGTCACCCCAAGGGCATCGCTGCCAGCCTGTTCATGGAGCGGGTGAACGAGGAGATGAACGGCAAGGCCTGTGTCGAGGTCTACCCGAACTCCACTCTCTACAACGATGACCAGGTTCTCGAAGCCATGCTTCAGGGCGACGTGCAGCTGGCCGCGCCCTCGCTGTCGAAGTTCGAGACCTTCACCAAGCAGTTCCGCATCTTCGACCTGCCGTTCATGTTCAAGAACATCGACGCCGTGGACGCCTTCCAGAACTCTGACACCGGTCAGGCGATGAAGGACTCCATGCAGCGCCGCGGCCTTCAGGGCCTCGAGTTCTGGCACAACGGCATGAAGCAGTTCTCGGCCAACAAGCCGCTGGTCGAGCCGGGCGATGCCGCTGGCCTGAAGTTCCGCGTGCAGCCCTCCGACGTGCTGGTTGCCCAGATGGAAGCGCTGCAGGCCTCGCCGCAGCCGATGGCCTTCTCGGAAGTCTACGGCGCGCTGCAGCAGGGCGTTGTGGACGGTCAGGAGAACACCTGGTCCAACATCTATGGCCAGAAGTTCTTTGAGGTGCAGGACGGCACCACCGAGACCAACCACGGCATCATCGACTACCTCGTCGTGGCCTCCGTCGACTGGCTCGACAGCCTTGAGCCCGATGTGCGCGACCAGCTGCTGACCATCCTTACCGAAGTGACCGCCGAGCGGAACGCGGCCGTGGGTGGCGTGGACCAGGAAGCCCGTCAGGCCGTTCTGGACGCTGGTGGCGAGATCCGCGAGCTGAGCGCCGAGCAGCGTCAGGCTTGGGTCGACGCGATGAAGCCGGTGTGGGAGCAGTTCGAGGGTGACGTGGGCGCGGACAACATCGCCGCCGCTCAGGAGATCAACGCCTCATTCTAAGCCTATGGCTTGATTGAAAAATACGGCCTCGCGCAGAGAGCGCGGGGCCGTGCTGCAAGCGGGCAGCGCTTTTTGGGGACAATGGGGGAGGCACGCAGATGTCGTCCTATGCCGGGGAAGGCTCCAAGCTGGGCCGGATCATCAATACATTCGAGGAAAGTTTCATCGCGCTCCTGCTGGGGCTGATGACGATCCTGACCTTCGTAAACGTGGTTTTGCGCTACGCCTTCAACTCGTCGCTGATCTGGGGGCAGGAGGTGGTGCTGATCCTCTTCGCGTGGCTGGTCCTGTTCGGGATCGCCTATGCCTTCAAGATCACCGCCCATCTGGGCGTGGATGCGCTGACTGGCATGTTGCCGAAGAAGGGCCAGCGGGTGATGGCGCTGCTCGCGGCGGCGGCCTGCCTCATCTATGCCATTCTGCTGATGAAGGGCGCGTGGGACTACTGGGCGCCGTTTGCCGGGTTGCCGCCGACCGAGGGCCGGTGGTTTCCGACCGGGCTGAACACCGGCGCGCGCAACAACAGCTTTTACATGACCGATCAGGTGCCGATGCTGGAGTGGCTGCGCTGGCTGGAGCCGATCACGCTGAACAAGGGCTTCCCTGAGGATCAGTGGGAGCATTGGGAGAAACTGCCACGGCTGATCCCTTACGCCATGCTGCCGATTGCGGTGGCGCTGATGCTCTTCCGCCTGATCCAGGCGACGCTGCGGATCATCGCAGGCAAGCAGGAGAGCCTGATCGTGAGCCATGAGGCCGAAGACGAAGTGGCCGCCGTGGCCGCAACCCATGACGCGGAGCAGAAATAATGGATGTCGTTCTTCTCTTCGTGATGATCATCGGCTTGCTGATGATCGGCGTGCCGATTGCGGTTTCGCTCGGCCTTTCCTCGATGGTCTTCTTGCTGGTGCTGTCCGACACCTCGCTGGCAAGCGTGGCGCAGAGCCTCTATCAGGCGATGGCGGGGCACTACACGCTTTTGGCCATTCCCTTCTTCATCCTTGCCTCCAGCTTCATGAGCACGGGCGGGGTGGCCAAGCGGATCATCCGCTTCTCCATCGCATGCGTGGGGCACCTGCGGGGCGGACTGGCGATTGCGGGCGTCTTCGCCTGTATGCTCTTTGCCGCGCTCTCGGGCTCCTCGCCCGCCACCGTGGTCGCCATCGGCACGATCGTGATCGCGGCGATGAAGCAGGCGGGCTACACCAAGGAGTTCGCCGCGGGCGTCATCTGTAACGCAGGTACGCTGGGCATCCTGATCCCGCCGTCGATCGTGATGGTGGTCTACGCCTCGGCGACCGATGTGTCGGTGGGCCGGATGTTCCTTGCCGGGGTCATTCCGGGGCTGCTGGCCGGTGTCATGCTGATGGTGACCATCTACGTGATGGCCATTCTGCGCGGCATGCCTGCGGGCGAGTGGAAGGGCTGGGGCGAGATTGCCCGCAGCTTTGGCGAGGCCTTCTGGGGCTTGATGCTGATCGTCATCATCATGGTGGGGATCTACGGCATTCCGGGGATCACGCCTGCGATCTTCACGCCAACGGAGGCGGCGGCGGTGGCCTCTGTCTATGCCTTCATCGTGGCGGTCTGGGTTTACCGCGACATGGGGCCGCTGGCGGAGCGTGAGGGGGTGGCCCGGGCCAGCCTGCTGACCAAGCCGCAGGCGCTGATCACGGCCTTCTTCCACCCCGACACGCGGCACACGCTCTTTGAGGCGGGCAAGCTGACGGTCACGCTGATGTTCATCATCGCCAACGCGCTGATCCTGAAGCATGTGCTGACCGATGAGCAGATCCCGCAGCAGATCGCCGGTGCGATGCTGAGCGCCGGGTTCGGGCCGATCATGTTCCTCGTGATCGTGAACGTCATCCTGCTCATCGGCGGGCAGTTCATGGAGCCTTCGGGGTTGATCGTGATCGTGGCGCCTCTGGTCTTCCCCATCGCCTTGGAGCTGGGGATCGACCCGATCCATCTGGGCATCATCATGGTGGTGAACATGGAGATCGGGATGATCACGCCGCCGGTGGGGCTGAACCTCTTCGTGACCAGTGGCGTGGCCGGGATGCCGATGATGCGGGTGGTGAAGGCGGCGTCGCCGTTCCTCGCCGTGCTCTTCGTCTTCCTGCTGATGATCACCTACATCCCGTCGCTGTCGACGGCGCTGCCGAACGCCTCGAGCCTCGGGCCGCAGATCCGATGCGATCCGCTGCCCTCTGACAGCCTGGAACGCGCCTTCTGCGAAGCGCGCCAGTAAGGGGTTGGTAACGAGTAAGAGGGGCTGCCCCGCGCGGGTGGCCCCTTTTTGTTGGGCTCTGGGGAGGCTTGGCGCGCGGCGGGCTAGATGGCTGTTGGGCTTTGAGGCCAAGGCATCGGCGATGTCAGTTGAGACAGCTGCCCCGTTCTATTCCGACATCCCTCATCGCGCCATCGCGTGCATAGACGACCCGCACCCCAGATGCGTTTTGGCGTATGTTCCAGCTCCACCGGGACGGGTTGAAGATCGGGTCAACGAACAGGTCGTAGAGGCTGCATGACTGCGGAACGTTCTCCGGGAAGGTCGCGCGTAGGATTGTGTAAGCCATTGGTGGCTCGGAGGTCCCCGGGACTGTTGTGATATGCACGCTCATCTCTTGGGCACGAAACCACGCCTCGGTCCTTTCGGAGCTGCCCAGAATATCCGCGATGTAGAACAGGCAGAGCCTGACCTCTTCATCCGATTTTAGAGACGCCCACTTCAGATCCAACAGGTTCAACGTCGTGTCCGAGCCCTCAACCTTGGCGAGACAGGCCTCCGCGTTGGGGACCGTCTTGTAGGCATCCTTGATGAAGGCATGGTCAAAACTCATTTCCTTTCCAGCATACTTGAAAGGAGACGGGTTTCTGAGCTTGGGATGAGAGACAGGGATCTGGAAGCTGGCGCGCACTGCCGTGTCAATTGGTGGCGGCTGGGTGCCGGATGACTGGCTTTCGGAGTTGCGCACATGGCTTTGATACAGGCCGATGGCTGCACCGAGGGTGGCGAGGCCCAGAACACCAAACAGGCCAACCCGTAACGATCTTTTCACCAAGTTACTCCGCATAGAGGTTTGGGTTACCTACGGTTGGCTTTGGGCGTGATCAAGGCGCGGGGATGGCGCGCCTGAACAGTTCATAAATCGCGCGCCGATGCTCGTGCATCAGTCGAGGTGCGTGCGTTATGGCAATGTGAGTTTCAGGCCTTGAGGGAACCGGGAGTGGTGTGGGCGCGTCCTTTTAGCAAAGGAGGAGTGCCGATGTCTGATACCTGTCCCGCTTGGGTCGTGCCGGTGATGCGGGCGGGATATCTCTCGCGTGCGGTGGTTTACACGGTGGTTGGCGGGCTGGCGCTCGTGGCTGCGGTCGAGGGGCAGGAGGCGGAGGGCACGACCGATGCGCTGGCCGATTTGCAAGCGCATTGGTGGGGCACGCCGCTGCTCTGGCTCATTGCCCTCGGACTTTGGGCCTACATGGTTTGGCGGCTGGTCGATGCGGCGCTGGACCTTGAGGACTATGGGCGCGACCTGAAGAGCGTCGTGGCGCGGGCCGGGCTGATTGTGACCGGGGTCATTCACGGCGCGATTGGTGTTTCGGTGGCCGGGCTAGCGCTGCGGGGCGGCGATGGCGAGGGCGGGGGCACCCAGAGCATGACCGCGCAGCTGATGGCGATGCCGCTGGGGCCGTGGCTGGTGGGCGCGGTGGGGCTCGTGACCATCGGGGCGGGCGTTTACTACGGCTACAAGGGCATTTCGGAGAAATACAAGGAGCACATCCGGGTCACCGCCACAGCGGAGCGGCTGGACCCTGTGCTGAAGTTTGGCTGCATCGAGCAGGGCGTGGTGATTGCCGTGATCGGGGTGCTGATCTGCTATGCCGCGCTCACTGCCGATCCCCAGGCGGCGGGCGGTGTGGGCGAGGCGCTGGGGCAGATCCGCGCCGCGCCCTTTGGCCGGGTGATGCTCGGCGTGGTCGCGGTGGGGCTGGTGGCCTTTGCGGTGGAAAACGCGGTGGAGGCGATTTACCGGGTCATCCCGCGCTGCGACGGGCCGGATGTGATGACGCTGGCGCGGCAGGCCCGGCAGAAGGCGGAACGCGGGCTTCAGGCGGCGGGCTGAGGGCCGGGCGGGGGCGTATCGGGCTGCGGGCCATCGGCGCTGTGCAACCGGCGGGCGGCCAGCAGGGCGGCGCAGGCGGTGAGGGTGGCCACGCCCCAGAGCGCGGAGAGCGGCAGGGCAGGGGTGTCGGACGCCAGCCCGGGCACGAGGCCGGTGGCGCCCGCGATCCAGCCGAAGAGCCCGGCGCCGGTGGCGAAACCCATGGTTTGCACGGTCGGCATGAAGGAGGCGGTGCGCGGGCGCTCGGCCTCGGGCGCGGCCTCCATGATCAGCTGGTTCGCTGGCCCCCATGAGAAGCCGAAGGCTGCACCGGAGAGCGACTGGCCCAGCAGCACCAGCGGCAGGGTGGCGGTTACAAAGCCTGCGCCGACGCAGGCGGCCCCGGCGATTTGCAGCGCGGGGGCGAAGCGCAGGGCGGCGAGGCGGCGCTGCGCGGGCAGGCGGCCTGCCACCATTGCCCAGAGGCTCCAGTTCAGCGCCATCGTCACCACCACCCAGCCGGTGAGCACGGTGGAGAGGCCGAAGATCGCGCGGGTGCAGAGCGCGGTGAAGATCGATGAGACGCTTTGGGCCACCGGCATCAGGAAGATCAGCCATGTGCCCGCGCCCATCGGCGTGAGGGTGAAGGCCTCGGACGGGAAGAACCGGGGCCGGGGTTTGCGCCGGTCGATCCAGAGCGCGAGGGCGATGAGAAGGAGGCCCGCGGGCAGGCCGAGGGCGGCAGCGGGCGCTTGGGGCAGGGCGGAGGGCAGGGCGAGGATGCCTGCGCCCGCGAGGCAGAGCGCGACGGGGCGCAGTGGGGTGCGGCGCTTGATGACGAAGCTGTCAGCGGCGCGGGCGGGCAGGATGAGGGCGGCGGTCACGAAGAAGGTGAGCGCCAGCGGCAGGCCGGTGAGCATGGCCAGCGGCCAGCCTGCGTGCTCGGTGGCATAGCCCCCGGTCAGGGGGCCGAGCGCGGCGGCGAGCGCCCAGACGGTGGCCTCCACCGCGAAGACCCGCGCCACGATGGAGGCGGCAAAGAGCTGGGGGATGAGGGCGTAGCAGAGTGCGGCGATCACCCCATCGGAGAAGCCCTGAAGTGCCCGGCCGACGGCGAAGGCCAGCCCGGACGGCGCGGTGGCGGTGAGCAGCATGCCCAAGAGGAAGACGCTGGCCGCCCCGAGGGCGGTGGCGCGGGCGCCGATGCGGGCGCGGATCTCGGCGCTTGTCACCCCGCCGGCGACCACGCCGATGAAGAAGAGCGCATAGACCAGTGGCAGCATCGGCAGCGCGCCGAGCGCCTCCATCGCCACGGGGATCGAGGCGGAGATCGCGAGATCGTTGAAGGCGTGCATCCCGATCCCGGCGGAGATCGCCAGAACGGGGCCGCGGGTGCCGGGGGCAAGCAGGGCGGGGCCGGGAGAGGGGGGTGCAGTGCGGGTCATGCCGGGCAAGCTGGGGGCTCAACCATGGTTGAGGTCAAGAGCAAGATTGCGCCTGACCGAGGGTTTGCTAGGCTGCGCCCCAAGAGCAGCACGAACCAGATGAGGCATTCGATGGCCGGACCACGCAAGACCACGGGCGGCGGCAAGACCGCGCCCAACCGCAAGACCAACGCCGCGCGGGGGAAAGCCGGTGCCAAGACCGGCGCCAAGACGCCGCCGGTGAAGCTGGTGGAAAACACGCCGAAGCCCGACATCACCGTTGTCACCCCCGCCGAGCCAGTGGTGGCCGAGGGGCTGGTGAAGAAGGTCGCGCTGATCGACAGCGTGGTTGAGGCCACGGGGATGAAGCGCAAGGATGTGAAGCCGGTGGTCGAGGCCACGCTGGCCGAGATCGGCAACATCATCGGCAAGGGCGCGAACATGCAGATCCCCGAGCTGGGCAAGCTCATGGTGCACAAGCGCAAAGAGCTGCCGAACGGCGAGATGGTGATGCTGAAACTCCGTCGAAAAACTGTGGCCAAGCCTCTTGCAGAGGACGACGACAACGGCTAAATCGCCCCCCACGGGTGATTAGCTCAGTGGTAGAGCGCTTCGTTCACATCGAAGATGTCAGGAGTTCAAATCTCTTATCACCCACCAGTTTCGAGGCCCCGCCGCTGAAAAGCGCGGGGCCTTTCACTGAAACGGGGGCTTGATCCGGGTGCGGATCTCAAGGTAAAGCCCTCGCCGGTCCGGGTCGTTAGCTCAGTTGGTAGAGCGCTTCGTTTACACCGAAGATGTCGGGAGTTCGAGCCTCTCACGACCCACCACCTTCCTACCTGCTAACCCTTACTTGCGCGCAAGGTGACGAGCCTATCCTGGCGCGGCTTTCGCTTTCAGCAGGGTTTCGGCCATCGTGTCGTAGGCGGCGAGGATGTCTTGCGCGAGGGCCTCGGTGGCGCCGGTCGCGTCGCCTTCGCAGATCGCCTTGTGCAGCAGGCGGTGGTGGGTGTTGGAGACCCGCAGGTTGCCGCGTTCGCGCAGGGCGTGGAAGTAGGGGCCGACGCGGAGCCAGAAGTTCTCGATGATCTCCAGCAGCAGCGGCGAGCCGCTTTGCCGGTAGATGGTGAAGTGGAACTCGTAGTTGGTGCGGATATGGGCCTTCAGGTCGCGGTTCTGCTCGGCCTTGTCCATCTCTTCCAGAAGCGCGGCGAGGCGGGCCTCGAAGGCGGCATCGCGGTTGGCGATGGCCCAGCGGAGCGCGGTGGACTCGACCTCGATGCGCACGTTCTTGAGATCTTCGAAGGCCGCCGGATCGGGGGTGGGCACGCCGATGGAGCGGCCGGAGATGACGGTGAGCGCCCCGGCCTCCATCAGCCGGGTCAACGCCTCGCGCACCGGCATCGGGCTGACGTTGAAGGCCTCGGCGATGCTCGCCACGGTGACCGATTCCCCCGGAGCGAGGCCGCCTTCGAGGATCAGTTCGCAGAGTTCGCGGTAGACCTGGTTCTGCAAAGTTTCCTTGCGGAGGGGGCGGGCGCGCCCGGCGAGATTGGCCATGTATGTTACCTTTCAACTGCTTGGCGCACCGGCTTGGCTGCCCCTCTTATCGCAGGTTTCGCGGCGCTTGAAAACGCGCTTTGACATTTGATCAAAAATCAGCAATCAAAATGTGGCATGGAGAATTTGGGAGGATTTCTGATGTTCAACAAGACACTGAAGGGCGCGATGACAGCGGCCTCGATGCTGGCGCTCTGCGCCGGTGCTGCCACCGCGCAGGACGAGAAGCACAAGGTTTTCCTGTCGATGAGCTACATCGGCAATGACTGGCAGGCCGAGGCCTCGAATATGGTGAAGGCAATGGCCGCGCATGAGAGCATGGCCGACAAGATCGACCTGCAGGTGCAGGTGGCCGGGCCGAACGCGCAGCGGCAGATCCAGCAGATCAACGCGATGGTGCAATCGGGGGCCGATGCGATCGTGGTCTTTCCGATCTCGCCGACGGCGCTGAACAACGTGGTGAAGAACGCCTGCGACAAGGGCGTGATCGTGATTGCCTATGACGGCGAGATTACTGAGCCCTGCGCCTACAACGTGACCATCGACCAGACCGAAGCCGGCAAGGTGACGGCCGAGTGGCTGGTCGAGGAGATGGGCGGCGAAGGCAAGGTGATGCTGCTCACCGGCGTGCCGGGCACCTCGGTGGATGCGGCCCGGACCGCCGCCGCCAAGGAGGTTTTCGAGGATGCGGGCGTCGAGGTTGTGGGCGAGGCCGTGGGCATGTGGAGCCAGGCCGTGGCGCGGACCGAACTTTCGAAGCTGATGTCGACCCGCAGCTGGGATGACATCGACGGGCTCTGGCTGCAGGTCGGGTGCTACACCGCCAATTCGATGCAGCTCGAAGCCGGGCGCAGCGCCGAAGAGCTGCTGCCCTGTGCGGGCGAAGGCTCCAACGGCGGGCGCATTCAGATGCTGCCGGCGGGCACCGAGGTGGAGGGTGCATCGGGCGCCTACATGCCGCTCGGCGCGCGGCGGATTTCCTATGCCTCGCCGCCCTATTCGGGCGCGCTGGCGCTGAAGCTGGCGGTGTCGATGCTGGAAGGCGCCGAGGTGTCGAAGCTGACCACGCTGCCGCTGCCGGTGGTGACCAGCGACACGGTGCAGCTGTGCGAGACCGGCTCGTGGGAAGAGATGCGCGACGGCTGCAATGCCTTCCTGCCGTCGATCGTGAGCAACCCCGGCTGGTTTGCTTCGATCTTCTCGTCGGAGACGCCGGAGGTGGGGCTGAACGCAGCCCTCGTCGGCCAGCCGGAACTCTGAGCCCGACAGGCTGAAAGACAGCCACGCGCCCTGCCAATGCGGCCGGGCGCGTGGCCTGACCGTTCGACCCCAAGCAGCAGGCAGGCACAGATGACCCCGGACGACACCAGCGAGCCGCTGATCGAATTGCGCGGCGTGACCAAGGCTTACGGGCCGACCATCGCCAATGACGATGTGAGCTTTGCCGTGCGGGCCGGTTCGGTGCATGCCTTGTTGGGCGAGAACGGGGCAGGCAAATCGACCACGATGAAGCTGCTCTCGGGGCTGATCCAGCCGGACCGGGGCGAGATCTTGCTGGATGGGGAACCGCTGGCCTTGGGCAGCGCGCGGGCGGCCCATGCGGCGGGGATACAGACGGCGTTTCAGGAACTGACGCTGATCCCCGATCTGACGGTGCTGGACAACATGATGCTGCCGCGCGGCGCGGTGGGGCCGCTCGGCGTGCTGCGGCGGCGCAGCAGCCGGCAGGAGATCAGGGTCTTCCTCGATGGGCTCGATCTGCGGGTCGATCTGGGCGCACTGGCCTGCGAGCTGGATCTGGCCACGCGGCAGAAGGTGGAGATCGCCCGTGCGCTCTATCGCAACCCGCGCATCCTGCTGCTGGACGAGCCGACCTCGGCGCTCTCGGGCGGGGATGTGCAGTGGCTGGGCGATATCATCGCCAAGGCCAAGGCGCGGGGCGTCACGGTGCTGTTCATCTCGCACCGGATGCCGGAGGTGCGGGCGTTTTGCGACCACATGACCATTTTGCGCAACGGCAAGCACATTCGCAGCGGCGCGGTGGAGAGCTTTACCGATGCCGAGGTGGTCGAGTTGATCATCGGGCGCTCGGTTGAAAACACCTTTCCTGCCAAGCCCGACGCGGCGGCGGTGGAGGCGCGCGAGCCGGTGCTGGAGGTGCGCGGGTTGAGCGCGGGGCCGAAGTTGCGGGATGTGTCCTTCGTTCTGCGGCCCGGTGAGATCCTTGGCGTGGCGGGGTTGCAGGGGATGGGGCAGAACAGCCTCTTTTCGGCGCTCTTTGGCGAGGAGCGGCTGAAGAGCGGCGAGATCCTCGTGGATGGGGCGCCGGTGCATTTGGCGTCGCCCGCCGATGCGCTGCACCCCTCGGTCGCCATCGGCCTCGTGCCGGAGGAACGCAAGACGCAGGGGCTGTTTTTGCAACTGAACGGGCGGCTGAACGCCAGCCTGCCTGTGATCGGGCGGTTCCACCGGGGGCCGCTGATTGATGCCGCCCGCGAGAGCCGTGCCACGGCGGAGGCCTTCGACGTGGTCGAGTTGGACGAGCGGGCGCAATACATGGCGGCCGGGGCGTTCTCTGGCGGGAACCAACAGAAGATTTCAATCGCCAAGTGGCTGGTGGCGCAGAGCCGGATTCTGCTGCTGTTCGACCCGACGCGGGGCATCGACGTGGGCACCAAGCACCAGCTTTACGACATGATGCGCGCCTTCACGGCGGCGGGTGGGGCGATCTTGCTGCATTCGACCGAGATCCCGGAGTTGGAGTTCCTCTCCGATAGGGTGGCGGTGCTCTACGAGGGCCGGGTCGACCGCTGGCTGGAGGGCGATGCGATCACCGAGGTTGCAATGATGGAGGCGGCGCTGGGTGGCGCCAGCCTGACGACGGGAGCGGCATGATGAACACGCAGAGCATGACGGGCCAGCCGCAGGGCTCCATCCCGCGCATCCGGCAGGACTTGCGCCGCCATCAGGCGGTGCTGGTCGCCATAGCGGTCTTTGTCGGCCTCTTCGGCCTGACCAATGCGATTAGCCCCTATCCGCTGACCTATTTCGACGTGTCCTTCATGGCCTCGGGCGGCATGACGCTGGCGCTGGCGGCGATGGGGCAGACGATGGTGATCCTGTCGGGGGGCTTCGACCTTTCGGCGGGGGCCACGGTATCGCTCGTGAACGTGGTGCTGGCGACCCAGATGGACCCGGCGGATTTTGAGGCCAATGTCGCGCTCTGGACGGCTATCGGCATCGGCACGGGCATGGTGGTGGGGGCGTTCAACGGCTTCTTCGTTGCCGTCCTGCGGCTTCAGCCGATCGTGGTGACGCTGGCGACCATGTTCATCGTGCAGGGGTTGACGCTGCTGATCATGGACAAGCCGGGAGGCTTTGTCTCTCCCAGCCTCGGCGGTTTCTACCTTGGCGATGCGGTGCCGAACCTGCTGCCGGCCTCGGTGCTGGTGATCGGGGTGGCGGTGCTGTTCTGGGTCTGGCTGAAGAACACGCGGTATGGCGTGTCGCTCTATGCCGTAGGCAGCGACCCGGCGGCGGCGGAGGCGAGCGGGATGCGGCGGATGCTGACCGTGTTCCTGACCTACACCTTCGCGGGCGGGTTCTACGGGCTGGCGGGCGTGTTCGTGAGTGCGCAGACCGGTTCGGGCGACCCGCTGGTGGGCAACTCGCTGCTGCTGCCGATGTTCGCCGCTGTCGTGATCGGCGGCACCCGGCTGGGCGGCGGCAGGGGCGGGCTGCTGGGCACGGTCTTTGGCGCGTACATCCTGATGATCGTGGTCAACATGCTGCTGACGCTGAACATCTCGGCCTATTACTCGACCATCGCGGAAAGCTGCGTGCTGCTGGCGGCGGTGCTGGCGGGCTCGATGTCGAAGGACTCGCCGCTGGCGCAGAAGCTTCAGGCGGCGGGCGATTACCTACTGGCGCGGCGCGGCGGGCTGCTGGTGTCGCAGCGCGAGCAGGTGGATAGGCGATTGCCGTTCTCCGCCCCGGCGGGTGGCGCGCGGGTGGCGCAGGCCCGGCCAGCGAGCTGGTGGAAGGCCAATGCCTCGACCCTGCGCTATGCGCTGCCGGCCTATGGTGCGCTGCTGCTGGTGCTGATCGTCACCCAGGTGACGCTTGGCAATGTGTTCAACAATTTTGGATACTGGAACACGCTTCTCGTGCTCTCGGCCTTCCTAGCGATCCTGGCATTGGGGCAGGGCGCGGTGATCTTGACCGGGGGGCTGGATCTTTCGGTGCCGTGGACGATTGCGCTTTCGGGTATTCTGGTGGCGGGCGTGGTGCAGGGCTCGGATGTGGCGCTGGTCTATGCGGTGCCGCTGGTGCTGGGCATCGCGGTGGCGATCGGGTTTTTGAACGGGCTGGGGATCGTGGCGCTTGGCCTGTCGCCCATCGTGGTGACGCTGGCGATGAACGGTCTGCTGCAGGGCGCGGCGCTGCTGTGGTCGGACGGGACGCCTGCGGGCTTTGCCGCCCCGGCGCTGCGCTGGATCATGACCGGCAAGCTGCTCGGCGTAACCCCGGTGATCCCGCTGCTGGCGCTCTTCATCATCGGCGCGGTGCTGATGCTGGGGCACACGGCTTTCGGGCGGCGGATCTACGCGCTCGGCAACAGCGAGGAGGCGGCGCGGCTTTCGGGCGTGAAGACCGGGCGGGTGCTGATCTCGGTTTACATTCTCTCGGCGCTCTGCGCGGCCTTGGTGGGCATTCTGCTCACCGGGTTCTCGGGGCAGGCGAGCCTTGGGATGGGCGACGATTACCTGCTGCCCTCCATCGCTGTGGTCGTGGTGGGCGGGGCGCTGATCACCGGCGGGCGCGGGCATTACATGGGCATGTTCGGCGGCGCGCTGCTGCTGACGGCGATGCAGATGCTGCTGGCGGGCACCTCGCTGCCCTATGCCTTCCGCTCGGTGTTCTTCGGGTTTGTCATACTGGCGGCGGTGATAGCGCTGCGCGATAGGAAAGGTGGTTGATATGGAGCAGAGCGGAGGGTTCCCCGGCCTTGAGGGCAAGCGGGTTGCGATCTCGGCTGGAGCAGGCGGCATTGGCCTTGCGATTGCGCGGGTGCTGCACCGGAACGGCGCGAAGCTGGCGATCTGCGATGTGGACGAGGCGGCGCTGAAGGCGGCCTCAGCGGAGCTGGGCGATTGCCTCGCGCTGCGCTGCGACGTGTCGGACGAGGGGCAGGTGGATGCCTTCTTCGATGCCATTGAGGCGCAGCTTGGCGGGCTGGATGCACTGGTGGCCAATGCGGGCATCGCTGGCCCCACAGGCAAGGTCGATGAGCTGGACCCGGCGGAGTGGCGGCGTTGCCTCGATATCGGGCTGACCGGGCAGTTCCTGTGCGCCCGCCGGGCGGTGCCGATGATCCGCGCGGCCGGAGGCGGGGCGATCATCCACATGGGGTCCGCCGCATCGAAGCACGGCTACGCCTATCGCACCCCCTATTCGGCGGCAAAGTTCGGGGTGATCGGGCTGATGCAGTCACTCGCCAAGGAGCTGGGGCCGGAGAACATCCGCGTCAACGCGATCCTGCCGGGCATCGTGGACGGGCCACGCATGGAGGGCGTGATCCGCGATCGGGCGGCGCAGAAGGGCGTCTCTTACGCGGAGATGGAGGCGGAATACCTCAAGAATGTGTCGCTGCGCCGGATGGTGAGCATGGAGGATGTGGCGGCCAGCGCGGCGATGCTGCTCTCGGACCACGGGCGCAACCTGTCGGGCCAGTCGCTCGCCGTTGACGGAAACGTGGAGACGCTTTGACCATGGCGCGGGGGAGGATCACCATCGTCGGCGCCGGGCTGATCGGGCGGGCCTGGGCCGTGGCCTTTGCGCGGGGCGGCTGCGATGTGACGGTCTGGGACGGCGTGCCGGAGGTGCTGGCGGGCTTTGGCGGCCTTGCTGGGGAGATGGTGGGCGGGCTGGAAGAGGCCGGGCTGCTGGAGGAGCCTGCGGCGGCGGTGCTGGCGCGGATCACCACCGAGCCGAACCTCGAATCCGCGCTGGCGGGCTGCGACATGGTGCAGGAGAGCCTGCCCGAAGAGCTTGCGATCAAGCGCGAGATCTTCGCCCGGCTCGATGCGCTGGCCCCGGCGGATGCGGTGCTGTCCAGCTCCTCCTCGGCGCTGCTGCCCTCGGCCATTTCCGAAGGGCTGGAGGGGCGGGCGCGTTGCATGGTCTGCCATCCGCTGAACCCGCCCTACCTGATCCCGGCAATCGAGATCGTGCCGGCCCCTTGGACCGCGCCCGAGGCGCTGGCGAAGGCGGAAGCGCTGATGCGCGGCATCGGGCAGGCGCCCATCGTGATGGGCAAGGAGATCGACGCCTTCGTGATGAACCGGCTGCAAGGCGCGTTGCTGAAAGAAGCCTTCGACCTCGTGGGCGGCGGCTATGCCACGCCGGAGGAGATCGACATTTCGATCCGTGACGGGCTGGCGATGCGGTGGGCGGTGGTCGGCCCCTTTGAGACCATCGACCTGAATGCTCCCGGCGGTGTGCGCGACTACGTGGAGCGCTATGCGGGTATCTACGAGGCGTTGCCAGAGAGCGCCCCGCCTGCCGCAAGTTGGCGCGGCGAGGTGCTTGACCGGATCGAGGCGGAGCGCCGGGCGGCGCTGCCGCTGGAGGATATCCCCGCCCGCCAGCATTGGCGCGACCGGGGGCTGATGGAACTTGCGGCGTTCAGGAACGCCCGGAACAGGGAGAATAGCAAATGAGCGCGGGCAAAGCGGGAGCGGACCTTCAGAAGGACAAGGTGATCATCACCTGTGCGATCACTGGGGCGATCCATACGCCCTCGATGTCGCCTCATCTGCCGGTGACGGCGGATGAGATCGTGGAGCACGCGCTGGCCGCGGCGGAGGCGGGGGCGGCGATCTTGCACCTGCACGCACGTGACCCGGAGACCGGCAAGCCGGACCAGTCGCCAGAGGGGTTCGAGCCCTTCCTCGGCCGGATCAAGCAGAGCACGGATGCGGCGCTGAACATCACCACCGGTGGCAGCCCCTTCATGACCGTGGAGGAGCGGGTGCGCCCGGCGGCGCAGTTCCGGCCCGAGGTGGCCTCGCTCAACATGGGGTCGATGAACTTTGGGCTCTACCCGATGCTGGAGCGCTACAAGGAGTTCAAGCATGACTGGGAGCGGGAGGCGCTGGAGGCCTCGCGGGGGCTGATCTTTCGCAACAGCTTTGCCGATATCGAATACGTCATGCAGGAGTGCTACGGCAACGGCACGCGCTTCGAGTTCGAGTGCTACGACATCTCGCATCTCTACAACCTTGCCCATTTCGCCGACCGGGGTCTCGCCAAGCCGCCGTTCTTCGTGCAGTCGGTCTTTGGCCTGCTGGGCGGGATCGGGGCGCACCCCGAGGACGTGGCGCACATGAAGCGCACCGCCGACAGGCTGTTCGGTGCCGACTACCGCTGGTCGGTGCTGGGCGCCGGGGCCGGGCAGATGCGGATCGCCGCGCAGGCCGCCGCGATGGGCGGCAACGTGCGCGTGGGGCTGGAAGACAGCCTCTGGGCCGGCAAAGGCCGGCTGGCGGAATCGAACGCCGAGCAGGTGCGGATGGTGCGCGGCATCATCGAAGGGCTGGGCAAGAGCGTGGCCACGCCGGACGAGGCGCGCGAGATTCTGGAACTCAAGGGCGGCGATCAGGTGGGTTTCTGATCGCGCCAGGCAGGGGAGGTCCTTTGGAGATGCTTCGGATAGAGCAATTGGTGCAGGAGCCGGACCGGCTTGGCGAGGGGCCGCTCTGGGACGTGCGCGAGCAGCGGTTTTACTGGATCGACAGCTACGGCCCGGCGGTGAAGAGCTGCGATGCGGCGGGCGGCGACATCAAGCGGTGGCCGCTGCCGCAGCCGGTGGGGTCGATGGCGCTGCGCGAGGGCGGCGGCGCGGTGCTGGCGCTGCGCGACGGCTTTCACTTTCTGGACTTCGAGAGCGGCGAGACCGAGCTGATCCATGCCACCCAGCCGGGCGAGCTGCGCCCGCGGCTGAACGATGGCAAGGTGGATCGGCGCGGGCGATTCATTGCGGGCTCGATGGACTACGAGGAGCGCGATCCGGTGGGCAAGCTCTTCCGGCTCGACCCGGACCTTTCGGTGCATTTGCTGGAGGAGGGCATCACCTGCTCCAACGGTCCGTGCTGGAGCCCGGATGACAGCACCTTCTACTTTGCCGATACCAGGCCGGGGCTGATCTATGCCTATGGCTACGACATCGAGACCGGCAACCTGACTTTGCGCCGGATATTCGCCAGCTTCGAGGGGCTGCGCGGCTACCCCGACGGGGCGACGGTGGACGAGGAGGGCTACCTCTGGTCGGCCGAGGTCTATTCCGGGCGGCTCATCCGGTTCGACCCGGAGGGCGTGGTGGACCGGATCGTGGGGCTGCCGGTGCAATCGACCACCAGCGTCACCTTTGGCGGGCCGGATCTGGACATTGCCTATGTGACCTCGATGGCGCGGCCAATGGGTGGGCAATACCACAAGGAGCGGGAGGCGGGCGCCGTCTTCGCCATTCACGGATTGGGCGTGCGCGGCATCGAAGAGCCGCGCTTCGCAGGATAAACAGGGAGACAAGACGCCATGAAGATCGACGTGCTGATAGACGTGAAGACCACCCTCGGCGAAGGGCCGATCTGGGATGTGGAACAGCAGCGGCTCTACTTCATCGACTCGATGGATGGCCGGGTGTTTCGCTGCACCGAATCCGGCGGCGAGGTGCGGGCCTGGGATGTGCCGGGCAAGATCGGCTCGATGGCGCTGCGCAAGGATGGCAACGGCGCGATTGTGGCGCTGCAGAACGGCTTTCATCTGCTCGACTTCGAGACCGGCGACTGCGAGTTGCTGCACGACCCGGAGCCGGGCATGCCCGAGACCCGGTTGAACGACGGCAAGGCTGACCGGCGCGGACGGTTCTTTGCCGGCTCGATGGACACCGGCGAGGACAGCCCCGCAGGCTCGCTATACCGGGTGGACCCGGACTTCAGCGTGACCAAGGTGGATGAGGGCATCGTCTGCTCCAACGGCCCCTGTTTCAGCCCCGATGACAAGACCTTCTACTTTCAGGACACGTGGTCGGGCGAGATCTGGGCCTATGACTACGACATCGAGAGCGGCGCGCTCTCCAACCGCCGGACCTTCGCCAAGGTGGACGGCTCGAACGGCGGCGCGGCGGATGGCTCGACGGTGGATGCCGAGGGCTACCTGTGGAACGCGCTGGTCTACGACAGCAAGATCGTCCGCTACGCGCCCGACGGCACGGTGGACCGGGTGATCGAGATGCCGGTGAAGAAGGTCACCAGCATGAACTTTGGCGGCCCGGAGATGGATGTGCTTTACGTCACCTCGATGGCCAAGCCGCCGCTGCCGCGCTTCCCCGGCGACGGGCCGCTCAGGGGCAGCGTGTTTGCGATCACCGGCTTGGGGATCAAGGGCGTGCCGGAGCCGCGCTTCGGCGCGTGAGGCGGGCAGGGGGCGGGGCTTTGGCTGCCCTTTGGGTGTGTGTTCAGCGGGTTTCGCCCCTGCCGTGGGCGGGGCCGCAGAGTGGCGATTTCGGGGCTGAAATGCCCCGGAGTCGCAGCCAGACAAGGGGGCAGGCACAAGCCGTGCGATTTCTGCGTTTTACCCCCTTGCAAACCCCCCGGCAGGGCCGTAGAACCGCGCCACCCTGAGGGGCGGCCCAGCCGCTTCTCCCGTGCCCGGGTAGCTCAGGGGTAGAGCAGTGGATTGAAAATCCTCGTGTCGGTGGTTCGATTCCGCCCCCGGGCACCATCCTTACCTTCTTCCAGATCGATAGCGTATTGCGATGGCCTTTTGGGCGTTTGGCGGCTGTGTTGCTCTGCCTGTGGCATATTGGCGTGTGGCCCGGTCTGAGAGGAGCGTGGACGGGGAGGGGGGAAAGCTGCTTAGTTGAGTGGAGGGCCGCCCTGTGGCGGAGCGGGCCGGGGCGGGAGGTGCGCGTGGAGCCTGTTGTATGAAGAAAGCTCTCATCACCGGGATCACGGGGCAGGATGGCTCATATCTGGCGGAGTTGCTGCTGGAGAAGGGTTACGAGGTGCATGGCATCAAGCGCCGGGCTTCGCTGTTCAACACCCAGCGGGTCGATCACATCTATCAGGATCCGCATGTCGAAGAGCCGCGGCTGAAGCTGCATTACGGTGACCTGACGGACACCTCCAACCTCACTCGCCTGCTGGCCGATATCGAACCGGACGAGGTGTATAACCTCGGGGCGCAGAGTCATGTGGCGGTGAGCTTCGAGGCGCCGGAATACACGGCGGATGTGGATGGGATGGGCACGCTGCGGCTGCTGGAGGCCATCCGCTTTCTCGGGCTGGAGAAGACAACGCGGTTTTATCAGGCCTCCACTTCGGAGCTTTACGGGCTGGTGCAGGAAACGCCGCAGCGGGAGACGACGCCCTTCCACCCGCGCAGCCCCTATGCGGTGGCCAAGCTCTATGCCTATTGGATTACGGTGAATTACCGCGAGAGCTACGGGCTCTATGCCTGCAACGGCATCCTCTTCAACCATGAGAGCCCGCGCCGGGGCGAGACTTTCGTGACCCGCAAGATCACTCGGGGGCTGGCGAATATCGCCATGGGGCTGGAGCCCTGTCTCTATATGGGCAACATCGACGCGCTGCGGGATTGGGGCCACGCCAAGGACTACGTGCGGATGCAGTGGCTGATGTTGCAGCAGGAGGCAGCGGAGGACTTCGTGATCGCCACGGGCAAGCAGTATTCGGTGCGCGAGTTCATCCGCTGGACGGCGGCGGAACTTTCGATGGAGTTGGCGTTCGAGGGCGAAGGCACGGAGGAGGTGGCGCGGGTGGTGAAGCTCGACAACAACGTGGCGCCGGGGGTGAAGCCGGGCGACGTGGTGATGCGGATCGACCCAAGGTATTTTCGGCCCGCGGAGGTGCAGTCGCTGCTGGGGGCGCCGGAGAAGGCGAAGGAAAAGCTTGGCTGGGAGCCGGAGATTACGGCGCAGGAGATGTGCGCAGAGATGGTGGAGAGTGACTTGAAGGCGGCACGGCGGATGGCGCTGTTGAGGCAGCACGGGCTGGACTTGCCGGTGAGTTTCGAAGGGTGACGGGGCGGGAGATGCAGCTTGACGGCAAGCGCATCTGGGTCGCGGGCCATCGGGGGATGGTGGGCGGGGCCGTGGTGCGGCGGCTGGAGCGTGAAGGCTGCAAGGTGATCTGCGCCGGGCGGGATGTGGTGGACCTTGTCGACCAGCGGGCGGTGCAGGACTGGATGGCCGAGACGCGGCCCGATGCCATTGTGCTGGCGGCGGCGAAGGTGGGGGGCATCGCGGCGAATGCGGCGCGGCCTGCAGAGTTTCTCTACGAGAACCTGATGATCGAGGCCAATGTGATGCAGGTGGCGCATCTGTGCGGGGTCGAGCGGCTGCTGTTTCTCGGCTCCTCCTGCATCTATCCGAAGATGGCGGCGCAGCCGATCTCGGAGGAGAGCCTGCTGACCGGGCCGCTGGAGCCGACCAACGAGGCCTATGCGATTGCGAAGATCGCGGGCATCAAGCTGGTGCAGGCCTATCGCGCCCAACACGGGCGGCGGTGGATTTCGGCGATGCCGACAAATCTTTACGGGCCGGGCGACAGCTATGATCTTGAGACGAGCCATGTGCTGCCGGCGCTGCTGAGGAAGTTCCACGAGGCGAAGCTGCGGGGCGCGCGCGAGGTGGTTATCTGGGGCACGGGGGCGCCGCTGCGGGAGTTTTTGCACTGCGATGATCTGGCTGATGCGCTGGTGTTTCTGCTGAAGCGCTATGACGGCGATGCGCCTGTGAACGTGGGCTCGGGGGTGGAGGTGTCTATCCGCGAACTGGCGGAGGTGATTGCGGATGTCGTTGGCTATGAGGCGAAGCTGGTCTTTGACGCCAGCAAGCCGGACGGGACGCCGCGCAAGCTGATGGACAGCGCGAAGCTTCATGCGATGGGGTGGAACGGCGCGCGGGGCCTGCGGGAGGGCATTGCCGAGACCTATGCGGGCGTGCTGCGGGACGGGTTCTGACGCGGGACTCGGTGGCCTTGGACGGGTGGCCCGGCGGACTGGACAAGCCGGGGAAGGGCGGCCTAGCCTTTGCGCATATTGAGAAGTCATTCCGGATTTTGATTAATGCTGCGCTGGATCTTTGCTGCCGTTCTCTCTGTTGGAATGCCCGGCCTTGCCGCGGCGCAGGAGAGCCTGCCGTGTGACCGCCCGTTGCTGCTGGGCGGCGCGGAGGAGGGGGCGGAGATCGACAAGGTGCATCGCCCGGTGGCCCACCCGGGGGCCTTCGGGGGGACGGTGACCTGCGTGCAGGAGCAGCGCGCGGGCGGCGTGGAGCAATATTGGGTGGAGTTCCTGCCGGAGAACGGCACCACGCAGGAACATGTGACCTACCTCGATGGGCGGATCAGCTATCATCTGAAGTTCAAGGGTGACGAGGGCGGCACCGCGGAGGTTGCGGCCTGTTCGCAGCGCAATGGCGGCGGACTGGTGTGCCGGGTCGATCTGGGCAGCGGCAAGGGGCTCTATCTGGCGCGGTTCTTCGGCCCGGATCTGGGGTTCACCGGTATTCGCGTGATGGCCTATCCGGGCAAGGGGATCGTGAACGAGACGCTCTGGGATATGGTCAGCGGCGATGTGGAGGCCGGGACGGCGGGGCTGGAGATGGAGCTGATCCTGCCCGAGAAAGCGCTGCGCTGGAGCCTGCGGAGCCAGGAGGAATCGCGGCCGGGCGAGATGATCTTCGGGATGTCGGGCGATCCGGCGTGGGAGTTCATGCGGGAGATTTACGAGGTGCCGCAGGAGGTGGTGCTGGAGGCTCGCGTGACCAGCACGAGCAGCGGACAGGAGACGACCACTACCGCCACGCAGGACATTGCAAAGGGCAATGTGGCCTATCTGATCGACAAGCTCGCCAAGGTGGAGCAGCTGATGGTGGCGGGTTGGGAAAAGTCGAAGGGCATGAAATTCTGACAGCCGTGGATTGGCCGCTTGACGAGCCGGGCGGCCTTGCATAGAAGCCCCCCTACAGCGCTGCGCGGTTGTAGCTCAGTTGGTTAGAGTACCGGCCTGTCACGCCGGGGGTCGCGGGTTCGAGCCCCGTCAACCGCGCCACCTTTCCTTTGCTTCGATGATTTGGTTGCGCTCGCTTTTTGCGGGCGTTTTTTGGCTTTTGGGGTCTGGCCTCTGGAACGCTTTTTTAGTGGGGGGCCAGCCCCCCACACCCCCCGGAGATATTTGAAGCAAGAAAATGCAATCTGGGGGTGGCGGCGGGCGCGTTAACCTCAGTGGGCGTTAAGGTTTGTGCCGAAGAGGCTTCGGTCAGAGGCTTGCGAGGAAGGATTTGACTGCTTCTGCTGTTTCTTCCGGAGCCGTATCGGGGAAGAAGTGGCCGCCGGGGAGGGCGGTGGGGGTCATTTGGGTGGTCTTGGGCGCCCAGGTGGCGGGGACATCGTAGAGTTTGGCCATGGCGCCGCTCGCGCCGTAGAGGATTTGGGCGGGGCATTGGATCGTGGCGCCGAGGTCGGCCTCATCGTCGGCGAGGTCCAGCGTGAGGGCGGTGCGGTAGTCGTTGCACATGGCGCGGCGGGTGTCGGGGTTGGCCCATGCGGCGCGATAGGCGGCGATCTGGTCGGGGTGGAAATCGGTGAGCTTGGCGGCGCCCCAGCCGAGGAGGCAGGATTCGTAATAGGCGTTGGGGTCGGCCGCAATCATGGATTCCGGGAAGGGTTCGGGCTGGGCGAGGAAGAACCAGTGGTAATAGCTCTGCGCGACGGGGAGTTTCAGGTCGGTGAGCAGGGTGTGGGTGGGGACGATGTCCATCAGGGTGACGGCCTTGACCCGCTCAGGGTGATCGAGGGCCATGCGGTGGGCGACCCGCGCGCCGCGGTCGTGGGAGATGACGGCGAAGGTCTCGTGGCCGAGGTGGGCCATGAGGGCGGCGAGGCGGCGGGCCATCTCTCGGAAAGAATAGGGCGCGAGGTCATGGGGTTTGCCCGAGGCGCCGTAGCCGGGGAGATCGGCGAGGATGATGGGGTGGTCTTGCGCGAAGGCTGGGGCGATGGGGTGCCACATGGCGCGGGTTTGGGGGAAACCGTGGAGGAAGAGGAGGGGGAGGCCCTCTGGCGCTCCGCCAGTTTCATAGGCGAGGGTGAGGCCGTCAATCTCGGTGGTTTGGGGGATGAACATCGGGAGCTTCTTGGTGGCGTCATCCTCGGGCCGGGGCCTGAGGATGACGGTGATTTCGGTCAGCCGTTGGTGAGCGCGGCGAGTATGCGGGCCCAGCTGCGGGTGCCCTTATGAAAGCTCTCGACGTCGTATTTTTCGTTGGGCGAATGGATCTGGTCGTCATCCTTGCCGAAGCCGATGAGCATGGCGTCCATGTCGAGGATGGTCTTGAAGTAGCCCGCAATGGGGATCGAGCCGCCGCAGCCGACGTAGGCGGCTTCGCGGCCGTATTCCTCTGTCAGCGCCTGACGGGCAGGCTCGAAGGCGGCGTGGGTGGTGTCCATGTGGCCGGCGGGGCCGGCGCCGTGGCCGTGAAACTCGACCTCGCAGTCGGGCGGCAGCATGGAGCGGACCATCTCGCGGAAGTTCTCGCGGATGGCGTGCGGGTCTTGCTCACCGACGAGGCGGAAGGAGACCTTGGCGGAGGCCTTGGAGGGCAGCACGGTCTTGAAGCCGTCCCCTGTATAACCGCCCTTGATGCCGTTGATCTCGCAGGTCGGGCGGGACCAGAGCTGCTCGAGCGCCATGCGGCCCTGCTCCCCGGCCAGTTCGGAGAGGCCAACCTCACCGAGGAAGGATTTTTCATCGAAGCCGAGAGCTTGCCAGCTTTTCTTCAGGTTGTCGCCAATCTCTGGCACGCCATCGTAGAAGCCGGGCACGGTGATGCGGCCCGTGTCATCATGTAGGGAGGCGAGGATGCGGGTGAGCACGCGAATGGGGTTCATCGCGGCGCCGCCATACATGCCGGAGTGCAGATCCTTGTTGGCCGCCGTGATGGTCAGCTCTTCGCCGAGAAGGCCGCGCAGCTGGGTGATGATGGCGGGGACGGTATCGGCGAAGAGGCCGGTGTCGCAGATCAGGGCGATGTCGGCTTTCAGCTCTTCGGCGTTTTCTTTCATGAAAGGAATAAGGGAGGGGGAGCCGGACTCTTCCTCGCCTTCGAAGAAGATGGTGAGCTTGCAGGGCAACTCGCCGTGCTCGGCGACCCAGGCGCGGAGGGCCTCGACGAAGGTCATCAGCTGGCCCTTGTCATCGGAGCTCCCGCGGGCGCGGATGACCTTGCCCTTGGGGGTGTCCTGAACCTCGGGGTCGAAAGGGTCACGGTCCCACAACTCGAGCGGGTCGACGGGCTGCACATCATAATGGCCGTAGAAGAGGAGGTGCGGTGCACCCTCGGGGCCGCCGTGGGCCACGACCATCGGGTGGCCCGGGGTTTCGCGCACGGAGGCGTCGAGCCCCAGTGATGCAAGGTCGGCGGCGAGCCACTCGGCGGCGCGGGTGCAATCTGCCTTGAAGGCCGGATCGGTGGAGATGGAGGGGATGCGCAGCAGCTCCATCAGGCGCTCCAGCGCCTCGGGCAGTTGAGAATCGATACGGGCGAGAACGGGGTCGATGGACATGGTGGCTCCTTTGTTGGGCGGAGGGTAGCACCGGGAAAGGGACTGTCCAGCGGTGGAGATTCACGGCCCAGCGTGCGCATTTCGTGAATTCCACGTGATCTGGATCAAAGCGCCAAAATATCGCAGGTGCCACATATTCACGAAATGATATGGCTCTGTTAAGACTTTCAAACGCCGCAGAGCGGACAAGGAGGACGCGCCCCGTGACCAGCAAGACGGACATGCTCGAGAAATTTGATGCAGCCCTCGATCGGCTGCACGAAGAGGGCCGGTATCGGACCTTCATCGATATCGAGCGCCGTAAGGGGCAGTTTCCGCATGCCGTCTGGATGAAGCCCGATGGCTCGGAGCAGGATATCACCGTGTGGTGCGGCAACGACTACCTCGGGATGGGCCAGCATCCGGTTGTGCTTGCGGCCATGCATGAAGCGCTGGAGGCCACGGGCGCAGGCTCGGGCGGCACGCGCAACATCAGCGGCACCACGGTGTATCACAAGCGGCTGGAGGCCGAACTGGCCGACTTGCACGGCAAGGAAGCCTCGCTGCTGTTCACTTCGGCCTATATTGCCAATGACGCCACGCTGAGCACGCTGCCCAAGCTGCTGCCGGGGCTGATCATCTATTCGGACGAGCTGAATCACGCGAGCATGATTGAGGGCATCCGCCGCAATGGCGGGGCCAAGCGGGTGTTTCGCCACAATGACGTGGAGCATCTGCGCGAGCTGATGGCCGCGGATGATCCGGCGGCGCCGAAGCTGATTGCCTTCGAGTCGATCTATTCGATGGACGGCGATTTTGGCCCGATCCGAGAGCTGTGCGACCTGGCCGACGAGTTTGGCGCGCTGACCTACCTCGACGAGGTGCACGCGGTGGGCATGTACGGCCCGCGCGGTGGCGGCGTGGCGGAGCGGGATGGTCTGATGGACCGGCTCGACATCATCAACGGCACGCTTGGCAAGGCCTTTGGCGTGCATGGTGGATACATCGCGGCCAGCGCGAAAATCTGCGATGCTGTAAGGTCTTATGCGCCGGGCTTCATCTTTACCACCAGCCTGCCGCCGGTTGTGGCTGCGGGGGCTGCTGCGAGTGTGGCGCACCTGAAGCAGGACCAGACGATCCGCGACCAGCATCAGACCAATGCGCGCATTCTGAAGACCCGGCTGAAGGCGTTGGGGCTGCCGATCATCGACCACGGCAGCCATATCGTGCCGGTGATCGTGGGCGACCCGAAGCACACCAAGATGATCTCGGACATGCTGCTCGAGGATTACGGTGTGTATGTGCAACCGATCAACTATCCGACCGTGCCGCGCGGCACCGAGCGGCTGCGGTTTACCCCCTCGCCAGTGCATGACCCGAAGATGATCGACGGGCTGGTCAAGGCGATGGACGGGCTGTGGAACCACTGCGAGCTGAACCGTCAGGAGCTCTCTGCCTGAGCGGAACCCCGCTGAGGCGACACCCCCCTTTTCGAATCCTTGCGACGCTCCGGCGGTTCGGCAAGAAGCCTCCTGTAAACGCTTCTGCAAGTGCATCGGCGTTAGCATCATGGTAATCTACACGTGATCTTGGCGTGTAGCGCACGAATCGCCATAGGTCTTGGGGACACTTCTGAATATGCGCACGGGGCAGGCATAATGATCAGGCGCAGGACGCCAAAGCCGGACACGGAGGAGGCACCTCCGAAGGGATTCGATGATTTCGATCTGCGGCTGGGCGACATCATGCGGGGCGAGCGGGCGACAATGGGCAAGAGCCTGTTGGACGTGCAGCGCGAGCTGAAGATCAAGGCCACCTACATCGCTGCCATCGAGAACTCGGACCCGAGCGCCTTTGAGACGCCCGGCTTTATTGCTGGTTACGTGCGCTCCTATGCCCGCTACCTCGCGCTGGACCCGGAATGGGCGTTTGAGACCTTCTGCCGTGAGGCCGATTTTGCCACCCTGTCGGGGCTGGAGCAGAACGGGCGCAAGGGCGAGGGGACCAAGGTTTCGAAGGAGGCGAATGCCGCCGCCGATGGTGCGCTTGGCGGTATGCTCACCCGGCTTAAAGGTGGCGCACCCGGGGCCAAGGGCAAGCCCAAGGCCCGGCCGTTGACTCGTGTGGCCGGTGCGCGTGACCCCTTTGCCGAGCCGAACGTTTCCTTCAGCCCGCGTGGCGAGGGGATGCTCTCGAAGATCGAGCCGGGTGCAATCGGCTCGTCGCTGGTGCTGCTCGCGCTGATCGGTGCGGTGGGCTACGGCGGCTGGGCGGTGCTTCAGCAGGTGCAGCGCGTTTCGGTCGCGCCGGTGGACGAAGCGCCCGGCGTGGTGGCCGATATCGACCCGCTGGCCCCGCCGGTGGCGCCCGAAGTGGACAGCCCGGAATACGCTGGCGTCGATGCTGCGACCCCCGATGCGCTGGACCGGCTCTATCGCCCGCAGGCGCTCGACACGCCGGTGATGGTGCCGCGCGATGGCCCGATTGCCGCGCTTGACCCGCGCACGCAAGGCGCGCTGGCGCCTGGCGCCGGGGCACGGGCCGGACTTGGCAGCAGCGGCGTGCTGGTGGCCGAAACCGGTGAGGTCCACCGCGACGATGGCACCGAGGTCGATGCCTCCGATGCGCTCGAATTGGTGGCCACGGCCCCGGCTTGGGTGCGGGTGCAGGACGCCGAAGGTAACATACTTTTCGAGAAGACGCTGAACGCCGGGGAGCGCTGGATCGTGCCCGAGGGCGACACCGCCCCGGTGCTGCGCACCGGCGCGGCTGGCGCGGTGTATTTTGCGATGGACGGCAAAACCTATGGCCCCGCTGGCCCGAGCGGCAATGTCGTCTCTGGCCTTGCGCTGAGCCGCGACGGGCTGCGCGACAGTTTCACTCTGGCCGATGGCGCGACCGATGGGGCGCTGGCCCGGGTGCTGGCCGAGGCGCCGCAAAAGCCGCTGAACGCGCCCGAGGACTACGAAGAAAAGCGACGCGTTGCCGAGGCAATCGTGGCGGATGCGCCCAAGGTGACCGCCGATGGCCAGCCCATGGTGGAGCTGGTCGCGGTGCGGCCGAGCTGGGTGCGGGTGCGGGCCGCGGATGGCTCGACCATCTATGAGCGCACCATGCAGCCGGGCGACCGTTACACCCTGCCGCAGGCCGAAGTGGCCGCCACCCTGCGCACCGGCGATGCCGGCGCGGTCTATGTGGTGGCTGGCGGGCAGGCCTATGGGCCGATTGGCAGCCGAGGTGAGGTGGTATCGAACTTCGCGCTGAGCGCGGAGGGCGCGACCGAGAGCCTTGCCGTGGCTGACCTCAGCCGCGACCCGGCGCTGCAGAGCGTGATGGTCGCAGAGAACGGGCCGCTGGTTTCCGAATGACGTGAGGCCGGGTGCGCCATTGCTGCGCACCCTTCGGGGACGGCCCCGTGCGGAAATGTTCCATTGTCCCTGACGGCCACGCGGCCTATCTCTCGGGCTGACGCGAGCAATCCCCCGGAGGGTCCATGTCGATCAACGCAATCCGCCCGTGGAAGAATATCTACCGCCGCGAGAGCCGCCAGGTGATGGTGGGCAAGGTGCCGGTGGGCGGCGGTGCGCCGATTTCGGTGCAGACCATGACCAACACCGACACCAGCGACGCAAAGGCGACGATTGAGCAGGTGCTGCGCTGCGCGGAAGCGGGCGCGGATATTGTGCGGGTGTCGGTGCCGGATGAGGCCTCGAGCCGCGCGTTGAGGGAGATCGTGGCGGAGAGCCCGGTGCCGATCGTCGCGGACATCCACTTTCACTACAAGCGGGCGCTGGAGAGCGCCGAGGCGGGCGCGGCCTGCCTGCGGATCAACCCCGGCAACATCGGCGATGCCCAGCGGGTGCAGGAGGTGGTGAAAGCGGCGAAGGACCACGGCTGCTCGATCCGGATCGGGGTGAATGCAGGGTCGCTGGAGAAACACCTGCTGGAGAAGTATGGCGAGCCGTGCCCCGATGCGATGGTGGAGAGCGGGCTGGACCACATCAAGCTGTTGCAGGACAATGACTTTCACGAGTTCAAGATCAGCTGCAAGGCCTCGGACGTTTTCCTGAGCGCGGCGGCCTACCAGCAGCTTGCGGAGGCCACCGACGCGCCCATACACCTTGGCGTCACCGAGGCGGGCGGGCTGATGAGCGGCACGATCAAGAGCGCCATCGGCCTCGGTAACCTGCTCTGGATGGGGATTGGCGACACGATCCGCGTGAGCCTCTCTGCCGATCCGGTCGAAGAGGTGAAGGTGGGCTATGAGATCCTGAAATCGCTGGGTCTGCGCCACCGAGGGGTGAACATCATCAGCTGCCCGAGCTGCGCGCGGCAGGGAATTGATGTGATCAAGACGGTGGAGGCGCTGGAGAAGCGGCTGGAGCACATCAAGACGCCGATGAGCCTGAGCATCATCGGCTGCGTGGTGAATGGGCCGGGCGAAGCGCTGATGACCGATGTGGGCTTTACCGGCGGCGGCGCCGGGCACGGGATGGTCTATTTGGCGGGCAAGCAGGACCACAAGATCAGCAACGATCAGATGATCGACCACATCGTGCGCGAGGTGGAGGCCAAGGCCGAGGAGATTGAGGCCAAGGCCGAAGCTGCGGAATGAAGGTCGCCCGCTAGGCGGGAGATATATTAGGGAAAATTTCCAGCAGGGTTACCGGGCGCCGCGGACCTCGTCGACGATGCTGGTCATCGCCTGAAGCGGGACGTAGCCGCGCAGCATCTGGTCTTCGAGCACGAAGGTCGGGGTGCCGGAGATCTGCATGGCCTGGGCCAGCGCGCGGTTTTCGGCGATCACGGCGCTGACCTCATCGGAGTTCATCGCGGCGAGGATCGGGGCCGGGTCGGTGCCGGCCTTCTGGGCCAGCGCAGTCAGGGCGGCCTCGTTGTAATCGCCGCGCATCTGCATCATGGCGTCATGGACGGTCTTGTAGGCCTCGGGGCCGGCGACCTGAAGCGTGGCGATGGCGAAGCGCGAGGCGACGACCGACTGCTCGCCGAGGATCGGGAATTCCTTGACGATGAAGCGGATGTTGCCATCGGCCTCGATCAGGCTCTCGACCTCGGGGAAGGCTTTTTTGCAGTAGCCGCAGCGGTAATCCATGAACTCAACGATGGTGATATCGCCGTCGGGGTTGCCGCCGACGTAGGAGTAGCCGTCATTAAAAAGCGCATCGGCGTGGTTGGCGACGAGGGCCACGTCACCTTGGGCCTGTTCGGCAGCCTGACGCTCTTCGAGTACGCCGATGGCCTCCATCAGCACCTCGGGGTTGTCCAGCAGGTAGGCGCGGATCTCGGCGCGGAAGGTCTCGCGCTCGGCATCGCTCATCTCGCCGATCTCGAAGGCGGCGGCGGGCAGGGCGGTGAGGGCGAGAGTGGCGGCGAGGAGAGGGGCGCGGAACATATGCGTCGTCCTTTGGCTGGCGTCGTGCGGGGTGTCGCACGGTTGGGTCGGGGCCGCAAGTTCGCACGGCATTGACGGCAGGGTGCCGCTTGTTACTGGTGGGCGGAGGTTAAGGAGGCCCGCATGCGTGTTTCAAGGCGAAGTGACGTTGATCCCTTTATCGTGATGGATGTGATGGAGGCCGCGCGGGCGGCCGAGGCGGCGGGGCGCTCGGTGATCCACATGGAGGTGGGGCAGCCGGGCACGCCTGCGCCGGCCGGAGCACGGGCCTCGGTGGCGGCGGCGCTGGAGGCCGGGCCGATGGGCTACACTGTGGCGCTGGGGCTGCCGGAGCTGCGGGCGGGAATCGCGGATTTGTATCGCCGCTGGTACGGGGTGGAGTTGAACCCGGAGCGGGTGATCGTGACGACCGGCTCCTCGGGGGCCTTTTTGCTGGCATTCACGGCGCTGTTCGACGCGGGTGAAAAGGTGGGGCTGGGGGCGCCGGGCTACCCGAGCTACCGGCAGATCCTGCGTGCGTTGAGCCTACAGCCCGTGGAGATCGAGGCGCGGCTGGCGACGCGGATGCAGCCTGCGCCGGAAGATGTGCCGGAGGGGTTGGCCGGGCTGATCCTTGCCTCGCCGGGCAATCCGACGGGGACCATTCTGGACCGGGGGGCGCTTGGGGCATTGCTGGAGCGGGCCGGGGAGGTCGGGGCCTCGGTTGTGAGCGACGAGATTTACCACGGGCTGCATTACGGCGACCGGGCGGTGAGCGCGTTGGAGCTGACGGATGATGTGGTGGTGATCAATTCCTTCAGCAAATACTTCTCGATGACCGGCTGGCGCGTGGGCTGGATGGTGGTGCCGGAGGCGGACATTCGCACCTATGAGCGGCTGGCGCAGAACATGTTCATCTGCCCGCCCCATGTGGCGCAGGTGGCCGCGCTGGCGGCGCTGGACTGCGAGGAAGAGCTGGAGGCGAACCGGGCGGTTTATGCCCGTAACCGGGCGGCGATGCTGGAAGGGTTACCGAAGGCTGGTTTCACGAGGTTCGCGCCGCCGGATGGGGCGTTTTATGTGTATGCGGACGTGTCCGAGCTGACGGACGATAGCTTGAAGTTCTGCCAGCAAGTCCTTGAAAAGACGGGGGTTGCTGTGACGCCGGGGCCGGATTTTGACTCCGCGCGGGGCGCGAAGTGGCTGCGGTTTTCCTATGCACGGAGCGAGGCGGATATTGCCGAGGGGCTGCGGAGGCTGATCGAGGCCGTGCCTCAGATGTAATCGCGGAGGGTCGCGAGAAAGCCGGGGACGCGTTTGACGGTTTCGCCAGTGGCCGCGAGGGTCTCAGGGGTGAAACCGTCTTTTGGCGAGAGGGCGGAAACGAGGGCGTCGCGGGCCATTTCATCGTCATCTTCCAGCCCGAGGTTCTCGGCCATGGCGAGCAGTTCCAGCGCCTCGTGGACCGATTTCATCTGCCGCAGCGCCTCTGACATCGGGGTGGCCAGTTCGGGCACGTCCTGCCAGCTCTTGCCCTCGAACACCTCTTGCGTGACCCGCTGGCCGGCACCGTTGCAGGTGTAGCGAGCGCAGCCGGAAAACCCTTCTTCTTCAAGGTCTTCGTATATGGAGCAAAGGTGCCGGTCGAGCTTGGGGCAGGGCAGACCTGCGGGCTTGTCGATGGCGAAGTCATCGCCCGCGTCGAAGGCCAGCGCCATGCAGCAGAGGGCGGCGCAGCGGGAACAATCGGGGGTGAGGTCGGGGAGTTGGGTCATGCGATGGAGCGGGGGCGCTGCCCCCGCACCCCCGGAGATATTTGGGCCAAGATGAAGGGCGGGTTCACGCGAAATTGGCAGCGAAGGTGCTGCGGTAGGTTTCGGAAAGCTCGGCGAGGGGCGCGGTGCTGCCGCCAAGGGTTACGCTGTCACCGCCGAATTTGCCGACCGTGGTGAGCGGCACGCCCGCTTGCCCTGCGGCGACCATCAGGGCCTCGGCCTTGTCGAAGGAGCAGGCGATGAGGTAGCGCGCCTGATCCTCGCCGAAGAGCGGGCCGTTGCCTGCCGCGTCGACTTGAACGCCGACGCCCGCGGCTTCGGCCATCTCGAAAGCGGCGAGGGCGAGGCCGCCATCGGCGAGGTCGGTGCAGGCGGTGATGTGCTCGGCATTGGCGCGGATGAAATCGCCATGCGCCTTTTCGGCGGCGAGGTCCACGTGCGGTGCATCGCCATCTTCGCGGGAGAAGGCCTCTGCCAGCAGGGCGGACTGGCCGAGGTGGCTGCCCTCGGCGCCGACCATCAGAAGAACGTGGCCCGCACGGGCCTCGCCGTCGATCAGCTGGTCAAGGCTATCGAGCAGGCCGACGGCGCCGATGGTGGGGGTGGGAAGGATGCCTTGGCCATCGGTCTCGTTGTAGAGTGAGACGTTGCCGGAGACGATGGGGGTGTTCAGCGCGAGGCAGGCCTCGCCGATGCCTTTGAGCGCGCCGACGAACTGGCCCATGATCTCGGGCTTTTCGGGGTTGCCGAAATTGAGGTTGTCGGTCGTCGCCAGCGGCAAGGCGCCCTTGGCGGAAAGGTTGCGATAGGCCTCTGCCACAGCCTGCTTGCCGCCCTCGTAGGGGTTGGCGCGCACGTATCGGGGCGTGACATCGGAGGTGAAGGCGAGAGCCTTCTCGGTGCCATGCACGCGCACCACGCCGGAGCCGCGGCCCGGGGGCACGGCGGTGTCGGCCATCACCATGTGGTCATACTGCTCCCAGACCCAGGCCTTGTGGGCGTAGTTGGGGGAGGCGAGCAGGGCCTTGAGGCCGTCGATCGCATCGATCTCCGGGACAGCGTCCATCTCTGCGGCCGGGGGCGTTTCCACCCAGGGGCGGTCATACTCGGGGGCGGAGCCGGAGAGGGTGGCGAGGGGGAGGTCTGCCTTGGTTTCGTTGCCGTGGATGACGAGGAAGCGGTCTTCGGCGATGGTCTCGCCGACGATGGCGAAGTCGAGATCCCATTTCTCGAAGACGGCGCGGGCCTCGGCCTCTTTCGAGGGCTCGAGAACCATGAGCATCCGCTCTTGGCTCTCGGAGAGCATCATCTCGTAGGCGGTCATGTTGGTTTCGCGCTGGGGGACGGCATCGAGGTTGAGCTTGATGCCGAGGCCGCCCTTGTCGCCCATCTCGACGGCGGAGCAGGTGAGGCCCGCCGCGCCCATATCCTGAATGGAGATCACAGCGCCGGTTTGCATCAGCTCCAGTGTGGCTTCCATCAGTCGTTTCTCGGTGAAGGGGTCGCCGACCTGAACGGTGGGGCGCTTCTCTTCGATGGTATCGTCGAACTCGGCCGATGCCATGGTGGCGCCGCCGACGCCATCACGACCGGTCTTGGCGCCGAGGTAGACCACGGGCATGCCGATGCCGGAGGCGGCGGAGTAGAAGATCTTGTCGGTGTCGGCGAGGCCGGCGGCGAAGGCGTTGACGAGGCAGTTGCCGTTGTAGGCCGGATGGAAGCGGACCTCGCCGCCCACGGTGGGCACGCCGAAGCAGTTACCATAGCCGCCGATGCCCTCGACCACGCCGTTGACGAGTTGGCGGGTTTTTGGATGGCTCGGCTCGCCGAAGCTGAGCGCGTTCATCGCGGCGATGGGGCGGGCGCCCATGGTGAAGACATCCCGCAGGATGCCGCCCACGCCGGTGGCCGCGCCCTGATAGGGCTCGATGTAGCTGGGGTGGTTGTGGCTCTCCATCTTGAAGACCACGCATTGGCCATCGCCGATATCGACGATGCCCGCGTTCTCGCCCGGCCCGCAGATCACCTGCGGCCCCTCGGTGGGCAGCTTGCGCAGATGGATCTTGGAAGACTTGTAGGAACAGTGCTCGTTCCACATGGCCGAGAAGATGCCCAGCTCGGTGAAGCTGGGGGTGCGCCCGATGATCTGAAGGATGCGTTCGTACTCATCCGGCTTCAGCCCGTGGGCTTCGATCAGGTCGGGCGTGATTTCGGGCTCGGTCATGATGGCTCCCCTGCTGCTCATGCGCCTTTTAGAAAAAGGGCCGGGGGAGGGAAAGGCGCAATTTGATCGCGGCCGCTTCAAGGCGCAGGCGGGCGATTCGGCAGCGCAGATTGACCTTGGGGAAGGCTCTCACACACCCTCACGGAGTCGTGAAAAAATGGCTAGTTTCAGGCTGTTGAGTGGCAGGAAACAGTTTTTTTATTGGAATTTTGGCTTTGTTAACCATCTCGGGCAAACCCCAATGCAGCTTGAGCGGAATTGGGGTGTTTAACAGGTCAATCACAGGTTGTAGTTCTCCCTGCGTAAAGTCAAGCCCGCCCAAATCAGATTTAGGCACACTCACAGGGCGAGTCCCATGTTATGGTTACAGGGGTAACTACTACCTGTAACGAACTGCTGGAGACTGAAAATGCAAATGATTTCAATGCAAAGTATAACCAAGTTCTGTGCCGTTTCGCTTTTCGGAGCGACCGCAATGGTGGTGCCCGCGCACGCGGGGTCCCTCGGCCACGGCGGAGGAGGTGGCGGAATTTCTGCGGAAGTTTCGCTGGGGGGCGGTAGCCTTGCTGATGTCGATGTTTCTGTTGGCGGGGGTACCGGCGGTTCTGGCGGGTCCGGGGGCTCGGGTGGCTCTGGCGGTGGCGGTGCCACCGGCGGCGGCACGACCGTGACACCGGACCAGCCGACCGTGGTGACGCGGGCGGACCCGCAAGACGGGATGACGATCAAGCGTCAGACCATGTCGGACATCATCGGCATGGTGGTGCTCTCCTCTGAGGGCGCGCTGATCGGCGAAGTCATCGGGGCCGAGATGGTGAACGGGAAGATCAAGGCGCGGGTTGCGCTGGCCAATACCCTCGGCGTGAAGCCGAAAGCGGTGGTTCTCTCGTTCGGAACCCGGCAGATGCGGGACAACGTGCTGCGCCTGTCGGTCTCGCGTGACCGGTTCATCCGGAGCGTGCGTAGCAGCTGACTTTGCCCCCCAGGTTGAGGCAGCGCTAAGGAGGGTGCGTCGTGCGCGGCGCACCCTTTTTCTGTGGGCGGGCGGCCGCTTTCAGCCTGTGGTTGCAAGGCGTTTACCGACCCGTCCGGGAGGGCTTGCAACCAAAAATGTTTCGGTGCAGGCTCCCGCCAAATCGGCCCCGCCCGGGCCCCCGACATCGCTGGATGAAAATCCGGTTGGACAAAAAAAGAGGCCGAGACAAGCTCGGCCTAAGTCCAACAGGGAGGTAAAAGACGCGCTGGCCGAAGCCTGTGCGCCTAATACTTCCTCATATGGTCAGGCGGTGCGCTCATTCAAGACTTAAAATGCCGCAGGTGCGAATGGCAGCCATGACTGTGGCGCATGGCACACAGGCCGGCGCTATTCGGCTGCGGCGTCTCGCACGGCCTTGCGTTGGGCCTGGATTTCGCTGGTCACGAAGTCACGGAAGGCGGCTATCCTCTTGGATTGACGCAATTCTTCCGGGTAGGCGAGGAACACGGGAACCTCTGAACTCTCCTCCTCGGGGAGCACGCGGACGAGGCCCGGCGTGTCGAGCGCCACATAATCGGGCAGCACACCTATACCAAGGTCGTTGATCACCGCTTGAAGCACGCCGAAGTAGTTGTTGACGGTGAGTCGCTTGGTCACGTCATGGGTCAGCAGCGAGGCGATCATCTCAGCCCCGGCACGCACCTGAGTGGAGTGCGAGGCCTGGCTGATCAGCCGGTGCTCGGAGAGATCATCGAGATCGGCGGGCGCGCCGTAGCGGGCGACATAGCCCTCGGAGGCGTAGAGGCGCATACGCACGCCCATGAGGCGGCGGCGGATGAGATCGGCCTGTGACGGCTCTTTCATCCGGATGGCCACATCGGCCTCGCGCATCGGCAGGTCGAGCACGCGCTCCTCAAGGTTGAGGTCGATCGAGAGGTCGGGATACCGCTCGTAGAGCGCGGGCAGGCGCGGGGTGAGCCAGAGCGTGCCAAAGCCGGTGGTGGCGGTGACGCGCAGCTCGCCGAAGACTTCCTCTTCACTGTCACGGATGCGGGCGGCGGCGGTATCGAGCCGGCGGTTCATCACCTGGGTGGCGTCGAACAGCAGCTCGCCCTGCTCGGTGAGAATCAGCCCGCGGGCGTGGCGGTGAAACAGGGTGGTGTTCAGGCTCTCTTCAAGCGCCCGGATCTGCCGTGAGACGGCAGATTGCGACAGCCCCAGCGTCTCACCCGCATGGGTGAGGGAGCCGGCATCTGCCACGGCGTGAAATATTCTGAGCTTGTCCCAATCCATGTTTAAACTGTTCACCAAATTCAAAGCGGTTGCGGCGCAGCATCCTTATGCACGACCGGAGTGTAGTCGCAAATGGTTTACCACTTCAGAATCCTGTTTGTAGGTCAGAAATTATGACCTAATATCGGAATATGCCCGCTACTGGGAGGAAGCGCGTAATGACTAGGCAGGATATCAGTCTCACCGACCGTTTTGACCTCGAGAAGTCGCCGGTTCTTTTGAATGGCACGCAGGCGCTGGTGCGCCTGATGCTGATGCAGAAGGCACGTGACAGGGCCGCGGGGCTGAACACCGCGGGCTACTGCACCGGCTACCGGGGCTCGCCGCTGGGCGGGGTGGACCAGTGGATGACGCGGGCGAACAAGGTGCTCTCCGCCAATGATGTGCGCTTTGAGCCGGGGCTGAACGAAGACCTCGCCGCCACCGCGCTCTGGGGCAGCCAGAACGCGGAACTGCGGGGCGAGGGCAAGTTCGACGGGGTCTATGGGCTTTGGTACGGCAAAGGGCCGGGGGTGGACCGCTCGGGCGATGTGATGCGGCACGCCAATATGGCCGGCACCAGCCAGCATGGCGGTGTGCTGATGGCGATGGGCGACGACCACACGGGCGAGTCCTCGACCGTGTGCCACCAGTCCGATTGGGCGCTGGTCGACGTGCATATGCCGGTGCTCAGCCCTGCGGGCGTGCAGGAGATCCTCGATTTCGGCCTCTATGGCTGGGCGCTGAGCCGCTATGCGGGCGTCTGGGTGGGGCTGAAGGTGATGAAAGACACGGTCGAGGCGACCTCGGTTGTGGATGGCCGGGCAGACCGGCTTTCGTTCGTGACGCCCGATTTCAAGCTGCCGGAGGGCGGGTTGAACATTCGCCTGGGCGACCATTGGATCGCGCAGGAAGAGCGGCTGCTGGCGCACAAGAGGTTCGCCGCGGAAGCCTTTGCGAATGCGAATAAAATCGACCACCGGATGCACGGCAAAGCGGGTGCGAAGGTGGGCTTTGTCGCCGCGGGCAAGAACTGGCTCGACCTCTGCCATGCGCTGGAGCTTCTGGGCATTGACGAGACTGAAGCCGAGCGGCTCGGGGTGACGACCTACAAGGTTGGACAGGTCTGGCCGCTGGATATGAAGGGCTTCCACGATTGGGCTGAGGGGCTCGATGTGATTGTGGTGGTCGAAGAGAAGCGCAAGCTGATCGAGGTGCAGGTGAAGGAGGCGATCTTTGATGATCGCCGGGGTCGCCGCGTGTATGGCGGCATGAAGAACGGCGAGGTGCTGTTTCCGACCCATTTTGCACTCGATCCCAATGACATAGCGCTCGAACTTGGCAAAATCCTGATAGAGGAGGATTGCGGGACCGACCGGATCAAGGCCGGTATGGCGAGGATCGAGAGCGCCCGGATGGCCGACAATGCGCCCGACATCGCGGCGCGGCTGCCCTACTTTTGCGCGGGCTGCCCGCACAACAGCTCCACCAAGCTGCCCGATGGCGCCGAAGCGGGCGCGGGCATTGGCTGCCACTTTATGGCCCGGTGGATGGACCGCTCGACCGACCGCTTCACCCATATGGGGGCGGAGGGGGCCAACTGGATGGGCGAGGCGCCGTTCTCGAAGCGCGAGCACCTGTTCCAGAACCTCGGCGACGGCACCTACAACCACTCCGGCACGCTGGCCATTCGCGCGGCCTTGGCGGCGGGCACAAATATCACCTTCAAGATCCTCTTCAACGACGCCGTGGCGATGACCGGCGGTCAGCCCAACGAGGGCAGCCTTTCGCCGCAGCAGATTGCCCGCGAGGTGCTGGCAATGGGCGTGAAAGAGGTCGCGCTGGTCTTCGATGAGAAGGAAGACGTGGACCTTGACGCCTTTCCACAGCAGGTCACCAAGCACGAACGAGCCGAGCTGGCGGACGTTCAGGAGAAGTTCAGCAAGATCAAAGGTGTATCGGCCATAATTTATGTGCAAACCTGCGCGGCTGAAAAGCGGCGGCGGCGCAAGCGCGGCACTTTCCCGGATATCGACAAGCGTGTGTTCATCAACACCGATGTCTGCGAGGGTTGCGGCGATTGCGGGGTGCAGAGCAACTGCGTGGCGATCCTGCCGAAAGAGACAGAGCTGGGCCGCAAGCGCGAGATTGACCAGAGCGCCTGTAACAAGGATTTCTCCTGCCTGAACGGGTTTTGCCCCAGTTTCGTGACGATCGAAGGCGCGAAGGTGAAGAAAGCGCCGGAGAAGGCGGTGGAACTGCCCGATATGGCAGAGCCGGAGATTGGCACCATCGAGGGCACCCATAACATCGTCATCACCGGGGTCGGCGGGACCGGGGTCGTGACTGTGGGCGCGGTGCTGGCGATGGCCGCGCATGTGGACGGCAAGGGCGTGGGCATGATCGAGATGGCGGGCCTCGCGCAGAAGGGCGGCGCGGTGCATATCCACATGCGGATTGCCGAGAAGCCGGAGTTGATCAACGCGATCCGCGTGGGCACCGGCGAGGCCAATGCGGTGATCGGCGGCGATCTGGTAACGACCGCAGGCTCGAAAACGCTTGGCCTGATGCGTGAGGGCCAGACCGGCGCGGTGGTGAATGCCGCCGATATCATCACCGGGCACTTCACTCGCGACATCAACTTCAAGTTGCCGCATGACAGGATGGTGCTGGCGCTTCAGGCGCGCCTGAAGGACGGGCTGCAACTCTTTGATGCGCAGGCGCTTTCCCGTATTTTGCTGGGCGATAGCATCTACTCCAACATGATGATCCTCGGCGCCGCGTGGCAAGCCGGGCTGGTGCCGGTGAGCCTTGCCGCGCTCATCCGCGCCATTGAGCTGAACGGCCAGGCGATAGAGGGCAACAAGCGGGCCTTCGAGATCGGTCGCTGGGCTGTGGCCCACCCGGAACAGGCGGCGGAGATGTTCGTGAGTGAGGCGCCGGCCGAGAAGAGCCTCGAGGAGCGCATCGCCTTCCGTGCGAGCCATCTGGAGGCCTGGGGCGATGCCGAATATGCCCGGCGTTACCGCGCGCTGGTCGACAAGGCCCCCGATGACGAGATGAAACTCGCCATCGCGCAGGGCTACCACAAGCTGATGGCCTACAAGGACGAATACGAGACCGCGCGGCTGCTGCTCGACACCGAGGCGAAGGCGGCGGAGGTCTTCGAGGGCGAGATGCGCTTCAACTACCACCTCGCCCCGCCGATTTTCGGCACCAAGGGGCCGGGTGGCCGCCCGAAGAAGCGCCAGTTCGGGCCGTGGATGCGGCGCGGGCTGACGTTGCTGGCGAAGATGAAACCGCTGCGAGGGACGATGCTCGACCCCTTCCGCTTTGGCGCAGAGCGCAAGATGGAGCGGGGTCTCATTGCGCAATACGAGGCCGACATGGGCGAGGTGCTGACAGGTCTCAATGCCGAGAACCGCGCCGCCGCAATCGCGCTGGCCGAGCTCCCGCTCACCATCCGGGGATTCGGACCGGTGAAGGAGGCCAATGCGGAGAAGGCGGCGAAACGGCGTGGCGAACTCTTGCAGGCGTTCCGCAACCCGGAGGCGCCAATGCGGCAGGCTGCGGAGTAACCTTTTCATTTTCTTGCTGCAAATATTCCGGGGGGTGCGGGGGGCTGGCCCCCCGCTGGCGCCACGTCGGCCCCGGAGTGTCACACTCCGTTTACGCGACCGTCATAAAGGCTTCCCAGATCGGCCCCGCGCCCCTATCTGACGCGCAAGAGAAGAAGGACGCCCCTCATGCACCAGGTTGCCCGCGACATCACCTATGCCAATTCGGTGCGTTCCAAGCCGGGCCGGGCCTTCGTGAAGCTGCTGGAAAACGCCACCGGGCGGATCGGGCTGATCAAGCGGGCGGATGGCTATGAGGATGACGTGGCAGGCGGGGCCGACTTTTGGGATGTGATCCGCGCGCGCTATGGGCTCTCGCTCAAGGTCACCCGCGGGAGCCTTGAGAACATCCCCCGGACCGGGCCGCTGGTGCTGGTGGCGAACCATCCCTACGGCATCCTCGACGGGCTGATGATGGGGCATATCCTGAGCCAGACGCGCGGCGACTTTAGGATCTTGGCGCATCAGGTCTTCAAGCGCTCGGAGGAGCTGAACCGGATCATCCTGCCGATTGATTTTGACGGCACCCGCGAGGCGCAGGCAGTCAATCTCGCCACCCGCAAGGAGGCGCTGGCCTATCTGGCGCAGGGCGGCGCGATTGGGGTGTTTCCCGGCGGGACGGTGAGCACCTCGGCCAAGCTGATGTCGCGCCCGCTCGATCCGGGTTGGCGGCGGTTCACCGCCAAGATGATCGCCAAGTCGGGAGCGACGGTGGTGCCGGTGTGCTTTGAGGGGGCCAACAGCCGGCTGTTCCAGCTGGCGAGCCACATCCACTCGACCCTGCGGATTGCCCTGCTGATCAAGGAGTTCCGCGCCCGGATCGACGAGCCGGTGGAGGTGGCGGTGGGCCAGCCGGTGCCGCGTGATGAAATTGCCGCCCGGGCGAGCGACCCCAAAGCACTGATGGATTTCCTGCGCGAGGCAACGTATAGCCTCTCGAACAAGCCTGTCCGTGCCCGCGAGTACGGCAAGGAATTCGAGGATTTACACAAGGCGTAGGCCCGGATGGCGGTTGGCGTATTCGATTCAGGGATTGGCGGCCTCACCGTGCTGGATGCGGTGCAGAAACGGCTGCCCGATCAGGCGTTTGTCTACTTTGGCGATCACGCCCACAGCCCCTATGGGGTGCGCACCGCCGACAATATCCACGATCTGACCAAGGCGGCGGTGGAGCGGCTCTGGGCCGAGGGCTGCGATCTGGTTATCCTTGCTTGCAACACCGCCTCGGCCGCCGCGCTGCGGCGGATGCAGGAGGCCGGCGTGCCCGAGGGCAAGCGGGTGCTGGGCGTTTTCGTGCCGCTGATCGAGGCGCTGACAGAGCGGCAGTGGGGCGACAACTCGCCCCCGCGCGAGGTGGCGGTGAAGCATGTGGCGCTCTTTGCCACGCCCGCCACGGTGGCCTCGCGCGCGTTTCAGCGTGAGCTGGCCTTCCGGGCGATAGGCGTGGATGTAGAGGCGCAGGCCTGCGGCGGCGTGGTGGATGCCATCGAGGATGGCGACATGATCCTTGCTGAGGCGCTGGTGCACTCTCACGTCGATGCGCTAAAGCGCAAGATGCCCCAGCCGCAGGCGGCTATTCTGGGCTGCACCCATTACCCGATCATGGAAGAGGCCTTTCAGGAGGCGCTCGGGCCGGAGGTGAGCGTTTATAGCCAGGCCAGTATCGTGGCCGACAGTCTGGCCGATTACCTCGCGCGTCACCCCGACAAGCGGGGCAGCGGTGAAGAGACCAAGTTTTTGACCACGGGCGATCCGCGCAAGGTGACGGATCAGGCCACGCGGTTTCTGCGACGAAAAGTTGAATTTCAGAACGCCTGAATTCAACCTATCACTCGCAAGACCAAGGACAGACCAATGACTGCACAAATCGCCATTCTGGGCGCCTCCGGCTATACCGGCGCCGAACTCGTCAGGATCATCGCCTCCCATCCGGGCATGGAGGTGGCAGCCCTTGCCGCCGACCGGAAGGCGGGGATGGAGATGCGCGACGTGTTCCCGCATCTGGCCCATCTCGAGCTGCCGCAGCTTGTCACCATCGACGAGATCGACTTTGGCAAGATCGACCTCTGCTTTGCCGCCCTGCCGCATGTGACTTCGCAGCAGGTGATCCCGAACTTGCCCGAGGGGCTGAAGGTGGTGGACCTTTCTGCCGACTTCCGGCTGCGCGATCCGGCGGAGTACGAGAAATGGTATGGCCAGCCGCATCAGGCGGTGGAACTGCAGAAAGAGGCGGTTTACGGGCTGACCGAGTTCTACCGCGACGAGATCAAGGGCGCGCGGTTTGTGGCCGGCACGGGTTGCAACGCGGCGACCGGGCTGTTCTCGCTGTTGCCGCTGTTCAAGCGTGGACTGATCGACCCGGACTCCGTGATCCTCGACATGAAGGTTGGCGTTTCCGGCGCCGGGCGGAGCCTGAAGGAGAACCTGCTGCATGCCGAGTTGAGCGAGGGCTGGATGCCCTATGCCGCGGGCGGCAAGCACCGGCATCTGGGGGAGTTCGATCAGGAGTTCAGCAAGGCGGCGGGCCGCGAGGTGCGGGTGCAGTTCACCCCCACGCTGATCCCGGCGAACCGGGGCATCCTCTCGGCGGCTTACGTGCAGGGCGAAGCGGCGGCGCTCCATGCGGCGCTGGTTGAGGCATATCAAGATGAGCCCTTCTGCCATGTGCTACCCATGGGCCAGGTGCCTTCGACCCGCTCGATCCGGGGTAGCAACATGGTGCATCTCGGCGTGGCGCAGGAGCGGGCGAAAGGCCGGGCAACGGTGTTTGCCGCGCTCGACAACCTGACCAAGGGCTCCAGCGGGCAGGCGGTGCAGAATGCCAACCTGATGCTGGGGTTGGAGGAGACCGAGGGGCTGACGATGGCCCCGCTGTTCCCTTGAGGAGGATGGGATGGCCGGACTGAAAGGGCTGAAGAAGAAACGGCGGGTGCAGGTGCTCATGGTGGCTGCTCTCGCTCTGACGCTTTCGGCCGGCCTGATCGGCTACGGCTTTCGCGATGGCATCAACTTCTTCCGCTCCCCCAGCCAGGTGATGGAAAGCCCGCCCGCGCCGAACGAAGTGTTTCGCATCGGCGGGCTGGTGGAAGAGGGCACGATCGTGCGCGGCGAGGGCGAGACGGTGCGGTTCTCTGTCACCGATGGCGGCGCGACGGTGCCGGTGGAGTTCACCGGGATCCTGCCGGACCTCTTTGCCGAGGGGCAGGGGATGGTCGGCACCGGCAGCTATGACGGGCGCGTGTTCAAGGCCACCGAGATATTGGCCAAGCATGACGAGACCTACATGCCTAAGGAGGTCGTGGATGCGCTGAAGGAGCAGGGCGTTTACGTGGAGCCCGAGCCGGGGTCTTGACCGGCAGGCAGGGCTGACGCCCACCCGGGGTGCAGCGCCTTTGGGGAGACTGCATCGGGACAGGCGCCAGACCACCCGCGCAAGTCAGCTGACAGCGCCTTCCACCAGCATGTCGTTGCCGTCATTGGTTTCGAGCTCAGTGTAGGTGCCGCGGATCGCGCTGAAGGCGGCGGCCTTGGTCTTGCTGCGGACCAGCACGGTGTGATCGTGGGTGAGCACCTCGACGATGGTTTCCTTGGCGTCCCAGAGCACCCACTTCAGGCGAGACACGTGCAGGCACCAGATCTTGGTGTCGGAGCGGACGTAGATCGTATCGGGGTCGATCATCTTCTGTTCGCCGCCGTCGCCGACGACAAGACGGAAACCGCCGAGAATGCCGCCGCCGCCCCCGGCGCCGCCCGCACCACCTGCGCCGCCAGCACCACCCGCGCCGGCCCCGGCGCCTGCCGCGGCGGCCTGCGCCCCGATCAGCGCGGCGAGCGCCTTCAGCTTGCAGCAGAGGGCCTCTTCATACTGCTCGATCTCTTCGGGCGTCGCGGTTGCGGGGTCTGGCGGGTTATCCATCCGCTCGATCAGGTCGTTGATCAGGCGGCCCGTTATGTCTCCGGCATCGGGCGCATCAGGGGGCGGGTTCTGGGCATCCTGCTTGGCCTTCTCGGCCGCGTCCTCCGCCGCCTCCTTCTCGCGCATGACTTCCGCCTCGATGGCATCGCGCACCGGGCCCTTGAGGCCTTCGAGCAGGTCTTCTCCGCCGGGGAACTCTTCGCCGCCGGTCAGTTCCTTGAAAAGGGCCATCTTTTTCTGAATCTTACCGATCTCGGCGGCGAGATCGGCAATGGCTTTGAAACCGTCATACGGGGTCATGGTAAAATCCTCCTGGTTGAAATGCAGGAGGAGTATACCATGAATCCGGTATGAATTGACGTTGGGTTAGGTTTTTGGCGTCAAGCCCCGAACACCCGCTTGAAGATCGTGTCGACGTGCTTGGTGTGGTAGCCCATGTCGAATTTCTCGTTGATCGCCTCGACCCCGAGGGCCTTGACCACATCTTCGTCGGCCAGCAGTTGCTCGCGGAAATCGACGCGGTCTTCCCAGACCTTCAGCGCATTGCGCTGGACCATGGCGTAGGCGTCTTCGCGGCTGACACCGGCCTGGGTGAGGGCGAGCAGGACGCGCTGGCTCATCACGAGGCCGGGAAACTTGTTCATGTTGTCGAGCATGTTCTCGGGGAAGATCAGCATCTTGTCGACAACGCCGGTGAGGCGTTTGAGGGCGAAGTCCAGCGTGATGGTGGCGTCGGGGGCGATGCCGCGCTCGACGGAGCTGTGGGAGATGTCGCGCTCGTGCCAGAGGGCCACGTTTTCCATCGCGGGCATCACGGTCATCCGGACGAGGCGGGCGAGGCCGGTGAGGTTTTCGGTGAGCACCGGGTTCTTCTTGTGGGGCATCGCCGACGAGCCCTTCTGGCCCATCGAGAAGAACTCGGCGCCTTCCAGCACCTCGGTGCGCTGCATGTGGCGGATCTCGATGGCGACGTTCTCGATGCTGCTGGCGATGACACCGAGTACGGCGAAGAACATGGCGTGGCGGTCGCGTGGGATCACCTGTGTGGAGATCGGCTCGGGCTTGAGGCCAAGCTGGGCGCAGACATGCTCTTCAACCGCCGGGTCGATGTTGGCGAAGGTTCCAACGGCGCCGGAGATGGCGCCGGTGGCGATTTCGTCGCGGGCGGCTTTGAGACGTGCCTTGTTGCGGTCCATCTCGGCGTAGAAGCGGGCGAAGGTGAGGCCCATGGTGGTGGGCTCGGCGTGGATGCCGTGGCTGCGGCCCACGCGGACGGTGTCCTTGTGCTCGATGGCGCGCTTTTTCAGCGCGGCAAGCAGGCCGTCCATATCCTCCAGCAGGATGTCGGCGGCGCGGGTCAGCTGGACGTTGAGGCAGGTGTCGAGCACATCGGACGAGGTCATCCCCTGGTGGACGAAGCGGGCCTCCTCGGAGCCGACGTGCTCGGCGAGGTGGGTGAGGAAGGCGATGACATCGTGCTTGGTGACGGCCTCGATCTCGTCGATGCGGGCCACGTCGAACTCGACATCCTTGGCCTTCCAGACGGCCTCGGCATTTTCCTTGGGGATCACGCCGAGGTTGGCCATCGCGTCGCAGGCGTGGGCCTCGATCTCGTACCAGATGCGGAACTTGGTGGCGGGCTCCCAGATGGCGGTCATTTCGGGGCGGGCGTAACGGGGGATCATGGGCAGCCTTTCGCGTCTGGAATGCGGTCGGGGGTCGGATACACTGGGGGGCAGGTGGCAACAAGAGGGTGCGGCGATGAGGGGCTTGGCGGCATGGCTGGTGATGGCGGGGGCGGCGTGGGCGCAGCCGGTGCCGGGGTTCGAGGATGCGCCGGAGCCGCTGTTCTTCGAAGGGCTCTATGCGCTGGTCGGTGTCGACAGCGCGGGGCGGGCGCTGAATGCGCCGGTGCGGCTTGAGGTGGTGTTGCAGGGGCTGGAGTTGCGCGGCTGCGACCTTGGCGCCGGGCGGCTTGATTATGCCCGGATCGGGGAGGCGTTCGTGCTTGCGGGCCGGATGGGCGGTGAGGCGCTGTGGTGCCGGTTCAGCGTGGACCCGGGAAACTACCCGCTGCTGAACTGCGCCAACCCGGATGGCTTGCGGCTGACGCTGTGGCCCGAGGGAGAGTTTGGCGCGCCGCTGGTTTGCGGCTGACGCATTTTGGCTGCGCGATGGGGCAATTTGGCGGCAATTGCCGGGGTCCGGGCATTCTGTTGCCTCAGAGTTGACACAGGAAGGTGAAACACTCCGGCGCAATCGAGGAGACAAACCGGAGCAATACCGATGACACCTTTTGCCAGAATTGCCGCAGTGGCCGTGATGAGCCTTGTGATGCCCCAGCAGGTTGCGGCGCAGGTGCGGCTCGAAACCGCGGGGCGCATTGCGATTGACGCCGTAAAGGCGCTAGGGCCGAAGCAGAAAGCCGAACTCGCGTCATTTCGGCGGTCGTATGACTACTACGGGGCGCTCTACGTGAGCACGACGGGCGATGTGGCCTATGGGCATGCAGGCGCCAGCTCGATGGCGGCAGCGCAGACGATCGCCCGGATGGGCTGCGAGCGGAAGGCGCAGGCGCGCTGCGTGCCGCATGCCGTGATCGCGCCGCGGAGCGTGAACGAGGGGCCGAAGGGGCGTTTTGACAACTCCGGCACCTTGGCCAACGTCATGGTCGACCGCTTCAACAAGCTTCAGCGGGGCCGTTGGACGGCTTTCGCCGCGGCGCCCGAGGGCGCTTGGGGCGCGGCGACCAACCTGCCGCGCGGCTCTCAGGCGGAGGCGCGTGCTCTGGGTCAGTGCCGGAGTGCAGCTGCCAAGGCGCGGCGGAGCTATCCGGCGGCGATGGCAAGGGCAATGGACCGGCGCGGCCTGTTCCGCTGCCGGACGGCGCTGGTGCTGGAAAAGTAAAGTTCTCTCTCGCGCGGCTGAATTCGCTAATTGGGTCAGCTACGAGGCAAGAAGGGCAAAGGCGCGTTTCTGACCAAGCCCTTCTTGGTATCGCATGATAAGAGTTTTATCGTGGCATTGCTCTTTGCGCTTCGATGAAGGCGGCGGCGGGGACATTGAGGACCGCCGTGTCGTGGCGTCCGATCAGCTTGAGTTGCATACCGTTGCGCAGGCCCTGATTGAAAATCTCTGCGTCGAGCGTCACGTAGCCCCATTCAACGACATCGCAGCCGATGGCGGAGCAATAGTTCACCTTTGCCCCTTCATATTTGTAGGGGAGTTGCCGACCGTAGGAGTAGGCTTGGTAAAAGAACGCATTGTTTGAGAAACTCGCGTTGCGACGGACTTTCAAAAGGTACCCACGCTGTCCCGAGGCGGTACCTGCCATGGCTTGCACCCGTACAATCCGATGCACGTTCTTGGAAGCGACGAACTCTCGGGACACACCAGCCTGAACACCGGTGTGAACGTCTTGGAGAGTGGATGGCTCGGTGACGACGCAAGCTGACAGGCCTGCGACGAGTACTATGGCAGGCAAAAAAGAGAATTTCATTCGTTGTGACCTCAACTTGGGATGCCCACCGAAAATCTGGGGTGAAAGCATCAGGTGTTTGGTCACAACGTGTTGATTGTGTGTCTGTCGCACGCGTTATCGGCGCGGCCGCTTGGCTTGAGGGAGTGGATCGGCTGGACCTATCCCGCCCTGCGCGCGCGCTTAGCCCTTCTCGCCGCGCGAGAGTGCCACGACGCCGGTGCGGGCGATCTCGGTGAGACCGAGGGGGCGCATCAGGTCTGCGAAAGCGTCGATCTTCTCGGAGGGGCCGGTCATCTCGAAGATGAAGCTCTGAAGCGTGCTGTCGACCACATTGGCACGGAAGATATCGGCCAGCCGCAGCGCCTCGACGCGCTTTTCGCCCTCACCGGCCACCATGAAGAGAGCCAGTTCACGCTCGACGGCGGGGCCTTCGACGGTGAGATCGTGGACATCGTGGACCGGCACGAGGCGGCCGAGCTGGGCCTTGATCTGTTCGATGATCGAGGGCGTGCCGGTGGTGACGATGGTGATGCGCGAGCGGTGGCCCTCATGGTCCACCTCGGCCACGGTGAGGCTCTCGATGTTGTAGCCGCGCCCGGAGAACAGGCCGATGACACGTGCCAGCACGCCCGCTTCGTTCTCGACCAGCACCGCGAGGGTGTGGGTTTCGATCACTTCGGCGTTCGGGTCTTTGAGGTCGTAGGCCGAGTGCTTCGACAGGCCTTTTTTCAGTTTCAGCGCGGCCATGTTTGGCTCCTCCTCGATCTGGGCGTGGTTTTGCGGCTGGGCCGCGGATTGTCAATGGCGGGTGTGGGGCGTAGCCTTGCGGGGTTGACGCTAGGGAATGTGCGATGGACGGGCCGGAGCGGCCCTGCCCCTATTGTGGGGGTGAGGCGGCCGCACAGGGATTGGATGTGATCGGGCATTGCGGCGCGCCGCTCTGTGCGGTGGCCCGCAGCCGGGCGCTGGCGGAAGAGGCCGCGATGGAGCGGCGAAGGGACGCTGAGATGGCGCGGGATGCCGTGGCCGGTGCGGTGGCGCCGGTTTTGGAGCGGATCGAGGCCGAGGCGGGCGTGGCGCCCGTGCTCTGCGCCGTACCGCACAGGGTGCCGGTGCTGGTGCCTGCAGAGGTGAGCCGGTGGGCGGATTTTCTGGCCCATGTCGCGGCGCTCTGTGACGAGGCCTTCAGGGTTGACGAGGCCGAGATTGGCGCGGTCTACGACCGGGCGGCGCAGGAGCCTGAGGAGCCCGATGTGGTGGGGCCGGCCTGTGCCAGTTGCCGGGGGAGTTGCTGCATCCGGGGCTATAGCCAGATGGCCTTTGTTAAGCTGGGCACGATTCAGGGGTTTCGCCGGGCGGAGCCGGGCCTGACCCGAGAGGCGCTGCTGGCGCGTTATGAGGCCCACTTTCCCGAAGAGAGCAGCGAGGGCGGCTGCCTGTTTCAAGGGCCGATGGGGTGCAGCCTGCCGCGCAGTTACCGGGCGGGGCTGTGCAACACCTACCATTGCGAGTTGCTTGATGCGCTGATCGAGGAGACCGAGGGCGCCGAGGGGCCGGTGGTGGTGGCCGCCGCAGATGAGGCGGGGGTGCAGGTGGTGAGCGTCATGGCCCCGGATGGCCGCTGGGAAGAGGTGGAGCACTAGCTCAGAGCGCAAGGACACGGTCATACCCCTCGAAGAAGCCTTGGGTATCGGCCTGGAGCAGGCCCTTGTGCTGGCTGGCGACCCAATCCCAGAACGGGTCCAGATCGTCCATCACCTCGTCGGTCGTGCGGCCCTGCCAGAGCACCTGCGCGGCGAGGATGGCGGTGCAACCCGTGAGTACGCCGCGCACAAGGGCCATGTCACCTTGGCCCTTGCCTGCATCCAGCGCCTCGATGAACTCGCCGGTCTCATCCGCAAAGAGCGGCTTGTCGGGCAGTGTGAGGTCGAGCGCGGCGCAGAGGGTCTCTCCGGCAAAAAGCTCAGCCTCGCGTGGGTCTGCCTCGGGCGCGAGGTGGCGTAGGCTGTGACGGGGCAGGGTTGATGGCAGCGCGGCCGCCAGATCGGCAAGGCCGGGCGCGGGGCTGGTGAAGAAGAAGCGCATGTAGTGCGACATGGGAAAGGCCCGGTGCAGGGCGCCCGCCGGGGGGACGGGCGCCGCTGGGATGCGTGATCAGACGAGGACCGCGCCGCCTTCCTTGATGGCGTCCGAGGTGGAGGCGCCGGAAAGCAGCATCTTGTTGTGCGGCTCGCCCGAGGGGATCATCGGCAGGCAATTCTCGTGCTTTTCGACGAGGCAGTCGAAGAGCACCGGACCGTCATACTCCAGCATCTCCATGATCCCGTCGTCGAGATCGGCGGGGTCGGAGATGCAGATGCCCTTGGCGCCGAAGGCTTCGGCCAGCTTCACGAAGTCGGGCAGGCTCTCGGACCACGAATGCGAGTAGCGCTCGCCGTGCAGCAGCTCCTGCCATTGGCGAACCATTCCCAGACGCTCGTTGTTCAGGATGAACTGCTTGACCGGCAGGCGATACTGCGTGGCCGTGCCCATCTCCTGCATGTTCATCAGCCAGCTTGCCTCACCGGCCACGTTGATGACCAGCGCATCGGGGTGGGCGATTTGCACGCCGATGGAGGCGGGGAAGCCGTAGCCCATCGTGCCCAGCCCGCCGGAGGTCATCCAGCGGTTGGGGTCTTCGAAGCCGAGGAACTGGGCGGCCCACATCTGGTGCTGGCCGACCTCGGTGGTCACGTAGCGGTCGCGGCCCTTGGTGAGAGCTTCCAGTCGCTCCAGCGCGTATTGCGGCTTGATGGTTTTCTTGGACGGCTCGTAGGAGAGGCAGCGCACCGCTTTCCAGTCGGCGATCTGCTTCCACCACTTCTCGAGGCCCGCCTTGTTGGTCTTGCGGCCACGGCTCTTCCAGATGCGCAGGGCGTCTTCGAGCACATGGGCCACGTCACCGACGATGGGCATATCGACATGGATCACCTTGTTGATCGAGCTTGGGTCGATGTCGATATGGGCCTTCTGGCTGTGCGGCGAGAAGTCCGACACGCGGCCTGTGATACGGTCGTCGAAGCGGGCGCCGATGTTGATCATCAGGTCGCAGCCGTGCATGGCGAGGTTGGCCTCGTAGAGACCATGCATGCCCAGCATCCCCAGCCAGCTCTTGCCGGAGGCGGGGTAAGCGCCGAGGCCCATCAGGGTGGAGGTGATGGGGAAGCCGGTTTCATCGACGAATTCGCGCAGCAGCTGCGAGGCCGCCGTGCCGGAGTTGATGACGCCGCCGCCGGTGTAGAAGATCGGGCGCTCGGCCTCTTCCATTGCCTCGACCAGCGCGGTGATCATCTCGGCGTCGCCCTTCACCTTGGGCGCGTAGTGCGACTGCATCTTGGCGGGCGGCGTGTAGGTGCCGGAGGCGAACTGCACGTCCTTGGGAATGTCGATCAGCACCGGGCCGGGGCGGCCCGAGGTGGCGACGTGGAAGGCCTCGTGAATGGTCTGGCCGAGATCGTCGGTGTCTTTCACCAGCCAGTTCATCTTGGTGCAGGGGCGGGTGATGCCGACAGTGTCGGCCTCCTGAAAGGCGTCGGAGCCGATGGCGAAAGTCGGCACCTGGCCGGTGAGGACGATCATCGGGATGCTGTCCATCAACGCATCGGTGATGCCGGTCACTGCGTTGGTGGCGCCGGGGCCGGAGGTGACCAGAACAACGCCGGGCTTGCCGGTGGAGCGGGCGTAGCCCTCGGCGGCATGGGTCGCGCCCTGCTCATGGCGGACGAGGATGTGGCGAATGTCGTTCTGCTGGAAGATCTCATCGTAGATCGGAAGGACCGCGCCGCCGGGATAGCCAAACACGACTTCCACACCCTGATCCTTCAGGGCCTGGACCACCATTTTTGCTCCGGTCATCTGACGTGCCATTTTTTCGATCCTCTCAACTGGCGTCATCTTCGATTCGCATAAAAAAACCCCCGATCTCGGTCGGGGGCGCATGGGGGAAGTCATTGAGCTTTCCGGTGGTTACCGGCCCATGCGCCTTTCTCCTACGATGACAAGAAGGGTGTCCACCTTGTCGGGTCTCCTGATGCTTTCGTGCGAAGTGGATACGGCGTGGGGGCGGGGGCGTCAACAGGGTTTGTGGAGAAAATTTCGCCGTGGGCGGAAATTGGGTAATTTTGTTTCTGAGGTCGGTAGATGCGAGTGGTTTCGGGAGTTGGGGGAAGGGGCGAGGGGGGGAACCCTGCGGGCGCCGGGCACGTTGACCAGCCAACGCGCGCCGGTCTTGCGATGCAGGATGATGGTGCCCCCAGCAACTCAGGAGACCCCCATGAACCGCATCATTTACCTCGTCGGCCTTGTCGTCATCGTCCTCGCGATCCTGTCGTTCATCGGCCTCGGCTGAGCCCGGTCAGAACTTCCCGGTGCCCTGCAACACCCCGTGCTCCATGGCGTAGCGGGTGAGGCCGGCGGTGGAGGAGATGCCCAATTTGGCCCGCAGGTTCTTGCGGTGGGTCTCGACGGTGCGCACCGAGATATCGAGGGCCAGCGCCACCTCCTTGTTAGATTTGCCCTGTGCCAGCTGCAGCAGGATCGTCTGCTCGCGGTTGGTCAGCTGTTCGACTCCGTTTCGTGTGGCGGGGCGGAGGGAGGCTGTTGCGCCGGTGCAGAGGTACCGCTCGCCGCGCATGACGGTGTCGATGGCGGTCTTGATCTCTTCGGTGGGCACATCCTTGAGGATGTAGCCCATCGCGCCATGCGAGAGAGCGGACGAGATATAGCCGGTGCTGTCGTGCATCGAGAGGATAAGCACCCGCGTTTCGGGGCGACGCTCCAGCAGAAGTTCGGTTGCGGTGAGGCCGCCGAGGCCGGGCATGTTGAGGTCGAGCAGCACCACATCGGGCGCAAGGGTTTCGATGGCATCGACGATCTCTTGCCCGCAGCCGAAAGTGCCGACCACCTCGATATCCTCATAGGTTTGAAGGATCGCCTGCACCCCCTCGGCGACCATCTGGTGATCGTCGACGATGGCCACGCGGGTCGGGCTGGGGTCGCTCATGCGCTTGCCTCTCTTGCATCTTCGGGGGGCAGCATATGGCTCAACGGGACCTGAGCTTCAATCACCGTGCCGCTGCTGCTGGACATGACGCGAAGGGTGCCGCCGAGGTGCTCGATCCGTTCCGCCATGTTGCGCAGGCCCATACCGGCACTTTCAGGGCTTGAGGTGACTTCGCCGATGCCGTTGCCGTCGTCTGCGATGCGCATGAGCGCGCCGCGCCGGTGGCCGCGAAGGTTGACGGTGACGCGCTGTGCGCCGGCGTGTCGCTCGACGTTGGTGAGTGCCTCCTGCGCGATGCGATAGAGCGCGATCTTGGCGTCTTGGTCGAGCCGGTTGCGGAAGACCACGGTCTCGAACTCCACCTCGATGCCGGTGCGGGCGGCGAAGTTCTCTGTCAGCGCCTGGATGGCCGGGCCGAGGCCGAGGTCATCGAGAAGGCCGGGGCGCAGGTCTCTGCTGATGCGGCGGACCTCTTGAATTGCGCCGTTGAGGCCGGAAATCCCTTTGTCGAGGCTTTCGACGGCGGCGGTGTCGCCGGCGGCCATGCGGCGCTTGGCCAGTTCGAGCGCGTAACGGATGGCGACCAGAAGTTGCGAGATGGAGTCGTGCAGCTCGCGGGCGACCCGGCCGCGCTCCTCCTCCTGCGTGTCGAAGACCCGCTGGGTGAGCGCCTTCAGCTTGTTGTCGGCCAGCCGCCGCTCGGAGATGTTGAGCGCGAGGCCCGGCAGGAACACCAAGAGCAGCGCACCGAGGGTGATGATGGCGATCCACAAAAAGGTGGAGCGGACCCGTGCCTCGGTTTGGGCGCGGGCGGCGGCGACCGAGGCCAGAACGTCATCGAGAAACACACCGGTGCCGACGGCCCATTGCCAGTCTTGCAGGCCGCCGGTGTAGGAGATCATCAGCGCCTCTTCTCCGGTTGAGGGCTTCTTCCAGAGGTAGGTGTGGTAGCCGCCGCCTTTGCGGGCCTCCTCGATCAGCCGGTCGACGACCGGAGTGCCCGCGCTGTCGGCCAGCCCCTGCCAGTTGCGGGTGATCAGCTCGGTCTGCAGCGGGGCGACGAGGTTGGTGCCCTCGTAGTCATAGACGTAGAAGTAGCCATCGGTGCCGTAGGTCATTGCCGCGAGGATCTGGGTGACGCGGGTCTTGGCGGCGCGATCGCTGGGGGTGGCGGCAGCGTAGACGGAATAGAAGGCGGCGCGGGCGAGGGTGACGTAGTTGCGCAGCTCAGCCTTTTTGGCCTCGATCAGCTGGGTCTCGAGCGCCGCGATCTCGCGTTCGGCCAGCTGGCGGGATTGCTGCATCACCAACAACGAAATGGCCGAGACCGCCAGCAGTAGCGGCAGGGTTGCCAGCAGAAAGAGCTTTTGGGCGTAGCTCGGAGCAAGGCGGATATCGAGATGTCGCAGAAGGCGTTTCAGCGGCCTGGCTCCGGGCATTTACGGGCGTTCAGAGAGTGGCCTGCCGGGGCGTGGAGGTCAATCATCGCGTGGCTGGCAAGGCCTTTGGCGGCTCTCTACGCAGTTGTTGGTATTTGAAATCCCCGGGCTTGTCGCTAGGCTGCGCCGCACAAGAAGGGAAAGGCCCGGAGAGGACCGGGCCTACATATGGGAGGAACACGATGGATCGTCGTTCATTTCTGAAGACATCCGCCCTTGGTGGCGGTGCGGCTGCGGCCACAACTCTGGCCGCTCCGGCCTATGCACAGGGCAACCGGACGCTGACCATGGTCACCACCTGGCCGCGCGGTCTTGCCGGTGTGTGGGACTCGGTGGAACGGGTTGCCAACAACATCACCGCCGCGACCGATGGCCAGATCACTGTTGAGCCTAAGGCTGCTGGCGAACTCGTCGGCGCTCTGGAAAGCTTTGACGCGGTCGTGTCCGGCCAGGCCGACATGTACCACGGCGCAGACTACTACTGGGTGGGTCAGCACCCGGCATGGGCGTTCTTTACCGCTGTGCCGTTCGGCATGACCGTGCCCGAGCTGATGACCTGGTACTACGGCCAGGACGGCATGGCGCTGCACCACGAGCTCGGCGAAGTGTTCGGCGTGCGCGGCTTCATCGCCGGTCAGACCGGCGCCCAGGGTGGCGGCTGGTACCGCAACGAAGTGAATTCTGCCGATGATTTCAACGGCATGAAGTTCCGTATGCCCGGCCTCGGCGGCGAAGCGCTCTCCAAGCTGGGTGCCTCCGTGCAGGTGCTTCCGGGCGGCGAGATCTACCAGGCCCTGTCGACCGGCGCGCTGGACGCGACCGAGTGGATCGGTCCGTGGTCGGACGAGAAGCTCGGCCTGCAGGAGGTCTGCGACTACTACTACCCCGCCGGCTTCCACGAGCCCGGTGCGGCGCTCTCCGTGGGCACCAACCTCGAAGTCTTCAACGAGCTGACCCCAAGCCAGCAGAAGATCATCGAGCTGGCCTGCGCCGATGCGCACCAGGCCAACTACGCCCAGTTCATCGCCAACAACGGCCCGGCACTGTCGCGCCTGAAGGCTGGCGGCACGCAGGTGAAAGAGTTCACCCCGGACGTGTGGGATGCCTTCGGCAAGGCCTCGACCGAGCTGCTTCAGGGCTACACCTCGGACGATCTGTTCGCGAAGATCCACACCAGCGCGATGGACTCGATGAAGTCCTCCTCGGGCTGGCTCTCGGTCTCCGACAGCTTCTACGCCACCCAGCGCGACCGCGTTCTGGCGGCGATGTAAGCCACGCGCCGCTCCCGCGTGGGGCGGCAGACCTTCGGCCGCGGGCAGGGAACTGCCCGCGGTCTTTCATGCCGGAGCAGCTCTGAGGCGCAAGCCTGCAGAATCGCACGACAAAAGCATGAAGTTCGGAGCGGATTCCAGAATGAATGACAAGGGCAAGTTGATGTTGCGCGCATATTTTCTGCCGATAGGGTGCGGCCTGCGCCGCGCCTTCGGATGTGCCGGCGCGTCCTGACATCCACCAGAGGAGGACAATCCGTGGATCGACGCTCATTTCTGAAGACTTCCGCCCTCGGAGGCGGTGCCGCAGCTGCCAGCACCCTGGCTGCCCCGGCGCTTGCCCAAGGCGGCCGGACTCTGACCATGGTCACCACCTGGCCGCGCGGCCTGGCTGGTGTGTGGGACAGCGTGGAGCGCTTCGCCAACCGTATCACCGAGATGACCGACGGCGCCCTGACCGTTGAGCCCAAGGCCGCTGGCGAACTCGTCGGCGCCTTCGAGAGTTTCGATGCCGTCGCGTCGGGGCAGGCCGACATCTACCACGGGGTCGATTACTACTGGGTCGGCCAGCACCCGGCCTGGGCCTATTTTGCGGCCGTGCCCTTCGGGATGACCGCCGCCGAGATGATGACATGGTACTACGCCGATGGGGGTGCGGACCTGCACAAGCAGCTTGGCGAAGTCTTCGGCATCCGCCCGTTCCTTGGCGGTCAGACCGGCGCGCAGGGTGGTGGCTGGTTCCGCAACGAAGTGAATTCTGCCGATGATTTCAATGGCTTGAAGTTCCGCATGCCGGGCCTCGGTGGCGAGGTTCTGGCCTCGATGGGGGCCTCGGTGCAGGTGCTTCCGGGTGGCGAGATCTATCAGGCCCTCTCCACTGGCGCGCTGGATGCGACCGAGTGGATCGGCCCATGGTCGGACGAGAAGCTGGGCCTGCAAGAAGTCTGCGACTTCTACTATCCGGCGGGCTTCCACGAGGCTGGCCCGGCGCTTTCGATCGGGATGAACCTCGAGGTCTTCAACAGCCTCACTCCGGCGCAGCAGCTGATGATCGAGACCGCCACGGCGGAAGGCCATCAGGCCAACTACGCCCTGTTCACCGCCAGCAACGGCCCGGCGCTGCAGCGCCTGCAGGATGGCGGCACCCAGGTTCGGGAGTTTGCCGACGACATCTGGGACGCCTTTGGCGCCGGCGCGATGTCGGTTCTGGGGCAGTACCTTGAGGATGACATGTTCCGCGAAATCCATGAGAGCGCGCAGGCCTCGATGAAGGCGTCTTCGGGCTGGCTTTCGCGGGCAGAAAGCGCTTATACGCGGCAACGCGACCGGGTTCTGTCTTCGCTCTGAGGCGCGGAACCTTTAATCAGAAGGCAGGCCCGCAAGGGATCTGACGCAACAATGACACCGGGTCTCGCGCCGCCCTTGGCGCGGGGCTCCACAACAAGCGGGGAGAGGAGCGTATGGGGAACGCGCTCGTGTGGGTCATTCAGAACATCGGGATGGGCTTCTACAATATCTTCTATGCGATCACCCATCCGGGGCTGTGGCTGGATTGGAGCAACGGCGAAAGCCTGATGCGCTTCATCTACTACGGAGCCTCGGTGGAGCTGTTCTTCGCCGTCTTCGACATCTTCCTCGTGGTGACGGTGATCGGCCTGATCTGGCCGCGCTTCATGTGGGCGATCGTCCGCGGGCTGGAGTGGTTTGCCAACGGCGTGGGGCGCCTCGTGGCCTGGGTTGGCCTGCTGATGGTGCTGCAACAGGTGATGGTCGTCTTCCTGCAATCGGTGTTCCGCTTCGGCGAGATCACCATCGCGCCTTTCGGCTTTGGCTTTACCCAGTCGGTCGGCTGGTTTGCCGAAGAACTCAAACTTTACAACGCGATGATCGTGGCACTCTGCGTCACCTATGCCTTCATTCAGGGCAGCCATGTGCGGGTCGACCTGATCTACGCCGTGGTGCGCCACCGGACCAAGAAGGTGATCGACATGTTCGGGAGCCTGTTCTTCATGGTGCCGGTCGCCGTGCTGACGTGGCTCTACGCATGGTTCTTCCTCTGGCGCTCGCTCATCACGCCCAAGGTCAGCGCCTCGGAGGGGCTGGACCTGCTGATGCGCAAATCCAAGATCGTGAAGTGGAACGTCGAGACCATCGGCTTCTCGCCGAACGGGTTCAACGGCTACTTCCTCTTCAAGATCCTGATGGTCGCCTTCTGCGGGTTGGTGCTGCTTCAGGCCGTCGCCTTCTTCTACCGCAGCTACCGCGAGTTCGTGGAAGGGCCGGAGAGTAACGGCAAATATCTGGATAAAGACACCCTCGGTGAGGGTGAAGAAGCCTACGAAGGCACGCACTAGGGGTTGGGCAGATGATTTTCGGACTTGATGGCGTCGAGATCGGCCTGCTGATCGTTCTTCTTTGTCTCTTCGGGGGCATTCTCTCCGGCTTTCCGGTGGCCTTTGCCATCGGCGGCGCCGGGATCATTTCTTTCGGCATCATCGCGCTGCTCGATGCGCAAGGTGTGCTGATACACCAGGCAATCGACACGGGCACGGATGCCTACCGCGAGGTGCTCGCCACAGGGGTCCACAGGGATGATGTGAGCACCTTCCGATACCCTGATTTGCCAAGGGTCGAGGTGCCGCTCTTCGAGGGCGGCTGGGAGCAGGCGATCAACCGGAACCTGTCGTTCGTGGTGAACCGGATGAACGAGCGGGTCTTCGCGGGCCAGAGCATCGAGACGCTGCTGGCGGTGCTGATGTTCGTGATGATGGGCATCGTGCTAGAGCGCTCGAAGATTGCCGAGGATCTGCTGACCACGATGGCCAAGGTGTTTGGCCCGCTGCCCGGCGGTCTTGCCGTTTCGGTGGTGGTCGTGGGGGCGTTCCTTGCTGCCTCGACCGGCATCGTCGGCGCGACGGTGGTGACAATGGGCCTGCTGAGCCTGCCGACCATGCTGCGGAACGGCTATTCGCCGGAGCTTTCGACGGGCGTGATCGCGGCCTCGGGCACGCTGGGCCAGATCATTCCGCCCTCTATCGTGATCGTGCTTCTGGGCACGCTCGCGGGCGACCTTTACTCCACAGCGCAGGAGGCTCGGGCGCAGTCTGTCGGGTGCTCGGATGCGCTGACGTTGCTGGGCAAGCCTGCGGTGGTATCGGTCGGCACGCTGTTTCAGGCGGCGATGCTGCCGGGTGTCATGCTGGCGGGGCTCTATGCGCTCTATGCCTTTGGTTACGCGGTGGTGAACCCGTCCAAGGCGCCCTCGGTGCAGCTTGAAAGCTCCGCTGGTGGCGAGATCATCACCCGCCGGGAAGGTCTCACGTGGTTCCTTGCGCTGCCCATCGTGCTGATCGGTGGCGCCGTACTGCTGGGGCAGGTCGGGGTGATCGGGAGCCAGGTGGTGCGGGCTGTGCAGACCGAGACCAGCGGCGTCGAAGGTGGCCTGCTGCGGACCAATGTGAGCGAGCAGTGTCAGGCGGCGATGATCGACCTGCATGGGCAAGACCGCTGGGATGCCTCCGTGGCAGCCCGTGCCGCAGGCGCAGAGGCAGTGGCGGCCGAGGAAGCCGCACCGGCCGACGGCGCAGAGGGCACTGAAGAGGCCGCTCCCGAGGCCGCCGCACCGGTGCCGAACGCCCCGCCGATTGGCACGGGCGTGGCCACGCTGGCGGTGCTCTTCGGCCTCACGCTGATCGTGGCGCGCGGGGTGGCCCCCTCGGCCAGCCCGGTGCCGCTGGCTGTGGGCGCAGGGGGCATTGCCCTGATGCTCCTGCTCGATGCCTTCGTGATCCACTCCGGCATGTCGTCGGCGGAGACGCTGGTGATCCTGCTCATTCCGCTGATCATCGTGATCTGGGCAATGCGGCATGCCGCCGGGCGGCTCTCGCGCAATGAGTTGATCCGGGTGGTCTTCCCGCCGCTGGTGCTGATCGTGGCTGTGCTCGGCTCAATCCTTGGCGGGATCACCAACCCGACGCCGGCCGCCGCGCTTGGCGCCGCCGGTGCCATAATGCTCGCCGCCTACCGCAAGCTGAAGGAAGAGGGGCGCTCGGGGCAGGTGATCCTGATCGCGACCTACGCCACGATCCTGATGATCCTTGCGGGGGTGAACTTTGACCTGCGGATCAATCAGGAAACCGTGACGGTGGTGACGTGGCTGGCCTTCCTCGTGGCGTTCACCGCCTACATGATCGCCTTCTTCGGTGTGCTCTACGGCGTCTGGGTGCTCTATCGCGGCTCGGTGATGAGCCCCGTGGTGCGGGAAACGGCGAAGGTGACGAGCATGGTGTTTACCATCCTCATCGGCTCGCAGCTGCTGAACCTCGTGGTGATCTCCTTTGGCGGGGAGCATTACATCCAGCAGTTCCTCAAGAGCTTCGACTCCGAGTTCAAGGTCTTCCTGATCGTGATGCTGGTGATGTTCATCCTCGGCTTCGTGCTCGACTTCCTTGAGATCATCTACATCGTGGTGCCGATCGTGGGGCCGGTGATCTATGGCGGAACGATGGACCCGAAATGGGTGACGATCATGATCGCGGTGAACCTGCAAACCTCGTTCCTGACGCCGCCCTTCGGCTTTGCGCTGTTCTACCTGCGCGGGGTGGCGCCACCACAGGTGACGACCGGGCATATCTACCGGGGTGTGGCCCCCTTCGTCGTCATCCAGGTGGTCGGTCTGGCCCTGCTCTGGGCCTTCCCGGGGATCGTGTCGATCATTCCGGACCTGATCCCGAACTGATCTTGGGGAGATGGATTTGGAAAGGGCGCCTCGTGGGGCGCCCTTTTCTTTTTTGAGGGTGAGGGTGAGGGTGAGGGGGCGTGGCAGTGGGCTCGCCCATCCGGTTTAGCCCCGCCCGGCCCGCACGAAGGGCACACGGCGAATTTGGTTCGGACTATCCGAAGCAGGCAGTGTGACTTGGATTAGGTGTGTCGCGGTCAGCGGCGTTTGGTGGCCGGGCGACTGTCGGGGAGGCGGATGCGGGCGACCTGTTCGGCGATGGGATCGACCGAGAGCGGGTGCATGTCTTCGCGGTGGGCGTCGGGGTTGCCGAGATCGCGCCAGCTGCCGCCCTTGTAGATCTCGAGCGCGCCGTAGCTGGCCTTGTAACCCATCTTCGGGGAATCCGGCACCCAGTAGCCGAGGTAGACGTAGGGCAGCCCGGCCTCGCGGGCGATGGCGATGTGATCGAGGATGATGTAGCGCCCGAGCGAGTACTTCTCGAGATCCGGCTCGAAGAACGAGTAGACGAGGCTCACGCCGTCTTCGAGAACATCGGTGAGGCAGACGGCGACAAGCTTGTCTTCACCGGTGTCATTGCCCACGGCCCCGGCGGGCAGATGATACTCGATGACCCGGCTCTTGACCGGGGTCTCCTCAATCATCGCAGCGAACTCGAAGATATCCATGTCGGCCATGCCGCCATCGGCGTGGCGCTGGTCGAGATAGCGGCGGAAGAGGGCGTATTGCTCTTCGGTGGCCCAGGGGCTGTTGGCCTTGCGCACCAGTTCAGCGTTGCGGCGAACGACCCGTCGCTGGCTTTTGGAGGGCGTGAAGTCGGCCACGCGGATGCGGGCGGACATGCAGGCAGAGCAGTCGGCGCAGGAGGGACGGTATAGCACGTTCTGGCTGCGGCGGAAGCCTTGCTGGGAAAGCGTGTCATTCAGCTTTTCGGCGCCTTCGCCCTGCAGCGCGGTGAAGAGCTTCCGCTCCATCCGGCCCTCAAGGTAAGGGCAGGGCTGCGGGGCCGTCACGTAGAACTGGGGCGCGATGGGAAGCGTATGGCGCAAGAGGCAGTCTGGCGGTTTGGAGCGGTCTGAGGGACGGTAACAGTGGTATGACGCCGCGCCAAGCCCCCAGAATGGGGGAGGCGCGGCGAAAATGCTGCTCTGCGGCGAGAGCCGGTTGTCAGCGGCGGACGGCGGCGCGGTTTATGGCGACGCTGCCCAGAAGATGGTCACCCAAGCTCTGGCGGCGGGCGGTGGTAAGCATCAGGACGATCGAGATCACCTGCACGAAGAAGGTGGAGATCGCCACCGAGTAGATCAGCGTATGAATGAACGCTTCGCCGAGGCCGAAGCGCTCGCCCCGGAAGGTACGCATTTCGAGCGACATCAGGCGCATGCCCCATGTGGCTGAGCCCGAAGCGAGGGTGATGGTGCGGTAGGCGAAGGATATCACCAGCCAGAGCAACGGGTAGAACAGCAGCCCGGTGAAGGCGGTGAAAGGGAGCACCAGCAGGGTCACGAGGAAGATCATCACCCCATCGACCAGCCATGCGAAGAAGCGCTTGGCAGGTGTGTCGGCGTAGAACTCGGGGTTCAGCTCCGGGTCGGGGAGGGAAGTGATGCTGTCCATGGTGGACATGTGCGGTGTCTCCTTGCGGTTTTGAAGTGGGCCCACCGCGATAGGGGGAATGCGCGGCGGGCCGTTGGGAGGCCAACGCTTGATGCGCCGGCCTCGTTCCGTTGTTTGTTGAAGGCCGGGGCTTAGCGCGGCTCGGAGAGCGCGGGCTCGGCACCGGTGTCGTCATCCTCGTCATCCGAGGTCTGAGCGGCCTTTGCACGGTCGTCCATGAAGGCATCGAACTCCTGCTTGTCCTTGGCGGCGCGAAGGCGCTCGAGGAAGCTTTCAAAGGCGTCCTGCTCGTCTTCGAGGCGGCGCAGGGTTTCGGCCTTGTAGGCGTCGAAGGCGGTGTTGCCCGAGGAGCGGAAGCCGTGGCGACGGTTCATCCGGTGGGCTTCATGGTGGTGGGAGCGCCGGACGGCGCATTTGCCGGAAAACATGCGTTTGCTCCAGATCATGTAAGCGAGAAGGGCGAGACCGACGGGCCAGAAGAAGATGAACCCCAGCACCATGGCTGCGATCCAGGCTCCCTTGCCACGCTCGTCCAGCCAGCCTTCGGCACGGGCGAACCAGCCGGGCTGGTGCGTGACGGTGGCGGTTTGGGCGGTGTTCATCAGGGTATCTCCGTTTCGGTTTTTGTTTATGTGAATGTCTTTCACATTACGGGAGATGGGGGCTGGGGAGGTGGGGTTCAAGGGTAAATGTGAATGTTTTTTACATTTACACGAGAAATGCGGTTACTCGCGGCAACCTGCGCCCTCTGGGATAGCGGCGGGGCCGTTCTCGAGGAGCAAATCCACGAGCGTTTCGGGCAGGACGCCTTCGGCGTTGGAAACCAGTTGGTGGTAGGTTGCGGCCAGCATTTCGGGGTTGCTGGCGAAGGAAACGGGCGAGCGCGCCAAGGTTGCTAGCGTCGCGAGTTGCTGAGGCGTCGCGTCTTGCGAGGTGGCGCCCCAGTATGCAGCGAGGGCCGCAGGGAAACCGATGCAACCGTGCCCGAGATCGGCGCGGGCGGCCCAGCCTTGCGCAATTTCAATGTCGGACAGGATGAGGCGAAGCCCAACGGTTTTTCGCGCCCAACGGAGTTGGTCCGAGAGGGTTTCGTGCCCTTCTTCCGGTCCGGTGCCATTGGCTTGCTCCGCCCGAATGACCTGTTCGCGGAGCATTGGCCCGAAGGTCTCGACTTCGCCCTGCGAGTCCGGCTCCACGATGGCGATGACGAGCGGCTCCATGCCCGCGGGGATCGAGAGCGGTTTGTCTTGGGCGGCGGCCTGCGAAGTGGCCAGCGCGAAGGCGGCAAGGATGGCGCGGATCATTGGGTGAACTCGCTCGTCTCGGCTTCGGCCAACCTGCCCATCTCAGCCGGGGCGATCTCGAAGATGTGGCGCGGGGTGCCGGCTGCGGCCCAGACGGATGGAAACTCCGTCAGGCGCGGATCGAGGAAGGCTTTGGGCGCGGTCAGGTGGCCGATCGGGGCGACGCCGCCAATGGCGAAGCCGGTGATGTCGCGCACGGCCTTGCCATCTGCGCGGGTGAGCGGCTCGCCCGCCGCGGCGCTGGCCTTGGCCGGATCAACCTGATTGCCGCCTGCGGTGAGAAAGAGATAAAGCGCGCCGCTCGTCTCCCCGGCGAAGATGATCGACTTGGTGATCTGGTCGATCTCGCAGCCCGCGGCTGCCGCGGCCTCGGCGGCGGTGCGGGTGCTTTCGGGCATTTCACGCGTCGTGTCGGGCAGGCCTGCGGCTTCGAGGGCGGCGCGGACGCGCTTGAGGGATTTTGACATGCTCGGGCCTCGTCTGGTGGGTTTGCGCCCACCCTACGCGGCGCGGGCGCGGCGGCAAGTGGCTATGCCGCGCCCAGCCAGACGATATAGGCGGCGTAAGGCGCGACCAGTGCCACGCCTTCCTTGCGGGTGATGCGCCAGCCGGTGGTGGCGAGAAAGAGCATCAGTGCTGTGGCGGCGAGCATGACCATGGCATCGGGGATCATGGCGGTTGCATCCAGCGGCGCGGGGGCGAGCAGGGCGGTGGCGCCGAGGATGCCGAGGATGTTGTAGATGTTGGAGCCCAGCACGTTGCCCAGCGCCAGTTCGGGCTGACCTTTGCGGGCGGCCATGATGGAGGTGACAAGCTCGGGCAGCGAGGTGCCGACGGCAACGATGGTGAGGCCGATCACCGCCTCGGAGACACCGAGCGTGGTGGCAAGGTCGACCGCGCCGGAGACGAGAAACCGGGCGCCCAGCAGCGTGAGCGCGATGCCGACGGCGGTGAGCGCGAAAGCCGCGACGGGCGAGAGCGTGCGGGCGCCGGTTTCAAGCTCCGGGTCGGGGCCTTCGGCGGCTTCGGTCTTCCATGCATAGACGAGGTAGGCAACCAGACCGGCGAGGAGCAGCACACCAGAGAGCCGGGTGAAGCTGCCGGTCATGGCAAGGCCGAGGCAGGCGACCGTGGCGAGCATGACTGCCGCACCATCGCGCAGCAGCGCAGCGCGGCGCACGACGATGGGCGCCATCAGCGCGGCGGCGCCGAGGATCAGCAGGGCATTGGCGATGTTGGAGCCGATGACGTTGCCCAGCGCGATATCGGGCGCGCCGGAGTAGGCGGCTTGCAGCGAGGTGAAGAGTTCGGGCGTGGAGGTGCCGAAACCGACCACGGTCAGGCCGACGAAGAGCGGTGAGAGGCCAAGGCGCAGAGAGAGCGCAACCGCGCCGCGCAGCAGGACTTCGCCGCCAAGGATCAGCAGGGCGAGGCCGGCGGCCAGAGTGAGGAAAAGCATGGGAGAAAACCTCAAAGGGGGCTTGGGCGGATATCATGGGGCGCAGGGCCTGCTACAAGGGGGAGCGCAGGTTTATTTGCACCCGTTGACGGTGCCGCACGGGCGGGAGAAGAAGACACATGGAATTCGAGAGCCGCATCACCCGTCTACCGATCGCCGTGGACGCATCTGCCGCTGACGCTGCGCTCGACAGCGCGGGCTGGGCCGGGGGCGACGTGGCGCGGCTGCTCTCCGGCATGGCCGGCTCGTCGCCCTACCTTGCGGGCCTTCTGGGCAAGGAGGCGGCCTGGCTGGAAGGCGCGCTGGCCGGGCCAGTTGAGGATGTGGTGCCCGCGGTGCTGGCAGAGGCAGCAGAGGGCGATGTTGGCGTGTCGCTCCGGGTGGCCAAGCGGCGGCTGGCGCTCTTTACCGCGCTTGCGGACCTAAGCGGGGTCTGGCCGCTGGAAAAGGTGACCGGCGCGCTGACCGATCTGGCTGATGCCTCGGTGCAGATTGCGTGGCGGCGGGCGCTGGAGCAGGAGGCGGCGCGGCGCAAGTCTATCCTTGAGCCTGAGGACGTGAACGAAGCGCTGTGCGGCATCTTCGTGCTGGCGATGGGCAAGATGGGCGCGCATGAGCTGAATTACTCTTCCGACATCGACCTGATCGTGCTCTTCGATCAGGACCGCTGGCCGGAACGGGACTTTCACGAGTTGCGCACCAGCCTCGTGCGGGCCACGCGGGAGGCGGCGAAGCTGCTGAGTGACAACACGGCGGAGGGCTATGTCTTTCGCACCGATCTGCGACTGAGGCCTGATCCGAGCGTGACGCCGGTGTGCCTGAGCATGGAGGCGGCGGAGCGGTATTACGAGAGCCTCGGGCGCACATGGGAGAGGGCCGCACACATCAAGGCGCGGGTTTGTGCGGGCGCGTTCAAGGAAGGCGCGGGATACCTCGAGCGGCTCCGTCCGTTCATCTGGCGCAAGCATCTCGACTTCGCGGCCATACAGGATGCGCATGACATGCGGCTGGCGATCCGGGAGCACAAGGGGCTGCACGGCACGGCGCTGGAGGGGCGCGACCTGAAGCTGGGGCGCGGCGGCATTCGGGAGATCGAGTTTTTCACCCAGACGCGGCAGATCATCGCCGGTGGGCGTGACCCGGACCTGCGGGTGCGTGGAACGGTCGAGGGGCTCGCCCGGCTCGCGGAAGCGGGTTGGGTCGGCACGGAGGAGGCCGCGCAGTTGAGCGCCGATTACCGGGCGCACCGAGAGTTGGAGCACCGGATCCAGATGGTGCATGACCAGCAGACGCACGCGCTGCCCAAGGATGCTGCCGGTATCGAACGGGTGGCCCGGCTGGCAGGCGAGGGCGACTCGGGGGCCTTCCGGGCGCAATTGGAAGAACGGCTGGAGCGCGTGGCCGGGCTGGCCGAGGGGTTCTTTGCGCCGGGGCGGAAGCGCACCATCGAGGAAGAGGCCCCGGAGTGGGGCGAGGCGGCGCGTGAGATCATGTCGCGCTGGAAGGGCTATGCCGCCTTTCGCTCGACCCGCGCGGGCGAACTCTTTGCGCGCATCCGGCCCGAACTGATGGCGCAACTCGGTGGCGCGGCCAAGCCGGAAGAAGCACTTTCGGCCTTTGACGGGTTTCTGCGGGGGCTGCCTGCAGGGGTGCAAATCTTCTCGCTCTTCGCCTCGAACCCGCAGTTGCTGGGCCTGATCGTGGACATCTGCGCCACGGCGCCGGAGCTGGCCGAATATCTCAGTCACAACGCGGGCGTCCTCGATGCGGTGATTGGTGGCGACTTCTTTGCCGATTGGCCGGGGGTGCCGGTACTGGAGGCGCAGCTGGCCGAAGAGATCGCGCGGGTCGAGGATTACGAGGGCAAGCTCGACACAGCGCGGCGCTGGATGAAGGAGTGGCACTTTCGGATCGGGGTGCACTTGTTGCGGGGCCATGCCAGCGCCTTGGTGGCGGGCGAGCAATATGCGCTGCTGGCCGAGGCGGTTCTAAAAGCGGTGTTCCCAGTGGTCGAAGCCGAACACACGGCACGGCACGGCGCGGCGCCGGGGCGCGGGGCGGTGGTGCTGGGCATGGGCTCGCTCGGCGCGGGCTGGCTCAATGCGCAGTCGGACCTCGACCTGATCGTGATCTATGACGCGGCGGGCGTGGAGAGCAGCGAGGGCAAGCGCCCGCTCACCGCGGGCGCCTGGTATGCCCGGCTCACAAAGGCACTGGTGACGGCGTTGACGGCGCTGATGGCGGAAGGGCGGCTCTACGAGGTGGACATGCGGCTCAGGCCCTCGGGCAATGCCGGGCCGGTGGCGACATCGCTCTCGGCTTTCGCGGCCTACCAGCGCGAGGAAGCCTGGACCTGGGAGCACCTTGCGCTGACGCGGGCGCGGGTGATCTGCGGGGCGGAGGCGCTGGCGGCAGAGGTCGAGGCGGTGCGCTGCGAGGTGCTGGCGGCAGAGAAGGACCGCGCCAAGGTGCTGGCCGATGTGGCGGAGATGCGGGCGCGGATCTTCGATGCGAAAGGCACGGGCGGCGGGCTGGAGGCCAAGATCGGGCCGGGACGGATGCAGGACATCGAACTGGCCGCCCAAGCGGCGGCGCTACTTGGGGGCGTGCCCGACCGCCGGGTGGAGGCGCAGCTGGAGGCTGGGGCACTGGAGGGGGACACCGCACAGCTCGCGGAGACTTATGCGCTGATGCGGCAGGTACAGGGCTGCGCGCGGTTGCTGACCGCCGGGCAGTTGGAGACGGAGGCTCTGGGAGAGGGCGCACGGGCGCTTTTTGCCCGGGAAACCGGGATCGAGGGGCTGGAGCCTCTCGCAGAACAGATGGATGAGGCCGCCCGACTGGCGGCCCGAGTGATCGATACGGCGCTTGGCAGCGCGGAACAGGAGGCCTGATGGCACAGATCGACGAAACGGCACGCTTTGACCACAAGGGGCTCATCCGTGAGGCCTATCGGATGGAGGGCGTTGGGCCGGGTGAGGCCCGCAGCATCTTTCTCGACTGGGCCCTGAGCCTGCCGGATGAAACCGAGCAGAGCATGGCACTGCGCTCGCTTTACGAGCACTACGGTCGGCGGGCGCCGGAGCATCCGATGTCTGTCGTGCTGCAGGAGGCGATGGAGGCCGATATGACGCCCAAGCGCCGTGGCGGCTGGCGCGGGCGGCGGGAGTAGCGCGTCCCAGGCGCCGGCTTTTTCAGCTACGCCTTGTAGGCTCCGTGGTGGAGGAGCAAGTCCGGCCACCACGGAGACGCGCTATGTGCGCCTTAGCGCGGGAGTGCGGCTGCCTCTTTGGCCAAGGCGGTGATACCGTCCCAATCGCCGGATTTGACCTTGTCGCCCGGGGCGACCCAAGAGCCGCCGACGCACATGACGTTGGACAGGCTTAGGTAGTCATTGGCGTTTTTCAGGCTCACGCCGCCGGTGGGGCAGAAGCTGATCTGCGGGATCGGCGCGCCGATGGCCTTGAGGGCGGGGGCGCCGCCGGAGGCTTCGGCGGGGAAGAACTTCATCGCCGTGTAGCCGCGTTCGAGTAGGGCCATCGCCTCCGTGGCAGTGGCCGCGCCCGGGAGGAGCGGCAGGCCAGCGTCTTCACAGGCTTTCAGCAGGGTGTCGGTGGCGCCGGGGCTGACACCGAACTTGGCGCCTGCGGCGACGGCGTTTTTGACATCTTCGGGGGTGAGTAGGGTGCCGGCGCCGACCACGCCGCCTTCGACCTCGCTCATGGCGCGGATCACATCGAGCGCGGCGGGGGTGCGCAGGGTGACCTCGAGCGCGGGCAGGCCGCCAGCGACAAGCGCCTCGGCGAGTGGGGCTGCATGGGCCACGTCATCGACCACCAGCACCGGGACGACCGGGGCAAGGGCACAGATTTCTTTTGTCTTCGCAGAGGCTTCAGCGGGGGTCATGATGGTGTTCCTTGTTCAAACGACCACCGCCGCGCCTTCATCGGAGGCGCCGACGGATTGGCGGAAGGCCTCGAAGAGTTCGCGACCGATGCCGTATTTATTGGGTGTGAGGTCGGGCGAGGCGGGGGTGCGGGACTCCCAGCCTTCGGTCAGAATGTCGAGCGTGCCGGAAGCGGCATCGACGCGGACGAGGTCGCCGTCTTGCACCTTGCCGATCGGGCCGCCCATGGCGGCCTCGGGGGTCACGTGAATGGCGGCGGGCACCTTGCCGGAGGCGCCGGACATGCGGCCATCGGTGACGAGGGCGACTTTGAGGCCGCGATCCTGCAGCACGGCGAGGGGCGGAGTGAGGCTGTGCAGTTCGGGCATGCCGTTGGCCTTGGGGCCCTGGAAGCGGACGATGACCACGGTATCCTCGGTGAACTCCCCGGCCTGGAAGGCTTTCTTCACGTCATGCTGGTCGTGGAAGACGCGGGCCTTCGCCTCGATCACGTGGCGCTCGGGGGCGACGGCGGAGACCTTCATTACGCCGCGACCGAGCGAGCCTTTCAGCTCCTTGAGGCCGCCGGTCTTTTGGAAGGGGTCGGTGGCGGGGCGGAGGATCTTGTCATTCTGGCTGTCCACCGCGGAAGGCTGCCATGTGAGCTTGCCGTCGATGATCTTGGGTTCTTCAACGTAGCTGCCTAGGCCCTCGCCGGAGACGGTGAGCGTGTCGTCATGCAGCAGGCCTTCGGAGAGCAGCTGGCGGATGAGGTATTGCAGGCCGCCTGCGGCGTGGAAGTGGTTCACGTCAGCGAGGCCGTTCGGGTAGACCTTGGCCATCAGAGGGACGGTCTCGGAGATGTCGGAGAAGTCCTGAAGGTCGAGGATCACGCCCGCCGCACGGGCCATTGCGGGCAAGTGCAGCACGAGGTTGGTGGAGCCGCCGGTGGCCATGAGGCCGACGATACCGTTGACGAAAGCTTTTTCGTCAAGGACCTGGCCTGCTGGGCGATAGTCATTTCCTGCCGCCGTGATCTCCAATGCGCGCTCGGTGCCGGCGACGGTGAGAGCGTCGCGGAGCGGCGTGTTGGGATTCACGAAGGACGCGCCGGGCAGGTGCAGGCCCATGAACTCCATGAGCATCTGGTTGGTGTTGGCGGTGCCGTAGAAGGTGCAGGTGCCGGGGCCGTGGTAGGAGGCCATCTCGGCCTCCATCAGCTTGTCGCGGCCCACTTCGCCGGTGGCGAACTGCTGGCGGACCTTGGCCTTTTCATCGTTCGGCAGGCCGGAGGTCATCGGGCCTGCGGGCAGGAAGACCGCTGGGATGTGTCCAAAAGTGGCGGCGGCGATGATGAGGCCGGGCACAATCTTGTCGCAGACGCCGAGGTAGATGGCGCTGTCGAAGCAGTTGTGGCTGAGGCTGACCCCGGCGGCGAGGGCGATCACGTCACGCGAGAAGAGCGAAAGCTCCATGCCCGGCTGGCCTTGGGTCACGCCATCGCACATGGCAGGCACGCCGCCGGCCACTTGAGCCGTTGCCCCCTTGGCGCGGGCGGCAGCGCGGATCATCTCGGGGAAGCGCTCGAAGGGCTGGTGGGCGGAGAGCATGTCATTATAGGCGGTGACGATGCCGATGTTGGGGGCGGTCCCTCCGGCCAGCGCAGCCTGATCCTCGCCCATCGGCGCGTAGGCGTGGGCCTGATTGGAGCAACTCAGATGCGCGCGCACCGGGCCGGCCTCGGCGGCCTTGCTGATCCGCTCGAGATAGGCGCCACGGGCTTCGGCGGAGCGGGCAATAATGCGGTCGGTGACTTCGGCGATCTTGGAGTTGAGCGGCAAGGGAGCAGGCCTCCGGGCTGGCGATTCTGGCTGGCTTCAGCTTACCCCGTTAGCGCTAACGGCGCAAACCGTGACCTGATTTGTCATGCAATTCCCTTTGACCATGGAGCGCGGTGTGGGGATATTTCAAGCCATGAAGCCATTTGTATTGTTTCTTTGCCTTGAATTCGCGCAGCCGGTTTTGGCGCAGTCCTACAATCTGACCCCTGAAGAGGAGCAGATTGCACAAGCCTCAGAAACTGCCAGCCTGGCGCAGGACTTTGCCGAGGCTGAGCGGCTCGCGCGGGAGGTGGTGACACTCCTCAGCGCCCGTTTGCCCGAAAACCATCCGATGCTGCTGTTCGAACAGCTCAAGGTCGCCGAGCTCTTGGCGACCCAGAGGAGGTTGGGAGATGCGCTGGAGATGAAACGCGACATTCATGCCCGGTTTCGCACCGTCAACACCGTCTATATGCCGCTTCATGCCGCGGCGCAGATGTCGCTGGTACAGACACTGACCGATGTAGGCAATTATCGTGAGGCGCTGCCGTTGGCGGTCGAGGCTGTTACGGTGGCCGAAGCCGACCCGAACGAGCTGAGCGCCGTGGCCGATGGCTGGCGCGGCAGCCTGGCAACAATTTTCTACGAGCTGGGCTACCTTGAAGACGCAGAGCAGCTCTGGGCGCGTTCCATTGCCGGGCTGGATCGTGGCGTTGCCGCGGAGGGCACTGAGAAGACACGCGGGCATCATCCTCAAGCAATTGTATTTGCCGAGGCAAGGGCCAATGCTCTCTCTGAGCTGGGCCGGGCGGACGAGGCGGTGACGGTGGCGCAGGACGCCATTGCCCGGCGTCGCGGTTTCTATGGCCGCGATGAGGTGGGCGTGATCGCCATGAGCCTGCGCCTTGCCCAGTATCAGCTTGACGCTGGCGACAAGGAGGGGATGCACGCCACGCTTGAGGCGATGGGCCCCGCAATCGAGGCCGAGTACAAGGGCACGCCCATCGAGGCGACGGCGCTGGCACTCGATGCGCTTTGGTGGCTGGGTCAGGGCTTCAAGACGCCGGAGTTCATGAAGGGGTTGGCCATGCTGGAGGAGGCCGACACAATGTTTTCGGCCTCGTTTTCAGCGGCGCAGGGCGAGGGGTTCCGCCATCCGGTCTGGGGCAAGGCGCTGCTCAACCTCGCGGCGGTGAGGGAGCATCTGGGCGAGGTCGAGGGCGCGCTGGAGGCGGTATTCAAGGCCGAGGCGCTCGGGGTCCGCAGCCGCGAGACAATCCTGCGGCTGCTTGATACGGCGGGTGTGGAAAAGGTTAGAACCTGGGGCGAGGTCATTCCCGACGCGTTCAGGGTGGCCCAAGTGACCCAGAGTAGTGACGCCACCCATGCGCTGCTCCAGATGGCCGCTCGGGTGAGTCTGGGAGACAGAAGCGCGGCAAGGCTGCACCGGGCGATCACTGACGCGGTGGACCATGAGGCGGCGCTGCAGGCTGACTATGCCGCACTTGTCAGGCTCCCAGTTGCCCAGCGTGATGCGGCGAGAGAAATTGCACTGAAAGCGGAGTTGAGCGAGGTCAGCTTGGAGCAAAAGCGGTTGCGCGCGGAACTCCACGAGACCGCGCCTGACTTTGCCGCTCTGGTGGGCGACGGCTCCGTCGAGCAGCGCGAGATCCAATCGCAGCTCGGTCCGGAGGAAGCCGTAGTGCTTTTCGACATTGGGCCGCGCGACGATGACAACGACTTTGTTTTTATCATCACCAATGAAACCACTTACTGGCTTCGGATGCCGGTGAAACCCTCGCAGCTCTCGGCGGCGGTGGCCGATGTGCGCGCTGCAGTCGATATGAAGCTGGGCGTGCGGGGCGCGCTTTCGCTCAAGGCCGCAGAACGCGAGAGCCAGGCCGAGTTTCCACTCCTTGCCGCGAGCTGGCTTTACGGGCAAACCTTCGGGCAGTTCGAGTGGGCACTTGAAGGCAAGAGCCACATTTACCTGGAGTTACGCGGTCCGCTCACCGCCCTGCCGCCCCATCTGCTCATCCGCAATCAGCCTGAGACCTTGGAAGAGGCGCGATGGATGGTGCAGGACTATGCGATCACGGTTATCCCTTCGGTCTTTGCGCTGAAAGCCATGGAGATTGCAGCGACCGGCCCTCATGCCCCCGAGCCAATACTGGGAGTCGCAAACCCGATGTTCGACCCAAGCGGCGAGGCGCCGGTGCAGGCGTCGTCGAACCGCGGAGGGGCGCTATCGCCGTTGCCGGAGACCTTTGGGGAGGTTCAGGCGGTGGCGGGGTCGATGGGGTCGCAGACCGTCTGGCAGCAGGCGGAGGCCAGCGAGGCGGCGATCAAGGGGGCCGATCTGGAGCGGTTCAAGGTGCTCTACTTTGCTACGCACGGGCTGGTCTCTGGCGATGAGGTGAAGGACCTCGTGGTGCAGGAGCCCGCGTTGGCATTGACGCCGGGGGGCGGGGAAGACGGGCTGCTGACGGCCTCGGAGATTGCCCATCTGCGGATGAACCCTGATTGGGTTGTTCTCTCGGCCTGTAACACAGCTGTCGGGGACACACCGGGCGCGGAGGCCTTGAGCGGCTTGGCACAGTCGTTCCTCTATGCAGGGGCGCGGGCGCTGCTGGTGAGCCACTGGCCGGTGGAGAGCCAGTCGGCGGTGAGCCTGATGACCGATATTTTCGCCCGTCGCGCGAACGATCCGGAGCTGAGTGCGGCAGAGGCGCAGCGACAGGCGATGCTGGCGATGATCGACGGACCACGGCCAGAGTGGCGGCATCCGGCTTACTGGGCACCGTTCATCCTCGTGGGAGATCCGGACCGGTGAAGCGGCTGCGCGCCCTCTGCATTTGCTTCGCGCTCGGTTTGGCCCAGCCGTCCGTTGCGCAGCAGTCGCCGGAGCAAATCGCTGCCGATGCGGAAGAGCAGGCGGTCTTCGATGTGTTCACCAGCGGACAGTATGAGGAAGCCCTGCCGCTGGCCGAGGCCCTGCAGGCCTCGCTCGATTCCGCCTTTGGCCCGCATTCAGAACGGGCGCTGCTGAACCATGCGCTTGTCGCGCAGATCTTAGCGCGCCTCGGGCGCCAAAAAGAAGGCATCCGGATGAGTGCCGAGGTGCTCGAACTTTGGGTCACGCACCACGGGCGCGATCACCCTGATGCGCAGCGGGCCCGGATGAACATGGCGATGGCGCTCTCGAACGCACACCGGGCGGGCGAGGCGATGCCCTATGCGTTGGAAGCCTATGAGTTTGCAAGGCGCTACTATGGGCCAAACGCGGTGACGACGCTGCTCTCCCGCTCGAATGTTGCCGGGCTGCTGGAGCGCACCGGAAAGTACGAAGCGGCGATGGAAGAGTTCCAAGCGGTCGCCGAAGGGTTGAAAGAGACAAAGGGGATGCGGGCCGGGCGGCACCGGGTCAACGCGTTGAAGCACGCGGCGCGGATGGCTGAAAAGCTGGGCAGGTATGACGAGGGGCTGATGCTCTACGCCGAGGCGGTGCCGGCGACGCGGGAGTTTTTTGGCAACGATCACCCAGAGCTTCAATCACTGCTCTACATGACCGGACGCTTGGCGGGGCAACTCGGCTACGTGGACCTCGCCGGGGAGGTGCTGCTGGAAAGCGCCAAGCTGGCAGAGGCGATCTATGGGTTCAAGGCACGGCAGACCAACGAGACCAATGCGATGGTTGCCCTCGTGCTCACGCGCGAGGGGCCGGGCCGCGAATATTACGACATCGGTAAGGGCCTGCTCGATGTGGTGATCACCAATATGGAAGAGACTTTGGGTCGGACCCATCCGGCCTTGTCGGAGCCGCTCACATGGGCTGCGACATTGGCGATGGAAGAGAACCGCTGGGAGCGCGCACTGGAGTTGGCGCGGTGGTCTGCCGAGATTGGCACATCCATGTCTGGTCCGTGGTTCGATGCACTGGCGGCTGCCGAGGCGAGTGGAAAGATGACCGCGGTCAGTGCCGCGGAGGAGGCCTTTCGCGCCGTTCAGTCGAGCTACCTTTCGGTGGCCTCTACGAGCACGCTGATGTTGCGGCAACGGCTGGCGCTGGCACAGGAGGGCGCGGGCGTGGCAGCGCGAGCTTATACCGACAGCATCCGCCGCCGGAACGAGCTGCAGGCCGCGCTGCTCGCGGTGTCCGGGCTGCCGGTGGACGAGCGCGATCCGACTGAGGAAGCCGCGCTGCAGGCGGAGTTGTCCGACACGGTGGCGGAGTTGGCGGCCTTGCGCGGCGAACTTTCGGACCGTGACCCTTGGATGAACGGGTTGAAGGAGGGCATGGCCGCAACGGCAGAGGAGGCCCGTGAGAGCATGAAGCCGGGGGAGGCGGTGGTGATCGTCGATGTCTCCGCGCGAGACTGGGGTGCGAGCCGGATCGTGGTGGTGACGCCCGAAAGCGCAGCCTGGGCGCCGATCCCCGCCAGCCAGCCGGAATTGGCTGCGCTTGTAGAGCGGGTGCGTGAAGGGATCGAGCTGAAGGTGGGCGTGCGAGCGGCGCTTTCGCTGAAGGCGGCAACGGGTGAGGCACCGAAGGAGTTTGATGCGGAGGCCGCGGCGGAACTCTATGCGCTCACGTTCGGGCAGGTCGCGCCGGCGCTGGAGGGCACCACGCATTTGTATGTCGAGTTGCGCGGGGCGCTGGCCTCTCTGCCGCCGCAACTCCTGCTGCGCTCGGAGCCTGAGGGCGGCACGCTGGCCGAGGCTGACTGGCTGCTTCGGCAACATGCGGTGACGGTCATCCCCTCGGTTCTGTCGCTCCAGATCACCACGTTGAGTGCCGAGTTGGGCCATGCACCGGAGCCGTTTCTCGGGCTGGCCAACCCGGACTATGCGGCCGACCCGGTGGCCGGAGCCTCTGCGAGTAATGCTCGCGCGGCACAACTTCGCTCTGGTCTCGCGCCCTTGCCGGAGACTGCCGACGAGGCCCGCTCGGTGGCGGGTGCCGTATTGGCCAGCGCTGAGGCAGTGCTGGAAGGCCCGGCGGCGAGCGAGGCGGCGGTGAAGGCGGAGGCGCTGGACCGGTTCCGTGTGCTCTACTTTGCGACCCACGGGCTGATGGCGGGCGACGAGGTGGGCGGTGCGGTGATGGACGAACCTGCGTTGGCGCTGACGCCGGGGGAGGGGGATGATGGCTTCTTGAAGGTGTCCGAGATTGCCCGGTTGAAGCTGAATGCCGATTGGGTCGTGCTCTCGGCTTGCAACACGGCGGTGGGCGGCAAACCGGGCGGAGAGGCGCTATCGGGCCTCGCGCAAGGGTTCTTCTATGCGGGCGCAAAGGCGCTCTTGGTCAGCCATTGGCCGGTGGAGAGCCAGAGCGCGGTGGCCCTGATGACCGATATCTTCGCCCGCCGCGCCGCGGACCCGTCGCTCACCGCGGCGGAAGCGCAGCGGCAGGCGGCACTGGCGCTGATGCAGCAGCCGAAGTGGAGCCACCCGGCCTATTGGGCGCCCTTCATCCTCGTCGGCAACCCGGGGTAAGCAGCGCTCCTGCGCCACGCGGCATTGTCTACGAATACCGAACAATTCTACGAAAATTTTCTCATTCTCGCCCCAATTGCCCGGTTCTGTGATGCCATGAGCAGATCATGCGCCAACAATGGCCGGAAGGACTGAGATCATGACCAAACTGACGACTGCCGCCGCTTTCGCCGTCACTGTGCTGGCCGCCGCAGGTTGCACCGTGCGTTCCACCGTCCCGGTGGCGCGCTCAGCGCCGCTTGGCACGACCGACATTGCAGCCCCGGTACAAACGCAGGCGCCCTATGCGCAGGCTTACAGGATCCGAGATATTCGCGTGAACGTGCCGGACTCGCTCCGCGTTTCGGAGGCCAACAGCTACTATCCCAACGCAGATATCGTCTGGCGCGGCGATGCGCCGGGTGACCGCCACGAACAGGTCGCCGCCATCTTCGAGGAGGCCTTGGGCCGTGGGGCGGTGCGCCTGAACGCGGGCAAAGAGGTTGATGTCGAGATCGAAGTACTGCGCTTTCACTCGCTGACCGAGAAGACCCGTTACACCATTGGCGGTGTCCATTCGATCAAGTTCCAGATGACGATGATCGACCCTCAGACCGGCGCCGTGCTGGAGAGCAGGAAGATTGTTGCCGACCTGAAAGCCTATGGTGGGACCAAGGCTGTGGCCATGGAAGCCAAGGGCTGGGGGCAGAAGGCCCGGATCACCCAACATCTGGCGAACACCTTTGCAGCAGAGCTTTCCGCAGGCTCTGCTGCCGGTTGATCTGACCGCACGCGCCACCGGCGGCGGCAAAAAGCCGCCGGTGTTGCACGCAGGTTACCCCTGCGTAAGCAAAATGTGCAACAATGCACGCCAATGCCCAATGGGCGCGTCTTCTGACGTATGGATGGAACGAGCAGTTCGGGCTCTGCGTTGAGCCTCAAAGGATGAAACCGATGATGAAAACGAAAATCACCCTGATTGCGCTGGCCCTCTCGGCATTGGCCGCCTGTTCTTCGGCACCCGTTGGCACCACGCCGGTGCAGCAACTCGACAGCCGCGCTGTCTGGTCCACCGGCAGCTATCGCTGACACCTCTTTTCGGCGGGCGCCTGACCGGATAGGTCAGGCCTATGAGTGATGCCCAGCCTGACCCAAACACCCGTCCAGTCATTCGATTGAAGCCCGCAGCTGACGCGCGGGCTATTCGTCATGGTGCGCCATGGGTTTATTCCGATGCGCTGGTGCTCGATCGGCGCACGCGGGCGCTCGCCGCGGGCACGGTTGCCGTGCTTGAAGACGCAAGCCGCAGCCCGCTGGCGCTGGTGGCTGTTACCCCTGAGAGCCGGATTGCGGCGCGGGTGCTGGACACTGACTGCGGCGCGGAGATCAACAAGGCATGGTTCTTGAAGCGGCTGAAGGCCGCTGTGGACCTGCGTGATCGGCTATTTTCAGAACCCTATTATCGTTTGGTTCATGCCGAGGCGGACGGGCTGCCAGGCGTTGTTATCGACCGCTTCGGTGCGACCCTCGTGATCCAACCGAACGCGGCCTGGGCGGACCTGCGTTTCGATATGCTAGCAGATGCCGCCTTGGAGGTGACCGGCGCTGAGTGCGTGATCCTTAATGGCACCGGACGGGCGCGCAAGTTTGAGGGGCTGCCTGAGGTGCTGGAGGTGGCGCGAGGCGTGGTAACCGACGGGCCTGTGCCGGTGCCGATGAACGGCGCCACCTATATGGCTGACCTCATGGGCGGGCAGAAGACGGGGCTGTTCTACGACCAGCGGGACAACCATGCCTTTACCGCCGGATTGGCGAAGGGCGCACGAGTGCTGGATGTGTTCTCTCACGTCGGGGGCTTTGCACTGGCGGCGCTGGCGGCGGGAGCCGAGAGCGCGCTGGCGGTGGACGGCTCGCAACCCGCGCTCGATCTGGCCGAGGCCGGGGCCGAGGCGTCCGGCGTAGCGGCGCGGTTCTCGACCCGGAAGGGCGATGCTTTTTCCACGCTCGAGGCGCTGTCAGAGGAAGGTGCGCAGTTTGATGTGGTGATCTGTGATCCGCCTGCCTTTGCGCCCTCGAAGAAAGCGCTCATGCAGGGGCTACGGGCCTATGAGCGCGTCGCACGGCTGGCCGCGCCGTTGGTGGCGCCGGGGGGCATACTTACGCTGTGCTCCTGCTCGCATGCAGCGGAGATCGGCAAGTTCGGCAATGCCTGCGCCCGGGGTATCGGGCGAGCAGGGCGGTCAGCACAACTCTTGCGGACCGGCTACGCGGCGGCCGATCATCCGACGCTGCCGCAACTGGCCGAGTCTGGGTATTTGAAGGCGCTGACCTACCGGCTGCAGCCGTGAAGCTCTGCCTCGACGCCTGCGTGCTCTACCCGACGGTAATGCGCGAGTTGCTGGTGGGCGCGGCGGGTGCCGGGTTCTTTACTCCGCTCTGGTCGCCACGGATCCTAGAAGAATGGCGCCGCGCGGCGTTGAAGCGCGGGCCGGGCGAGGGGGTTCAGGCGGAGGGAGAGATCGCGCTGCTGCGGGCGGCCTGGCCGCGGGCGGAGGTGAAGGTGGAGCCGGGGTTGGAGGCCCGTCTCTGGCTGCCCGACCCGGCGGATGTGCATGTGCTTGCGGCTGCCGTCGCGGGGTCGGCAGACGGCATCGTGACGATGAATGCCAAGGATTTTCCGCGCAACGTGCTGGCCGAGGAAGGGGTCATGCGGGCTGACCCGGACGGGCTCTTGCTGGGGTTCGCCGAGGCGGACCGGCCCCGGATGGAGGCCGTGGCTGAAGCGGTGCGGGCAGAGGCCGAGCGACTCTCGGGCGAGCCTTGGGAGATGCGGGCGCTGATGAAGAAGGCGCGGCTGCCGCGATTGGGCAAGACGTTGAGCCGCTAATCGTCTTTCAAGGTAATGTAGCGCACGCGGGTTTTGATCGCGCGGGTCTCGGCGATGAGGGTCGCTGTGTCTGCCATGTCGTGGGGGCGCGGCAGGAGAAGCCCGTCGTTTGGCTGCTCCGGGTCGCGCGGACTGGTGCCGCGGCCGGAGCTTTCGTTGGGGAGCGGAACCGGTGCAGCGAGCGCAGCGGCAAGGGGGGCGGACGGGCGCCAGGGGGCGACGATGGGTGCCAGATCCAAGCCGTCCAGCCTGGCGCAATCTGCCGGGGCGCAGGAGACTTCGATGTAGGGGGCATAGAGGTAGAGGCCGTCGAGCACGGCGCGCCCTTCATCCGTTTCGATGAAAGAGCCGTAGACCATGTCTGTGCTACCTTCGGCGTAGAAGGAAGCATAGTTGACCCGGTCGTTCTGAATGCGCAGCGCATGGGGTGCACCCTGCATGGCCTCGGCGATGGCCGCCGTCATTGCCACATCGGCGCCCGGGTCTTGTGACCAGAGCATCGGAGGGCGCAGGCTCCGGACGTGGCTGAAGGGCAGGGGCGCAGGTGGGACGTCGACAAAGCGACGGGAGGGGTCGGCAGCGATTTCTGCGCGAAGGGCATTCAGCGCGGCTGCTGTGACCTCTTCGCCGGTCAGAGACACGGGTTGGGCGTGGGGCAGGAGCGGGGCGAAATCCATGCGGGAGACGTTGCAATAAGCCATGGCAGCGGTTTCCCGGGCGTCTCGCACGGCCCAGATGATCTTGGCGTCTGTATCGCCCTCGCAGTAGGTCGCGACCGGGGCGGTGTTGGTGAGGTGGCCGAGGAAGCGGCGACCGTAGAAGCCGATTTCGGTCTCGTTGTGGCGGGCCGGGTCATTGACCAGATACCAACCGCGGGGGCCATCCTTGAATACCAGAAAATCGACTGTGGTCAGATCGGTCGAGAGCATCTTTGAGAGTGGAACCTGTGGGAGGCCCGAGATGTCTTCAGTACCCCAGCCGCGCAGTGCCTTTGTGAACGTGAGAAACTTATAACCACCAACCAGCATGAAGGCTGTTGCGGCGAGGACGATTGCCCCGCCGAGGATCACCGACAGACGGGTCACGGAGCGGGGCGGTCGAGCCGGTAGTAGGTGCTGTCGGACCATTCGCCATTGATGCAGAAGGTGTTCTTTTCATGGTGGGTCACGACGAAGCCAGCCTTTTCGAGCACACGGCCGGAACCGATGTTGCGCGGGTCGATATCGGCTGTGATGGCGGGGCAGTCGCGGTGGCGGGCGAAGGCTTCGGCGATGATGGCCTCGAGCGCCTCCGAGGCAAATCCTTTGCCCCACGCCGCTCGGGCAAGAATGTAGCCCACCTCCCATTTACGCCAGAGGCCGATGCGGCCGATGAGATGGCCCTCGTGGAGGATCATCAACTCGGGCCCCAGCTCCCGTTCGCCGCGCATGAAGCCCTCCAACCGGTCGGCAGTGGCGTCGATAGTCTCATCCGGCGGGGTGGACCAATGGCGCATCACCTCGGTGTCGGAAAAGATCGCGTGGAGGGCGGGCAGATCACCAGGTTCGGCGGGGCGCAGCGTGAGGCGCCGCGTGGTGATCATACCGAAAGGCGCGCGCCGTGGGAGCCGCGCTCGCGGTAGGGCGTTGTTTGATATTGCGCCCGGTAGCACTTGGAGAAGTGCGAGGGAGAGGTGAAGCCGCAGGCGAGCGCCACGTTGATGACCGACATATCGGTTTGCATCAGCAGGTTGCGCGCCTTCTGGAGCCGCAGTTCCATGTAGTAGCGCTTGGGGCTGCGGTTGAGGTAGCGGCGGAACAGGCGCTCGAGCTGGCGGGTGGAGAGCACCACCTTATCGGCGAGCAACGCGGGGCTGATCGGCTCTTCAAGATTCTGCTCCATGATTTGGATAACCCGAGAGAGCTTGGGGTGGCGTACGCCGATCCGGGTGGGGATCGAGAGGCGCTGTGTATCCTGATCGGTGCGGATGGAGCTGTAGATCAACTGGTCGGCCACGGTATTGGCCAGCTCCTCACCGTGGTCCTCGGCGATGATCTGGAGCGCGAGGTCGATGGAAGCGGTGCCGCCAGCGGTTGTCATCCGGTTGCCGTCATGGACGAAGACGGTTTTGGTCAGCCGCACCTCATCGAACTCTTCGGTGAAGCTGTCGGCATTTTCCCAATGGATCGTGGCTCGCTTGCCGTCCAGCAGGCCTGCCTTTGCGAGCAGGTATCCGGCGGTGCAGAGGCCACCCACAGCGAGGCCACGGCGGGCCTGTTTGCGGAGCCATGCGAGCACCTTGGGCGTAGCCTTCTCCTCCACGTCGAGTCCGGCACAGACGAGGATCACCTCGTCACGCGCAAGGTCGTCGAGCCCGCCGTCCACCTGAAAGACCGAGCAGCAGGAGGCGGCCACCGGCTCGCCGCCTTCCGAGATGAGTTGCCATGTGTAGAGCTGGGCGCCGGCGGTGCGGTTGGCGAGGCGCAGGGCGTCGATCGCGCCCGCAAAGCTGAGCAGCGAGAAATCCGGCACGAGAAGGAAAGCAAAGCGGCGCGGTTTGGCCGGTGCTTCCACCACCAGAGTTTGCGTATCAGGACGCCGCATCTGTCTGGCTCCACGCTAGATATTGACCCCGCTCGAGAGGCAATCAGGATTTGACATAGGGCGCAAGAGCGTTCGGCGCAGAAAATCTGATCAGGGGTGGCCCAAAGAGGGGCAGCGGCCTATAAGGCAGGCCTTATCCCGTGCCGGGGAGGGCACGGGCAGACCAGAGGACATGAGACGATGAGCAAGACCTGGACGAAATCTGACTGGCGCAGCAAGCCCCGGGTTCAGATGCCGGACTATCCCGATGCGGCGGCACTGAACGCGGTCGAGGCCCAACTTGCAAAGTATCCGCCGCTGGTGTTTGCGGGTGAGGCACGCCGCCTGCGGGCAGAGCTGGGCAAGGTCGCCCGTGGCGAGGCCTTCCTGCTTCAGGGTGGCGACTGCGCCGAAAGCTTTGCCGAGTTCAGCGGCGACAACATCCGCGACACCTTCAAGGTGATGCTGCAGATGGCGATCGTGCTGACCTTTGGCGCAAAGGTGCCGGTGGTGAAGCTTGGCCGCATGGCGGGCCAGTTCGCCAAGCCGCGCTCTGCGCCGGTCGAGGTGAAAGATGGCGTCGAGTTGCCCTCCTACCGGGGCGATATCATCAACGAGCTGGAGTTCACCCCCGAGGCGCGGATTCCGGACCCGGCGAAGATGCTTCAGGCCTACACTCAGGCTGCGGCGACGCTGAACCTCGTGCGCGCTTTTTCGACCGGTGGTTTTGCCGATATCCACCGCGTCCACAGTTGGACGACGGGCTTCGCGGATGAGGACCGCGCGGCACGCTACAGAGACCTCAGCAACCGGATCCAAGACGCTCTGGATTTCATGACCGCGGCGGGCATCGACGGCGACTCGGTGCATGCGATGCAGTCGGTCGATTTCTACACCAGCCACGAAGCGCTGCTGCTGGAGTACGAGGAGGCGCTGACCCGCGTCGACTCGACCACGGGGCAGACGGTGGCGGGCTCTGGCCACATGGTCTGGATCGGCGACCGTACACGGCAACCCGATGGCGCGCATGTGGAGTTCTGCAAGGGCATCATCAACCCCATCGGCCTAAAAGCAGGCCCGACGATGGAAGCCGACGACCTGAAGCGGCTCATGGCCGACCTGAACCCGAAGAACGAGGCTGGTCGCCTGACCCTGATCACCCGCTTCGGCGCCGGCAAGGTGGAAGAGAACCTGCCGCGCCTGATCGATGTCGTGAAGAGCGAAGGCGCCAACGTGGTCTGGGTGTGCGATGCGATGCACGGCAACACCATCAAGTCGGACTCGGGCTACAAAACCCGTCCGTTCGACCGTGTGCTGAGCGAGGTGCGCGAGTTCTTCGCGGCCCATCGCGCCGCGGGCACCATTCCGGGCGGTGTGCATTTCGAGATGACCGGTCAGGACGTGACCGAATGTACAGGCGGTGTGCGCGCCGTGACCGACGAAGACCTCGGCTCGCGCTATCATACGGCCTGCGATCCGCGTCTGAATGCGTCGCAGTCGCTGGAACTCGCGTTTCTGGTGGCTGAAGAGCTTTCGGCACGCGGGAAGGCGGAGGCGCAGGAAGCGGTGTAACCCGCGCCATACCAATACCTTGATACAAACGCCCCGGTTTCGCGCCGGGGCGTTTTGCATTTTCTTAGATCAGTCGGCGGGTATGCCCTCGCGCTCGAGCAGGAGCGCCTGTTTGCGCGCACGCAGAGCGGCTTTGTCGGTGATGGTGCGGTTGAGGGCGAGGATCTCATCGGAGAGACCGGCGCTCTGGCCTTTGCGCCGGCTTTCTATCGGTGCGAGCTGCGCCAACTCGTCCTGCGGCACCCCGATCGCTTCGAGCAGCGGGCCTGCAGGGCCGAGCCGGTGTCGGGCGATCTCCTCAAGAGGCATCGACAGCACTTCGACGCCCGGAAGTGCGGCACGCACCGCGTCGACGGTTTTCTCCAGGTCGGGCGGCGCGGCGAATTGGGCGCGAAACTTCTCGAAGCTGTCGGTCAGACGGCGGTGGCGGAGGTTGTGGCTCCACGCGCTCCGCAGAAGGCTCTCGGGCGAGCGGGTCGTATAGACCAGCCGGAGGCGCGCCTCGGGACCGAAGCGGGCTTGTACCCGCCGCGATAGAATTCGGGCGAGGGTAACGGTGACATCGCCGTACTCTGTGATCAGACCGCCATCGACCCTCAGATCGCCGAGCATCTTGCCGCAGAGCGACTCCCGCGAGATCAGGATCTGCGGGGCAGGGCGCAGGTCGGCAAGAAAACGGTTGCAGGCGACAACGAAGGCCTTGCGGCGATCGGGGCCCGGGTCCGCGCCGTAGAACCGCCCGGCGAGGGACAGCGACCCCATGTCGTGGGCGAGGTAGATGTCGGTATGCTTTGAGAGCGCCGTGCGGTTCTGGCGCAGGAAGGCCTGCAGGGTAGTGGTGCCGGTCTTGTGAAAGCCGGCGTGGATGGTGATCTGCATGGTCATCGGACACGCCGGCCGCGTTGGGGCGCGCTCATTCTGCTGCGATGGCGATTTCTGCCGCCTCTGACACCTGGCGGACCTTTGGCATGGGTGACCAGAAATCGCAGAGGTAGGCGTTGAGCTCGTCAGACATGATCTTGCGGCGCCCGGCATTGGGCAGGAAGGTCAGCTCACCGAGGAACAGCTCGGATTGGCGGATGTAGATGTCGACCCGAACGTACGGGAAGGGCGCGGCGATGGCTTCGGCCATGTCGCGGGCCAGCCCGGCCTGAGGCGGCAACGGCTCCTCAGAGCGATTGGCGCGCAGAAAGTTTTGCGGCATGTAGTTGAGCGCCCCGTCGTAGATCGGGTTGTTTCGTCCGGATGTGCCGAGGCCGAGATCGAGCTGGAGCAAAGCGACCTTGCCGTTGATACAGTGGAACCTGAAATCGGGCACGACCTCGTCGGGCGCACGGGTGAGACTCTCTTCGAGGAACACCTTGCGCTCGATCAGGCGGTACCACCATTGCGAGGTGCGGGTGCCGTAGGGCAGGTCGAACCAGACCGGCACGCGGCGCTCGATCTTGGCCAGCGTGTCCTTGTCAGTTAGCGGCAGGTCGATGCGCAGGTTCTGTTCGCTGCCGTGGTTGGACTTTAGGTAATAGGTGCCGGGCGCGATGCCTGAGAAATCCACCTCGTCGGCGGAGTTGAATACCCGTTCAACACGCGGCACATGCAGCTGGCTGCGGTAGCGGCGGGGGATGTAATTGACGACATTCAGCTTGTCGGCCGGGATGAGGCGGGGCATCGGCGCGACGAGACTGTTCATCAGGGTCATCTGGGTGAAGTCGGTGGCGTTTCGGAAATCGGGGAACACGCCGCGTGCCTGGTAATACCCGCCGACGCCACGTCGGGTGATATTGCGGAACTTGCGCGCGCCAAGCTCTGAAAAACAGGTCATCCAGCTGTCGCCCGGCACCGTTTCGGCCTCGGGGAGGGTGTCCTTGTACCAGTCGACGAAGTCATTGACGAACTCCTGCACGAAGGTGTCGCCATAGCGATGGCGTGGCCGCCTAGAATAGAACGGCTGAACATCGAAATCCCGCATCTGTTTCCCGCCTCTGGGTTATGGTTGTTAAACGCATTGTTTTTACAACGAGTTAACACCGGTAGGCGGAATTTGGGCAAACTTTCGAATCGCGGGTGTAGGAAATCTGGTGGACCTGTTGCAGATGAGTCAGTGCTCCGGATGGAGGCACATCGGGTGGGGTGGGCTCACTCGTCGTGGTCGACGACCTCGCCTTCGAAGCGCACGAGTCGCAGCCGGGGTTTTTTACCCTCCGGCGCGCTTGGCGCGGTCTGGCTGTAGCTCGCAGCAGGCTCATTAAAGCCCTGCGGCGTAGCGGCGTCCCGGGTTTCGTCAGCCTCGGTAGTCCGGCGGATCTTGAGGCGCTCTTCGCGGGTGAGGGGGCTGCCCATGGCCTCGTGTGCGGCGGCATCCGGATTGTCGCTCCTGTCGCTGAGGCGGATCGGGCGCACGACTTCGTCTTTCACGAGGAAGCGGCGGGGCGAGCGGCCGATGGGGCCGATGGTGCAGAGGCAGCCGAGCACTCGGGTGACATCGCCGAAGTCGGAGGTCAGCGGCAGAAGCAGCATCTGCCCGTCCATCGGCGGACGGCCCACGCCGCGCTCGCCGGCAAGGGTCAGGAGGGCGGTAGACGGGCCGGCGAATACATCTTCGAGAACCCGGCTCAGGGTGGCGCGGTGCTCGGGCATGAACATGGAGGTGCAGGGCATGCCGCGCACTTCCATGCCCATCAGGTCGTTGAGGTGCATCCCCGCGAGCCGGAACCGTCCGACGCCGGGCGCAATGCGCTCGAGGATGAAGGCATACTCCAGCGTTTCCTCGATGGCGCGCGGATCGACCTCGGCGCGCGAGGGCACTTGACGCGGGCCGCGCAGATCATCCCAGTAGCGCCGCAGCGCATGGACTGCGGGGAATCGGATATCGTTGTGATACTGCATGAGCGAGACCACCCCGCGAGTGCTGTCGTCCTGATGTTCCACGCCCTAAACCCCGTCCTCGGCTTGATTAAAACCCCACCGCCTTTGTTGTTCACGAGCGCACTGTCTGTTAACTCATGGACAAGAAAGATTACCTATCCGTTAATAGCACAAAGCCGGACGATTTTCCGGGGGGAAAAATCTTAAATGGTTAACTCCAATGGTTAACTCCATGACAGGGTTTGCGACCCGGTCCCAGCAGGGCAGTGACTTCAGCTGGAGCTGGGAATTGCGCGGCGTCAACGGCAAGGGGCTCGACTTGCGCCTCCGCTTGCCGGAGTGGATCGGCGGCCTTGAGCAGGCGCTCAGGACCGAGCTCAACAAGGCCCTAGTGCGCGGCAATGTCTCGCTCAGCCTGCGGCTTCAGCGTAGCCGGAGTGACGGCCAGATGCGCCTCGACAGCACCCAGCTGAGCCAGGTGCTCTCGGCCCTGAGTGCCATCACGCGCGAGGCTGAACGGGCAGGTGTTGAGCTTAAGGCGCCGACCACGGCCGAGATCCTCTCGATGAAGGGCATCGCGGACGACCCTAACAGCCTCAGCGACGGCGAACTCGTGGCGCTGCGCTCCAAGCTGGTTGCCGATTTCAGGCCGCTGCTCGACAGTTTCATCGAGATGCGCGCCACCGAAGGCGCGGCGCTGCACGCGGTGATGTTGGCCCATCTCGACAAAGTCGCCAAGCTGGTGCGTGAGGCGCGGCCGGTGGCCGAGGAGCGCAAGGCCGAAATGGCTGCGAGCCTGAAGGAGAATCTCGCTCGCGTGCTCGAAAATGCAAAGGGGCTCGATCAGGACCGGGTGGCGCAGGAGGTGGCCTTGCTCGCGCTCAAGAGCGATGTGACCGAGGAGCTGGACCGGCTGGAGGCCCATGTGACCGCGAGCCGAGATCTGCTGGCCAGCGAGGATGCCGTGGGCCGCAAGCTCGACTTCCTCTGCCAGGAGTTCAACCGTGAGGCCAACACGCTCTGCTCCAAGGCGCAGGCAGTGGAACTGACCCGGATCGGGCTTGACCTCAAGGCCGCCATCGACCAGATGCGGGAGCAGGTTCAGAACATCGAGTAGGGGGAGGGGGCCTTGGCCAGACGCGGATTGCTCATCATCCTGTCGTCGCCCTCGGGCGCAGGCAAGACGACGCTGGCGCGGAGGCTGATGGGCTGGGACCCTGACCTGAGCTTTTCGATCAGTGCCACGACCCGACCCCCGCGACCGGGCGAGGAAGACGGGGTGCATTACCACTTCCTGACCGAGAAGGATTTCCGCCAGCAGGTGGCGGACGAGCAGATGCTGGAGCATGCCCATGTCTTCGGTAATCACTACGGCTCTCCGGCAGGCCCTGTACGTGAGGCGATCAATGCCGGGCGGGACGTGCTTTTTGACGTGGACTGGCAGGGCGCTCAGCAGATCCGCAACTCGGAGCTGGGCAAGCACACGCTCTCGATCTTCATCCTGCCGCCCACGATCGACGAGCTGCGCCGCCGTTTGATTGAGCGCGGTCAGGACGAGGACAAGGTGATCGCCAAACGGATGCAGAAAAGCTGGGACGAGATCAGCCATTGGGACAGCTACGATTACGTGCTGGTCAATGATGATCTGGATGAGAGCGAGGAGAAGCTGCGCACCATCGTCTCGGCCGAGCGGATGCGCCGGGCGCAGCAACCCGACCTTGCCGCGCACGTTCGTGCCCTGCACGACCAGTTTCGGGAGAAGGAAGTCAGATGATCTATGCCCTCGACGGGATCGCGCCGGTTTTCCCGGAGGATAAAGATTTTTGGGTGGCCCCGGATGCCAACCTGATCGGCAATGTCGTTCTGGAAAGCGGCGCATCTGTCTGGTTTGGCTGCACGCTGCGGGGCGACAACGAGGAAATCCGCGTGGGCGCCGGGGCGAACGTGCAGGAGAACACCGTTTGCCATACCGATCCGGGCTGCCCGCTCACCATCGGTGCGGGTGTGACGGTGGGCCACAAGGCTATGCTGCACGGCTGCACGATTGGCGAGAACTCTCTGATCGGGATGGGCGCCACGGTGCTAAACCGCGCTGTGATCGGCAAGAATTGTCTGATCGGTGCAGGTGCGCTGATTACCGAGGGCAAGCAGATCCCCGACAATTCGCTGGTCATGGGCGCGCCGGGCAAGGTGGTGCGCCAGCTCGACGAGGCGGCGATCGAGGGGCTACGCCGCTCGGCGCTGCATTATCAGGAGAACATGCGGCGCTTCCGGGCCGGGCTGAAGCCGGTCTGACACGATGACGCCAGCGGAGATCGAAGCCCTTGCCGAGGCAGTGCCGACCCCGCTGATCGTGATTGGCGCGGATGCCCGGATCGAGGCGATCAATTCGCCCGCGGCGGAGCTCTTTGGTCGGATCGGGCAGGGGCGGCATTACAGCCTGCAACTGCGCCAGCCATCGGTTGCGCAGCTTATCGAGAATGCGCTGAGCCTTGGCCATTCCGGCCAGGCCCGGGTGCGGCGGGTCGAGGGCGAGGGCGAGCAGATCTTTCAGGTAAAGGCGACGCCGCTCGACGGGCGGGTGGTCCTGGCCTTCGAAGACCTCAGCCAGACTGAGGCGGCCAACCAGATCCGGCGGGATTTTGTGGCCAATGTCTCGCACGAACTGAAGACGCCGCTGACCGCGCTCACCGGCTTCATTGAAACTCTTCGTGGGCCAGCGAAGAACGACGAGGCGGCGCGCGAGCGGTTCTTAGGGATCATGGAGCGCGAGACGGCGCGGATGAATCGGCTGGTGAACGACTTGCTGTCGCTGTCGCGCGTCGAGGCGGTGGCCCTGCAACGGCCCTCGGGGCTGGTGGATGTGCCGCAACTGCTGGCCTCTGCGGCCAATGCGCTTAAGCCGCTGGCCGAGGAGGCGCGGCTGGAGTTGGTGCGGAATCTGCCGCAGGATCTGCCGAAGGTTCCGGGCGATGCCGACCAGCTGACGCAGGTGTTCACCAATCTCATAGAGAACGCGCTGAAATATGGCGGTGGGGGCGGAAAGATCGAGATTTCCGTTGCGCTGGAAGAGCGGGTGATCGCCCTCCGCGGCCCGGCGCTTCGCTGCGCGGTGCGCGACTATGGTGATGGGATCGACCCGCGGCACATCCCGCGCCTGACGGAGCGGTTCTACCGCGTCGATTCGCACCGCAGCCGCGAGATGGGCGGCACTGGGCTCGGGCTGGCGATTGCCAAACACATCGTGGCGCGGCACCGGGGGCGGTTCATGATCGAAAGCGAGTTGGGGCAGGGGGCCTGCTTTACGGTGTTCTTACCGTTGGCGGGGTGAGGGACTGTCTCTAGGCCGGACTTTCGACGCTTGTTCAATCACATAGGCGGCAGGCCATCGTAAACGGGTATGTCTTGGGGCAGGACGGCCCAGTGCGGCGCTGAAGCTGCATAGATTGCGGCCTTTGGTTTGCGCGGCCAGCCACCGTCGATGCTGGTGGCGGCAACGGTGTAAAAGCCACCTGCGGTTATGTCAGCACAAACGTTAGTACCGCAATTCGGGCAGAAGTGGTGGTGGACATCTCGCCCGGAGGCTCCCTTGCGGGTAAATTGAGCGGGCTCGTGCCCTTCGATGAAGCTCAGGTTCGGGCTGGCGACCCATACGCCGAACCACTTGTCACTGCCGGTCCGTTGCTGACATTCGGTGCAATAGCAGAAGACCTCATTGATTGGCTCGCCCTCGATTTTGAAACGCACGTTTCCGCATTGGCATCCACCTGTGGTCATGGCTTCTCCTTCGATTGCAGCTGTATCCTCGGCCCCAACATTAAGGGCCGCGGGCCCACATTTTCAAAACTCTTGGCCGCTCGAGACGATCATTCCTGACAAAATCTGGCTTCCCCGGCGGCATGTCATGAAACTGTTACACACCTGTCACAAAAGCCTAACACGCGGGGCAGAGAAGGGCACCGCGAACGCCCCGCATGAGCAGTTGGGGCGTGCCTGACATGCAACGGAGTTCCAGATGTCTTTCACCAAGCTCACCGTTTCCACCCTCGCGCTGACCGCGCTGGCCGCTGGCACTGCCGCTGCGCGTGACCAAGTGCAGGTTGCCGGGTCCTCGACCGTGCTGCCCTATGCCTCCATCGTCGCCGAAGCCTTCGGCGAGAACACCGACTTCCCGACCCCGGTCGTCGAATCGGGCGGCTCCTCGGCTGGCCTCAAGCGCTTCTGCGAAGGCGTGGGCGAGAACACCATCGACGTGGCCAACGCCTCGCGCGCCATCCGCGAAAAAGAGATTGCCGCCTGTGCCGACGCCGGCGTGACCGACATCATCGAAGTGCGCATCGGCTACGACGGGATCGTGTTTGCCAGCCAGCAGTCCGGCCCGGCCTTCACCGCCTTCGAGCCCGCCGACATCTTCAACGCCCTGGCCCCGAAAGTGGTCGTGGACGGTGAGCTGGTCGACAACCCCTACACCAAGTGGAACGAGTTCAACGCCGATCTGCCCGACGCCGAGATCGCCGCGTTCATCCCCGGCACCAAGCACGGCACCCGTGAAGTCTTCGAAGAGAAGGTTCTTGCTGCTGGTTGTGAAGTCACCGGTGCCATGGAAGCCATGGTTGCTGGTGGTATGTCCGAGGACGACGCCGAAGATGCGTGCCTCGCCGTGCGCACCGACGGCAAGTCGGTCGACATCGACGGCGACTACACCGAGACCCTCGCCCGCATCGACGCCAACCCCAACGGCATCGGCGTGTTCGGCCTGGCGTTCTACGAGAACAACCAGGACAAGCTGAAGGTCGCCACCATGAGCGGCATCGAGCCCAAGACCGAGACCATCGCCTCCGGCGAGTACCCGGTCAGCCGCCCGCTGTACTTCTACATCAAGAAGGCCCACATCGGCGTGATCCCCGGCCTGAAAGAGTACGCCCAGTTCTTCATCTCCGATGATCTGGCTGGCCCCTCTGGCCCGCTCGCCAACTACGGCCTCGTCTCCGACCCCGAGCTGTCGAAGACCCAGGCCATGGTGAACGAAGAGAAGACCATGGGCGAAGGCATGTAAGCCTCCCTCGCGTTTCGGAGGCGGTGCCACTGCGGTGCCGCCTCTACCCTTTTTTGGTTCACACCAGTGCCCGCCCCGATGTACCGGGGCACAGACTTCAGACCCCGGGGGACGGCATATGCCGGTTTTGTGGATCTTCCTGATCGTTCTAGGCATTGGCGCACTGGGCTACGTGGTGGCCCGGCAGCGCGCTCTGGCCTCCGTGGGCAACGACCCGCGCCACCTGCACTCGCTGCCCAGCTACTACGGCTACATGGGCTTTCTGTTTGCCACGGCCACTGCGCTGCTGGTGCTGATCATCTGGCTCATCGCCGGGCCGATGGTGATCGAGAAGCGCGTGGCGGCGAACCTGCCGGCGGGTGTGGTGGAGCAGGCCGCCTCGCAGAACCTGCTGATGGCCGAGGTCCGCCGTGTCGCCAATGGTCTCGACAACGCGGTTGCGATGGGCGTGTTGACGGAAGGCGCAGCCTCCAATGCCCGCGCTGACCTGACGGACATGACCGCCCGCCTCAAGGAAGCCGGTCAAGTAATCACCCAGAACGTGACCGTACCGGTGCTGCGTGCGGCGCAGGAAATGCGCCAGGCTAATCGTACATCGAAGACATGGATGGCGGTGGCTGTGATCGCCCTGGCCGTGGCCGGGGCCGCGCTGGCGGTGCTGCGCGCCCAGAAGGATTTTCGCGCCCGCAACGTGGTGGAGCGCGGGGTGCGCTGGATGCTGGTGGGCGCGGCCTCGATCGCCATTCTGACCACCGTGGGCATCGTGCTCTCTCTGCTGTTCAACACCATCGAGTTCTTCCGGATCTACCCGGCGAGCGAGTTCTTCGGCTCGCTCACATGGTCGCCCTCCTTCGGCGGCGGCTCGGAGCTGGGTATCTGGCCGCTGCTCTGGGGCACGCTCTACATTTCGATCATCGCTCTTCTGGTGGCGGTGCCGATCGGCCTCTTCGCCGCGATTTACCTCAGCGAATATGCCTCGCCGCGCCTGCGCTCGGTTGCCAAACCGCTGCTGGAGATCCTCGCCGGTATCCCGACCATCGTGTACGGCCTCTTTGCCCTGCTGACGGTCGGCCCGCTGCTGATCAGCGTTTTCGGGGACAACGGGCTGGGCTGGATGCAGTCGGGCACGGCTGTGATGACTGCTGGCCTGGTCATGGGTATCATGCTGATCCCCTTCGTCTCCTCGCTGAGCGATGACATCATCAACGCGGTTCCGCAGGCCATGCGGGATGGGTCCTATGGCCTTGGCGCGACCCAGTCCGAGACGATCCGTCAGGTCGTGCTGCCCGCCGCCTTGCCGGGGATCGTTGGCGCGGTGCTGCTGGCCGCCTCGCGCGCCATCGGTGAAACGATGATTGTGGTGCTGGGGGCAGGGGCCGCGGCCCGGCTTTCGCTCAACCCTTTCGAGGCGATGACGACCGTGACCGCCAAGATCGTGAGCCAGCTTACTGGCGATGCCGACTTCGCCTCGCCCGAGGCCCTCGTGGCCTTCGCTCTGGGGATGACGCTCTTCATCATCACCCTCTGCCTCAATGTCTTCGCGCTCTACATCGTGCGCAAATACCGGGAGCAATACGACTGATGGCCGACGCTACTGCAAACGCCCACAAGCGCCACGGGTCGCTTACGCAGGTGGACCCGCGCACGCGGCGCCGCAATGCCGCCGAGGCCCGGTTCAAGGCCTATGGCCTTGCCGCCATCGCGCTCGGGATCTTCTTTCTGGTCGTGCTGGCCTTCTCAATCATCCGTTCAGGTGTGCCGGCCTTCACCACCACGGTGGTGAGCCTCGAGATGAACGTCAGCCCGGCCGAGATCGATCAGGCCGAAAGCGGGATGCTGAAAACCGCCGCTTACACCAAGCTCTTCATTGCCCAGTTGGGCAGCCAGATGCAGGAGCAGGGTATTGGTGGAGAGGTCGACCCGGAGGCCATCGGGCGCATCCTTGGCAAGGTCGGCAACGACCTGCGGGCCTTTTATCAGGCCAACCCCGATGCGGTGGGCGAGCCGGTCGACTTTACGGTGAATGCCTCGAGCCGGGTGGATGGCTACTTCAAGGGCCGTGTGACCCGCGAGGGGCTAGTGGACAGCCGCTTCCTCGTGGCGACTGACCTCGATGTGGTCGATCAGCTGACCGAAGCGGGCATCATCACTCGGCAATTCGACTGGGGCTTCCTCCTCGGCAAGGATGCTGGCGTGGACAACCCCGGCGGTGCGGGCATCGGGGCCTCGGTACTTGGCTCGTTCTTCATGATGCTGGTAGTGCTGGTGCTCTCGCTGCCCATCGGCGTGGCGGCTTCGATCTATCTGGAAGAATTCGCGCCGAAGAACCGGTTCACCGATATAATCGAGGTGAACATCTCCAACCTCGCGGCTGTGCCCTCCATCGTCTTCGGTATCCTGGGTCTCGCAGTGTTCATCCAGTTTGCCAGCCTGCCGCAGTCGGCGCCGCTGGTGGGCGGCCTCGTGCTCACGCTGATGACCCTGCCGACGATCATCATCTCCACCCGCGCCAGCCTCAAGGCGGTGCCGCCGTCGATCCGTGATGCGGCGCTGGGGGTGGGCGCTTCGAAGATGCAGGCGGTCTTCCACCACGTTCTGCCGCTTGCCGCGCCAGGCATTTTGACCGGAACGATCATCGGCCTCGCACAGGCACTTGGTGAGACCGCGCCGCTGCTGCTGATCGGGATGGTGGGCTTTGTGGCCCGCGAGTTCCCGACCGGGTTCTGGGATGGGTTCGTTGAGCCCAACTCGGCCATGCCCGCGCAAATCTACACCTGGGCCGCCCGTTCGGACGTGGCCTTCTATGAAAAGGCATGGGGCGGTATCATCGTGCTGCTCGTGTTCCTGCTGATCATGAACGCCATCGCGATCGTGCTGCGGCGGCGCTTTGAGCGGCGCTGGTAAGGGGAGCCCTTGAAATGAATGACATGCGACCGCTGGAGAGAATAGTGGATACCGACAACATCAAGATCTCGGCCAAGGGGTGTCAGGTCTATTACGGCGAAACTCACGCGATCAAGGACGTGGACGTTCAGATCGAAGATAACACCGTGACCGCCTTCATCGGCCCGTCGGGATGCGGCAAGTCCACCTTCCTGCGCTGTCTGAACCGGATGAACGACACCATCGATATTTGCCGTGTCGAGGGCGAGATCCTGCTGGATGGCGAAAACATCTATGACAAGAAGGTCGACCCGGTGCAGCTGCGCGCCAAGGTGGGCATGGTGTTTCAGAAGCCGAACCCGTTCCCCAAGTCGATTTACGACAACATCGCCTATGGTCCGCGCATTCACGGGCTGGCGAAGTCGAAGGCCGATCTCGATGTGATCGTGGAAAAATCGCTCCGTCGCGGCGCGATCTGGGACGAGGTGAAGGACCGGCTCGACAAACCCGGCACCGGCCTGTCCGGTGGCCAGCAGCAGCGGCTCTGCATTGCCCGCGCCGTGGCGACGGAGCCTGAGGTCCTGCTGATGGACGAGCCCTGCTCGGCGCTCGACCCAATCGCGACCTCTCAGGTGGAAGAGCTGATTGACGAGCTTCGGACGCAGTATTCGGTGGTCATCGTGACCCACTCGATGCAGCAGGCCGCGCGTGTGAGCCAGAAAACGGCCTTCTTCCATCTCGGCAACCTAGTGGAGTTTGGCGAGACCGGCCAAATCTTCACCAACCCGACCGACCCGCGCACCGAATCCTACATCTCCGGCAGAATTGGCTGATCTCATGTCCGCACTTCCCCCGAACGAACAGCATATCGCCTCGGCCTTCGACCGTGATCTTGAAGCCATTCAGGCGATGATCATGAAAATGGGCGGCATGGTTGAGACCGCCATCGTAGAGGCCGCCGCCTCGCTGGATGCACGCGACGAGGAGACCGCCGAGCGCGTGCGCAAGAACGACCAGGCGATTGACGCGCTGGAAGAGCAGGTGGCCGAAGAGGTCGCTCGGCTGATCGCGCTGCGTGCCCCTGTGGGCACCGACCTGCGTACCGCCCTCTCGGTGATGAAAATCTCCGGCAATCTGGAGCGGGTGGGCGACTACGCCAAGAACATGGCCAAGCGCACTGGCGTGCTGGTGCAGCTCGACCCGATCGAGGGCGCCACGACCTCGATTCGGCGGATGTGCCGCGCGGTGGAAGGCATGCTCAAGGATGCGCTTGACGCCTATATTCAGCGCGATGCCGAGCTGGCCGAAGATGTCCGCAACCGCGACCAGGAAGTGGACCAGATGTACAACGCGCTGTTCCGCGAGTTCCTGACCTACATGATGGAAGACCCGCGCAACATCACCGCCTGTATGCACCTGCATTTCATTGCCAAGAACACCGAGCGCATGGGCGATCATGTGACCTCGATTGCGGAACAGGTGATTTACCTTGTCACCGGCGAGATGCCGGAAGACGCCAGACCCAAGGAGACGGCCCCCGCCTATGAAGTCGGGAGCTGAAGCGAGACATGAGCAGAACCGCGCAACCGCTTGTACTGGTTGTAGAAGATGAACCTGCCCAGCGCGAGGTTCTGAGCTACAACCTTGAGGCCGAGGGCTTCGACCTGGTCAGCGCCGACAACGGCGAGGATGCCATCTTGCTGGTCGAGGAGGAGCGCCCCGACCTCATCGTGCTCGACTGGATGTTGCCCAACCTTTCGGGCATCGAGGTTTGCCGCCGTTTGAAGCTGAAGAACGCGACCCGTGGTATTCCGATCATCATGCTTTCGGCGCGGGCCGAAGAGGTAGACCGGGTGCGCGGGCTGGAAACCGGCGCGGATGACTACGTCGTCAAGCCCTATAGTGTCATCGAGCTGATGGCCCGAATCCGCGCGCAGCTGCGCCGGACGCGGCCTGCGACGGTTGGGGCCCGGCTTGAGTATGAGGACATCATGCTCGATTCCGAAACGCACAAGGTCGAACGGGCAGGCCGTGAGTTGAAGTTGGGGCCGAAGGAGTTTCGGCTGCTCTCGACCTTCATGGAAAAGCCGGGCCGGGTGTGGAGCCGTGAACAGCTGCTCGACCGCGTCTGGGGGCGTGATATCTACGTGGATACCCGGACGGTCGATGTGCATATCGGCCGGCTCCGCAAGGCACTGGGTGCGCACGGCGGGGATGACCTGCTGCGCACGGTCCGCGGTGCGGGCTACGCGCTGGGGTAGTCGCGGCGCCGTCATTTAGGTTGTTGCTGCAATTCACCGCTTGATCCGCCGGTGTGATCTGCCCGCGCTCCTCCCAAAGACGCGGTCAGCCCGGCTAGTGCTTAGATGTCGTAGGCACCTTCGCCGGGTTTGAAGGCACGGCACTTCCAGCGTGCGATGGTCCAGTTTGGGTGCTCGTTGATCCATTGGGCGAGCTGTGGCTGTGCCGCCATCATGCAGGACATGGGTGTGCCCTCCTGAAACAGAAGGCTGCGGTTTTCGCAGTCAGTCGGGCTCGTGGCCAGACAGGTAACAAAGGCGAGTTCGATCATGGGAGGACGCTTTCGATTAAGTCGTTGGTGCTGAAATCGTGGCTGAATGCCCCGATCATACCACGAAAATCCTGAATCAAGCTGAACTTGGGGTTAATTTGGCGCGCATAGTCGCGCTCCCGGGCCGCAAATGCCCAAGATGGAGGCGCCTCCCGCACCTCGACGACTTTGTTCTCGCAGCTTTGCTCCTTTGGGCGAACCGAGACTTACGGCTGTGTTCCCGCCCTTCGGGCGACGGCGCTAGGCTAAAGGCGCGACATGGGAGGACAGCATGGACAAGGACGCAGGCGGCCAAGGGCTGGCCGCACTCTCTGCGCATCTGGCCGAGGTGCTCATTGGCCATGAGCGGCTGATCGAACGGCTGCTGACAGGCATCCTCGCAGGAGGACATCTGCTGGTCGAAGGCGCACCGGGGCTGGCCAAGACGCGCGCGGTGAAGGCTTTGGCCGGGGCTTTGAGCGGGTCTTTCGCCCGTATCCAGTGCACGCCTGATCTGCTGCCCTCCGATCTAACCGGCACTCCAGTGTTCAGACCGCAGACCGGGGATTTCGAATTCGTGCCAGGCCCGATCTTTCATAACCTCGTACTGGTGGACGAGATCAACCGTGCCCCGCCCAAGGTGCAGTCGGCCTTGCTGGAGGCGATGGGCGAGGGGCAGGTGACCTCGGGTGACGCGACACATGCGCTACCCGACCCGTTTCTCGTTGTTGCTACGCAAAACCCAATCGAGCATGAGGGCACCTTTCCGCTGCCAGAGGCACAACTCGACCGGTTTTTGCTGCATGTTGTGCTGGACCTGCCGGATGCGGTGGCTGAGCGGCGCATTCTGGATCTGGTTGAGGCCGAGGGGCAGGGACCAGCCGGAGCTTTGCCGGTCGCCGAGGATATCCGCGCGGCCCGAAAGGCGGCAATGGCCACCCATCTCAGTGGGCCGATCCGCGACTATATCGTGCGCATCGTCACTGCCACCCGAGCCGCGCCGTTCACTGAGGAACTTTCGCACCCGGCCAGCCCGCGCGGTTCGCTTGCGTTGGCCGCGGCGGCGAAGGCCCGCGCGTGGCTGCGTGGCCGTGACCATGTGCTGCCTGAAGATGTCGAGACCCTTGCCGAGGATGCCTTGGCGCACCGGCTGGTGCTGACGTGGGCAGCGCAATCGGAAGGGCGGAGCGCGCGAGGGCTTGTAGCCGACGTGCTGGCCGCGACCGATCCGCTGTGATGGGGGCGATGGAACCCGTGCTCGACATCCCCGGCGTTGCGCTTGATGCCGAGCGGTTGATCGCCCTGCGCGATATGGCGGTGGAGCGCGAGGTTACGGCGCCGCCCGCGGCGATGCCGGGCGGGTTCCTCAGCAAGCGGCGCGGCTCGGGGCAGGAGATAGCCGACACGCGGGAATATGTGGCGGGGGACGACATCCGCCATCTCGACCGGGGCAGCACCGCGCGGACCGGCGTGTTGCACATCAGGCGATTTCAGGAAGAGCGCGACAGGGTCACCTTCTTGGTGCTCGATTTGCGACCTTCGATGCTTTGGGGCACAGGGAGGGCGTTTCGATCTGTCGCTGCCGCCGAAGTTCTGGCTCTGATCGGCTGGCGGGCGGTCGAGGAGGGCGGCCGTGTGGGGCTGATGACGCTTGGCGCGGGAGGGCCCGAGATTGTGGGCGCGCGTGGGCGCACGCGCGGGATGCTCTCGGTGATCGGCGGGATGGTCCGCGCGCATGATGCGGCGCTGACGTCTGCGTTGGAGAAATCTAATGCTGAGCCGGACCTCGCAGGGTTGCTCAGGCCGTTGGAGCGGATTGCCCCACGGGGTGCCGAACTGATGCTGGCCAGCGGCTTCGACGTGCCGGGTCACGACCTTGGAGAGCGTTTGGGGGCACTTGCCCAAAAGCGGCATCCTTTCTTGCTTGAGGTGCACGATCGTGGGCCGGGTGGTCTGCCGGCGGGGCAATACCCTGTGCGGGTTCAAGGTGGCGCGGTGCGAATGCTGCGTGTGTCTGGCGCAGGACCGGGAGAGGCGGCGCCCCGCGGCTTTCCAGCGATGGTGATTGAGGCCGCGGCGCCGGTGCAGGAGACCGCGCGGCGGCTACACGCGATCTGGGGGCGATGATATGGCCGAAGGACAAGCGCTGACGGAAGAGGCGGTGCAGGCGGGGCTGGTGGAGATCCGGCTCCCAGCAGATGCGCCGGGCGGCTTGATCGCCGAACTTGCAGCGGGGGCCGGGATGGGGCTTGGGCTGGCTCTGTGTATCGCTTTGCTCCTGCGCCCGGTGTTGCGCGGGCGTGAGCGACCACCGGCACCAGCGAGCTTTGCCCAGCGCCTCGCGGCGGCGGAGGCCTTGCCGGAGGAGCAGCGGGAAATTGCACTGCTGACGCTGTGGCGAGAGGCCGACCCGAGCGGCTATGGGGCGCAGCGCAGTCAGATCTATGCACGCGGCGGGGTGCCGGAGGGCCTTGAACGCAGGCTCGGGGCCGATGCCTGAGTTCGCCCAGCCGTGGTGGTTTTTGCTCTTGCCGCTTCCGGTGCTCGCGTGGGCGCTTCTGCCTGTGGCCCGAGGCTCGGGCGCAGCGTTGCGCGTACCCGAGCGTGTCGCAGCGGGGTTTGAGCAGCCCGGTTTGCAGGGAGGCCGAACAGCTGTGCCTTTGCTGGCCGCACTGGCCTGGGCGCTGCTGGTTGTAGCCTTGGCGGGGCCGCGGGTGCTGGCGCCTGTTTCCGCCTTGCGGGTAACGGGCCGTGACCTAGCGATTGCCATCGACCTTTCCGGCTCGATGGTACGGGAGGACTTCTTCCTCGACGGCGCAGCGATCACGCGGCTCGAGGCGGTGCAGCGGGTGGGCGCGGAGTTTGCACGGCGGCGGGCAGGGGACCGGGTCGCGCTGATCTTCTTTGGCTCTGAGGCCTATTACGCGGCGCCCTTCACCTTTGATACCGAAGCTGTCGCGCGGCGGATCGAGCAGGCCGAAATCGGGATCTCTGGGCGGGCGACCAACATGGCGGATGCGCTGGGGCTGGCGTTGAAACGCATGGCGACCAGCGATGCGGCGACCAAGGTGGTGATCTTGCTTTCGGACGGGGTGAACAACGCGGGCGCCACGAACCCGCGCGGCGTGGCGGCACTGGCGGCGGATATGGGTGTTCGGGTGCATACCATCGCCATGGGACCGCGTGATCTGGCCGAGGCCGATGAAGGGGAGCGCGGGGTGGTGGACGCCGCCACCTTGGGTGCGGTCGCAGAGCTGAGCGGCGGTGAGACCTTTCGGGTGCGCACCACTGAAGACCTCGTGGCGGTGGGCGAGGCGCTGGACCGGCTGGAGGCCAACGCGAGTGATGGCTTGTCGGCGGAAGTCTGGCGCGAGTTCTGGGTCTGGCCGGCCGGGCTGGCACTGTTGCTTTGCCTCGGGCTGGCGTGGAGGCGGGCGTGAGTGGGCTGGTACTCCTCCGCCCGTGGTGGCTATTGGCTTTGCCGTTTGTGGCGGCACTTGCGGTGCTGCTCTGGCGCCGACGGGCGCGGCTCGGAGACTGGGAGCGGGTTGTGCGCCCCGAGATGATGGCTGCGCTCCGGCGGCTTGGGCATGTGGAGGCAGGGCGGCAGGGTGTGCAGGGCTTGGGTGCGCTGACTGCTGCCGGGCTGGTGGTGTTGGCTTTGACCGGACCTGCCACCACGCGGCGCGAGGCGGCGGCGTTTCGTAACCTCGACGGGGTGATCCTCGTGCTCGATGCCTCACCTTCGATGACCGAAGCGGACGGATGGAGCCAAATGCTGACCGTCGGACGTGCCGCGATGGCGGGGCTGGGGGCAAGGCCCGCCGCACTGGTGGTGGTCGCGGGCGATGCCTATCACGCCGCCGATCTGACCAGCGATCACCGCGAGTTGGCCCAGACATGGCAACTGGTCGACGGCGCTACGGTGCCTGACAGGGGCTCGCGGCCTTGGCTCGGATTGGCGCGTGCGGCAGACGTGCTGGAGGAGGCCCGGCTGGTCAGCGCCGATGTAGTGCTCTTCACCGATGGCGGCGGGCTGGGGCCGGAGACGCTTGAGGTGGCGGCAAAGCTGGAGGCCGAGGGTGCGCGGTTATCCGTGGTCGCCGCCGAGGGACTGGAGGCTGCAGATGTTCTCGCACGGGCCGGTGGTGGGCAAACTTTCACACCGTTGGAAGGTGTCGCGCTGGCAGGGTTTCTGGCCGAGGGCGGGCGGGCGCAATTGGAGCGGGCGGACTACCCGCTTTTGTTTCTTGCCGACCACGGGCGGCTGATGTTGCTGGCCGCTCTTGTGCCGCTTCTGCTTCTTTTTCGGCGGAGGCAATCATGAAGGTGCTGGCGCTCATCGGGAGCTGCTTTGTGGCAGTCGCGCTGTTGATGGGGGGCACAGCGCCATTTGGCAGGGTACTGCTGGATTCCGGGATCTCGGTGCCGACGCTCTTTTCTGATCCGGGGTGGCGAGGTGTGGCGCTGTATCGGTCGGGGCACTATGAGGCTGCGGCAGGTGCTTTTGCACGAGCTGGGCAGCCGTTCAACCAAGGCAACGCGCTCGCGCGGGCGGGCCAGTACGCCGAGGCACTCGAGGCCTATGACCTCGCGCGGGCGGGAGGCGACGGGGCGGCGGGGGCCAATTTCGACCTCGTGGCGGCCTTTTATGCGGGTCTGGCGCTGGAAGCGGGGTCAGTCGTTGAATGGTTCTCCGAGCGCGACCTGCGCGGCCCGTTGGAAGAGAGCTTTGAAGCGCGCGGAAATGCGCGCGCGGCCGGGCAGGGTACGGAGGTGACCAACGTGGGTGCGCTCATTGGACTGCCTGAAATCGTAAGCGGGGGCGCGCGGGAAGTTCGCAAGGTGTTCGACGACAAGTTTATCACAGCCGATGAGCGTTGGCTCGAAACGCTGGAGGATGTGCCGGGTGCCTTCATGGCCGCACGGATTCGTCATGAGGCCAAACGGCGCTTGCAGGCGGGCGAAGGGCAGCCAGAGGCGGAGAATCCGCAATGAAGGCGCTGCTTGCTTGGCTGATGCTCGCAGGGGCCGCTCTGGCGCAGGCGAGCGAAGTGCGGCCCGGAGAGATCGAGCTGACCGTAACGGTGGAGGATGCGGGTGCCATGCCATTCGCGGGCGAGATGGTATTGGTGACAATCCACGGGGTATATCGAAGGCACATTGCGCGGGAGAGCCTGGTGCAGCCGGAGCTTGACGGATTTGCATGGATGCAACTCGGGCAGGACTATTGGTACGAAACCCGCGAGCGCGGACAGCCGGTGAAGAACTTTCGCCGCCGCATGGCGCTCTTCCCGGAGCGGGATGGGCAGTTGGAGATCGGATCTTTCACTCATCATTTGACTTTGATCGACGCGGAGGACGACTGGTTTGACCACGACCTGCGCTCGGCGCCTGTGCCGCTACAGGTCGCTCCTGCTCCGGCGAGCGACTGGTGGTTCCCGGCCCGGAGACTGGAAGTGTCCGACAGCTGGTCCAATGCGCCGGACCAGTTGGCACAGGGAGAGGGCGTGCTGCGCATTGTCCGGGTTGCGGCAACGGGCGCCGCGCCGCAGATGATACCGCCGATGCCGGAGTTGCGCTCGCCCAGCGGGCTTGTCTTTGCGCACCCGGAGAAGCGGCTGGTGGAATTGTCGCCGGAGGGGCCCGTATCGGTCGCCTTCTGGAGGTGGACGATCCAGCCCGGCAACGGGGTGTCGGCCATCACCGAGCCTATGGAGTTCGAGTGGTATGACACGGTTGCCAGAGAGCCGCGACGGGTGCGGATCGGGGCGCAGCGCGTGGCCTACACGGAGCCGTTGGTGCCGACGCCCGGGATTGCCGTTGCCGGTGCGGACCGAGGCCGAAGCGCCCTGGCGGCGGCAGCCTTGGGCGTCTTGGCCGGGTTGGCCGTGTTGCTGTGGGGGCAGAAGCTGGGCCGCCCTCGATTTGCTGACCCGCTGCGCTGGCGGATTCGCCACGCGGCACGTCGGGGCGATGTGACCGCGCTCCGCCGGGCCGGGGCTGCATTGGTGCGCCGCGATGGGCGCGGGCAGGGGGCCTTGGCGCGGCTGGATGACGCCGTTTTCGGCAGGGGCACAGGCGCGCCTGATCTCAAGGACATCGCACGGGCCTTGCTGGCACGAAGGACCGATACTCTTGGCTAAATTGTCAGAGCACCGCTCGGGCGGCACTATGACCTGACATTGCCTTGGGTGCGACAGGTGCACACCGGCAGACCCTAACGGGGGAGGGAAGCCCATGAGTCTGTGGTCCAGACTGTTCGGCGGCAAGGAGGAGGAGCCTGCCATGACCCATGTGACGATACATCCTGCGGTGGACGGGGGTGTCAGGCCCGGCAGCGCGAGTTTCTCCGGTGGCACGATCAAGTGCCTTTGCGCCAGCGATCCGGTGGTTGTCGAGATCGGCGGCCAGACGGCGCATAACCATGTGTGCGGCTGCACCAAGTGCTGGAAGCCCGATGGCGCCGTGTTTAGCCAGATCGCGGTTGTCGGCCGTGATGCCGTCACGGTGCGTTCGGGGGCGAACAAGCTCTCGGTCGTCGACCCGAGTGCCGCGATCCAGCGTCATGCTTGCTCGGGCTGCGGCGCGCACATGTATGGCCGCATCGAGGATACCGGCCACCCGTTTCACGGCCTGGACTTTGTACACACCGAGCTGAGTGATCAGGATGGCTGGTCCGCGCCTGAGTTTGCTGCCTTCTGCTCTTCGATCATCGAGAGCGGGGTGAACCCGGATCGGATGGACGGCATACGTTCACGGCTCAGGGAGTTGGGGCTGGAGCCCTATGACTGCCTCTCGCCGCCACTGATGGACGCGATTGCGACGCATGTGGCGAAGTCGAAAGGCGTGCTTGCCGACGCCTGACGGGGGAGGGATGGCGGCGGCAGAAACCGGAGGCGGGCGTGGGCCCGGCTCCGGGAAAATGCTTGCACCCTGCGGCGGAATCTCGCTTAGGGTTTCAACTGCTGCGACAGAGTTGCACAGGTGAAATCTTTCCTGCTAGCCTCCCGTGAGGGAGGACGAAATCATGAAACATGAGGCGCTTGAGCGACGACCATGCGAGGTCGGCTCAGTGTTGGTGGTCGATGATCACCCGCTATATGGCGCGGCGCTGGAGCAAGCGTTGCGCCATGTGTTCGATGGCTGTGAGATCGTGACGGCCACCACACTGCATGACGGGCTTCAGGCCCTCGGCAAGGGCTTTCGGCCAGACATGGTGCTGCTCGATCTCAAGCTGCCGGATGTGACCGGCATCAGTGGTTGCCTGCGGCTGAGAGAGGAACTGCCGGATGTGCCAGTTGTGGTGATCTCTTCGCTTACCAGCGACGAGGTGATCGAAGCGGTGATGGATGCCGGTGCCGCGGGTTTCGTGCCCAAGGATGCCCCGATGGCAGACCTTCGCGCCGCCCTTTGCGAGGTGCGCAGCGGGCTGACCTATCTGCCGAAGGGTTTCAGCCGGGTGCGGCACGCACCACAAAAGCAGAAACTGCGGGACAAGCAGGATGTGGCGCGCAAGATTGCCGAACTCACTCCGCAGCAGACCCGCATCATGAAACTAATCTGCGTGGGCAAACCCAACAAGCAGATCGCCTACGAGATGGACCTTGCGGAAGCCACGGTAAAAGCCCATATCACCGCGCTGTTGCGCCGTCTGGGCGTTCAGAACCGAACCCAGGCCGCTGTGCTGGTGGAAAGCGCGAGCCTTGATGCGGCGGCGGAGCAGAGCGACACCCAGGCTTTTCTGAGCAACTGAAGTGGTGAACGGAAATTCAGGGGGAGAGACGGAGGCACTTGTCGGTGTCGCCGTTTCCCACGCGGTGGCGGGAGACGCGGCCGTGGCGGAGGTTGCCGCCGCATTGGCCCATCAGGATGCCTGCTTCACTCTGCTCTTCGTTCCGGAGGCACTCGACCTCGGGGAGGTGGAGCAAGGCGTTGCGGCACACCTCGCAGGCTGCCTTGTTTTCGGCTGCACGACCGCCGGGCAAATCACCCCGGAGGGCTACGAGAATGATGCCCTGCTGGCGCTCTCATTCCCACGCAGCCACTTCCGCTGCGCATCTCAACTGATCGCTCCGCTCAAGCCGCTCTCGATCCAGCGCATCACTGCCGACGCCCGCGCACTCGATGCACGTTTTCAGAAGACGGCACATTGGAACCGACTGGCGCTGACCATCAGTGACGGTCTCTCGAAGCAGGAGGATATGTTGGTTGCCGCGCTGGAGGCGGGGCTGGATGACATGCCGATCTTTGGCGGTTCCGCAGCGAACGGATTGACCTTTCAACAAACCTCCGTGCTTCACGGAGGCAAGTTCCATACCAACGCCGCGCTCCTGCTGATCTTGGAGACCGATCTCGAGTTCTCCGGCATTGGGTTCGACCACTTCCTGCCGACCGGGCATCAGATGGTCGTCACCGGCGCGGAGCCCGAGGAACGGGTGGTCTATGAGATCAACGGCGCGCCGGCGGCGGATGAATATGCCCGGCTCGTTGGCGTGCCCCGCGAGCAGCTTTCCCCACAGGTCTTTGCGGAAAATCCGGTGCTGGTGCGCAACTCTGCGCTCTACCACGTGCGAGCCATTCAGGAGGTTCAGGAGGGCGGTGCACTCTCGTTCCTCAGTGCCATTGACGAAGGGTTATTGCTGACGCTCGGGAAGGGGCAGGAGATTGTGCAGACCATGGCGCAGGAGCTCGATCTGCGTGACGGGCGGGGGCGCGCGCCGGAGTTTATCCTCGGTTTCGATTGCGTGCTTAGGCGCATCGAGATCGACCACAAGCAACTCACGCGGCAAGCGTCGGAGGTGCTGAAGGAACGGCGAGTACTTGGCTTCAACACCTACGGCGAGCAGCACTGCGGAGTGCACGTGAACCAGACTTTCGTGGGCGTGGCTTTCTTTGAACCCAAGGAGCGCTCGTTGCACTGATGATCGATCCCGACGATCCCCTAGAGGTGCAGGTCGAGAAGCAGGCCAAGATTATTGCTGCGCTGGTGCGGCGAGCAGGGCGACAGAACGAGGTGGGCAGCCAGGCATATTCGGCCTTTCAGTCGGCCATTGCGCTACAAGGGCAGGTCTGGGCCAAGACGCGAGACTTGGAACGCGCCTCGAGTGAGTTGAGCCAACTGCGGCATGACCGGGAGCGAAGCCAGAAGAACCTCACCGACGCCCTCTCTGTCATGGAAGGTGGATTTGCGCTCTTCGAGGAGGGCCGGCTGCGGATTTGCAACGAGCTCTTCCGAACGCTCCTGCCGGACATTTCGGCGCGGATCCTCCCGGGGCTGAAACTGGCTGACTATTTCGACGCGATGGAGCATTCGGCCCATCTGGAGCCGGACGACGAGCAGGTGGCGCCTCCTCTACGCACTAGGCGAGAAGCAGAGGCGGGCACGGCGCTTTCGTCTTTCGTGATTGCGCTGAAAGGCGACCGATGGTTCCAGATCAGCCAGCAGGGAACGGGCGGCGAGACGGTGATCGTGCTCCAGACCGAGATCACCGACATCGTCCGCAAGAACCGCTCTGAAAAGGCGCAGCTGATTGACCTGCATGCCCACTACCTACAGGCTGCCATCGATCACATGAGCCTCGGGCTCTGCACGGTCAGCGCCGAAGGCACGGTGACACTCCACAACGACAGGTTCCGCGAGTTGCTCGGGCTGCCTTACACCCTCGTACAACAAGGCACACTGTTTACCGAGGTGGTGGAGTTCATTCGCGCCAACTACCTGATCGATAGCGAAAATCTTGCTCTTTTCGACGGCTGGATGGAGCGGACGGGCAAAGACGGGCGGTTGCGGCAGACGCTGCGCCATGCCAGCGGACGGGTGCTGGACATGCACACACATGCGCTGCCGGACATGGGCTTTCTGGTCGATATCAAAGATGTAACGCTGGAGTACCGGGCCACCGAGCTGCTGGAAAAGCGGGTGAGCGAGCGCACCGCCGAACTCACCCACGCCAACGCCCGATTGACCGCGCAATTCGAAGAGCTGGCGCGGGTACAGGAGGCACTCAAGGTCGCGAAGGAAGAGGCAGAGGCGGCAAACAGCTCCAAGACCCGTTTCCTCGCCGCGGCATCACACGACCTGCTGCAACCGATCAACGCCGCAAAACTGCTGATCTCGACGCTCTTTGACATGAGCCGCGAGACCCAGATGGCCGAGACGGTGGAGCGGCTCGAAGGGGCTTTTGCCTCGATGGAGCAGCTCCTGCACGCGCTGCTCGATATTTCGCGGCTGGAAAGTTCGACTGGGCAGCTCAACCCGACCGATGTTTCATTGGCGCAAGTTATGCAGACGGTCACGCAGGACCAGCAGGCCTTTGCGGCGCGCAAGGGAGTCCGGCTGAGTGTGGTGCCAAGCAGCCTCTGGGTGCGCTCCGACCAGCGCTATCTTTTCCGCTCGATACAGAACCTCGTGGTCAACGCGATCCAATACACCGAGAGCGGGCGCGTGCTTGTGGGGTGCAGGCGCAGGCCGGGCGGGCGGGTCGAGCTTCAGGTCTGGGATACGGGCATCGGGATCAGCCGCAAGGATCAGCGACGGATCTTCGAGGAGTTCACTCGCGCCGACAACGTGCCACCCGGTAGCGGGATGGGGTTGGGGCTCTCAATCGTCGACCGAACCTGCCGCCATCTGGGACATCAGGTGAGCGTGCGCTCGAAACCCGGTGTCGGGTCTGTCTTCTCCATCGAGATGGAGGCGGTCGAGGCCCTGGCGCCGCTGGGTGAGGCGGCGATGAGCCCCGGCGCAGGGGACTTTCCGGAGATGGACTTGATTGTGCTGGTGGTGGAGAACGATGCTGCCGTGCTCGATGCCACCACCCGCAAACTGGAGCGCTGGGGCGCTTCTGTGTTGGGAGCGCGCAGCACGAAGGAGGCGCTCGCAATGGTAGCGGAGCTTGGCTTGCCGCCGGACATAATCCTTGCCGATTACCAGCTCGACGGGTCGGACCTTGGCACGACGGCGATCTGTGCCATCCGCGAGGCGACGGAAACCCATGTGCCCGCGATCATGATTACCGCCAACCGCTCGCCCGAACTGGCTCTGGCCGGTGCGGAGGAGGACTTCACGGTAATGACCAAGCCAGTTGAACTCTCCCGTCTCCGGCCGTTGATGCATTGGAAGGTTCGCGCCGGGGCAGGGGCGCGGCCTGCGGCACCGACAAAAGTATCCGGTGACGCGGCGCTGCCGTGAGTTAGGCTCGGAGGCGGGAGGAGACTAAAATGATCAAGGCAGTATCGGCCCTGGCCGGGCTTTTCATGGCAAGCGCCAGCGTGGCAACGGCGGCGGACCCAACCGATACGGCTGCCTATGATCTGCTCTTCAAACAGGGCACTCTCGACACAATCGAAGAAGGGAGCGTGCTGAACTACAGCCGGGATGTGACGAACACGCTCGTTCCCGCAGCGGCCCAGCGCGATACAGGTACGATTGAGATGACACTGGCGGGTGGCACGCCGGCCGAGGCGCGATTGCAGTTCCTGCAGGGTAAAAAACACCGGGCTCTCGGTGCCTTTCCGGCAAGCGTGGGCAACCCTGTCATCATGTATTTCGTCGAAACCGTCGTGCGAGACATGGCTGAGAGCGCCGGTGGCAGCCCGTTCTACATTCGCAACCGCGTCAAGGAGGCACTGATTTCGCCAGCGGAGATCACTGAAGCGGATGGCGATGTGACCGTTGTGATCCAGCCCTTCGAAGATGACCCAAACGCCGCGCGGATGAACGGCTTTGGTGCATTGAAGCTGACCATTGTCATGTCTGAAGAGGTGCCGGGCTGGTATCGGAGCCTCTCGGCAAATGCTGGAGAGGCCTACGGGTCTGTTATGGTGTTTGAAGGTGTGGCCGAATGAGGTGGATTGCCTGCGTTCTGCTCATGACCATGCCGGTGCAAGCCCAGAGCGTGGCGGATCGGCTGAATGATTACCCCACAGCGGCTCGGGCGGACTATGTGTTCGCTTGCATGCAGACCAATGGCCTCAGCCGCGAGACGCTCGACCGCTGCGCTTGCTCGATTGATGTGATCGCAACGATCTTGCCCTATGATAAGTATGTCGAAGCGGAAACCGTTCTTTCGATGCGGCAAGTGGGCGGTGAACGTATGGCGATTTTCCGGAGCGCCGCAAGCGCCGAGGTCTTTGTGGCCGAACTGCGCCGCGCGCAGGCCGAGGCGGAGATCCTGTGCTTCTGAGCGCGCCCGTGGCCTAGCTGGCCTCGTCTTTCGGCAAACGCTCTTCGAACACATTGCCTTCTGTATCCGTGGCCCGCACCGTGATTTCGGGCTCGCCATTGTCGGTATATACGAACCGGAACACAGGGTTCTCTGAAATCGAGATGCCGCCTTCCATCGTAAAAAGCAATTCGTCGCCTTGGCGCACCTCAAGCGTGTCGATGAAGTGTGCCGGAACGAAGAGCTGGGTGATCTGGTCTCGCTGGAGGCCCGAGTAGTTGGGATGCCGGATCATGATCTGCGCTTCGCGGCGCGGGGTGCTCATCTGCGGTTCGGCGGCAAAGCCGCGCAGGCGCATCTGACCCATGCCCGCAAGGGCGGCCTCCGGGTCTGATGTGGCGGGGGCGGAGCAGCCGCCGGACGCCTTGACGAAGCGGCCCTGCATGGCGAGGCCCTCACCGGTTTCGGCGATGACTCGGACGTTGGAATACTGGTTCACGCGAACCCGGATTTCGAGATCCAGCGGAGCCATCGCGTCACCGAAGGTGAAGGTGCCCGCAACAGGCGCCGGGTTTTCGTCGATCACCACAATGGCATTTCTGATCCGGGCGCTTTCATCGGTTTGCACGATGTGCAGCGGGACGGTGGCCGCATCGTTCGCGCGGTAAGGGGCATCGACGGTGAAAAGGCTGCTGCCTTGGGCTGGGGTTGCATTCCCCAACACATCATATTTCAGGGACTCCCAGCTTTCACTCTCCGTCAGTGGATTGTCTTCCGCCGCGTAGGCAGGCAGGGCGACGATTGCCGCAAAGAGAGCGGTCGTTATAAGGCGCATAGGGTCTCCTCCCGTGATCGCGCTTTGCGCGAGTGTAGCACACGTGACGTGTTGCTTCACTCATCCGATGGTCTGCATGGCGTGAACGGAGGCCAAGCGAGACGCTGGTGGTATGTTCGAAGCTCTCGTTACCCTGTGCCTGACTGGCGCGCCCGACGTGTGCCGCGATGCGCTGTTGCCGGGGGCTGAGGCAAGCACGCTAGTGGGCTGCGAGGCAATGCTACGGGAGGTGAACGTTCCCGAGGGCGCTTGGGAAGCGGGTGATCCATTCTGTGCTCTACGCGGTCTTGTGCTGGATTTCGAAGAGGTTGCGCCAAACCTCTGGGTGCACATGGGTGCCATCGCCGAGCCCGATCGTGAGAACAGGGGTGATGTTGCGAACATCGCTTTTGTCGTTGGGGAAGACTCGGTGGCGGTTGTCGACAGCGGATCGGCCAGATGGATCGGGGAGGCGACGTGGAGGGCCATTCGCAATGTGACCGATCTGCCAGTGAGCCATGTGGTGCTGACCCATATGCACCCGGATCATGTGTTTGGGGCAACGGCGTTTCACGGCGCAGAGGTGGTGGGCCATTCGGGTTTGGAGCGAGCGCTTGCTGACCGGGCGGAAAACTATGTGGAGAGCCTCGAAGCCTCGATCGGTCCTGAGGCCTTTCTGGGCAGCGGTGTGCCGACGGTGACCGTCGCGATATCCGAAGCAATCGAAATTGACCTTGGTCAGGTTCTTATGGAGCTGACGCCTTGGCACAGGGCGCACACCGGAACGGATCTCACGGTCAGGGTGGGAGACGTGGTGATCTCCGGAGACCTCGTTTTTGATCGCCACACGCCCGCGCTCGACGGCTCGGTGCTGGGATGGCTGGAGGCGCTGGACGCATTGGAAGGGCAGGGCGGTCAGGTCGTGCCGGGCCACGGTGGGCCTATGATGCCTATGGCAGAGGCCCTCGGCCCGATGCGACGTTATTTCGAGGTGCTGCGCGATGACACCCGCGCCGCGGTCGCGGCCGGGGAGCGGCTGGGCGAGGCGGTGGAGCATATCGCTGAAAGCGAAGCCGGGGCTTGGGAGCTCTTCGAGGCCTACAACAAGCGCAACGCCACCGTGGCCTTCACGGAGCTGGAATGGGAGTAGGCCTGAGGGAGCTTAATCCTGCGCGGCGTTTTGGAGCATCTGGGCGATGCCGTAGAGCCGTTTTTCGAGCAGTACGGGTGTTTCGCAAACATAGGTGAGTGATTGGCGACGGTCGGTGTAGATGCGCTCGTCCCATGCGATCTGCTCCTCCAACTCGTCCACGAGGTCAAAATCCGGGTTCTCCTTCGCCATTTCAGCATCCATCTTCAGGCGTGCGGCGTCGATCCGCTCGGAAAGGGCGAGTTGGCCAAGGGAATACTCCTCGATCCCCGTGATAAGCCGGGTGCGGAGCGTGTTGAGACGGGTGAAGGACTGCTCGAAGACATGACCGAGCAGGGCCGGGTTCGTGCCGTGGGATGCGGTGAAGGCGGCAAGCTGGGGTTCAGTTTCGTCCAGTGCAAGGCGGCGGAGGGTCAGGTAGCCGACGAGATCTTCGACAGCGGCTTCAACGCCTGTCGAAAGCGCGGGTTTCTCGATCGCTGCGGGCCACATCAGACCGGGTGAAAGTTGCCCGACCTTGCGTTGGATGCAGGGCCATGTCGGGTCCGAGAAATCGGCAGCCATGGCCGGTGCGCCCGCTGCAAGCAACAGGCAGAGTGCCTTTAGAACCCTTGTTTTCATGGCAGTCCTCCCTGCGCACACTGTATCCCGCCGTGCACCTTTGTCTACCGGGGCCAATACCACCTTTGGTCTGCATTGGCAGTTTTGGGCTCTGCTCCTAGCCTCGTTGACAACAAAAACCGCCGAGACGTTCTGGGAGGAAACAGATGCGGACACGCGCCGCGGTGGCCCTTGAGGCTGGCAAACCGCTTGAGATCATGGAGGTGAACCTTGAGGGCCCGAAGGCGGGCGAGGTTCTGGTGGAGATCAAGGCGACGGGGATTTGCCACACCGATGAGTTCACCCGCTCGGGTGATGACCCGGAGGGGCTGTTTCCGAGCATTCTCGGCCATGAAGGCGCGGGCGTTGTGATGGAGGTGGGCGAGGGCGTGACCACGCTGAAGCCGGGCGATCATGTCATCCCGCTCTACACCCCCGAGTGCCGCGAGTGCGCCTCTTGCCTGAGCGGCAAGACCAACCTGTGCACCGCGATCCGCAACACGCAGGGCCAGGGCCTGATGCCCGACGGCACGACCCGGTTCTCGATGCTCGATGGCACGCCGATCTATCACTACATGGGCTGCTCCACCTTTGCGAACCACACGGTGATGCCCGAGATCGCCCTGGCGAAGGTGCGCGAGGACGCGCCCTTCGACAAGATCTGCTACATCGGCTGCGGCGTGACCACCGGCATCGGCGCGGTGATTAACACGGCAGGTGTTGAGATTGGGTCAACGGCGGCCGTTTTTGGCCTCGGCGGGATCGGGCTGAACGTGATCCAGGGCCTGCGGATGGCGGGCTGCGACAAGATCATCGGGGTCGATCTGAACGACGACAAGGCGGAGATGGCGAAGAAATTCGGCATGACACACTTCGTTAACCCTTCGAAGGTAGAGAACACGGTGCAGGCCATCGTGGACCTGACGAAGACCGAGCTCGACCAGATCGGGGGCGTGGACTACTCGTTCGACGCCACCGGCAACGTGAAGGTGATGCGCGACGCGCTGGAATGCTCGCACCGCGGCTGGGGCGTGAGCGTGATCATCGGCGTGGCGCCTGCGGGCGCCGAGATCAGCACCCGCCCGTTCCAGCTGGTGACGGGCCGGGTCTGGAAAGGCACGGCCTTCGGCGGCGCCAAGGGCCGGACGGACGTGCCGAAGTTCGTGGACTGGTACATGGACGGGAAGATCGAGATCGACCCGATGATTACCCACAAGCTGAAGCTCGACGACATCAACGAGGGCTTCGAGCTCATGCACGCCGGTAAATCCATCCGCGCCGTGGTGGAATATTGATGAGCCTTGAAGTGATCTCCGAAACGGCCTGTTTCGGCGGGCGTCAGATCGTTGCGAAGCACCCATCGAACGCCTGCGGCTGCGAGATGACCTTTGCGGTTTATCTGCCACCACAGGCCGAACACGGGCCGGTGCCAGTGCTTTGGTATCTCAGTGGACTGACTTGCACACACGAGAACGCCATGACGAAGGGCGGATTTCAAGAGCACGCCGCTGAGCATGGGATCGCGGTGATCTTCCCTGACACCAGCCCGCGCGGCGACGATGTGGCAGATGATGAAGCCTATGACCTCGGTCAGGGCGCAGGGTTCTATGTGAATGCCACGCGTGAGCCGTGGTCGCCGCACTTCCGGATGTATGATTACATCACCGGAGAGTTGCGTGGCCTCGTTATGGAGTATTTTCCGCTGGAGGATCGGCACGGGATCACCGGCCATTCGATGGGTGGGCACGGCGCTCTGACCATTGCCATGCGCAATGCGGATATGTTCGAGAGCCTTTCGGCGTTCGCTCCGATCGCCAACCCGACCAGTTCGGATTGGGGGCGCAAGCAGCTCTCGGCCTACCTCGGCGATGATGAAAGCTCTTGGGCGGACCACGACGCCTCGATCCTTCTGGAAGAGAAGGGCTGGAAGGGTGAGATCCTCGTGGACCAGGGCGCGAGCGACCAGTTTTTGGACCTGCTCCGCCCCGAGGCGCTGGCGCAGGCCATGGTGAAACGCCGCCAGCCCGGCGCCATCCGGATGCAGCCGGGCTATGACCACTCATATTTTTTTGTAACGACCTTCGCCCGGGACCATGTGGCCTGGCACGCGGAGAGACTTTGCGGCTGAGGGCCGCGCCATTGAGGGAGAGAGACAAGACATGATCGCAAGACTGCTCGCCGCCGCCAGCTTTATCGCCAGCGCAACGGTGCTTTCGGCCGAGGATATGGCGGGCGATCCAGCCAAGGGCGAAAAGGTGTTCCGGAAATGCCAGGCCTGCCACATGGTGGGCGCGGACGCTCAAGCGAAGACCGGCCCGATCCTGAACGGCATCATCGGTCGCGCCGCAGCCAGTGTTGAGGACTTCAAATACTCACCGGCCATGCAGGAGGCCGCTGACGGCGGGCTCGAGTGGACCGAAGAGAACCTCGCCGCCTTCCTGACCAAACCAAAGGATTTCATGAAGGGCACCAAAATGACCTTCGCAGGCCTCCGGAAGGAGGCTGATGTGGCCAACGTCATCGCCTACCTTGCCAGTTTTGGCGAGGATGGAGCGGCAGCAGAAGGGGAGGGTTCCTGACGAGATAGCGAAATACCCGGCGCGAGGAGGACACGTGAAGCCGGGCCTGGCCGCCAGCCTTGTGAGATGGGCTGCGACGGCACCAACCAAACGGGAGATGAGACCATGAGAAAGTTACTTGCTCTGACCTCCGTCGCAGCGATGTGCGCCACAGGCGCGCTGGCCAACGACGGGCTGATGGCGGATATCGACAATTCCGCGCAATGGGCGATCCAGACGGGCGATTACAAGAACCAGCGCTATTCTGAGCTGAGCCAGATCACAGCTGACAACGTCGGCACGCTTCAGGCCAACTGGACCTTCTCGACCGGCGTTCTGCGCGGCCACGAGGGCAGCCCGCTGGTGATTGGCGATGTGATGTATGTACACACGCCCTTCCCGAACATCGTCTATGCGCTCGACCTGACGCAGGACGGCAAGATCATCTGGAAGTACGAGCCAAAGCAGGATCCTAACGTGATCCCGGTGATGTGCTGTGACACCGTCAACCGCGGCGTGGCCTATGCCAACGGCAAGATCTACCTGCACCAGGCCGACACCAAGATCGTCGCGCTGGACGCGACGACCGGTGAGGAAGTCTGGACGGCGATCAACGGCGACCCGTCGAAAGGCGAGACCAACACCGCCACAGTGCTTCCGGTGAAGGACAAGCTCATTGTCGGCATCTCCGGCGGCGAGTTCGGTGTGCAGGGCCACGTGACGGCCTATGACCTCGAGAGCGGCGAGCAGATCTGGCGGGCGGCCTCGGTTGGTCCGGACGACCAGATTCTGTTCAACCCCGAAACCACCACGCATCTCGGCAAGCCGGTCGGCGCCAACAGCTCCACCGACACCTGGGAAGGCGATCAGTGGATGATCGGTGGCGGCACCACTTGGGGCTGGTACTCGGCCGACATGGAAGAGAACCTCTTCTACTACGGCTCGGGCAACCCCTCGACCTGGAACCCGGCGCAGCGCCCGGGTGACAACCGCTGGTCGATGACCATCTTCGCCCGTGACATTGATACCGGCGAGGCCAAGTGGGTCTACCAAATGACGCCCCATGACGAGTGGGACTTCGACGGCGTCAACGAGATGATCCTCACCGAGCAGGAGATCGATGGGACGGAGCGCAAGCTGCTCACCCACTTCGACCGGAACGGCCTAGCCTATACGATGGACCGCGTTTCCGGCGAGTTGCTGGTGGCCGAGAAGTATGACCCGGCTGTCAACTGGACGACCGGCGTGGACATGGACCCGGAGTCGGAGACCTACGGGCGTCCGGCGGTTGTGGCTCAGTACTCCACCGAGCAGAATGGCGAGGACGTAAACTCGACCGGCATCTGCCCGGCGGCCCTTGGCACCAAGGACCAGCAGCCGGCGGCCTACAGCCCGAAGACCGAGCTGATGTACGTGCCCACCAACCATGTGTGCATGGACTACGAGCCCTTCCGCGTGAGCTACACCGCAGGCCAGCCCTACGTGGGCGCGACCCTGTCGATGTACCCGGCGCCGGACAGCCACGGCGGCATGGGCAACTTCATTGCTTGGGACAACGTGACCGGCGAGATCAAGTGGTCTCTGCCCGAGCAGTTCTCGGTGTGGTCTGGTGCTCTGGCCACAGCGGGTGACGTGGTGTTCTACGGCACGCTCGAGGGCTACCTGAAAGCGGTGCATGCCGAGACGGGCGAGGAACTCTACAAGTTCAAGACCCCCTCGGGCATCATCGGCAACGTGATGACCTATGAGCAGGGCGGCAAGCAGTACGTCGCCGTTCTCTCGGGCATCGGTGGCTGGGCCGGGATCGGCCTTGCAGCTGGCCTCACCAACCCGAACGACGGCCTTGGTGCCGTGGGCGGCTATGCCGCGCTGAGCGACTACACTGCGCTCGGCGGGCAGCTGACCGTCTTCTCCCTGCCGGACTGATACCCCGGCCCAGGTGCTGCCTCCGCTCCCCGGGGGCGGCACCACAAGAGACAAGAGCGATCGGCACGGGGTGGGCATGATGCCCCTCCGTGCCGAACCGCCCAGACCACTCCGAGGACATACATGAAACTCTCGCGCATCCTTGCCGCCTCCCTGATCGCCGCCGCGCCTGCCATGGTCGCCGCGCAGGACGAGGTCGACAATATCTCCGTCGCCTACGAGGAGGACGGACGCTACTACACCGAGGACGACATCCCGACCTACAACATCACCGAAGACGGGGCGAAGGTGGATTGGCTGACCTACTCCGGCTTCCGCCGCTACCACTCTGAATGCCATGTCTGTCACGGCCCAGAGGGCATGGGCTCGACCTATGCGCCCGCTCTGAAAGACTCGGCGATCGACATGGACTACTACGATTTCGTCGATGTGGTGGTGAATGGGCGCCAGAAGATCAACGCCGCCGAGAACTCGGTGATGCCTGCCTTTGGCGATAACCCCAACGTCATGTGCTACCTTGATGACATCTACGTTTACCTAAAGGCACGCGGTACAGAGGCCGTACCGCGCGGCCGGCCCGCTGGCCGTGAAGACAAGACAGATGCGATCCGCGAGGCGGAGAATGCCTGCCTTGGCATGTAGGACGCTCACATATGCTGCGGGGCTGGCGCTGATGCTGGCCACCGCCGCTGGCGCACAAACCTCCGACCTCGTCAGCAAGACGGCCTTCCGCGTCTGTGCAGACCCGGCCAATGCGCCCATGTCGATGGAAGACGGCTCAGGCTATGAGAACAGGCTGGCTGACCTCTTCGCGGAAAAGCTGGAGTTGCCGGTCACCTATACTTGGTTCCCGATGGCGACGGGCTTCATCCGACAAACGCTCAGGGCCAACCGCTGCGACGTGGTGATGGGCTATGCCCAGGGCCATGAGCTGGTGTTGAACACCAACCACTACATGACCTCGGTCTACACGCTGATCGTGCCAGGCGGCGGCGATCTGGCGGGCGTGGACCGCCTGTCTGACCCGGCACTGCAAGGCAAGAGGATCGGAATCATCGCGGGCTCGCCTCCCGCCACCCACATGGCCCGCAACGGACTGATCGGCAAAGCCAAACCCTACAACCTCAACGTCGACCGTCGGGTTGAGAGCCCCACCGAGGATATGCTGGATGATTTGGAGGCGGGCGAGATCGACGCAGCTATTCTCTGGGGCCCGATTGGCGGGCCGCTGGTCAAGCAGGAGCACCCGGGGATGAAAGTCATCCCGCTCCTGAAAGAGGAGCTGCCGCCTCGGCTGTTTTTCCGGATCACGATGGGCGTGCGGCTGGGAGACAAGGTTTGGCAACGCAAGCTGAACTCGCTCATTCGTCGCAATCAGGATGAGATCAACGCGATCCTGAAAGAGGCCGGCGTGCCTCTGGTTGCGGACATGGGCGACAGGATGCTGGACGCCACGGAATGAGCGTGCGCGGGGTCGCGGCGATCTTGATGCTGCTGGTCACGCCCGCGCTCGCCCAAGTTAGCGAACCCGATAGCTACCAGACGGAGCACTATCGCTCCCCCGTTCCCGACACGCTTGAAGGCGGCACTGTCGTCGGGCCGGAGGAGGCGCATGCGTTGTGGGTAACCGGAAGTGTAGCATTCATCGACGTTCTGCCACGCGCGCCCAAGCCTGAAGGGCTGCCGGAGGGCACGATCTGGCGTGAAAAACCGCGCTATACCATCCCCGGAGCAATTTGGTTGCCCAACGTTGGGTATGGAGCGATTGCAGACCAGACGACCGCGTATTTTCGCTCAGGGCTGGAGAAGGCAACAGGGGGGGATACGGCTCACCCTGTGCTGATCTTTTGTCTGGATGACTGCTGGATGAGCTGGAACGCGGCGAAACGGGCGTTGGAGTGGGGATACTCCGAGGTCTATTGGCTGCCAGAAGGCACGGATGGGTGGGCATTCTACGACTACCCAACCGAAGTGGTCGAGCCTGAGCCGGGCGGGTAGGGGGGGGCAGCTGCGCCCACCTACCAATCGGCGAGGCTGCGCTCGGCGCGGGTGGTTGTGCCATCTGTATCCGTCATCGTCACACCAACGTGGCCAGCGGTACGTGGGACAGAGAGAGAGACGCTGGGGTTTTCAGAGAGTGAAATAGACCCGGTGATATCGACGTATCCCGCGCCATCCAGCTCTACGTCGAGGCTTTCGACATAGCGCATCGGGATGAAGAGCAACGAGATCTGATCCATCTGCATGCCCGAATGGCTGGGGTGGCTCACGTCGATATCCAGCTGTTTCTGGCCATGCGCCAGCGCGCCCAGCCGGTCGAGCGGTGAGGCGCCGCCGGTTACGCCAATCTCCATATCGCCCAGGGTCAGCAGGGCCTCTTCCGGGTCGGTCCCCGGAGGCGCTGCGCAGGCACCTTGTCCCGAAGTCTTGACGAAGCTCTCCACCATCCAAAGCTGCCCATCGGTGGTTTCGGCGACCATGTGCAACGGCGTGGGGCCGTTTACGCGAAACGTGGCCTCGAAGTTGAAGCGGGGCAGGGGGCTGCTAAAGGTGAACACAGCAGACACTGGCATCGGGTTTTCATCGAGGATCACAGTGAGAGAAGCCAGCATCTGCCCTTCCGGCGCGGCAACTTGGGCCGCGATCCGGGTACGGGCGTCGTCGTATGTGCGATAGGGCGCGTCGATGGCGATGACGTTCTCGCCGGCGTTCAGGGTGCGCCCTTCGTAGAGAGCGGCCTCAAGGTCCGGCCAGGCGGGTTCCACGGCGAGGGCAGGGCTGGCAGAAGCGAGCAGTGCGGCGGTGAGCAGGGTTTTCATCATTCCTCCATCACGAAGCGGCCAAAGGCGCGCGGGCCGTCGCCTGTTGGGATTTCGGCCAGTGTTTCGAGGCTTTGCGCGTTGATCACGGTGAGCGTGTTGGAAAACCAACCTGCCACCACGACCTGCGTGCCACCTGCAGCCACGTCGATCCCCTCAGGGTACTCGCCCACGTCGAGGGTGGCGACGGGGGCGAGGCTGGCCCAGTCTAGCACGGAAACCGTGTCGGCATACTGGTTGGTCACAAAGGCGCGGCCTTGGGCGAAGGCGATGCCATAGGGGCGCTCGCCCACGGGTAAGGTTGCAATGACCTCGGCTTGGGCCGGATCGATGACGGTGACATCGTTGCTGCCCACGTTGCCAACCCAAAGGCGACCCTGTGGATCGAACCCTAGCCCGTAGGGCCGGATTCCTGCGGGAACGGTCGCATGCAGGCTCAGTGTTTCCGTATCGAACAGTGCCACTTCATCAGCATCGCGGACCGCAGCAGCGAGCCAGCGGCCATCTGGAGACACCTCAAGCCCGGCCGGGGCCGCGCCGGTTGCGAGTTCATCAATGGGGGCGAGTGATGCTGCGTTCAGCACCCAGACACGGGCATTAAACCAGTCTGACACGAAAATTCGATCTCGGGCCGGATCGAGGGCGATGCCTGTGGGCCCACCGTCCAAGGTAACTTCGGCCTCCAGATTGCCATCCACAGAAAACCTGCGCACTGCCTTGGCCTCGGGGGCCACGACCCAGACCATACCGCCCGCGACCACTACGCCTGCGGGCTGGCCCGGCACGGCAAAGCGACCGCGTTCCGACCTGGTCTCGAGGTCAATGATCGAGACATCGGAGGAAGACTGATTGGTGACGAAAGCCAAATCCCCCGCCGCGGCCGGTAGGGGATACAGGACCACGGCGAGGGCTAGGAGGATCCCGATGCGCCTAGTTGGTGCCACCGAAACGGTCGGCCAGCGCATCGAGCCCTGCCTGGTAAACTCCGGTGACTGCAGCGATGGCTGCCTCGTCATTCAGGTGCTCGGGTGGGTCATTGTTGGGGTAGCCTCGGTAGAAGGCCCCGCGCCATTCAATCAGCGAGCCGCCGTTTGCACCGGACTTGACGGTCAGATGCGAAGAGTAGTTGGTAACCGGCAGTGTCTCCACCGCAACCTCAGTGATGCGGTAGGAGTAGGTCATCTTCTCCGCATCATATTTATAGAGGATCTCGTCGATCGTCGGGCCGCCTTCCTCACCGAGCGTCAGCAGGCGTGTTGCGTCGATCTCGTTGCCGCCTTCTCCCTGCGTGGAGTGCACCGCCGGGTGCCATGACATATCCTGAAAGTTGCCGATGACCTCCCAAACTTCTGCGGGCGGTGCGGCGACCTCGGTGGTCAGCGTTACCTTTTGACGGGTCGGTCCGTGAGCTGCGGCAGGAATGGCTGCGAGCGCCGGAACGGTGAGCGCAGCCAGAATGAGTGCGCGGCGAGTGCGGTTTGGCACGAGTGTAGTCCTCCCTTGAGCCCTGTGCCTGCGCGTTTTTCCGCCGCCCCGCTCCTCCGGGACATGAGGCAAAAAATGCCGGGATATCAAAGACCCAGCCTGCACAATCGGCACAATCTTCGGGAGAATGCTAAGGTGTATGCCATAGTGCGCAATTGCGCCAAAGGTATCGGTTTGGCGAGGGCCGAGCCTATGGCAGGCTGTTCTGAAGCGCCGCAACTGACGGTGCAGGGAGGACAATTTGCGCTACTTTGCCACTATGCTGGCTGCCGGCATGTGCGCGCTCGGGTTCGCCGCGCCTGCGGGAGCCGTCGAGATGCGCTCCGCCGTATTCCGGATCGACTATCCACGCCTTGCCCCGATTTCACGGTTCGATGAAGTGCCCGAGGATCTTGGCTTTGCCGGTGCCGTGCTGGCGACCGAAGACAACATGACGACGGGCGCCTTTCTGGGCCACAGCTACGAGATTGAAACGGTCTCAGTACCGCCCGAGGGCGCGGATGTGGCCTTCAAGGCTCTGCTGGAGGCAGGGCATGAAACCATAGTGGTGCTGGCCGAAAACGAAGACCTTTTGAGGCTCGCAGATATGGCAGGGCCGGACGTGCTGATCCTGAACGCCGCATCCGAGGGCATCGCGCTCAGGGATGCCGACTGCCGAGCCAATACGCTGCACATTGCGCCCAGCGATGCCATGAAGGCCGATGCCGTCGCGCAGTTCGCCGTGTGGAAGAAATGGCCCGAATGGTTGCTGATCCACGGCTCCAATCCGGCTGACATCGCGCTGGCGGAGGCTTATCGCAGGTCGGCTGCGAAGTTCGGTGCGAAGATCGTCGAGGAGCGGGTGTTCGAGGACACTGGCGGTGCACGGCGCACCGACTCTGGCCATGTGCTGGTTCAGCGACAGGTGCCGATTGCAACGCAGGGTGCGGAAGACCATGACATCGTGATCGCCGCCGATGCGTCGGACTACTTCGCGCCCTATCTGCCCTTCCATCTGTGGACACCCGCTCCCGTTATGGGGTCCGGCGGTTTGCGTCCGGTCACGTTCCACGGGGGCCAGGAGGCATGGGGCGCAACCCAGTTTCAGACCCGGTTTGACGAACTGGCGGGCCGCTACGTGCGGGAAGAAGATTACAACACCTGGCTTGCGCTGCGCATCATCGGGGAGGCGGTGACGCGGGCCAACACCGGCGAGGTCGCGGCCCTGCGGGATTACCTGCTCAGCGAAGAGTTTGAAGTGGCCGCCTTCAAGGGCGTGCCGGTCACGTTCCGTTCGTGGAACGGTCAGTTGCGCCAGCCGATCCTGCTCTTCGACGGGCGGATCACAGCCAGCGTTTCACCGCAGGATGGCTTTCTGCATCAGGTCTCGCCGCTCGACACGCTCGGGCTGGACCAGCCCGAAAGCGCCTGCACTGCATTTGGAGGATGACTATGAGAGGATTGGGCCTGGTCGCATTGCTGGCCGCAACGGCGCTGCCCGCCGCGGCGGAGAAGGTGTTTGTATCCAACGAGCGCGGCAACACGGTGACGGTGCTGGATGCATCGAGCTGGGAGGTGCTGGAGGAGTTCGCTGCCGGTAACCGCCCGCGCGGGATCACCATGAGCCCCGATGGCAAGCTGCTCTATGTCTGTGCCAGCGACGATGATCTGGTGCGCGTCTTTGACACCGAAACCTACGAAGAGGTTCACACGCTGCCTTCGGGCCCGGACCCGGAGCTTTTTGTGCTGCACCCTTCGGGCAACCCGCTCTACATCGCCAATGAAGACGATAACCTCGTGACCGTAGTCGACACCGAGAGCCACACCGTGCTGGCCGAGGTGCCAGTGGGGGTTGAGCCGGAGGGTATGGGGATATCGGCCGACAGCAAATGGGTGGTCAATACGTCCGAGACCACCAACATGGCCCATTTCATCGACACCTCGGACTACACCATCAAGCACAACATCCTCGTCGATCAGCGCCCGCGCTACGCCGAGTTCACCGCTGATGGCAAATGGCTCTTCGTGACCTCGGAGATTGGCGGAACGGTCAGCGTAATCGACATGACAGGCGAAGCGCCGAACCTGACGCAGAAGATCGGCTTCGAGGTGTCTGGCGTGCAACCGGAGTGGCTGCAACCCGTGGGCGCAAAGGCAACCGAGGATGGCAATTGGCTATTCGTCGCACTAGGCCCGGCCAACCGCGTCGCGGTAATCAATATCAATACGATGGAGGTGGAGAAGTACATTCTGGTCGGCCAACGTGTGTGGCAACTCGCTTTCACGCCCGATGAGAAGTTTTTGGTCACGACAAACGGCAACTCCAACGATGTGACAATCATCGACGTGGAGGCGCAGGAGGCGATCCGGTCGGTGCAGGTAGGGCAGCAGCCCTGGGGCGCCGTGGTGACGCCGGAATGATGGGAGGAAATATGAAGAAATACATGGCTCTGGCGCTGACCGCGCTAATGACAACGCCCGCTGCGGCGGCCCCGCTCTGCGACGACCTCGGCTTTGCCGGTCTGCTCGCAAGCTGCAACCGGGGGGAGCCGATCGAGCTGACTCTGGCCGCCGGGCAGCCGCTCTCAGAGCAGTCGACGCATACGCTGCAATCGGGCGCTTACTATAAGCTGATGATCACCGCCGATGGCTCCGCCGAACTGGCGATCAGCGGTCCCTCGTTCTTCCGGGCGATCTGGATGAATGAGATCGTCATCAACCAAATCGAGATCCGGCCTATGGCGGTCGAAAGCCTTGAGTTCGACGCAGCCGGCACGGCCGAAATCTCCTTCGTGGCGATCAAGCCGGGCAGCCACGTGCTGCGCATCCCCGGAAGCACCGGGGAAACGCAGATGGTCACATTCAACATCCAATAGGGAGGAACCTCAGGATGAAACGCACGATTGCTACCCTCGCCGCAACCCTGATGCTGGGCGGTGCCGCCTTTGCCGAGAGCCACGGCGACGGGCCAGATGCCGAGACGGTCGAGAAGATCATGATGAAGCTCACCGAGATGAAGTGCCAGATGGCCGAAGACGACATCGAGATGGAAGACGATGGCGGCTACGAGCTGGATGACGTGATCTGCGAGGGCGGTCAGCAGTATGACATCACGCTCGACGCGGAGTTGAACGAAACCGGGCGGCGCGCCGAATAGGCCGCCCACGAGCCCTCTGCTTCCACAATGCGGGGCAGGGGGCTACACTCTGGGAGGACTGACATGAAAAGCCTGAGAACACTTGCATTGGCAGGGGCAGCGGCCCTTGTGACGGCGGCAGGCGCGATTGCGCAGGATCTGCCGCAAATCCGTTTTGCCACGCTGAAGATCGGCACGGTGAACTGGGAGCTTGAGACGATCAAGGCGAACGGCTTCGACAAGGCCCACGGCTTTGAACTGGTCATGCAGCCCTATGCCGACAACGGTGCCACTCGCGTCGCGCTGGAAGGCGGCGAGGCCGATGTGGCCGTGGCCGATTGGATCTGGGTCGCCCGCCAACGGGCCGCCGGAAAAGACTATGTGGTGATCCCTTACTCTAAGGCCGTGGGCGGCCTTGTGGTGCCCGAGGGCTCCGAAGTGCAGAGCCTGCAAGACCTGAAGGGCAAGAAAGTCGGCATCGCCGGCGGCCCGCTCGACAAGAGCTGGCTGATCTTGCGGGCCTATGCCGAGCAGGAATACGGGATGGACCTGAAGGCCGAGACCGAGCAGGTCTTCGGCGCGCCGCCGCTGATCTTCAAGAGCGGGCTGTCGGGTGAGACCGACGGGGCGATCAACTTCTGGCACTTCCTCGCCAAGATGAAAGCTGCCGGGATGCGTGAGGTGATCTCAGTCGAGCAGGCCAGCAGCGCACTGGGGCTGGACCCTGAAACCCCGCTGCTCGGCTATGTGATGAAAGAGAGCTTCCTTGCCGACAATCCCGATCTCGGCCACGCGCTCTACCGCGCCAGCCGTGATGCAAAGGCGCTGCTCGCGGAGGATGATGCCGCGTGGGAGGCAGTCCGGCCGATGATGAATGCGCAGAACGATGCGCAGTTCGAGACCCTCAAGGCCGACTTCCGTGCTGGCATCCCCGGTGATGCGCCGGTGTCGGAAGAGGGGGCGGATGCGCTCCTGAAGGTCATGGCCCGGCTGGGTGGTGCTGATCTTGTCGGTGATGCAACGGAACTGCCCAAGGGGCTGTTCCTGACCTCCGAGTGACTGTGTGAGAGGGGTCGGCACGCCTGCGCTTTCGCTCCTTGGGCTGGTAAGCCTCTGGGTCGTTGCGGCGGCGCTGTCTGCCGACCCCACCGTACTCCCCCAACCTTGGGCGCTGATCGGCCCATTCTGGGATGAACTCCGATCCGGCGAGCTGCTCTATCACCTCGGCCACACACTCCTGCGGGTGATCTGGGCATTCCTGCTGGCCATGACGCTCGGGTGCCTGCTCGGGCTGGCGATGGGCCGCTCGGAACGGGTCAATCAATGGCTCGACCCTTGGCTTGTGGTCTTCCTGAACCTGCCGGCGCTCGTTCTGATCGTACTCTGTTACCTCTGGATCGGCCTTACGGAAGCTGCTGCCATCGCGGCGGTGACGTTGAACAAGGTCCCAAATGTCACCACCGTCATCCGTGAGGGTGCTCGGGCTCTTTCACCGGACCTTGACGCCCTGGCAGGCGTCTACAGGTTGCCGCTCATGGACCGGATGCGCCACGTGGTGCTGCCCCAACTCGCGCCCTTCATGGCCGCCGCTTCCCGCTCCGGGATCGCGGTGATCTGGAAGATCGTGCTCGTGGTCGAGTTTCTCGGTCGCTCCAGTGGTGTCGGCTTTCAGATCCACCTCTATTTCCAACTCTTCGACGTAGGGATGGTGCTGGTCTATGCTTTCTCCTTCATCGCGGTCATGCTCGCGGTCGAATGGCTGATCTTGCAGCCTTGGGAGCGCCGCGTGCGGCGGTGGCGGCTGGCATGATCAAGGTCGATATCCGGGAGAAGAGCTTCGCTGGCACCACAGTGCTCGGGCGCATACAATTCACGCTGGGGCAGGGGGAGAGGTTGGCCGTCCTCGGTCCTTCTGGAGTGGGCAAGAGCACGCTTTTGCGGATCGTTGCGGGCATCGACCGCAAGTTCAGTGGAGATGTTGACAGGCCCGCACGGATGGGCGTCGTCTTTCAAGAGCCCACGCTCTTGCCTTGGCGGACCGCCTTGCAGAACCTCACGCTCATCCATCGAGGGCTGACCGAGCAGGCCGCAACGGAGGCGCTGGCGCGGGTCGGGATCGCAGACAAGGCGGCGCTCTTTCCGGCGCAGCTTTCTCTTGGTCAGCAACGGCGCCTCTCGCTGGCACGAGCGTTCGCCGGCGCGCCAGAATTTCTGGTGATGGATGAGCCGTTCGTGTCGCTGGATCCTGAGATGGCAGAGGAGATGATGCGCCTGACCGAGACGCTCATTGCCGAGACCCGGCCGGCGCTGATGCTGGTCACGCACGCCCGGCCGGAAGCAGAGCGCCTGACCGAACGGATCGTTCACTTGAGCGGTCGCCCGGCAGTTTTGCACCCCGAGACCAAGGATCACCTTCGATGCGTAACCAATTGAGAAAGAGGCGCAATCAAGCGTGACTCCGGCACTGTCACTCGATGAAGTATCCTTCAACTACGGCCCCAAAAAGGCGGTGGACCGGGTGAGTTTTTCACTCCCGAGAGGCAGGTTCTGCGCGCTTTTGGGGCCGAACGGTGCCGGGAAAAGCACGTTGTTCTCGCTCCTGACTCGCTTGCTCGTTACCCGCGAGGGCGAGATCCGAGTGGCTGGCCATGACATGGCGCGCGAGCCCCGCGCGGCGCTGGCCAAGATCGGCGTCGTCTTCCAACAGCCAACGCTCGACCTCGACATTACTGTGGCCCGCAACATGACCTATTTCGCGGCATTGCACGGTATCTCCGGCCGCTCGGCTCAAACGGCGATTGACGCGGCGCTGGACAGGCTCGAAATGCGGGAGCGGGCCGGAGAAAAGGTCCGAAGCCTGAATGGCGGACACCGCAGGCGGATGGAGATCGCCCGGGCGCTGGTTCACGGACCAGAACTGCTGCTGCTCGATGAGCCGACAGTGGGGCTGGACACCGCATCGCGCTTGGCAATTACCGAGCACGTTCATGGACTTGCGGGCCAAGGTTTAAGCGTGCTTTGGTGCACTCATCTGGTCGATGAGATTGCACCGGAGGATGACGTTGTTGTGCTGCACAAGGGCCAAGTCCTTGCGCATGAGCGTGCCGCGGACATCGCCGGGTCGGGCACGCTCCAAGCGGCTTTCATGAAGATGACCGCGCAAGAAGCACCCGTGGGGCAGGGGGCGTGAACGCCTATCTGACCGCCCTGTTGGCCATCGTTCGCCGGGAAGCCTCCCGCTTCGTGAGCCAGCGGAGCCGGTTTTTCTCAGCCCTTGTGCGGCCTTTAGTCTGGCTGGTGATCTTCGCGGCAGGTTTCCGTGCGGCCCTTGGCGTCTCGATCATTCCGCCATACCAGACCTATATCACCTATGAGGTCTACATCCTCCCAGGGCTCTGCGGAATGATCCAGCTTTTCAATGGGATGCAGAGCTCATTGAGCCTGGTTTACGATCAGGAAATGGGCTCGATGCGGCTCTTGCTGACTTCTCCGATGCCCCGTTGGTGGCTCCTGTTCTGCAAGTTGCTCGCCGGTGTGGCGGTGTCAATCCTGCAAGTCTACGCCTTCCTCGGCATCGCGGCGCTCTACGGCATCATACTGCCTTGGGAAGGGTATCTGCTCGTCTTCCCGGCGCTGATCGTTTCAGGCCTCATGCTGGGCGCTCTGGGACTGTTCATAAGCTCGACGGTGAAACAGCTGGAAAACTTCGCGGGGGTGATGAACTTCGTCATCTTCCCGATGTTCTTCCTGAGCTCAGCACTGTACCCGCTATGGAAAATGGCTGAGAGTTCCGAACTGCTGCGTGACATATGCGCGTGGAATCCGTTCACCCATGCGGTCGAGCTGATCCGGTTTTCGCTCTACGTCACACCGAACCTCTGGGCGCTCGTTGTGGTAGCAGGGTGCTTTCTATTGTTCTTCTGTTCAGCTTTGGTCGGTTACGATCCCGCGCGGGGATTGCAACGCAGATCGAAAGGGTAGCATAAGTTACGCCTTTGGTCGCATCCATAAAGCCCATAATCGGTATTATGTAAATCGAACGGATGAGCGTTGGGGTGTAAGACGCTGTGCCAGAACAACTTTCCACATAAGCCGACTCTGCGACAACTTTTTCACGAATTAACCACATCTCTACAAAATCGCACATATCTCCCGCCAGAAACTCGACATCTCGGGCGTTAGACCGTAGGTCAACCCACGGGGATGACGAGGGATTTGGCGTGAGGCACTCACCTGCGCCAAGGTTAATGAGCCGATGCTGGATACAGTTGAAAAAATCGTGGCGTGCCGCGACGTTGAGGAGCTTTGGGTCAGTCTGCGGGATGTGTTGGCAGGCTACGGCTTTCCCCGTTTGATCTATGGCTACACCAGCCAGAGGTTCGGCCAGAACCTCGGTGACCGCGACGACATCACCATCCTGACGACGCTCGAGAAAGCGTACATGGATTCCTTCGTGAACGATGGCCTCTACTACCATGCGCCGATGGTGCGTTGGGGTGTCGACAACGTGGGTGCAAAGACATGGCGCTCGATCTTGGAGCGCGCCGAGCAAGGCCTCATGGACGCCGATGAGCTGCGGGTTCATGAGCTGAATCTTTCCTTCGGGCTCAACGCCGGCCTGACGTTGAGTTTTCCGCCTTCGAGCCATCGCACACGTGCGGGACTCGGGCTCGTGCCCGAGCGCGGTGTGAGCCAGGATGAGGTTGATGCGATCTGGGCACGGCACGGTCGTGAGATCTGGGCGCTGACCAATGTGGCCCATCTGAAGATCACCACCCTGCCCCGGCTGACCTCGCGCCGCCCGCTGACACCAAGGCAGCGTGAGGCGCTCGAGTGGGTCGGAGACGGCAAAACCACAGCCGACATCGCCATGATCATGGGGCTGACCCCGTCAACGGTGGAGAAGCATCTCCGGCTGGCCCGTGAGTCTCTGGGGGTCGAAACAACGGCTCAGGCGGTTCTCAAGGCCAGTATGCTGAACCAGATCTACCAGATCGAACCGAGCTTCTGAGCCGTTTTGCGTTACCGGCCTTGGGCGCCGTGAAACTACCGTGAAAAGTTGAGCGAAGATCCGCCGAAGGAGTTCCCTTCCCCGACGGTAATTGGCATTTTCGGCGTGTTCCGTGAGTGGTGGCATTAGCCAAGGAACTCGCGGCTCGGGCGGCCTCACGATACTGGGGAGTTCGAGCTGCTCCGGGAAACCGGATCGTCGGCCTGGGGGATTATATTCATTCTCTGGGTCGACACCCCGAACGGGATCGCCTGTCCTCATCCCCAAAATGACGCGGCGCGATCGTTCGGTTCTTGTGGCGCGGCCCTTCCCAGGGGCCGCGCCACAAACCTTTCTGACTCAACGAAAAAGACCGCCGCACCGGAGTGCGACGGCCTGTCGAAACAAAAGAGGTCAGGCTCAGCCCTGAGCGGCTTTCGCGACTTCGGCTGCGAAGTCCTCTTCTTTCTTTTCGATGCCTTCGCCCACTTCGAGGCGCACGAAGCCAACGATCTCGACACCCGCTTCTTTGGCGGCCTGAGCCACGGTCAGATCGGGGTTGATCACGAAGGCCTGGTTCAGCAGCGTGATCTCGGCAAGGAATTTTTTCATCCGGCCTTCGATCATCTTCTCGATGACCTGCTCCGGCTTGCCGCTCTCACGAGCGATATCCATCTGCACCTGGCGCTCTTTTTCCACGATGGCCGGGTCCAGCTCGCTCTCGTTCAGGGCTGCCGGGCGCGGGTCGGCGGCGGCGACGTGCATGGCCACCTGCTTGCCGAACTCTTCGTTCTCACCCGAAAGCGCAACCAGCACGCCGATCTTGCCCATGCCGGGCGCCGCCGCGTTATGGACGTAAGACACAACCGAGGCACCCTCGACGGTCGCCATTCGGCGCAGGCCCATGTTCTCGCCGATGGTGGCGATCTTGTCGGTCAGCGTATCGGCCACGGTCTTGCCGCCCATGTCGGCGTTCTTCAGTGCTTCCACATCGGACACACCGAGCGCGGCTTTTGCGATGCCGGAAACCATGGTCTGGAACTCGGCATTCTTGCCGACGAAGTCAGTCTCGGAGTTGACCTCGACAGCAACGCCCTTGCCGCCATCGACCTCAACAGCCACGAGACCTTCGGCGGCGGTGCGGTCAGATTTCTTGGCGGCCTTGGCCAGGCCCTTGGTGCGCAGCCAGTCAACGGCGGCTTCCATGTCGCCGTCGGTCTCGGTCAGCGCCTTCTTGGCGTCCATCATGCCCGCGCCCGTCTTGTCGCGCAGCTCTTTCACCAGTGCAGCGGTAATCGCCATGTCATGCTCCTTCGGGAGATCTTATTGCAGAACGTCCGGGCGGTTCTGCACCGCCCGTTTGTAAGTTTGATGACAGTGGGAGAGGGCCGTGTTGGCCCCCTGCCCTCGTGTCACTCAGCTCTCGGCAGCGGCTTCTTCAGCCGGAGCTTCGGCGGGCGCCTCTTCGGCACCGGCTTCGGCGGCGAGCGCCTCTTCGACGGCAGCCTCTTCCAGAGCGCCGATGTCAACGCCAGCAGCGCCCATCTGAGCGGTCATGCCGTCGAGCGCAGCACGGGCCACGAGGTCGCAGTAGAGCGCGATGGCGCGGGCGGCGTCATCGTTGCCGGGGATGATGTAATCCACACCATCGGGCGAGCAGTTGGTGTCGACCACGGCCACAACCGGAATGCCCAGCTTTTTGGCTTCGGCAATGGCGAGGTCTTCCTTGTTCACGTCGATGACGAACAGCAGGTCGGGCAGGCCGCCCATCTCGCGGATGCCGCCAAGCGAGGCCTGCAGTTTGGCCTGCTCGCGCTCCATGCCAAGGCGCTCTTTCTTGGTGAGGCCGGCAAAACCAATGGAGGATTCTTCGTCGATGGCCTTCAGGCGCTGGATCGACTGGGAGACGGTCTTCCAGTTGGTCAGCGTGCCACCGAGCCAGCGGTGGTTCATGTAGTACTGCGCACACTTCTCGGCGGCTTCGGCGATCGGGCGCTGAGCCTGACGCTTGGTGCCGACAAAGAGGATGCGGCCGTTCTTGGCCACGGTTTCACGCACGACGTTGAGCGCGGCGTCCAGCATCGGGACGGTCTGCGTCAGGTCGAGAATGTGAATGCCGTTGCGATCACCATAGATGAACTCGCCCATGCGGGGGTTCCACCGCTGGGTCTGGTGACCGAAGTGAACGCCAGCTTCAAGCAGCTGACGCATGGAGAAATCAGGGAGCGCCATGTCCAAATCCTTTTCCGGTTTGCGCCTCGGCGGGATCATGAGGGCTGTTGCCCAACCGGCGGACCTTTGCGGGATGTCTCCCCGCAGGGCCCAAACCCCGCCTGTGAAGTGAGCGCGCGTTTAACGCGGGTGGCAGAAACTTGCAAGCCCCCTCCTCGCTTCCCATCTGGATTAGGAGAAAGACCCGCCCTCGTGCTATTCTGGCGGCAGAATTTGACAGACGACCTTTGAATACGACCCATTTGACCGAGAGGCAAAGCTATGCTTGCTGCCCGACTGACCGACTTTCATGTGTGCCCTCTGGTCACACCCGGCGTTCCGCCAATCCCGCACGTTGGCGGCCCGATCCTTCCGACCTGCTCCATTAATGTGCTCACCTGCAACATGCCGCAGGCCCGTCTGACCGATAAGGCCCTGTGCGTCGGCCCGCCCGATGTTATCGTTTTCGGCTCACCGCTGGTTCTGGTGAACAACCTGCCTGCGGCCCGCTTGGGAGACCCCTGCGCACACGGCGGCGCAATCACAACGGGCTGCCCGACCGTCCTCATCGGCCAGACATACGTGCCCGGCACCATGCTCCAGAACGCGGCTATGGGGGTGAACCCATCGGGCAGCGTGGTGAATTGCGGCAACTCCATCGATGCAGTGCTTGATCGTCTGGATGGCACAGACCCCAATGCTGTGGCACCGGCCACGCGGGACGGGCTCTTCTCGGACATCGAAGCGCGGCACAACACCAACCTGCAATGGAACTCGAGCTTTCAGGACGCCTTTGACGCTGTGCAGCAAGGTGGCCCCGGCACGCGCGCCATAGTTGGCATCATCTATCCCAACAACGGCGGCTCGCATGTGGTTGTCATGGCCAATGATCGTGGCACGGTGGGAATCGTAGAAAGCCAAGATTGGGGTCCGGGGCAACGCCAAGAGGTGATCACCGATGCGAACAGGGCGAATACGCGCTACAATGGCTCTGGCAACAGCAATGTTGGCTGGGGCATTGTGCCTTGACCCGGGAGCAGGACTAATGGCGGGAGAGCGGATCAGCGCAGAAGCGGCAAAGGTGCTTGTCGAGGAGGAAATTTTCAAGGACAGCGACCATGATTTCGTGATCGAGGAAGGCCGGACCATGGAACGCACCTATGGCTGGATCTTTTTCTACAACACCCGCGCATTTCTCGCCTCGGGCGACCCGATGGATACGATGCCCGGCACCGGGCCGATCGTGGTGTTGCATGACGGCTCTGTGGTCCCTATGCCCACTTCGATGCCACCGGAGCAGGCCATTCTCCGTTTCGAGGAGATGCTAGAAGACCCTGAGATGCTACCCGAACACATGAAGTAGCCCGCTGCGGCGCACGGCAGGGCTTGCCCCGGGCGCGCGGTGAGGCCACAAGGCGAGCATGTCTGCCTCTTCCATTCTCTGCATCGGTTCCGTTCTTTGGGATGTCATCGGGCGCACGCCTGCCTCGATGCGGCTGGGCGCTGATGTCCCCGGCAGGATCACCCGGATTCCGGGGGGGGTGGCTCTCAACATCGCCATGGCCCTGCGACGTGCGGGGCTTGCGCCTGTGTTGCTCAGTTCAGTAGGCCGTGACGGGCCGGGCGATGAACTCGTTGCGCGCTGCACGCTTCTGGGCCTCGACACTAAATACCTGCATCGCTCTGACGATCTGCCGACCGATACCTACATGGCCATCGAAGGCGCGGGCGGGCTGGTTGCGGCACTGGCGGATGCCCATTCACTCGAGGCGGCGGGAGACCGAATCCTCGCACCCTTGCGGGATGGCCGCCTCGGGAGCACTGACGCCCCCTACCCCGGCCTCATCGCGCTGGATGGCAACCTGACTGAAACGCTATTGGCCGAAATCGCCGAAAGCCCGCTTTTTGCCGCCGCCGACCTGCGTTTGGCGCCTGCCTCACCCGGCAAGGCGGAGCGCCTCCTGCCGCTCCTTGGCCATGTCGGCACCACGCTCTACCTCAATCGCGAGGAGGCTGGACTGCTTGCGCAAAAGCGCTTCGATGACGCCGAGAGTGCCGCGAAGGCGCTGGTCAAACGCGGCGCGGGCCGGGTGCTGGTAACCGACGGCGGTCGCGCCACATGCGATGCGTCCCAAGACGCCTGCCATGTGTCCACACCGCCTGAAGTTATGGTCGAACGGGTCACTGGCGCTGGTGACACTTTCATGGCTGCCCACATCGCCGCCGAGGCGGAAGGAATGGACCGACCCGCAGCCCTCGCCCATGCCCAGGCCGTAACGGCGGCCTATGTCTCTGGAGAAACCCGCCTGTGAAGATGAATGTCACACAAGAAGTCTCTGATGCGATTGCAGAAAGCCGCCCTGTCGTGGCGCTTGAAAGCACCATCATCACCCACGGCATGCCCTATCCGCAAAACGTGGAAACGGCCCGCGCCGTAGAGGATGACATTCGGGCCGCCGGGGCCGTGCCGGCCACCATCGCTGTGCTCGAAGGGGCGCTCTGTGCCGGCCTCACCGAGGCACAGCTCGATGCGCTGGGGCAGGCGACCGGGGTAGCCAAACTTTCCCGCGCCGATATGGCACACTGCCTCGCGACCGGTGGCACGGGGGCAACGACCGTTGCCGCGACGATGATCGGCGCACGGCTCGCAGGCATCGAGGTCTTCGCCACCGGCGGCATCGGCGGTGTTCATCGCGGCGCAGAGCTCAGCTTCGATGTTTCCGCCGACCTTCAGGAACTCGCCAAAACCCCGGTGAGCGTGGTGGCTGCAGGTGCAAAGGCCATCCTCGACATCCCGAAAACGCTGGAAGTGCTTGAAACCTTGGGCGTTCCGGTCATCACAATGGGGCAAAAGGACTTTCCGGCCTTCTGGTCGCGAAGCTCAGGCCTGCCCTCGCCCCTTTCAGCTGAGACTGCGGCCGAGGTCGCCAAAGCTCATGTGATGCGCGGCGCGATGGGGTTGGAAGGCGGACAACTGGTGGCCAATCCGATCCCGATGGGAGCTGAAATTCCGGCCGAAGAGCTGGCCCCGGTAATCGCCGAGGCTCTCGCCGCCGCCGAGGCGGAAGGGATCGCCGCAAAAGCCGTCACCCCCTTTCTGCTTGATCGGATCTTTCACGCGACCGAGGGCCGCTCGCTGACGGCCAATATCGCCCTCGTCCGCCACAACGCTCGGCTCGCTGCCGAAATCGCAGGCGAAATCGTTAAAATTCGCGCCGTCAAGCAGGGTTAACGCCCTCGCTCCCTTGCGAGCGGCCCCGGCGGCGCATATTTCTCATGCAACCGCCCAAGGAGTGCCCGAAACACGATGGCCAAGACGCCACCGCCGCCCGAAAATCCGCTCGACCCGAAACCCTACCGGCGCCCCGGTTGGCTCTCGGGTCTGCGTTCGTCGTTCTTTACCGGGCTGGTCGTTGTCGGCCCCGTTGCCGTGACCATCTGGCTGATCTGGACGGTCGTGGGCTGGGTCGATGGCGTGGTCATGCCCTTTGTGCCGGGCGCCTACCACCCCGAGACGCTGATCAACAAATACTTCAACTGCGCCGACTGCGAGCCGATCCGGGTCAACATCCGCGGCGTCGGTGTGGTGGTCTTCCTTCTCTTCACGGTGCTCGTGGGCTGGATGGCCAAAGGCTTCCTCGGCCGTTCGTTCCTTCGCTGGGCCGAGAGCCTTGTGGACCGCATGCCCGTCGTTCGCTCCATCTACAACGGCCTGAAGCAGATCGCCGAAACCGTCTTCGCCCAGACAGAGACGAATTTCGACAAGGCCTGCCTTGTCCAATACCCGCGCCATGGCATCTGGGCGATTGCCTTCATCTCGACCAAGGCAAAGGGCGAAATCGCCAAGAAGTCGCCAGTCGAAGATGAGATGGTCTCGGTGTTCCTACCGACCACGCCCAACCCCACCTCTGGCTTCCTGCTATTCGTGCCCCGCAAGGATGTGATCATCCTCGACATGACCGTGGAAGATGCCGCAAAACTCGTGATCTCCGCGGGGCTCGTCTACCCATCCGACAAGATCCCGGCCGCCCTTCCAGAAGCCGCTCAAGCGGTCGAAGAACGCGAAAAAGGCGCTGCCTGAGGTAGCTGTCGCGATTCCGGGCGCTCCGCTGGCAGCATTTGCGGCAATTCTGCGACATTACCGCCACATCTTGTGGCTGGACAGACGCGCTTTCTTGCGGCCAAACACGTTATGCCTAAGTTCACCCAAAGCAGATCCAGAATGGGATGTTCCCGATGAAACTCTTTTACGCAGGCCTTCTCTCCGCCGCCCTCGCCGCCCCGGCTTTTGCCGGTGGCATGAACGAGCCGGTGATGGAGCCGACGGTCACGACCGATGAGCCGCAGATGAGCCGTGACACGATTGCCGAAGACACCGCGTCTTCCGGCAGCCATGACATCATCGTGCCGATCACCGCGCTGATCCTCTTCGGTGTCGCGGTCGCCAACTGATCCGGCTACAGCCGCAGCAATGAGGCCGCATGGAGTTTTCCGCTGCGGCCTTTTGTGCGTTGTCTACTCATCAAACGTGCGCCCCAGCCCGTCGCCGTAAATCGCAGCGAGATCAACGCTGCTCTCTCTCCCCACCTTGCTTCCGTGTTGCCCCAGGAACCGGGCCGCAGCCCGGCGGCCCGCTTCCTTGAGTTCGCTCATCACGTAGGGGTTCGGTACGGTCTTGGTGGCAACCGATAGGTCGTTCATCAGGTCGTCGTCGGCGATCATGTGCACGCGCACGTTCTTCATCACCCCCTCCGGCACAGTGCCGCTTTCGATCAGGCGATGCACGAAGGCGATGGCACGAAGCTCGCTCATAAGGGAGGCGTTGAAGCTGATCTCGTTGACCCGGTTCGCTATATCCTGAGGCGTCTGCGGAAGTTCCTCGCGCTCCAGGGGGTTGATGTTGATGATGATGATGTCGTCCGGCAGGTGCCGCGCGAAGAGTGGAAACAGCGCAGGATTGCCTGTATAGCCACCATCCCACCAAAACTCGTCAGTCCGGGTCACCGGATCTTTGGCTTCGACGGCCCGGAACAACGAGGGCAGACAAGCGGAGGCCAGGATCACATCAGGCGTGATCTCTTCTCCCCGGAACACTCGGATGCGCCCCGTGCGGACGTTGGTAGCGGATACGTAAAAGTCGGGCCCGCGCTCGTGGCACACGTGGTTGTAGTCGAAGGTCTCGACCACCTTGCGCAACGGGTTGTCGTAGAGGGGGCCGAGACTGTAGGGCGAGGCCACTCGCGCAGCAGTTTCCTGCAGCCAGTAAGCCGGTGAGTATTCCAGCATCTGGCTCACCACCTGGGCGGAGGGTGCGAAGGGGGCCAGCCAATGGGTGATCTCATTGTCGGGCAAGGCCCCCATACGCTCCCAGAGCCAATCGAGGTTCGCGCGGGCGACCTCGTTGCCCTCCGCCACGTCGCCATCCGCCAGCCCGCGCACGAGCCCTGCCTTCAGCGCCGCGCCATTGACCGCCCCGGCGGAGGTGCCGGAGATCGCGGCGATCTCGAACTCGCCGGTCTCCAGCAACCGGTCCAGCACGCCCCAGGTGAAGGCGCCGTGGGCCCCTCCCCCCTGAAGCGCTAGGTTGACGGCGATCTTCTGTTTCTTTGCCACCGGATCAGCTCGCGGTCCAGCCACCATCGGCGCTGATCGTGGTGCCGGTGATCTGCGAGGCATGATCAGAGCAGAGGAACACGGCAAGGCCACCAAGCTGCTCGACCGTCACGAACTCCTTGGAGGGTTGCTTCTCAAGGATGACCTTCTCGACCACCTCGTCCTCCTTCATCTTGTACTCCTTCGCCGTGTCCGGGATCTGGGCCTCGACCAATGGGGTCAGCACGTAGCCCGGGCAGATTGCGTTGGCCGTAATCGGTTCGCGGGCCGTCTCAAGGCCGACCGTCTTGGTCATTCCGACGATGCCATGCTTCGCTGAGATATAGGCCGACTTGTAGGGCGAGGCGCGCAGACCGTGGGCGGAGGCGATGTTGATGACCCGGCCCCAACCCGCCTTGCGCATCATTGGCAGGGCAGCGGCTGTAGTGTGGAACGCTGACGAAAGGTTGATGGCGATGATCGCATCCCATTTTTCCATCGGGAACTCGTCAATCGGGGCGACGTGCTGGATGCCCGCGTTGTTGACGAGGATGTCGCAGGCGCCCGCCTCTTCGATCAGCTTGCGGCACTCCTCGCCCTTGCTCATGTCGGCCTTGATGTAGCGCGCCTCGACTCCATGCGCCTTGCCGATCTCCTCGGCAAGCGCGTGATCTTCCTTGCGGTCGGTGAACGAGTTGAGCACCACGTTGGCTCCTGCTCCGGCCAGTGCCCGCGCAACGCCAAGGCCGATCCCCGAGTTGGACCCGGTGATGACGGCGGTTTTGCCTTTGAGAGACATCTCTCTTCTCCATTGTGAAATTCTGTCGGTGCAAAGCATAGATGCTGCACTTGCAAAGGAAACGGCGAATGTCGAAAGACGTTCCGGGGCTGCGTCAGTTTGTCGGCGTCAAAGCTGGGCACCGATCGCGGCCACGTCGATCAGCGAGTGCACCTCTGCGATCACCCCTTGCTCGTAGCGATAGAACACGTGCTCAGTGAACTGCACCCGTCGTCCGTTGACCGGCAAGCCGAAGAGTGCGCCGACCGGCGTGCAATCAAAGCTTAGCCGCGCGGCGATACGCTCGGGCTCGGCCACCAAGTGCGCGATGTTGAAACGCAGGTCGGGAATCGCCCGAAAATCGCCCTCCAGCATGGCGCGGTATCCGGCCAGCCCGAGGGGACTGCCGTTGTGGCTCGCCACTTCGTGAACGTACTCGCCGAGCGTTTCCCAATCCTGCCGATTGAGGCAGTCGATGTAGCCGTGGTAGGCGGCGATGCAGGCGTCGCGGGTCATGAAACCACTCCGATATCAGGCCCAGAAATCGGGCCAAAAAAAAAGCGCCCGCACAAGGCGGGCGCAAGTTATTGAGGCAGGTTTCATACAGGCAAGAAACCTATCGAGCAGTGCCCTCTTTATACGCGTTCTGCCGCGTATGTCCAAGGTAAAAGTTTGAAAAGGCTGAACTCCGCCGCTAGGATTTGGGTCAAATAAACAAGGGCAGACAGGGATTGTTGCCAATATGGCCTATCATTTTTTCCAAGCAGGTTCACGGGTTTGCGCGACGCTCGCTCTGGTTTCCCTCGGGGGATTCGCCGGAGCCGAGCCAAAGCACGGCATCGCCATGTATGGCGAGCCCGCATTGCCGGCTGATTTCACCGCCCTGCCCTACGTCAATCCCAATGCGCCGAAGGGCGGCGAATACGTGCAAAGCGAGATCGGCAGTTTTGACTCGATGCACCCGTTCATCCTCAAGGGCCGCTCCCCATGGGCATGGCGCGAGTTTGGTTTCGAGAGCCTCATGGGCCGCAGCCAGGACGAGCCATTCACGCTCTACGGGCTGCTGGCCGAAACGGTCGAGACAGGGCCGAACCGTGAGTGGGTCGAGTTCACTTTGCGGTCCGAGGCTCGGTTCAACGACGGCTCGCCCGTGACCGTTGAAGATGTGATGTGGTCCTACGAGACCCTCGGCACCCTCGGCCATCCGCGCTACCACACCGCTTGGAAAAAGGTGGCCAAGATGGAGCAGGTCGGCGAGCGCGGTGTGCGCTTCACTTTCAACGAGGCCGACAACGAACTGGCCCTCCTGATGGGCATGCGTCCGATCATCAAGAAGGCCGATTGGGAGGGCATCGACTTCGAAGAAGCGTCGATGCGCGTGCCTGTTGGCTCCGGCCCCTACGTGATCGAAAACGTCGATCCCGGCCGCTCGATCACCATGAAGCGCAACCCCGACTGGTGGGGCAAGGACTTGCCGTTCAATCGCGGCCAGCACAACTTCGACACGCTCCGCTACGAGTGGTTCGGTGATGGTGATGTGGCCTTCGAGGCCTTCCGCGCCGGAGAACTCAGCTACAACCGCGAGAACAACGTCGCCAAGTGGAACAGCTCTTACGACTTCCCCGCCGTGCAGTCGGGCGATGTGGTGAAGGCGCTGATCCCGCATGAGCGGCCCTCGGGGATCACCGGCCTCGTGATGAACACCCGCAAGCCGCTTTTCGACGACTGGCGCGTGCGCGAAGCGATGATCCTCGCCTTCAACTACGAGTTCATCTCCGACAAGCTGAACGATGGCGGCGACCCGCGGATCTGCTCCTATTTCTGCAACTCCGAACTTGCGATGAAGCCGGGTGCAGCTGAGGGCAAGGTGGCAGAGCTGCTGGAACCCTTCGCAGCGGAACTTCCGCCTGGCACTATAGAAGGCTACGAGCTGCCCGTCGGCGACGGCTCGGTTCGTAACCGCGCAAACGTCCGCGCCGCGATGGACCTGCTGAACGAGGCCGGCTGGACCGTGGATGACGCCGGTGTGCTCCGGAATGAAGCGGGGGATGCCTTCGCCTTCGAGATCCTCCTCCAAACCGGCGCACCACAACCTGCAAACATCGCCGAGCTTTACGTTGAAGGCCTCAAGCGACTGGGCATGGACGTGACCATCGAGGCCATCGACCGGGCGCAGTACCGCGAGCGGACCGACAATTACGACTTCGACATGACTTGGTACACCCGCCCCCTCTCCATGTCGCCCGGCAACGAACAGACGCTTTACTGGGGCTCTGCGGGCGTGACCGAGCCGGGTACCCGCAACTGGATGGGCATGAACTCCCCCGCCGCCGAGGCGATGATCCGCGCGATGCTCGAAACCGAGGATCGCGAGGTGTTTCTTGCCGCCGTGCATGGCCTTGACCGTGTTCTGACCGCAGGGCGCTACGTGATCCCGATCTGGTACAGCCCCAAGGCGCGGCTCGCGTTCAAGAAAGAGATGAAATACAACGCCGAGCACCTGCCAGCCTATGGCGATTGGGCCGGGTTCCTTCCGGATGTTTGGTGGTGGCAGGCGGAGTGATCCGCCCTGCCCTCATCGCACTAGCCCTGAGTTCATCGGCGATGACGGTTCAGGCTGAAACGCTTGAAATCCCCGGCCCCGAAGGTCCTTTGCAAGGAGAGTTGCTCCTCCCTGAGCGCGCGACCCACGCCGTGGTGATCGTGCCAGGCTCCGGCCCGATTGACCGCGATGGCCGGTTCTCCACCGGCCGCGGCGCGCTTAGCTACAAGCTGTTGGCCGAGGCCTTGGCCGCAGAGGGCGTGGCGAGCTTGAGGATCGACAAGCGCGGGTTGTTCGGCAGCAAGGCAGCCATCTCCGACCCGGAGGCGGTGACCGTCGAGGCCTATGGCGAAGACGTGGCCCATTGGGCGACAGAGCTCGCAAGCCGGATGGGCCAAAGCTGCGTCTGGCTGGCCGGTCACTCCGAGGGTGGGCTGGTGTCCCTCGCGACCGCCTCTGCCGGTGCGCCCCACATCTGCGGGCTCATCCTGCTCGCGGCGCCTGGTCGCCCTCTCTCCGTGATCCTGCGCGAACAGTTGGCCCGGCAACCGCTTGCACGGGCCTATGACGACGAGATGGAGCGGATCTTCAGCACCCTCGAGCGCGGCGAGCGGGTCGATATCGAAACCCTCAGCCCCGCCCTGCGCCAGCCTTGGCGCGACAGCATTCAGGGCTTTCTCATCAACCTTTTCTCCAAGGACCCTGTAGCGCTGGCACGGGCCTATAGCGGCCCGATTCTAGTCATCCAGGGCGCCCGTGACGTTCAGATCACGCCTGTTGATGCCGCAGCGCTTGTCGGGGCCAATCCTCGCGCAACGTTGCGCATCTTCGCTCTCATGACCCACATGCTGAAGGACGATGTGGAGGGCGACCCCTATGCCACCTATGAGGACCCAGAAGTACCGCTGACCGATGGCCTGGCCTCTGAAATCGCCGCTTTCATCAGCAATCCAGCCGCCGTTGCACGTTAACCGTGCATTAAGCACTGCTTCCTACCCTCACGACCTATCAACCATGACGCGAATTGATGGGAATCGGAAAATGCGATACGCTCCGGAGGACTTGGGAGGACAATCGATGGCTTGGAAACAGCTCTTCGAGAACTGGGCGGACGCCCTGCCTAGGATCGTTGACCTTTACCCTCATGTGGACTGCGTTGCGCTTCAAAGGTTTCGCGGCAACCGGTCGCTCTTCGTTGCCTATCTCGCCGCCACCCACGACCTCACCCTGCGTGAGGCCGAAGAAGGGGTGCAAGACATGCTTCGGCGTTTTGGACGCAGTCAGCTGGCAGAAGCGGCCTGATGGTGCCCTAGTCGAGTGATGTGACCCAGAGGATCGTTGCGTCCTCATCGCTCAGCGACACCACGTTATGCCCCATCGTCGCATCGTAATACGCACTGTCGCCGCGTCGTAGCTCCACCGGGGAATAGAACTCGGTGTAGAGCTTGATAACACCCGTCAGCACATACAAAAACTCTTCCCCATCGTGCCGCACCCAACCGTGGAACTCCTCCATCCGGCGGGCCCGAATACGGGCGCGATAGGGCAGCATCTTCTTCTGGGTCAATTGGCTTGCAAGCAGGTCATGCTCATAGGTCGGGGTCATCTGATGATCCCCCTCGCCACCCTTCGTCACCGCCATCCGGCCGTTCACCTTCTCCTCACTCGGTGGCGTGAACAGTTGCGGCAGAGAGATTTTCAGCCCTTCGGCAAGCTTCTTCACCGCATCATAGGTGGGCGACATCTGACCGTTTTCGATTTTCGAAAGCGTGGAGCGGGCCAGCCCGGCTTGCCGCGCCGCCTGTTCCAGAGTCCATCCTTGAGCGGTGCGCAGGCTCCGCACACGTTCGCCCAGATCGAGCGGCGCCGCTTCGGCTTGCTGGCCACTTTCCCGCGCAATGCGGATCAGGCTCTTCGGATCGTCTCCCATGGCCAAGCGGTTTACGAGGCCCTTTGACCCCTTGCAAGCACGGCCTGCCAGCGCTAGCAGATTGGCCATGAGCACCCCCTGCCCCTCCCCGTTCAACATGGCTGCCTATGTGCTTGGTGTGGCTGCGAAAAATCCAGACAAGACCGCGCTCGTCATCGCCGGTGTCAGCAAAGCAAAACGCTGGCGCTACGGCGAAATCCGCGGTCATGTGGCAGCCATCGCCGCTGGCCTGCGAGAACGCGGCCTCGTTCCTGGTGACCGCGTGCTCCTCCGCCTCGGCAACACGGTAGAGTTTCCACTCGCATACCTCGGCGCGATCTGGGCAGGCCTTGTGCCTGTACCAACGTCTGCCGCGCTAACTGCGCCCGAAATCACGGCCATAGCCGCAGAACTCCGGCCCGCGCTCGTTATTGCAGGTGAAGGCGTCGCCCTGCCCGAGACCCCCGCACCAGTCCTTCCCGAAGCTGCGTTGCATGAGATGAAGGGCGAGATGGACCCCGAGATGGGAGACTCCAACCGGCTCGCCTACATCATCTACACTTCCGGCACCTCCGGACGCCCGCGCGGCGTGATGCACGCACACCGTGCCGTCTGGGCGCGGCGGATGATGTGGGAGGGTTGGTATGATCTGAAAGAGGATGATCGGCTCCTCCACGCTGGCGCCTTCAACTGGACCTATACACTTGGGACCGGCCTGATGGACCCTTGGGCACGCGGGGCTACCGCCGTCATCCCGGCGGCGGGCACCAAGCCCGAGCAACTCCCATTGCTGATGGCCCGCCATGATGCCGCGATTTTTGCCGCCGCACCGGGCGTATACCGGCAGATGTTAAGGCATCATGAGAGACTCTCTACACCCAAGCTGCGGCATGGCATTTCAGCTGGCGAGAAGCTGCCTGAAGCCACGCGCGCGGCTTGGAAGGCAGCAAGCGGAACCGAGATTTACGAGGCGCTCGGAATGTCCGAGTGCTCCACCTACGTTTCCGGCAGCCCCAATCGTCCGGCTCCGGAGGGCGCCAGCGGCTACCCACAACCCGGTCGGCGCATCCGTGTCGGGGAAGACGGGCAATTGGCCATCCACTGCTCCGATCCCGGGCTGATGTTAGGCTACCTTGATGCCCCTGAGGAGACGGCGGAGCGGTTCGACGGCGAATGGTTTCTGACCGGGGACACGGTGGCGGAAGGCCCGGACGGCGCGATTACCTATCTGGGCCGCAACGATGACATGATGAACGCCGGAGGGTATCGCGTGTCGCCCCTTGAGGTCGAAGCCGCGATGGCGGGGCACCCGAACATCACCGGTGCCGCTGCGGTCGAGCACGAGGTGAAACCCGGCACCACAGTGATCCGATGCTTTTATGCCGCCACACAGCCAATTGAAGTCGAAAGACTTTCAGACTTCGCTGCCAGCCGTCTGGCGCGCTACAAGTGCCCCCGGATATTCACCCATATCGAGGCGATCCCGACCAACGCCAACGGCAAGGTTAACCGCACAGTCCTGCGCAACCGGCCTCTCGACCCTGCGTAGGCGCACGCTGTGAAGGGGTTTTCGCCCTTTCCTCCCGCCCGCCCGCGTGACACATCTGACCCATGATCAAGCTCGATATCTTTTCCGACCCGATTTGCCCTTGGTGCTTCATCGGCAAGACTTTGCTCGACAGGGCGCTCAACCAAGCCGCGCACAACCCCTTCACTATCGAGTATCACCCATTCCAGCTGAACCCGGACATGCCCACAGGCGGGATGGACCGGCGCGAGTATCTTGAGGCCAAATTTGGCGGCAAGGAGGGCGCGCTGGAGGTCTATGGTCGGATTGCCGAGGTGGCCGAGGAGGCCGAGCTGATGCTCAACCTGGCCGCAATAGAGCGCACGCCCAACACGCTTGATGCCCATCGGGTGATCCACTGGGCTGGGCTCGAGCAACGTCAAATCCCAGTGGTTTCAATGCTTTTTGACGCCTACTTCATGCAAGGTCGGGACATTGAGGACCACGAGGTTTTGGCCGACATTGCCGACAGCGCAGGGTGTGACGCTGCGGTCATTCAACGCCTTCTGGCGAGCGATGCCGATGCCGATGACATCCGCGCGCGCGATGCCCACGCCCGGGAGCGCGGCGTCAATGCGGTGCCGACCCACATCATCGCCAATCAGCATGTGGTGCCGGGCAGTCAGCAGCCCGAGCTGTGGCTGAAACTCATCGATGAGATCAACGGACAGATCGGATCCATTCCATGAGCCTTGCCGAACGGGCGCCGTCCGCTGGGCGGTTGAGCCGGACGGAATTTACCGCCCTGATGGCGATGCTCTTCGCAACCATCGCCTTTTCCACCGATGCGATGTTGCCGGCGATGCCGACCATTGTCGACGAGCTGACGCCGGATAGCCCCAACCGCGCGCAACTCATAATCACCTTCTTCATGCTCGGCATGGGCCTCGGCACCCTCGTCACCGGTCCCCTGTCCGATGCCTTCGGCCGCAAACCCACCATCCTCGCCTGCGCAGGGCTTTACATTGGTGGCTCAGTGCTGGCCTGGGTCGCGCCCTCTCTTGAACTGCTCCTTGCCGCACGTGTCATTCAGGGCCTCGGCGCCGCCGGTCCGCGGATCGTTGGCCTCGCAATCGTGCGCGATCAATACTCCGGCCGCGAAATGGCCAAGCTCACAAGCTTCATCTTTCTCGTCTTTTCTCTCTTCCCCGCATTTGCGCCCCTCATCGGCGAAGGTGTGATCACACTCTTCGGCTGGCGCTCGATTTTTCTGGTGTTCGTTCTTTTCATCGGGGTCTCGTCGCTTTGGCTGTTCTTCCGCCAACCCGAGACCTTACCGCAGGTCGCCAGAGTCCCCTTCTCCACCGAAACCTTGCTGGCGAACGTCAAAACGGTCGTTTCCAACCGGACCGTGCGGTTCACGATCGCCGTACAAATCTTTATTTTCGCACAGCTTCTCACGATCATCTCCACGACACAGCCGGTCTTTGACGAAGTCTTTGAAAAAGAGGCCAGCTTCGCGCTTTGGTTTGCGTTCATCGCGCTCTGTGCCAGCACATCCAGCTTTCTGAACGCGCGCTTCGTGATGACGGTGGGTATGCGCGGCATGGTGATCCGGGCGTTGGTCGCCGTTTCGGTCATCACGCTCTCGGCGCTTGTGATCACGCAGTTCACTGCTCACGCCTCCACGGCGCATTTCGTGATCTACGTGATCTGGGTAATTACGATTTTCTACCAGATGGGCCTGACGATGGGGAACTTGAACGCGCTTGCACTCGAGCCCATGGGCAAGCTGGCAGGCACGGCCACCTCGGTGATCGGGGCTATCTCAACGGCACTTGCTGTGGTGGTTGGCACGCCGATCGGCCAGTTCTTCGACGGCACCACAACGCCCATCATCCTTGGGTGTTTCCTGTCAGGCCTCGTCGCTCTTGGCCTGATGCTCTGGATGGGAAATACAGATAAATCCTAAACGGTTACGCGGCTTTCTTCACTTTCTCGGCAAGATCTCGGGCTATCGCAAAAGCGCCTTTGATCTTGTCAGAGGCTTTCGCCCACTCGCGCCGGACGACCAGCTTGTTGTCACGGATCTTCGCCAACCCGTTCTGCGCTTGAATGTACTCCACAAGCCCGGCCGGGTTGCCGAACTTGTCGTTATGGAATTGCACCGTCCCCCCTTTCGGCCCGCCATCGAGCTTGGCAATGCCCGCGCGTTTGCACATCGCCTTGATCCGAACGATGAGCATCAGCGTGTTCACCTCCTTCGGCAGTGGCCCGAACCGGTCGATCAACTCGGCGGCAAAACCTTCCAGCTCGACCTTGGTGCTGAGCGATGAGAGCCGCCGATAGAGGCCAAGGCGAACGTCAAGATCTGGCACGTAGGCCTCTGGAATCAGGACAGGAACACCAAGGTTGATCTGCGGCGCCCATTGGCCATCATCATCCGTCAGCCCGTCGAACTCGCCTGATTTGATCTTGGCAATCGCGTCCTCGAGCATGGATTGGTAGAGTTCATACCCCACCTCGCGCACATGGCCCGACTGCTCCTCGCCCACAAGGTTGCCAGCTCCGCGGATGTCGAGATCCTGGCTGGCCAAAGTGAACCCCGCGCCGAGGCTGTCGAGCGAGCCGAGCACCCGCAGCCGTTTCTCGGCGCTGTCGGTGAGCGGGATGCGTGGCCTTGTGGTGAGGTAGGCGTAGGCCCGTGTTTTCGCCCGTCCGACCCGGCCGCGGATCTGGTAGAGCTGCGCCAGTCCGAACACGTCGGCGCGGTGCACGACCATTGTGTTCGCTGTTGGAATATCTAGGCCGGACTCAACAATTGTTGTCGCCAACAGGATGCCGAACTTGCCATCATAGAAGGCGTTCATCTTGTCATCCAGCTCCCCGGCGGCCATCTGGCCGTGGGCAACCACATAGCTGACCTCGGGCACCTGCTCTTTTAGGAACTCCTCGACCTCGGGCAGATCCCTGATGCGGGGCACCACGTAAAAGCTCTGGCCGCCACGATAATGCTCGCGCAACAAAGCCTCGCGAATCGTCACAGGGTCGAACTCAGACACATAGGTGCGGATCGCGAGGCGGTCGACCGGAGGTGTCCCGATAATCGAAAGATCCCGGACACCTGTGAGCGAAAGTTGAAGCGTGCGCGGGATAGGCGTGGCGGTCAGCGTCAGCACGTGGACATCGGAGCGCATCTCCTTCAGCCGTTCCTTGTGACCGACCCCGAAGTGCTGCTCTTCGTCGATGATCAGCAGGCCCAGATCCTTGAAGCGGATGGTCTTGGCCAGCACCGCATGGGTACCAATAACGATATCGACTGTGCCGTCCGCCAGCCCCTTGCGCGTATCGCTGGCCTGTTTCGCCGGCACGAACCGCGAAAGCTGGCGCACCTTGAGCGGGAAGCCCCGAAACCGCTCGGCAAAGCTCTTGGCGTGTTGCCGGGCCAGCAGCGTTGTGGGGGCGATCACTGCCACCTGTTTGCCCTGCATCGCGGCCACGAAGGCCGCACGCATTGCCACCTCGGTCTTGCCAAAACCAACGTCGCCGCAAACGAGCCGGTCCATCGGGCGGCCCGCTTCGAGGTCTTCCAGAACCTCAGCGATGGCCTTCAGCTGATCGTCGGTCTCGGTGTAGGGGAAGCGCGCGGAGAACTCCTCCCAAGCATGGGCAACTGGCTCCAGCACGGGAGCCCTGCGCAACAACCGCTCGGCAGCGGTGCGCATGAGCTTTTCAGCCGCAATCCGGATCCGCTCTTTGAGCCGCGCCTTCTTGGCTTGCCATGCCCCACCGCCCAACTTGTCGAGCAGCCCCTCCTCGTGGCCATAGCGGCTGAGGAGTTCGATGTTCTCGACCGGCAGGTAGAGCCGGGCCTGTTCGGCATATTCGAGGTGGATCATCTCGTGGTCGGCGCCAATAGCGTTGACGACCTCAAGCCCCATGTAGCGGCCAACCCCATGATCCACATGCACCACCAGGTCGCCGGTGCTCAGGCTCTGCGCTTCGGTCAGGAAGTTGTCGGCCCGGCGTTTGCGCTTGGGCGCACGGATCAGCCGGTCGCCAAGCACATCCTGCTCCGAGATCACCGTCAGTCCCGGCTCGGTGAATCCATGCTCCAGCGGCCAGATCGCAAGGTAAACGCCGCCTTTGCCCTCCGGCACATCGCGCCAGTCGGTGATCGGCGTCGCGCCCTCAAGCCCCTCATCGGCCATGAGCCCAGAGAGGCGCTCGCGGGCACCTTCCGAGTAGGAAGCGATCACCACCTGCCCTTGCCGCCTCTGAGCTTCAATATGGGCCTTCAACGCACCGAAAAGGCTGACGGATTCCTGTTGGCGCTCCGGCGAGAAGTTGCGGCCGATCCGACCCTCGGCATCCAGTACTCCCGGTCCGGTCCCTTGCGGCAGCGGCGAGAGTTGAACAACCCGGCGGCCCCGCATGGCCGCCTCCCAGGCGTCGTCATTGAGGTAAAGGCCGGATGGCGCAGCGGCCTTGTAGCTGCCCCCGATGCGCGCTTTGGAGCTCGCGGCCTCGCGCCGGTTGTCATAGCTGTCGGTGATGCTCTCCCAGCGCGCGAGCCGCGCTGGGGTGAACTGATCATCCAGCATCACCGCCGCGTCTGGGAGGTAGTCAAACAGCGTATCCAGACGCTCGTGGAAGAGCGGCAGCCAGTGCTCGAAGCCCGCGTGCTTGCGGCCGGCGGAGACCGCTTCGTAGAGCGGGTCATCCGAACCTGCCGCACCGAATTCGATGCGGTAGTTCTGCCGGAACCGGGTGATAGAAGCATCGTCCAGCACCACCTCTGAGGCGGGAGAGAGTTCCACCCGGTCCAACTTCTCGGTGGTCCGCTGTGTAGCCGGGTCAAATCGGCGCGCGCCGTCCAGAATGTCACCGAAGAGGTCGAGCCTCACAGGGCCGCCATCGCCCGGCGGATAGATGTCGATGATCCCGCCGCGGATCGCAAAGTCGCCCGGCTCAAGCACGGTCGGCGCCTGGGAGAACCCCATGCGCACCAGAAAGCCGCGCAGCGCCTCTTCGTCGACCCGCTCGCCCACGGTGGCGACAAAGCTGGAGGCGGCCACTAGGTCTTTCGCGGGCACCCGCTGGGTGGCCGCATTGAGCGTGGTCAGCAGCACGAATTTGCCCGAAAGACCGCCTGCCAGGGCCGAAAGCGCGGCCATCCGGCGGGCGGAGATATCGGGGTTGGGGGAAACCCGGTCGTAGGGCAGGCAATCCCACCCCGGAAACTCGATCACCGGCACGTTCGGCGCAAAGAAGGCCAGCGCCGCGCGCATTTCGGCCAAGCGCTTGTCGTCCCGCGCGCAATGCACCACTGGCGCGCCGCGCTCCAGCTCGCGGGCGATCAGAAGGGCGTCGAATCCCTCGGGCGCGCCGCCCAGAGTTATGCGCGTCGTCTCGGTCATCAGGAGTTCTGAGGTAGTCCGGGCGCCGGGCGGGTGCAACCCGCCATCGGCGTCAGATCGCGCCGATCGAGAGGTTCTGGAACATGCCCCACATCGCGGTGACGAAGATAGAGAGCATTCCGATCACCTGCGTGGTAAAACGGTGCCTGTGCATGCGGTCATACAGCCCGTCGCCATCGGCCGCGCGGATGCCGCGCGCGCAGCGCACGCCAAGCCCGAGCACAATGCTCATCGGCGCCGCCAGCAGGAACACCGCCTGGCTGAACTCGGAGCCATACCAGAACCCGATGATGGCGAGCGACGTGAGGGTAAAAAAGACGATCCCGATCAACCAGAGCCCGGCCTGATCGGCGATGTAGAGAATGCGGTTCACGTTGACCCGCACCATGTCGTGCAAATCGGCTTCCGCTTCGCCGCCATTGCGCTTTGCGCGCTGCACAAGGTCCCACGGAACGCCGAGGACAAAATGCGAAGAGGTCGACCACATGACGGCGAGGGCGATCCAGTACCACAGGTTCGAGAAGGATCGCATGTCGATCAACTCGAAGACGGTTTCGTACCAGTCCAGCACCCTGTGTCTGCCCCTTTGGCCACTTTGGGCCTGTTGTAGAAGTTCGCGCAATCTAGCCACATGCGCAGGGAATGGAAGCCTTGTCGCGGCGCAAAATCCGTGGCACGGGCGTTCTGTGGCTGAAAAACGAGGTTGCCCATGCGTCCCACCGTCGCCCCCTACCCCGCCGCCCGTCTACGGCGCACCCGCGTAAGCCCCGCGATCCGCGGATTGGTCCGGGAAAACGAGGTGACTGCGGATGATCTGATCTGGCCGGTCTTCCTGCGCGATGGTGAGGGTGAGCGCACGCCGGTCCCCTCCATGCCGGGTGTCGAGCGGCTGACGGTGGATCTGGTGGCCGAGGCCGCACAGGAGGCAGCCGAGTTGGGCATTCCCGCGATCTGCCTCTTCCCCTACACCGGCCCCGAGGCCCGGACAGAAGATTGCGGGATGGCGTGGGACCCGGAGAACCTCACCAACCGGGCGATCCGCGCAATCAAGGCGGCGGCGCCCGAGGTGGCCGTGATGACCGACATCGCCCTCGACCCCTACAACATGAATGGCCATGACGGCTTTGTCGTCGACGGCCAGATCGTCAATGACGAGACGGTCGAGGCGCTGGTCAAGATGGCACTGGCGCAGGCCGAGGCCGGGGCCGACATCCTCGGCCCATCCGATATGATGGATGGCCGGATCGGCGCAATCCGTTCGGCACTGGAAGAGGCCGGTCACCGGAACGTCTCGATCCTGAGCTATGCCGCCAAATATGCCTCGGCCTTCTACGGCCCGTTCCGAGATGCCGTGGGCGCATCGGCGGCGCTGACCGGCGACAAGAACACCTACCAGATGGACCCGGCCAATTCCGACGAGGCTCTCCGCCTTGTCCAGCGCGACCTGTCAGAGGGCGCCGATATGGTCATGGTCAAACCCGGCCTGCCCTATCTCGACATCATCCGCCGCGTCCGCGACACCTTCGGCGCGCCGACCTTCGCCTATCAGGTGAGCGGCGAATACGCGATGATCGAAGCCGCCGCCGCCAATGGCTGGATCGACGGCGAGAAGGTGATGGTGGAGAGCCTGATGGCCTTCAAGCGGGCCGGTTGCATGGGGGTGCTGACCTACTTTGCCCCGCGCATGGCAAGGCGCCTGAAGGACGGGTGAGCCGAGGTGCGCATCCACTGCGCGCCCGCGGGCCATTTTCCGCCCATTTCACCTCAACTTGTGGTGACAACCCCGCCCGACGCCCCTATAGATAGGTTAAACCGGCGCAAAACAGCCGGATCGAGGCATAAGGACAGGCGGATATCATGAGCAAATTCCCCAATCGACGTGTATTCTTGGCCGGGCTCGGTGCGACCTCCGCGCTTTCGGCCTGTGGTAACGGGATCGGCAACAACAACGGCGCCAAGATCGACGCGCGAGTCGACAGCACCCGCAACTACCTCTTCTCGCGTTACCCCGGCACCGCAGATCTTGAGCAGAAGGCGGCAGGCGTGCTCTATATGCCGCTCGTCACCAAGGCGGGCCTCGGCGTGGGCGGAAGCTATGGGCGCGGAGCGCTCCGGATCGACAATGCAACCGTCGACTACTACGCCGCCCTTCAGGCCAACTTCGGCCTCCAGATCGGCGCGCAGCAATATGCGCACGCCCTCTTCTTCATGACACCGGCCGCGCTGCGCGACTTCCGCACCTCGACCGGCTGGTCCGTGGGTGCGGACGCTGAGTACGCGCTCAATGACAACGCAGGCAACCTCTCCGCCGAGACACTCACCGCGCTGGCCCCGGTCATCGCTGTGGTCTTCGGGCAGGCCGGGCTGATCCTCGGCGCCACGCTCGAGGGTTCCAAGTACAACCGGATTATCCCCTGACATCGGCGACATGCAGGACCAATGGGCACCCTTCGGGGTGCCTTTTTTGTCATGACAGCCCCGGTCCACACGCATAAGCTGAAATCGGGAGGATCCAGCATGAAAAAGTCCACAATTGCAGCGGTAGTAGCAGCCCTCGCCCCTGCCCCCACACTAGCCCAAACCGCCTGTGCCGACATGGCCAGCGCTGCGCCCGAGGGCGTCACGATCACCGAGGCCACCGCCCTGCCGAAGGGCGATGACCAATCCATGATCCCACAGTGCCTCCTGCGCGGCACTATGGCCGAGCGCACCGGCGCCGATGGCAAGCCCTACGCAATCGGCTTCGAACTGCGCTTGCCGGAGGCATGGCAGGGCCGGTTCATGCATCAGTTCAACGGCGGGAATGACGGCGAAGTGAAGCCCGCGCTCGGTGCCGGCACCGGTGTCGGTGCGCCCGCGCTTGAGCGTGGTTTTGCCGTGGTCAGCTCCGATGCTGGCCATGACGGCAAAGCGCATCCCGATGCCGGGCTTGTCGGGGGCAACCTCTTCGGGCTCGATTTCGAGGCGCGGCGCGATTACGGCTATGGCGCGGTCGCCAAGCTCCACCCCGTCGCGCTCGCCTTGGTCGAGGCTCACTATGGCGAGGCCCCCGCCCATGTCTACGGCTACGGCACCTCCAACGGCGGGCGGCATGCGATGGTGGCTGCAAAACGTATGCCGGAAGCCTTCGATGGCCTACTCGCAGGATACCCCGGCTTCCGCTTGCCCCGGGCGGCGATCCAGCATGCATGGGATGTGCAGCAGTTCCGCTCCGTCGCCCCAACGCTGGCCGAGAGCTTCAGCGCCGAGGAACTGGCATTCGTGGCGGGTAAGATCAACGCCGCCTGTGATGCGCTCGACGGGCTGGAAGATGGCGTCGTCGCCGACACCGCAGGCTGCCAGCAAGCCTTCAACCCGGCGGAGATGGTCTGCGATGCAGGCCAGAACACGGAATGCCTCTCCGCCGAGAAGGTCGCCGCACTTGAGGCGATCCAGGCCGGCCCGACAGATGGTGCCGGTACCGCTCTATATAGCGACTGGCCATGGGATCCGGGCATCGCCTCGGGCAACTGGCGATTCTGGAAGATCGAAAGCACAGTGCCGCCCTGGGGCATGAAGCCGATCATCGCGGTGATGGGCGCAGGCAGCCTGGCCCACGTGTTCTCCACCCCGCCCACCATGGTCGACGGCTCCCCCGAGGCGCTTGAAGCCTATCTCATGGCCTATGACTTCGATGTAGAGGCCGCAAAGGTCGATGCGGTGACCGAAGAGTTCCCCGAAAGCCCGATGCAGGTGATGAGTCCTCCCGGTGCCGACAACCCCGTGCTGAAGGAATTGGAGGACGCAGGCGGCAAGCTCGTCGTGTTCCACGGCACGGCGGACCCGGTGTTTTCCTTCAATGACACCGCCAACTGGTACGGCAAGCTGACCGCAAACAACCCGGCCGCGCCGGCATTCACTCGGTTCTACGCCATTCCGGGCATGCCGCACGGGCGCGGCGGTAACGCGGCAGACAGTGCGGACCTCCTCGGTGCGCTGATCGGCTGGGTTGAAGACGGCAGCGCCCCCGAGGCCGTGCCAACCGCCTTCCGCGAAGGCAATACCGAGGCCGGTGGCAACGCGGGTGGCGAGCGCATGCTCTGCCCGTGGCCGCAGGTGCTACGGTTCGAAGGCAGCACATTCGCCTGCGCTGAATGAAACAACGCGGGGTCGTTCACGCGGCCCCGCGCAGAATTCCGCTATACAGGACCGCGCGGCGCCTGTAGAGACGCGGCCTTACGCTCCTCTCTCCCCGGATACTCCCCTGTGAAACAAGCCCTCGCCGACGCCATAGCCGATCGTGGCTACACCTCTCTGACCCCGGTGCAGGAGGCCGTTGGCGCGCCCGAGCACGCCGGGGCCGACATGCTGGTGTCGGCGCAGACCGGTTCGGGCAAAACGCTCGGCTTCGGGATCGCCATCGCGCCGACCCTGCTCGGCGAGGCCGAGGCGTTCGAGCCGGCCGAAGCCCCTCTGGCACTCGTCATCGCCCCAACCCGCGAACTTGCCTTGCAGGTCAAGCGCGAGCTGTCTTGGCTCTACGCCAAGGCTGGCGCCGTGGTCGCCTCCTGCGTCGGCGGGATGGATATGCGCGATGAGCGCCGCGCACTGGCCCGCGGTGCCCACATAGTCGTGGCCACGCCGGGCCGCCTGCGCGACCACATCCTGCGCGGCTCGATGGAGATGCAGGCGATCCGCGCGGTGGTGCTAGACGAGGCCGACGAGATGCTCGACCTCGGCTTCCGCGAAGAGCTAGAGTTCATCCTCGGCGAAGCGCCCGAAGACCGGCAAACGCTGTTGTTTTCCGCTACCGTGCCGCCCGCCATCGAGCATATGGCCAAAAGCTATCAGCGGGATGCAGTCCGGATCGAGACCAAGGCCGAGGCCTCCCAGCACGCCGATATCGAGTATCTCGCCATGGCCGTGGCCGAAGCTGACCTCGAGCACTGCGTGATCAATGTGCTCCGCTACTACGAGGCCCCCAACGCCATCGTTTTCGCCAACACCCGCGCCACCGTGGGCCGCATCACCACGCGCCTGGCCAACCGTGGGTTCAAGGTTGTCTCGCTCTCGGGCGAGCTTTCGCAGCAGGAGCGCACCAACGCGCTGCAGGCCATGCGCGACGGCCGGGCGCGGGTTTGCGTGGCCACGGATGTGGCCGCCCGCGGCATCGACCTGCCCAACCTCGACCTCGTTGTGCATGCCGAGCTGCCGGGCAGCCATGAAACCCTGCTGCACCGTTCCGGTCGCACCGGTCGCGCGGGCCGCAAGGGCGTGAGCGTGCTCGTCGTCACCCCGCGCAGCAAGAAGAAGGCGCTGCGGGTTTTGGGCATGGCCCAACTGACAGCCAAATGGGCCGAACCGCCCTCGGCAGAGGCCGTGCAGGCCCGCGATGCCGAGCGGATGCTGGAAGATCCTGTGTGGGAAGACGCACCGCGCGAGGAGGAGGCCGAGGCCATCGAACGACTGGTGGAGACCTTCAGCCCCGAGCAGCTTGCCGCGGCCTTTCTGCGCAACTACGCCAGCCAGCACTCTGCGCCCGAAGAGCTCTCGGGGGGCGATCTAAAGCCGCGCCCGCGCGAGGAATTTGGCGCCTCCGTCTGGTTCTCGGTGAGCCAGGGCCGCAATCAGGGTGCGGAGCCGCGCCGGTTGCTGCCGATGCTCTGCAAGGGCGGTGGGCTGACGCGGGATGATATTGGTGCCATTCGCGTCGGGCCGGATGAAAGCTACGTGCAGGTCCGCGAAGGTGCGGTGCGCCGGCTACTCGATCACCTGGGCGAGAGCATGACCATTGAGGGCAGCACCCGCCTGGCGCAGGTTGATGGCCTGCCCGATGAATTGAATCGCCCGGCGCGTGGTCCCAAGTCCGGCCCCAAACCTGACCGGGAGGCAAAGTTCGACAAACCCGGCAAGCCGAAACGTGAGCCGCGGACGGAACGCCCGCGCAGCGAGGAAAAGGCAACGGCCCCGCAGCCCGAGCCACATGCCGCCCCGGAGCCTTCGGCAGATCCCAAACCGGCGCGCAAACCGCGCCACGGCTTGCCTGCCGCAACCTACCGGAGCGGCGCCTCCGACCCGAGCGCCCCAATGGGTAACCCCCGCCGCAAAGGCCCGCCGCCGCCTCCGGGTAAACCGGGCAGCAAGAAGAACCGCGCCCGCGCGGCAGAGGCTGCGCAGGGCGGCGAGGTTCGGCCTTTCCGCTCCGGCGGAAAGCCGGGCGGCAAACCTGCGGGCAAGTTCGGCGGCAAACCAAGAGGCGGCCCCAAAGGCAAGTTCAGTGGCAAACCCGGCGGCAAGCCGGGCGCTGGCTTCAAGGGCAAACCGGGTGGAAAACCCGGCGGCAAACCCGCCGGGCCGAAACGTGGAAAGAGTTGACCGCGGTCAGCCGTTGATCAGTCGAAGGCTTTAAGGCGCTTGATCAGCGAGGACGTATCCCACCGCCCGCCACCCATCGTCTGAACGTCCTTGTAGAACTGGTCCACCAGCGCGGTAACGGGGAGCGCCGCGCCGATCTCGTTGCCGGTCGAAATACAGATATCGAGATCCTTGCGCATCCAGTCTACCGCAAAGCCGTGGGTGAACTTGTCATCCACCATCGTCTCGTAGCGGTTGGCCATCTGCCAGCTGCCTGCGGCACCGTCCTTGATCACCTGCACCACGGCCTTGGCATCCAGCCCGGCCTTCTGGGCAAAGGCGATGCCCTCCGACAGGCCCTGCACGAGGCCCGCGATACAGATCTGATTCACGCATTTGGTGAGCTGGCCCGCGCCGCTCTCGCCCATGAGCTGGCAGTTCTTGGCATAGGCAGCGATGATCTGCTCAGCGCGCTCGTAGGCACCCGCATCGCCGCCGCACATCACGGCCAGCGCGCCATTCTCGGCCCCGGCCTGCCCGCCGGAAACCGGCGCATCAACAAAGCTCACCTGCCCCGCATCGGCGGCAGCATACATCTCGCGCGTCACTGCCGCGCTCACCGTAGTGTGGTCGACAAAGACGGTGCCGGGCGACATCGCCGCCAGTGCCCCGCCCTCGCCCACGCACACCGAGCGCAGGTCATCGTCGTTGCCGACGCAGGCCATAACGAAGTCCTGCCCGGCAGCTGCCTCGGCAGGCGTCTTGGCCGCTTTGCCGCCGTGCTCGGCAACCCACTTTTCCGCCTTGGCAAAGGTGCGGTTGTACACCGTCACCTCATGCCCGGCCTTCGCCAGATGCCCCGCCATCGGGTAGCCCATTACGCCAAGTCCGAGAAATGCCACCTTCGCCATGTCTTTATCCTCCCGCGGGGTTCCATTACGCTTGCAACCTGATTACCCCGCCGGGGCAGAAGGTCAACCAAGGGACAGATATGGCGCGCATCTTTCGCTGGCTTCTGCGGGTCGTGACGGCGGGTCTGCTGCTGGCCTTTCTAGCCGGATGCATTGTCTATTATCTCGCTTCCCGCTCGCTGCCCGACTACAACGCACGTCTCACCGTGGCGGGTCTGAGCGGGCCGGTTGAGATCGTGCGCGACAACGCGAATGTGCCCCACATCTTCGGCTCCACCGATGAAGACGTGTATTTCGGTCTCGGCTTTGCTCACGCGCAGGACCGCCTTTGGCAGATCACCATGGCCCGCCGGGCGGCTCAGGGCCGGCTTTCTGAACTGTTCGGCGTTCGCACCGCCAAAACTGATGAACTCTTGCGCCGTTTCGGCCTCTACGAGGCTGCTTCAGCTTCCGTGTCTTCGCTGGATGCCGAGACCCGGGCTGCGCTTGAAGCCTATTCAGCCGGTATCAACGCTTGGATCGCCACAGTAAACGAAGGTGCATTGGGCCGCGGCGCACCGGAGTTCTTCCTTTTCTCCCGCCAGATCGCGCCTTGGCGCCCCGCTGACACCGTTGCGATGGGCAAAATCATGGCCTTGCAGCTCTCGGGGCAACTCTCCGAAGAGGTGCTGCGCGCACGGGTGTCGCTACAACTCCCCGAGGCCCGGCTGGCAGATATCCTCCCCGATGTGCCCGGCCCCGGCACCGCCGCTCTGCCCGACTACGCCAGCCTCGTGCCGATCGACGGGCCGCAGGCCCCGTGGCGGCGCTACGCGCTCGACCGGATGTCGCCGGTCAAGCCACGCCAGTTCGCTGGTGCCTCCAACGCATGGGCCGCCGCGCCAAAACGTTCGGCGGCGGGCGCGGCCCTTCTGGCCAATGACCCGCACCTCGAACTGACAGCGCCCACGGTTTGGTATCTGGCCCGCATCGAGTTGGAGAGCGGCGGGGTGATTGGCGCGACCATCCCCGGCATCCCCTTCGTGCTCTCAGGGCGTTCCGACGCGCTCGCATGGGGGATCACCTCGTCCTACCTCGACGATCAAGACGTGTTCATGGAAGAGCTGAACCCGGCCAACCCGCAGGAGTATCGCACGCCCACCGGCTGGAAGGCCTTCTCGACCAAAAGCTCGATCATCCAGATCAAGGACAGCGAGCCGATCACCATAACGCTCCGTCGCAGCGAGAACGGCCCTGTGCTGCCCGGCTCCCATTACAACCTCTCCAGCGTCACCCCCGCCGGCCACGTTGCCGCGCTGGGGTGGACAGCGCTGTCTCCCCGCGACACCTCCATGCAGGCGGCGCTGGGGCTCCAACGAGCAAAGAGCATCGAAGAGGCGATCGACGCGATGGAGCTTTACATCGCACCCTCGCAGAACCTCACCATCGCCGAGCCGGGCCGCGTTGCCATGAAGATGGTGGGCGCGATGCCCAGCCGTAACCCGCGGCACAACAGCCAGGGCCGGATGCCCGCGCTCGGCTGGAAGGCCGAGAACCGATGGGCGGGCCGCATTCCTTACGCCCGCAATCCCGAATTCGTGGACCCGGTGGGTGGCATCCTCGGCAATACCAACAACAAAACGGTCGACCGCCCCTTCCCCGATCATGTGAGCTATACGTGGGGCGATACCCAGCGCATTCAGCGCTGGACCCGGCTGATGCAGACCCGCGAGGTGCACACGCGTGAGAGCTTTATCGACGCGCAGCTCGATACCGTGAGCGTGACAGCCCGCACCCTGCTCCCGCTCATCGCCAAGGATCTTTGGTTCACCGGAGAAGCAGCCCCGGAAGGCACGCAAGAACGTCAGCGCCAGCGGGCGCTTGAACTTCTGGCCAATTGGAACGGCGAGATGAGCGAGCACTTGCCCGAGCCGCTGATCTTTGCCGCTTGGCTAAAGCACCTGCAGAACCGGCTCATCCGCGACGAGCTTGGCCCTCTTTCCGCCGAATTCGCCCATCCCGAGCCGCTCTTCCTCGAACGAGTGTTCCGCGATGTGGATGGCGCGGCCGTCTGGTGCGACGTGACGCAATCCACCGCGCAGGAGAATTGCACCGACATCGCCCGTATCGCGCTGGACGAGGCCCTGCTCTGGATCGGTGAGCGCTATGGCACCCAGCTTGAAAGCCTTCGCTGGGGCGACGCGCATGAGGCGCATCATGACCATGCCGTGCTGGGTGAGGTGCCGGTGCTGAAGTGGATCGTGAACATCCATCAAAGCACCAGCGGCGGCGATTTCACCCTGCTGCGCGGTCGGACCAAGGGCACTGATCCCGACCCCTATGCCAACGTCCACGGTGCCGGGTTTCGTGGCGTCTATGACTTCTCGGATCCCGACAGTTCGGTCTTCATCACCTCCACGGGCCAGTCCGGGCACCCACTGTCGCGGCACTACGACGATTTGGGCGCGCTTTGGCGGAGGGGAGAATACATCCCCATGTCACTCGATCCCGAGCTGGCCCGCGCCGCCAATGTGGGTGTGACCGTGCTGACGCCTGCTGACTAAGGCCTAAGCGACAACACCGCGACTGCTCTACTCCCGGTCCTCCAGCGCAGCGCGGGTTCCAAAGTATCCGTAGTCTTTCACGACAAGCGTCAAATCGCCGTTGGCGTCATAACCCGCATAAACATCGGCTGAGAACGTCTCGAAGTTCGGATCGTAGATCAGAACCTGCCTCCCTTCGGCGAACACCGTGGCATAGAGCACCTGACCTGTGCTCGCTCCCAAGGCGGTCTTCACCTCCTCGACATCGAGCACGGCCACCGCCTCCGGATCCCCCAAAGCAACCAGATCATCTATGCCGAAATCAAAGTCGAGCGGGTGGCTCTTTCGGCCGGGTTTCTCCCAAGTGGTGACCTCGGCATCCGAAAACCGCAGCGCGACCATCCCGATCACCTTGGGCGCATCCGCCGGAACGAAGATCTCCACTTCGAACCGACCTTCGGGCACATCTAGGTCGAAGGGCGCACGTGTGGGGTCTTCCACCGGGTCAGTCAGTGTCAGCCCACCTGCCCCGATATCGACAGCGCCCGCCTCGATCACCACGGCGCCCTGCTTCTCCGCATCGCCGGTCACCACTTTCGATTGGGGGAACACTCGGCTGTCGAACGCCTCGCCGATGCCCTCGGCATCCCCCCACATGGTCGCTCCGGCCACAAACACTACACCGCCCAGCATGAGCACGCCCCAGATAGCACCGCCGATCCAGTAGTAGTGTCTTTGGCTTTTCAACATGATCCGGCCTCCGCTGGTTGCGTGGCACAGGTGTAGCGCCTCGCCGCGCCATGTCCATCGCTCAGAGCTTGTCGAACTCGGCCTTCTGCCGGGGAGACCAGCGAACCTCGAGCGCCCAGCCGTCCTCGCCCTGCGTTTCCTGTTCCACCACGTCCCGCTCATGGAGCCAGGCACGCTTGCGGCCCTCCGAAAACGCCAAGTTCAGGCTCTCCGCGCTGCGTGCGCCTTCCAGATGGGCGGTTACGACCTCTTGCAGCGCGTCCAGCCCCTCGCCAGAGGCGGCAGAGATCACCAGCACATCCTCGCGCCGGGTCGCCTGGTTACGCAGGGCATCTGCCTGCTCAGGCGCGGCAAGGTCGATCTTGTTCCAAAGCTCGAGCCGCGGCACGTCTTCTCGCACGCCAAGGCTTTCCAGAATCCGCTCCACATCCTCCGCCTGCTCTTCCGTTGCGGGGCTGGCAATGTCGCGCACATGCAGGATCAGATCGGCCTCCAACACTTCTTCCAGCGTCGCGCGGAAGGCAGCAACCAGCTCCGTCGGAAGCGCCGAGATAAAGCCCACCGTATCGGAGAGGATCACCTTCACCCCGCCCGCAAGTTCAATGGCCCGCATTGTCGGGTCCAACGTGGCAAAGAGCATGTCCTTCGCCATCACCTCCGCGCCGGTGAGCCGGTTGAACAGCGTCGATTTGCCCGCGTTGGTATAGCCAACCAGAGCAACCACCGGAAACGGCACCTTGGCGCGGGAGGCGCGGTGCAATGCGCGGGTCTTGGTGACCTTGGAAAGCTGGCGCCGAATACGGGTCACCGCCTCGTCGATCGCCCGGCGGTCCGCTTCGATCTGGGTCTCACCGGGGCCGCCCACAAAGCCGAGCCCGCCGCGCTGCCGCTCAAGGTGGGTCCAGGCCCGTACGAGCCGGGTACGTTGATAGGAGAGGGCCGCCAGTTCGACTTGAAGCACACCCTCACGGGTGGCGGCGCGGTCTGCGAAAATCTCCAGAATCAACCCTGTCCGGTCGAGGAGTTTGACCTTCCAAGCCTCTTCCAAGTTGCGCTGCTGCACCGGGGTCAAAGGCCCGTCGATCAGAACGAGCCCGATATCCTGCGCCGAGATCAGGGCTTTGATCTCATCCATCTTCCCAGTGCCAAAGAGCGTTCCGGGCTGCGGCTGGCGCACGTTCACGACCTCTCCCGCCACCACGTCCAGCCCCGGAAGCGCCAGTGCCAGAGCCGTCGCCTCGTCTAAGGCTGGCCCGGCCTCACGGCGCTCGGGGTCTGTCTGGATGTCGGGGTGGAGCACAAGCGCCCGAGTGGGCCGCTCCGCGGTATCGTGAAATTCCGCTATTCTTCACCCTCGTAGAGGCTGATCGGCTGCGCCGGCATGACGGTGGAGATCGCGTGCTTGTAGACAAGCTGCGATTGGCCGTCGCGGCGCAGCAGGACGCAGAAGTTGTCGAACCATGTGATCACGCCCTGGAGTTTCACCCCATTGATCAGGAAGATGGTCACCGGGACCTTGGTCTTCCGCACGTGGTTGAGAAATGCATCCTGCAAATTCTGTTTGTCACTGGCCATTTCAATGCCTTGTTCTTGTCGTTGCCTTCGGTCGTGCACGCATTCAGGAACCTTGCCTCAGACCATGGGCCCCCGTCCACGAGGCCACTATGGAGGCTGACTCTGCAAGATTCCACCCCCAAATTCAGGCCGCTAACGCCGGTGCGGCAGCCGGGCCTCAGGCGCGCCAGAATTCGGGGTTGAGCAGCGCGATGAGCGCGAGCGCCTCGACCCGCCCCAACACCATTGCCCCGGCCAGCACCGATTTGGCGACATCGGTGATCTGAACGTAGCTGATCGCCGCGCCGCCGCCGACTTCGGCAAGTTGCCCTGCGGTGGAAAGTGCCGAGAGCGAGAGGATCATGGATTGCTCAAAGTTGAGCCCGGTCGCGCCGAGCATGGCTGAAACGCCCGCCAGCGAAATCGCGTAGAGCATGAAGAAGAGCCAGGCGATATATGCGCCCTGTTTCCGGATATGGCGGCCAAAGCTGCCCCCGGCCCCGCTGACCGAGTTCGGATGTACCAGCCGCTCGATCTCACGGTGGCTGTGGCGGTAAAGCGCGTAGACCCGCAGCAGCTTCACCCCGCCCGCAGTGGTGGCCACGCCCCCGCCCACAAGCGCCAAGCCCATCAGCACCATGCCCGGCGTCTGTAGGCCCGACCATGTTTCAGTCCCGCCCCACTCCGCGCTGGTAAAGCCCGTGGTGCTGAGGAAGCTCGCCACCGTGAAGGCCGCACCCCAGAGCGCTCGCAAAGCCGCGCCCACATCGGCTACATCATCGACCTCGAAAGCCCCGATCCAGTGGCGCAGGAACAGCGCCGATGGCACGAGGATGATGCAGTACACCGCCATCCGCGCCTCGATGTCCTTGTAAACGGCACTCACCCGTACCGCCCCCATGCCATAGCCCGGCGAGAAGGTCTTGCGGCTGAAGGCGAAGATGAAGAACAGCAGGATGATCGCCTCCCCCATCAGCCCGGAGCGCGCTTGTGAGAGGCCCTCGACCGGGCTGATCCCCGAGGTGGAGAGCACGCTCATCGCATGGCAGATCGCAATGAGCGGTTCTTCGCCCGCCACCACCAATGCAATCCAGAGCACCCCGGTGAGCGAAACGTAGACAGGCCCCATTTGCAACGCCAGCCGGAGGAGCCGCTCGCGCGGGTCGGTCTGCGCGTCGGCATCCAGCACCCTGTCACGTTTCGCCCCCGACCCTGGCCGCGCCATCGAAGTCACCTCGAAGCCGCCCAGATTGAGCGGCGCCATGATCGCCGCCGCAGTCACCCAGATGAACAGCCCGCCCATCCACCCCACAATGGCCCGCCAAAGGTGCAGGCTCCCGGGCAACCGCCCCGGCTCGAAGAGCGAGGCTCCCGTTGTGGTGAGCGAGGAGACCATCTCAAACCACGCGTTGAAGTAGGTCGTGTTCTGGATCGCCTCATAGAAGGGCCAGGCCAGCATGAAGGGCAGCAACCCATAGGCCGCGACCAGCGCAGTGAGGTGGCTTCGGGCCAAGCTGCGCGGCTTCATATGATAGGTGGCGATGCCGAGGAATATGACCAAGGTCAGAAAAAGCGTGCCCGCGTAAAAGAAGCTCCGCGCCGAGAGCCAGTCGCGCACTGTGACCGCGTGAAACACTGGCAGGTACATCATCAGGGCGCACAGCCCCATGAGGATCACGATCAGTGGCAGTTCAAGGATGCGGCGCACGGGCGGCGGGCCTCAGAAAAAATCGATGGAGACCTGCAACAGCCGCTCCACCTCTGGCACATCATCGGCCATCGCGAAGATGACGATCACATCGCCCTCTTCGATCCGCGTTTCCGCCACCGGCTTGATGTAGGTCTCGCCCCGCATGAGCGCGCCCACGCAGACCCCTTCAGGGAAGTCGATATCGCGGATCTTCTGGCCGGAAAGCGGCGAGGTCGAGAGCACCTGTGCCTCGATCACTTCCGCCTCGGCATCCCCGATGGAATAGACCCCGCGCACCCGCCCGTGACGGATGTGGCGCAGGATCGAGCTCACGGTGGTGGCGCGCGGGTTGATGAAGGCGTCCACGTGGAGCGGGTTCATTAGTGGCACCAGCGTCGGGTCGTTCACCAGACAAATCGCCATCGGGCAGCCATTGGACTTGGCCCGCACGGCGGCCAGCAGGTTCACCTTGTCATCGTCGGTCACGCAAAGCACCGCGTCGGCCTTGTCGATGTTCGCCTCGATGAGCAACTCGCGCGAGAGGCCATCGCCGTTGAGCACGATCGTCCGCTCCAGCGCGTCGGCGGCCCGTTCCGCAATCGGCCGCGAGCGCTCGATCACCTTGGCACGGATGCGGTTGGTCTGCTTTTCCAACGCCTGCGCCACGGCAAGCCCCACGTTGCCGCCGCCGATGATCACCACCCGCTCCTGCTTGCGCAGCACCTTGCCAAAAATCTCCATCGTACGCGTGGTGTCGTCGGTGTTGGCGCACACGTAGATCTGGTCCCCTGCAAAGAGCTGGTCGCCGGGGTTGGGGGCAAAGAGCTTGTTCTTGCGCCGCACCGCCACAACGATCGCCCGCAGGGTCGAAAACAGATCGGTCAACTGCCGCAGCGGCGTGTTCAGCACAGGGCAGTCGTCGTCCAGATGGATCCCGAGCAACTGCGCCTGCCCACCCAAGAAGCGCTCCGTGTCAAAAGCGGCGGGTGCCGCGAGGCGCTGAAGTGCAGCCTCCGCTACCTCGCGCTCGGGAGAGATGACCACGTCGATCGGCATGTGATCCCGGCGGTACAGGTCGGAATAGATCGCGGTCAGGTAGCTTTGCGAGCGAAGACGGGCCACCTTGCGCGGCACCGAGAACACCGAGTGCGCGACCTGGCAGGTGACCATGTTCACCTCGTCCGAGTGGGTCGCGGCAATGATCATGTCGGCATCACGGGCCCCTGCCCGGTCGAGGATGTCGGGGTAGCTCGCGTGGCCTGCAATGCCCTGCACATCCAGCGAATCCGTCGCGCGTCGCACCAGTTCGGCGTTGTTGTCGACCACTGTCACGTCATTGCGCTCACCCGAAAGATGGCGGGCGATCTGCCACCCGACCTGGCCCGCGCCGCAGATGATGACCTTCATGGCTTTGTGCGCCCTCCGGGGCCTGACGTTGCTCTTCGGCACCCTGCTTGGCATGGGGCTTGGGTGGGGTCAACGGCTGCGGCATTCGGGCCGCGCCTCCCGCCCCATGTCGGCGCTTGTCACTTGACCCGGGGCGCAGCAGGCGGATCAATCGGCCCCATGTTGCGCACCCTTCTCTGCCTTGTCTGTTTCAGCCTTCCCGCCATCGCCGCGGAAGAGGAGGCCCCGCCCAGGCTCACCCCAATGGAGCAGGCAGACGAGATGTTTCAACTGGCGCAGCGGGTGCAGGGCACCAACGCCGCCCGCGCCATGCAGCAAATCGCGCTTCGCCTTGCCGCTCGAGCCGCAGGGGCCGAAGATCTCGCCATAGAGCGGCGCGATCTGATTGAGCAACGCGATGCCGTCAGTCGAGACCGCGCGATGGACCCGGCAGCGCGCCGCGCCCGCCTCGACGCACTGCAAACGGCGCTCACGGTGAATGGCGACCGGCTTGCACGCGGCTTCCCCGACTGGCGCAGCATCACTGCGCCCGAACCGGTTTCGCTATCCGAAGCCCGCAGCCTACTGGCCGGAGACGAAGCGCTCATCAGCCTGCATCAGGGTGAGGAGCACCTCTTCATCTGGCTCGTGGCCCGTGACCGCGTCATCTGGCACCGGGTTGCGATCACCCGGCCCGATGCCGCCGAACTGGTGGCGACCTTCCGGCAGGATATGGGCCTCACCGGCACCCTGCGCGGGGCGACGGCGCTCAAACCCCAAACTGCAGATGTCAGTTTACCAGCCTTCAACCGCCCTTTGGCCGCCAATCTCTACGTGCTCCTTTTCAGTGCCTTCGCCGAGGAATTGGTCGCCTATCCCCACCTCCGGCTCGTTCCCGATGGCGCCTGGCTCGGCTTGCCCTTTGCCGCCCTCCTCACCGGCTATGAGGACGCCACCGCACCCTACGGCCCGGCCATGCTGCGCGAAGCCTCGTGGCTCATCCGTCAGCACGCGCTCACCGTCATGCCCTCGGTCGTCAGCCTGCGTGCCCTTCCGCGCCGCGAGGCAACCTCGGCTGGCACTCTCCTCGCTGTCGGAGATCCGATCTTCAGCGGCACCGCAAGCGCAATGGAGGTCGCCCGCGCAGGCGGCGGCGCGGCGGATGTCTCTGCCCTCGCCCCCCTGCCCGGCACCCGCCGGGAAGTCACCGCCATCGCCGGGGCTTTCCCGGACGACTCCCGCGTTTTGCTGGGCGCCGAGGCCACCGAAACGGCCATCCGCAGCGCCGACCTGTCGGATCGCGATGTGATCGTCTTCGCCACCCACGGGCTGATCGCGGGCGAGCTTCAGGGGCTGGAGGAACCGGCCCTCGCCCTCACCCCGCCGACGGAGCCCTCCACCGAAGACGATGGCCTACTCACCGTGGGCGAGATCGCCGGCCTCCGGCTGAATGCCGAGTGGGTCGTGCTCTCGGCCTGCAACACCGCTGCGGGCGATGGTGAAGGGGCCGAAGGCCTCTCCGGTCTCGCCCGCGCCTTCTTCGCCGCCGGGGCCGAGAGCCTGCTGGTGAGCCATTGGCCCGTGCGCGACGATGCCGCTGCCCGCCTGACCGCCGCGGCCTTCGCCGAGCTGCGGGCCGCGCCGGGTATGCGCAAGGCCGAGGCGATGCGCCGCGCGATGCTCGCCCTCATGGCCGACGAAACCGATGCCACCCTTGCCCATCCACTCGCCTGGGCGCCCTTTTTCGTTGTCGGAGGTGGCGGATGATCCGGGCCGCCCTCCTGTCACTCTCTTTGTTCACGGCCCTGCCCGCGCAGGCCGAAGCGCCCGACCCGCTAGAGCTTCTCTCCCGCTTCGATGCGATCTTCGAGGCCGATGGCGGGCTGGGGCTTGAGTTCGAATTCACCACCGCCGTCGATGCCGCTCGCGCCGAAGGTGAGCTCGATGCCGACTGGGCGCGTGTCATGACCGTGGCCGCAGTCCAACTCATGGCCGGGCTGGCCCGCTACGAACGCGGCTTTGCCTTGCTCGACGAGGCAGAAACCCTCGCTCCTGAAAGCTCTGAGCTGCACAGTTTCATCCTCGCATGGCGCGCCTACTTCGAGTTCTGGTGGGGCCACGCCGACCGGGCCCGCGCCACATTAGCCCGGCTCGATCATCCACTCGACACCCTGCTCGAAGCCGAGGAACTGGCCTTCATCAAAGAGCACCGCGCCGATCCGCCGGACGTTGCCGCCTCTCTTGGCTTCCAGCGGACAACCCAACTGTCGGCAGAGGCCGGCAACATGATGATCGCGGGCGATGTGGATCAGGCAGAGCAACTCATGCGGGGCCTGCGCCTTCCCAATTGGATCGCCGAGCAGGTGCCACTGGTCGCCGTCAACAACGCGGTGATCTCCGTACACTTCTTTTCCGCTGCCATCTTCCGTGGCGATCCGGAGGCAGCGCGAGAACACCTCAGCCTCGCGCTCGCCGAACTGGTCGATGAAACCGGAGAGCAGCCGCGCATCCGGCAGGCAATCCTCGACGATCCCCAATCCTGGGAGGCTGCTGAAACGCTGCTCTTCACAATTGCCGGTCATCTCGACCGTCCGCAGGACGCCGCCAACCGAGCGATGGTGCTTGATGTGCTGCGTCCCGGCCCCGATGCCAGCCCGATCCGGCGTGCCAGCTGGGCGCTGCAACTGGCCAACGAGGCGATCGAGGCGCAGGATTGGGACGAGGCCGCGCGGCAGGCCGAAATCGCCGTGGCCTCCGGCGCGCTGGATCCCGATGACATGCTCTCATGGCGGGTTCAGGCCGGTGTCTACCGCGCGCGCTCGCGTTATGCAGCTGGGGAGCCGGTGGACGGCGCGGCGCTCGTCGATCTCTACGTTGCCATCACCGAAGCGCCCGACTTTCTCCCCCTGCTCAAGGTCGCCCGCACCGCACAAATCGTCATGGCGCTCCACCGCGCCGACGAGCACCACGCCACCGAGATCATCGGGCGCGACCTTTTTCGCTACCTTGCAGAGGTTCAAACGGCGACCCTGCAATCAGGAGAAACCATGGCCGCGATGGCCTCCTACTTCCGCCTCGCAGCCGATCACACAATCGCCTCTGGCTTCGTCATGGCACATTACCCGCCGGAGGGAGCGCAGGCCCCGCAGAGCTACTGTCAGACGTTCATGGAAATAGAGATGTGCACCGCCCACATCCCCTAAGGGCGGGCGGTGCGCGTTCTCAGATCGCGTTGGAGACCTGCACAGGGTAGATGAACCCGTCAATCATGTAGGGCCGCCCATAGGCTGTGGGCTGGCTCTGTACCTTTACCAGCGACCAATCGTTGGCATCGGATACATCGATCACCGACATGCCAAGGCTGACCTGATTGCGCTTCCAGTTGGCGTGGTCGATCTCGATCTCACGGTCGGAGATGACCCGCGAAACCACGGCAACATGCCCCATCGGCAGTTTGCGCGTGCCAGAGAAGGCCATGACCGCACCCACCTGAGGTGTTCGGCCTCGGGCATAAACACCGTCTGCACTGCCCCACCACGTGTTCGCATTGCCTCGGATCTGCACACCGCTGGCGTTGCGGGCAAATGGCACACACCACACACGGGCCCCCGAGGCGCGCAGGCTGCGAGCCTCAGAGATCGCATAATCCAGCAACTCGGGCTTGAGCTGCGGCGCGGTCATGGTGGAGAAGGTTTCGGTGCTCTGCTTGGCACCGCAGGCTGCGGTCAGCAGCAATGCTGCACAAAGCAGCGGAAGTCGCAGGGCATTAGCCCGTTTGATCGGCCCCAGCCTCATCTGTCCCTCGAGTATTGTTTCTCGTTCGGAAAAATTTCTCTCCGAAATGAAACCAAATTTCAAGTTCGCGTGTTAACCAAATTGAGCGTTGCGCCGTTCGTGGCAAGAATCCGCCGCTGCCCGCCTATGCTGCGGCGCGTATGCCCTTGCGGGCCTTGGCATCCCCTTCTCACGCTTACTCAACGTTAACTCCCGCTCCGTAAAGTCGCCCTCACGTGATGAGTTTCGTGTTTCATGGCTGGGAGCGCCTGCATGAGTCCGATCAACTGGCTGTCGCACCTCGGGATCCGCAAGACCATTGCCCTCACCGCTGCCTTGCCTCTCGCCGCATTGCTGGTGATCGCCTTGCTGGAGATTTTGCGCGCGAACTCCGCAGCCCGGGACTTCGCGCAACTGTCCGAAATGTCCGCACTTGCCACACGCCTCTCGGACCTTGTCCACGAGCAGCAAAAGGAGCGCGGAGCCACCGCCGTCTTCCTGTCCAGCAAGGGCACGGTGTTTGCCGAAGAACTGGCAGCGCAACGTGCCCTGACAGATCAGCAGCGCGCGAGGGCGGAGAGCGTGATCGTGCGGCAACTCGCCCGGATCGAGCGGGCAAACGGGCTTGAAGAACACGTGACAACCCTCCGGGCCATCCAGAGGTCACTCGCGGAGATGGAAACTGTAAGGGCAACAGTCGACCAGCAAACCATTCAGCTCGCAGATGCGATCAGCTACTACACGGCCCTGAACGCAGCCATGCTGGGTGAGGTAAAGGCGCTGTCGCACCTCACGGAAGACGGAGAAATCAACAGGCAGATCAATTCGTTCCACGCCTTCCTTCAAGCCAAGGAGCGAGCCGGGATAGAGCGGGCTGTCGGCTCCGGTGGTCTGGCGGCCGGCAGCTTCTCCATGACAGCACTCCTGCGCTTCAAGGGCCTGATAGACGCACAGGATACCTATCTGGCAGCCTTCAAAGCCGATGCATCCGCAGGGTCCCGCGAGCGGCTGGAGCAATTGAAGGAGAGTGAAGCCGCGCAGCTTGTCGATGAGGTCCGGGCGTACATCCTGAGCGCGGGTGCCGGTGGCGATGTCAGTGCCTACACTGGCCCGCAGTTCTTTGCTGCGCAGACCACCCGGATCAATGCGCTCAAGGATCTGGAAAGCTTCATCGGCGCCGAGTTCAACGAGATGGTCGCCGCCCGCCGGGCTGAGTTGCGCCGCACGGTTCTGATCACCTCCGCCCTCTCGCTAGCCATCATGGGGCTGGCCGCGTCAGTTGTCTTCATAGTGTCAGGCCGCGTGAGCCGCAGCCTCGGATCTGTAGCCAGCGCAGCGCGAGACATGTCGCAAGGCGCGCTCGACGCAAATCTGCCTGCAGCGACGAGGAATGAGATCGGCGATATCGTGGTCGCACTCGATGCTTTTAGAACTTCAATTCTGGAGGGTCAGGCACGAGAAGCGGAAGCCCGGACCCGGGAGGCAGCCGCCGAAGAAGACAAAAGGGCCGAGAAAGAACGTCGCGAGGAAGAACGTCGGAACCTCGAACTTGCCGGTCGCCGCAAGGAAGATGCCAATCGCGCGCGCGATGCAGCCATCGCCGAGGAGGTTGCCAAGGTGGTCGAGAGTTACGCCGCCGGCGACTTCAGCCAACTAATGGACCCCAGTGGCAAAACCGGCGCCCTCCTCGCCATCTGCAACGGCATCAACCGGATCGGATCGGGCACCAATGAGGCGCTGCGCGATATCTCCGCCGCGATGAAAGCCCTTGCTGCGCGCGATGTGACTTACCGTCTGAAGAAAGACTATCAGGGTGTCTTTGCGCGCATTGCGGAGGATGTGAACCAATCCATGAAGTCGCTCGGCGAAGTACTTGCAGAGGTCCGCGGCAGTGGCCACCTCGCCAACGATACCGCGAGCACTCTCACCGCAAATGCGCGTGGCCTCTCCAGCCGCACCGAACGCAATGCGGCAACCCTCGAACAGACCAGCGCAGCCATGGCCCAGCTTCAGGCGTCGGTCCGGCAGGCCACCGACGCGGCGCGCGGCGCCCGCAACAGCGCATCCCGAGCGGCTAAACAGGCCGAGGACGGGCTCGAGACCGTGGAAGGCACGCTCAGGGCAATGCAGGAGATCGAGGAAAGCGCGCAAGCCGTCACCAAGATCATCGACCTGATTGATGACATCGCCTTCCAGACGAACCTGCTCGCCCTCAATGCCGGGGTCGAAGCAGCCCGCGCCGGAGAAGCAGGGCGCGGATTTGCCGTTGTCGCCAGCGAAGTCCGCGAACTCGCAGCCCGCTCCTCAGGTGCCGCGCGAGAGATCGGCGGTCTGATCTCGGCAACGACTTCAAAGGTGGAGCACGGAGTCGCGCTCGCGCAGGCAAGTGGCGAGGCTTTGCGTGCCATCACCGGGGTAGTCCGTGAAGTTTCGGATCAGATTGACCACGTGGCCACCTCCTCGGGAGAACAGGCCACCAGCATTGATGAGGTCGTCACCGCAACCGCCGAGCTGGATCGCAGCACGCAGGAAAATGCGGCAAACTTTGAGGAGACGACCGCTGCACTGACCACGATGCAAACGGAGTTCGAGGCGTTGCTGACGACGGTGAACAGTTTCCGCCTCAACGCCGACGCCTTCAAGGCAGGTGTTCAGGGGGCCGCAGAACGCGATGACCGAAACTCGATGACACCCGAGTTCCGACGCGCATCCTGAGGCGACCGGCCAGATCGCCCCCTCGCCCACGGCCCGCCTACCCCTTACTCGGCGGCTTGGCTCTCGATATGCGCAATCCGCGCACCGGCCTTGGTGGAGGTCACCACGCCCAGCGACTTCAGCTTGCGGTGCAGTGCCGAACGTTCCATGCCAACGAACGTCGCCGTTCGGGAAATGTTGCCACCGAACCGGTTGATCTGGGTTAGCAGGTACTCCCGCTCAAACAGCTCGCGAGCTTCCCGCAGCGGCAGTGTGGCCAACCCGCCAGACAGCACCACCCGACCCTCGTCATCTTCAGGCGCATCATTGCCCTGAAGCTCCCTAGCCTCGATTGGCTCGCTGGTTTCGCCAAGGATAAGTGCCCGCTCAATGATGTTCTTCAACTGGCGCACGTTGCCCGGAAGATGCATGGTCTGCAGCAGCGCCTCAGCCTCTTCCGAAAGCTCACGCGCACTCAGCCCCTGGCTCGCATTGGCCTCGGTGATGAAGTGCCGGGCCAACTCGGGGATATCCTCACGCCGTTCCTCCAGCCCCGGCACGCGGATCGGCACCACGTTGAGCCGGTGATACAGCTCCTCGCGGAAGTTCCCCCGCGCAATCTCCGCCTCCAGGTCGCGGTTGGTCGAAGAAATCACCCGCAGGTCCACCCGCACCTTGTCGGAGCCGCCAACCCGCTGGAACTGCTGCTCCACGAGCACCCGAAGGATCTTTGACTGCGTGCCCAGCGGCATGTCGGCGATCTCGTCGAAATAGAGCACCCCGCCATGTGCCTCCTCGAGCAGCCCCTGCTCCACCCCGCGGGCATCGCTCTCGCGGCCAAAGAGCACCTCTTCCATCCTGTCGGGCTCGATGGAGGCGGAATTGACCGAGATGAAGGGCGCTGAGGCGCGGGAGGAATTGGCGTGAATGTAGCGCGCCGCCACCTCTTTGCCCGCCCCGGCGGGCCCGGTGAGCATAACCCGGCCGTTGGACTTGGTGACCTTCTCCAACTGGCTTTTCAATGCCTTGAAGGCCGTAGAGTTGCCGACCATGTCGGTGACGGACACCTCCTTGCGGCGAAGCTGGCTGTTCTCGCGGCGCAGGCGAGAGGTCTCCATCGCGCGGCGGATCACCACCATCAACTGGTCGATGTTGAAGGGCTTCTCGATGAAGTCGTAGGCCCCCTGCTTGATCGCGGCCACCGCGATCTCGATGTTGCCGTGGCCCGAGATGATCACCACCGGAATGTCGGGGTTGTCGCGCTTGGTGGCCTTGAGAATATCGATGCCGTCCATCCGGCTGTCCTTAAGCCAGATGTCGAGGATCATCAGCGCCGGCGGCGCCTCGTTGATCGCGGCCATGCAATCGTCGGAGTTGCCGGCGAGCCTTGTCTGGAAGCCCTCGTCGCGGAGGATGTCACCCACGAGTTCGCGGATGTCTCTTTCGTCGTCCACAATCAGAATATCGGTCATCTCTGCTCTTCCTTCCTCTCTCTCTCGTCATTCGGCGGCTGCACTGATCTCGACGCTGCGCGGAAGCCGCACCACAGCGAGCGCCCCGGCGTGGGCGCCCTCCGTGAAAGGCTCGGCATCGGTGAGATCAAGGCTGCCGCCATGTTCTTCGATGATTTTCTTCACAATGGGCAGGCCAAGGCCGGTGCCCTTTTCTCGGGTCGTCACATAGGGCTCAAACAGGCGGCCCCGGTCTTCCGGCAGGCCGATCCCATTATCGGCCACTTCCACCACGGCTTCGGAACCTTCGGTAAAGAGCCGCACCCGCACTTCCGGCGCGTGTCCTTCGGGCGCGCCTTTTTCCTGTAGGCTCTCAATGGCTTCGCCCGCGTTCTTGATCAGGTTGATCAGCGCCTGGCTGACCATGGTCTCATCGAGATCAGCCACCACGCCGCCGGTTTCATCCTCATACTTGAGCGCCTCCCCTTGGCTCTCGCGTTGGAGCAGCACGGCATCGCGGAGTACGGCCGAAAGATCCACGGGCTTCCGGTCGGGTTCGGGCATGCGGGCGAACTTAGAGAACTCGTCGACGATGCGGCGCAGGTCACCGGTCTGGCGCACGATCACGCCAGTGAGCTGATCGAGGCTTTCGGCCTCATCGCCCGCCATAGGCGTGAACTTGCGACGGATGCGCTCGGCGGAAAGCTGGATCGGGGTCAGCGGGTTCTTGATTTCATGGGCGATCCGGCGGGCTACGTCGCCCCAGGCCGCCATTCGCTGGGCCGTTACCAGCTCCGACACGTCATCGAAGGCGACGACGTAGCCTTCGATCTCGCCTTCCTCTCCGCGCCGCCGGGCCATGCGGACAAGCAGCGTTTCCAGCTTTCCCTTGCGGTTCAGGCGGATTTCTTCACGGGCGATCTCTTTTTCGCCGGTTCTCAGGCGCTCAAGAAGGCCCGCAAACTCGGGGACGGCCTTGCCGACCGCCACATGCGGATCGCTCTCGTCGCTGAGGTCCAGCAGCGCCAGTGCGGAGCGGTTCATGAACTCAACCTGCCCTGCCGGATCCAGCCCGATCACCCCGGCCGTGACGGACGAGAGCACTTGCTCGAACAGGCGGCGGCGCTCTTCGATCCGAGCGGAGTTGTCGAGCAGCCGGTCGCGCTGGCCTTTCAGCTGCCGGGTCATCTGGTTGAAGATCCGGCCCAGCATGGCGATTTCATCGTCGCCGGATTCCTCGATCACACGCACGTCAAGGTCGCCTTCACCCACCCGTTGCGCGGCGCCGGTGAGGCGGCCGACCGGGCGGCTAAGGCGCTCGGCAAACCAGAGACCGAGCCAGACCGAGGCGAGGATGAGGATCACCGCAAAGCCCAGATAAATAACGCCAAACTCGAACAGCCTGCGCCCACGCTCCTGCTCGAGCTGGTTGTAAACGGTCACCGTCTCCTCGGTGTCATCGAGAAGGCTCAGCAGCTGGCCGTCCACCTCGCGCGAGACGTAGAGGAACCTGTCGGGGAAGGCGTTAAGCCGCAGAAGCGCGCGGAATTCACTATTGGCCCAGTCCTCGATGATCACCGTCTCGCCTTCGCGGGCGGCCTGCATCTCTGGCTCGGTTGGCTTTTCAAAATCAAACAGATAGCTGCGTTCGCCACGCGCGCGGATCTCGCCGGTGCTGTCGATCACGAAAGCCTCTCGGAGCCCTCGCTGCACTTGCGCCTGCCCCTGCCCCAGCACCTGCCGGATCTGGCCGTCACTCACCGCGCCGCGGGCTGCGCGGGCGACATTGAGGTAGCCCGCCAGAACGGTGGCATCCTGCTCGAGGTCGCGACGGTGTTCCTCCTTGTAGGCCTGTGCGGCCTCCAGCGAGGCGCCGACCACCTCACGCACCCGGTCGGAGAACCAGCTTTCGAGGCCGAGGTTGATGGTGAGGCCCGCGAAGACGGCGACCAGCACCGTGGGCACGGCGGCGATCAGTGCGAACACGCCGGTCAGGCGGAGGTGCAGCCGGGAGCCGGCAGACTTGCGGCGGCGCGCGGCGACCAGCTTGCCCACCTGCCACAGCACCAGCGCCGCGACGATCAGCACATAGACGATGTCAGCGAGGAGAATCGCCCGGAGCGCGGGCGAGTTGGCACCCTGCCCGAAGGGGCCGAGCGTCAGGTATGTTCCGATTGCCAGCGCAGGGCCAAGAACCACCAACGCGAGCGTCGCCGCGTTGCGCAAACGGCGCAATCTACGCAGTTTAACAAGGCGTTCCCACCCAAACGCTCGTGCGGAGGACCCCACCGCGTGCCTCACATATCTTGTGCCCCCGAAGGGACATACCGCCATATCCCGTGATCTCAACGGAGGTCTGAGACCCCTCTGCCACGGCTCTGTTGCCCTTTTACATCAATTTGCGGCGGCGTGTCACCTGAATATCGAGGTCATTTATCTTCTTGCGGAGGGTATTTCGGTTGATGCCCAGCAAATCGGCGCATTTGGCCTGATTGCCGCCGGTGGCATCGAGCGCGATCTCGATCAGAGGCAGTTCAACCTCCTTGAGAATGCGGGTGTAGAGGCCCGGCGGCGGGAGAGCGCCGCCATGCAGGTCGAAGTAGCGGCGCAGGTGCTTGGCGACCGAGGCCGAGAGCTTCTCGCCGTCGCCGCCGCCCACCAGCGGCTCGATCTCGGGCTGGGAGGAAAGCACCGCCTCCACATCCGCGAGGCCGATCTGCTCTTCGGTGGCGGTCACCACTAGGCGGCGCACGGTGTTCTCCAACTGCCGCACGTTGCCGGGCCAACTGTAGGCGCGGATCAGGTCCATCGCGGGCCCGGCGATGCGGCGCGGGGCGCTGCCCTGCTCGGAGCGGGCCAGAAAGTGCTCGGCCAGCAGCGGGATGTCATCGACTCGTTCGCGGAGGGCGGGCACGTTGATGGTCACGCCGCCGAGCCGATAGAACAGATCCTGCCGGAAGCCGCCGCCCTCCATCCGCTCCATCAGGTTGCCCTGCGAGGTGCTCATCACCCGCGGTGCGGAATCGCCGAAGGCATCGAGCATCCGCACGATCCGGCCCTGAGCCTCATCATCAAGGTCGGCGATTTCATCGAAGAGGATCGAACCACCACGCGCCCGGGCAACCACTTGGGCCGGACCATCAGCGCCCTGAAGGTCACTCGGAGACACCACGACGAAAGGCAGCGTGCGCCGGTCGGAAAAGTCATGAATAGCACGTGCAATCAAGGACTTGCCGGTTCCGCTCTCACCGGTGATCAGCACCGGAAGGTCAGTGTTCATGACCTTTGCCACCAGCCGATACAGCCCCTGCATCTGCGGCGTGCGCCCCACCAGCGGCAGATCGCTGTCGGACTGAGGTGCTTCCATCGTGTCGGCCTTCTGCGAGGCCAGCCGCCGCTTACTTTCCAATGCGCGGGCAGCGCGCTTCATCAAGTCGGGGAGGTCGAAAGGCTTGGGCAGGTAATCATAGGCCTCGGCCTCGGCGGCCTGAATGGCGGTCATGATCGTGTTCTGCGCCGAAATCACGATGACCGGCAGACCGGGCCGCTCGGCAGAGATTTTCGGGAGCGTTTCGAGCCCGTTGCCATCGGGCATGACCACGTCGGAGATCACCAGATCGCCCTTGCCCTCCTCGACCCAGCGCATGAGCGTGACCAGCGACGAGGTGGCGTGAACGCGGCAACCGGCGCGGGTCAGCGCCTGGGTGAGCACCGTGCGTATCGTGCGATCGTCATCTGCGACCAGTACCGTTCCGTCCATCGCGACTAGCTCCTAGTAGTATTCACTATTGCTCAAGTCGGGCGCCACCTGCAGCGACACCCGAAAAACCGTTTTGCCCGGCACCGAATCCACCTGAATCCAGCCGTTGTGTTCGCCGATGATCTTGCTCACCAGCGCCAGCCCGAGGCCGGTGCCGTTTTCGCGGCCCGAGACAAAGGGCTCGAAGATCTCGTCGGCGATCTCCTCGGGCAGGCCCGGCCCGTTGTCGGTGATCTCGACCTGTAGCGGCACCGCCGCCCCGCGCCCGTCCTTGCCGCGCAGGCGGAGGGACAGGTCGTAGAAGGTGCGGATCTTGATCGTGCCCTCATGCTCCGGCCCCAGCTTTTCCGAGGCCTCGGCGGCGTTCTTCAGCAGGTTCAGGAATACCTGAAGCAACTGATCGGCATCCCCCAGCGTGGGTGGCAGCGAGGGGTCATAATCATCGCTGAACTTGATGCTGGCGGCAAAACCCACCTCGGCGGATTTGCGGGCGCGGTCGAGGATATCGTGAATGTTCACCGGGCGCATCAGTGGCGGGCGGACGTTGCCGAACTGCTCGACCTGCTCCAGCAGCTTCACGATGCGGCGGCTCTCGGCCACGATCAGATCGGTCAGCTCCAGCTCGGATTTGGGCAGGTTCATCGAGATGAGCTGCGCCGCACCGGTGATGCCCGCGAGCGGGTTCTTGATTTCATGCGCCAGCATCTCGGCCATGCCGATGGCACTCTTGGCGGTGGCCTGAACCGAATGCGCCCGGCCGAGCTTGCCCGCGATCTCGCGCGGCGAGATCAGCATGATGAGGCGCTTGCTGTCGTCGTTGAGCGGGGCGATCTGCAGATTGCAGTGAACCGGCGGGCGCTCGCCTGTGCCAAGATCGACATCGTTCACAAAAAGCGCGGCCTGGTTCTTGCGGACACGTTCGAAGCCGCCCTCGAGCGGCGCGGCGACCATGATCTTGTCCCACACATGGTGGCCCTGCAGCGAGCGCAGGGAGGTGTTCAGAAAGGTTTCGGCGGCCGGGTTGATGTCGGCAATCTGGTCCTTGTCGTCGAGCAGAATCGCCGGAACCGGCAGCGACACCCAGATGAGATCGTCTTCCATCATCAGGCGGCCTCGCTCTGGCGGGCGGGAATTTCGGCGATGAGGGCGCGGACCTTGGCCGGGTCGGCCTCGGTGAGCACCATGCGGCGCAGCGCCGGGGGGGTGGCGCTCGCGTCCATGTACCAGCCGAGGTGCTTACGGGCGGTGCGGTTGCCGAGGGCCTCGCCGTAGAAGGCGATCATCGCGTCGTAGTGATCGAGGATCATCGCGGCGAGGTCCGCGCCCTGTGGAATGCTCGGTGCGGGCCCCTGCCCCATCGCATGGGCAATCTCGGCCAGCCGCCACGGCGCGCCCTGCGCCCCGCGCCCGACCATGACGCCATCGGCGCCCGAGGCCTTCAGCGCGGCGCGGGCCGAGGTGGCATCGATGATGTCGCCATTGGCGATGACAGGGATCGAGACGGCTTCTTTCACCGCCCGGATCGCCGCCCAATCGGCACGGCCTTTATAAAACTGGCAGCGGGTGCGCCCGTGGATGGTGACCATCTGCACCCCAGCCTGCTCGGCGCGCGCGGCAAGCTCAGGTGCGTTGATCTGGCCGTCATCCCAGCCAAGGCGGCATTTGAGCGTGACCGGCACGCTGACGGCGCCCACAACGGCCTCGATCAGCGTGAGGGCGTGGTCGAGATCTTTCATCAGTGCGGAGCCGGACAGCCCGCCGGTGACCTTTTTGGCCGGGCAGCCCATGTTGATGTCGATGATCTGCGCGCCGTTTTCCTCGACCATCGCGGCGGCGCGGGCCATCCATGTGGCATCGCGGCCTGCGAGTTGGATCGAGGTGGCCTGCTCGCCGTAGCCGAGTTCGGCCTTTTCGCGCACGCCGGGCTTGGCCTGCACCATCTCCTGGCTGGCGACCATCTCCGAGACCACAAGCCCCGCGCCGAACCGCGCGACCAACTGCCGGAACGGCAGGTCGGTGATGCCCGCGAGTGGGGCGAGCAGGACCGGCGGGTCAAGTGTCAGGTTTGCCACGGAAACGGACAAATGCTTAATCCTTGTGCAACGCTTGCTACATATCCGATGGATTGCCCCGGAATGCAAAGCCTAGGGGTGGGGTTTTTCAGGGTCAGACGCAAAGCGATGAATTTTTAGGCGTGCGCCGGGAAGAAACCGCTTTGTGTTGCCCCTCGTTCCGGCAAAGCGTAGAGCGGTGCTGTGCCAAACCGCAGCCCGCATATCGCCGCATTGATCGTCGCCGCCGGGCGCGGGACCCGTGCGGGTGGCGCCATTCCCAAACAATACCAGAGCCTTGGCGGCATGCCGTTACTGGTGCGCACGGTGGGTGTTTTCGCCGCGCATGAAAAAGTGGCAAGCGTGACGGTGGTGATCGGGGCGGCAGATGAGGCGCTGGTCGAGGCCGCACTGCCAGACGGCGTTGCGCGGGTGGTTGGCGCCGAAAGCCGGGCCGGATCGGTGGCGGCGGGGTTGGCCGCATTGCCCGAGGAGGCGAGCCATGTGCTGATCCATGATGGCGCGAGGCCGCTGGTGTCGAAGGCGCTGATTTCACGAGTGATTCAGGCGCTGGAAGATGCCGACGGCGCGGCCCCAGCGCTGGCGGTGACCGATGCGCTCTGGCGGGCCGAGGGCACGCGGGTGACGGGGGTGCAGCCGCGTGACGGGTTGTGGCGGGCGCAGACGCCGCAGGGATTTGCGCTGGCACCGATCCGCGCAGCGCATGAGGCGTTTCAGGGCGAAGCGGCGGATGATGTTGAGGTGGCGCTGGCGGCGGGGATCGAGGTGGCACTGGTGCCGGGCGAAGAGCGAAACCTGAAGGTGACCCACCCCGAGGACTTTGCCCGCGCTGAGCGGATTTTGAAGGAAGATCAGATGGATATCCGGGTTGGCAACGGGTTTGACGTGCATCGCTTTGGCCCCGGAGACCATGTGGTGCTCTGCGGCGTGCGGGTGCCGCATGGGCGCGGGCTTCAGGGGCATTCGGATGCGGATGTTGGGATGCATGCGGTGACCGATGCGATCTATGGCGCGCTGGCCGAGGGCGACATTGGCCAGCATTTCCCGCCCAGCGACCCACAGTGGAAGGGCGCGGCGAGCGAGATTTTTCTCAAGCATGCCGTGGGTTTGGCCGGTGAGCGCGGGTTTGCCCTTGGCAATGTGGATCTCACGCTGATTTGCGAGCGCCCCAAAATCGGGCCGCAGGCGCAGGCGATGCGGGGCGAGATGGCGCGGATTATGGGGTGCGATATGGGCCGGGTCTCGGTGAAGGCGACGACATCGGAGCGGCTCGGGTTCACCGGACGGGAAGAAGGGATCGCGGCGATGGCGACGGTTGTTCTGGTGCCGAAATGAATGCGCTAACACATGGGATCGCCACGTTTTTCTGGGTCGGGCACCTGCGCCCTGCCCCCGGCACATGGGGCTCGCTGGCAGCGCTGCCCGCGGGCTATGCAGTAGCCTACGTTGCAGGCTTCTGGGGGCTGGTGCTGGCCACGCTCACCGGTTTTGCCTTGGGTCTCTGGGCCACGGCGGAGGAGACGCGGGGCAAGGCGGAGCATGACCCCTCGGAGATTGTGATCGACGAGGTGGCGGGCCAGTGGATTGCCCTGTTTCCAGTGGTTTACGGCGCATCGATGATGGGCGCTGAGCTGTATCGGCTGTGGCCGGGCTGGGTGGCGGGTTTCGTGCTCTTCCGGTTGTTCGACATCTGGAAACCCCTGCTCGTCGGCTGGGCTGACCGGCGGGGAGATGCGCTGGGGGTCATGCTGGATGACGTGATCGCCGGGGTGCTTGCGGCCGTGGTGGTTATTGCGCTGGCCGGGCTGGCGCATGGGGTTCTGATGTGAGCATCGCGGCAGAACTGATTGAAACTGCGCGTAAATCCGGCGCGATGCTCGCCACGGCAGAAAGTTGCACAGGCGGGCTGATTGCCGGGGCGATCACCGAGGTGCCGGGCTCATCTGACGTGTTCGACCGGGGCTTTGTGACCTACTCCAACGCGGCCAAGCGCGAGATGCTCGGCGTGGAAAATCAGACGCTTGAGGCCCATGGGGCGGTGTCTGAAGAGGTGGCTGCCGAGATGGCGAAAGGTGCTCTTGCCCGCTCAGAGGCCACCCTTGCCGTTTCGGTTACGGGCATCGCCGGGCCTGGAGGGTCGGAGCACAAGCCGGAAGGGCGGGTGTGCTTTGGGCTGGCGTGGGATCAGTTTGTGATCACAGAAACGGTCGAGTTTGGCGCAATCGGCCGGAGTTCGGTGCGGCAAGCAACTGTTAACCGTGCGCTGCGGCTCATGATCGCCAAGCTATCTCCGCAATAACAGCCGCTTACGCGCCCTTCTTCACACCGTAGAGCGCCTCTGCCCGCCCTTCGAAGGCCCGCACGATGCGCTGCATGGCCTCGTTGAAGAACATCCCGGCCGCGCCTTGCAGGATCCGGTTCTTGAATTCGAAGTCCACCTCGAAGTGAACCTCGCAGCCGCCCTTCACATCCTTGAACTGCCAGACGGAGCGCATGTGCTTGAATGGCCCGTCGATGTAGCGGGTTTCGATCCGCTTCGACTCAGGAAAGAGCCAGACCCTGCTGAGGAAGGTCTCACGAAAAACCTTAAATGAAATGACGAGATCGGCCTCCATGATCTCGCAGCGGCCGAAGCGCTGCTGGCCGTGCTCCAGCTCCTCCGGGGCGACCGGCTTGCGGGAGCGCACGCGGGCTGCGGCGGTCCAGGGCAGGAACTTGGGGTAGTTGGCCACATCGGCGACCAGATCGTACATTTCCTGAGCGGAATAAGGGAGTTGGCGGGTCTCTGCGTGACGGGTCATGAGGCCTGTATCATCGGGTCGGATTGCGCCATGATGAGCCCCAACGCGCTGGAGAATGCAAGGGGGACACATGCCGCAGCGACCGTATGTCATCGATCAGATGATCTCGGCCAAGGCGATTGCCGCGAAGATCGAGGAGCTGGCCCGCAGGATCGAGGCCGAGTTCAAGGGCACCGACAAGCTGGTGGTGATCGGCCTGTTGCGCGGCTCCTTCGTGTTCATCGCTGACCTCGTGCGCGAGATGGACCTGCCGCTGGAGGTGGATTTCATCGAGGCGTCAAGCTATGGCGACGCGATGGAGAGCAGCAAGGAAGTGCGCATTCTCAAAGACTTGCGCGGCGAAATTCATGGGCGCGATGTGCTCGTGGTCGAAGATATCGTGGACACTGGCTTCACTCTGCATCACGTGATCCACATGCTGAAGGCACGCGAGCCCGCCAAGCTGCGCACCATCGCCCTGCTCGACAAACCCTCGCGCCGGGAAGTGGATTTTGCCGCTGATTTCATAGGCTTCGACATCCCGGATGAATTTGTCGTGGGCTATGGGATCGACTATGCGCAGCGCAACCGCGACCTGCCCTTCATCGGCAAAGTGCGGTTCACCGAAGAGGCATAGGGCGCTGGCTGCAGAAGGCGTTAACAGGTGGCGTTAACCCCGCTGCAGCGCCGATACAAAATTGATGCACAACTGATGCACATTCCATGCGCATGTCAGATGACATAGGTCGAAGAACCTTTCGGGACCGCGCGGCGCTGTGATCACAGTTGCGACGGTCAATCCGCCGCGTTGATGCCCTCGGCAAAGCGTTTGGCGGCGTCTTCCTCCTCGACCGAGAGATACTCGACGAGCGGCTCGCAGGTCTGGATGAAGCCGTCGCGATCTGCATCGGAGGCGTTGTTGATGCCCCAGAGGCAGTAGCCGTAACCCTGCACCGGATCCTGCCACCAGCCGGGGGTGGCGGTGACGAATTCGCCAAGATTGATGCCTGCGAGGCCGAGCCCGCCATCGACCGCCATACGGAAGGCGAGATAGGCGGCCTCGGGATTGGGCTCGCCGACCATGCCGTGCTGGTTGAAGAGGCCCACCGCGTTCCACGCCGGGGCGTGTCCGGCGAGGGCGGATTCGGTGTAGAACTCCAGCGCCTTGCCCATGTCTTCCTCCACCCCCTGCCCGGTGCGGTAGAAGTTGGCGAGGTTGTAGGCGGCATTGCGCTCGCCCGCCTCGGCGCCGATGGCGTAGAACTCGGCGGCCTTGGCCAGATCCTTCTCGACCCCTTGGCCGTATTCATAAATCAGCCCCATGCCGTTGCCCGCCGCGCCGTAGCCCGAATCCAGCGCCTGCTGGTAGAGCGCGCGAGCTTTTTCGTGATCGGGGGCCACATCGCCCACGCCCCATTGGTAGAGGTGTGCGAGATTATTCATGGCCTTCTGATGGCCTTGGGCCACGGCCTTTTCATACCATTCGATCGCCGCTTCCGGGTCGGCCTCGGTGCCTTCGCCGTCCTTCAGGGCAATGGCATAGACGTTCTGCGCATCGGGGTGCCCGGCCTCGGCGGCGGGGATCAGTACGGTGAGGGCCAGCTCCCAGTGCCCGTCGTTATAGGCTTGCCGCGCCTTCTCGACCTCGTCATCGGTTTGCGCCGCGAGGGGCGCGGCGAGCAGGCAGAGGGCGGCGGGGAGAAAGGGCTTCATGCAGGTGGCTCCTTGAATACGCGGTCTGAAATCCCACGGAGTGTAACAGCCACCTGCCCCGAGAAAAGCAAAACCGCGCCAAGGGGCGGAGATGACAGTCATTTTCATGTCACGCAGATAACATCTGAGCGAGTTGGAGCCGGGGCGCGAGAAACTGCTTGCCGTAACGTAGGGGCGGAGGCCAGTCTCGGAGGGACCGCACCCTCGGGCTGCGGGCCGAACATAGCCAGTGAGTGCCGGGGCATGAGCTTTTCCGGCGCGTAGAACCAGCAGTTGGAGGATTTCATGAAGACCACAGCCAAGCGCATCAGCCTTATTCTGGCTGCATCCCTTGCCGCGAGCGCGGCGTTCGGCGCAGGCCATGCGATGGAGCAGCAGAAGGCCCGAGAAGACCTGATGAAGGTGATGGGCCAGAACCTCGGGGTCTTGGGCAAGATGGCCAAGGGCGAGATGGATTTTGACGGCACCGCTGCCGCCACCGCCGCCGATGCGCTGCACGAGGCCGCGGTCAAGGTGACCGCCGACGAGATGTGGGAAGAGGGGATCGACAGCATGTCGGTCGATGACAGCCGCGCCCTGCCCGAGATCTGGGCCGACTACGATGACTTCAAGGCCAAGGGTGTCGAGCTGATCGCCGCGATCGAAACCGCGCAGGCGGCTACCGGTGAGGGGCTTCAGGCGGTGCAGGCCTCGATGGGCGCGCTCGGCGGTGCCTGCGGCGGCTGCCACAAGGTCTACCGCGCGCCGGAAGAGTAAATGCATCCAATCTTCAGATGGCTGATTGCGGCGGCGCTGGTGGGCGCCGCCGTGTTTTGGGTCGTGACCATTCCCGGTGACGTGGATGAGGAGGCGCTGGCCGGGCTGGAGGGCGACCCGGCGCGCGGTGAGGGCCTGTTCTGGGCCGCCGGATGCGCCAATTGCCACACGGCGCCGGGCGCTGAGGGCGAGGCGCGGCTGGTGCTGGCGGGCGGGCAGAAGTTCCCCTCCCCTTTCGGCACCTTCCTCGCGCCCAATATCTCGCCCGGAGACGAAGGCATCGGCGGCTGGAGCCTGCACGACCTCGCCCGCGCGATGACCAAGGGTGTGGGCCGGGGCGGCGAGCACCTTTATCCCGCCTTCCCCTACAATTCCTATGACGGCATGGCGCTGCAGGACGTGGCCGACATTCACGCCTATATCGGCACCCTGCCCGCCGACAGCACGCCCAGCCAGGCGCATGAGGTGGGCTTTCCGTTCAACATCCGGCGCAGCCTCGGCGGCTGGAAGCTGCTCTTCATGCGCGGCGGCTGGCAGGTGGAGGGCGATCTCACCGAGGAGCAGGCGCGTGGACGCTATCTGGTGGAGACTCTGGCCCATTGCGGCGAGTGCCACAGCCCGCGCAACGCGCTCGGTGGCTGGACGGGTGACTGGCTCGCCGGGGCGCCCTCGCCCGATGGCAAGGGGCGCATCCCCAATATCACCCCCGGTAAGCTGGACTGGTCGGAGGGCGACATTGCCGAATACCTCAAGAGCGGCTTCACGCCCGAGTTCGACACCGCGGGCGGCGAGATGGCCACGGTGGTCGAAAGCACCGCCAAGCTGAGTGATGAAGACCGCGCGGCGATTGCGGCTTATCTCAAGGTGGTGCCACCAATCGAGAGCTGACCACGGTCAGATTGCCCCAACCCTGATCTTCATCTTGGTCCAAATATCTCCGGGGGGGTGTGGGGGGCTGGCCCCCCACTAAGAGACGTGGTGTGGGGGTAGCGCCCCCACTCCTACGCTCGCCTCAAACCCCGTCCAACGCCTCTTCGAGCGCCGCCCAAAGCGGCTCCACCGGTTCTGTGCCGACCGAAAGCCGCACGAAGCCCGGCGCCACGGCATCGCCCCAGCGCGCGCGGCGCTCGGCGGAGGAGTGCACGCCGCCGAAGGAGGTGGCGGGGCGGAGGAAGGGGCAGCTGTCGATGAAGCGCTCGGCGGAGGCCTCATCGGCGAGTGTCAGCCCGATCAGGAACCCGTTTGTCGCCATCTGCGCGGAGGCGAGGTTGTGCGAGGGGTCATCGGGCAGGCCGGGGTAGCGGCAGGTCGAGATAGCCGGGTGGGCGGCGAGGCGCGGGGCAAGGGCCTCGGCGTTGGCGCACATGGCAGCGAAACGCAGGTGCAGGGTTTCCAGCGACCGGTGCAGCAGCCAGGCCTCGAAGGGGCCGGGAATGCCGCCGGCCACGGTGCGCCAAGTGCGGACCCGCTCCATCAGCGCCGCATTGCGCGACGCGACATGGCCCATGAGATTATCGGAATGGCCGCCCGGGGCCTTGGTGTCGGAGGCGACCACGACATCGGCCCCAAGGTCCAGCGGGCGTTGGCCGAGCGGTGTCATGGTGGTGTTGTCGACCACGGTCAGGCCCCCTGCCCGGCGCACGGCGGCGCAGGTGGCGACGAGGTCAATGAGGTCGAGCCCGGGGTTGGAGGGGGTTTCGATGAAGACCACCGCGAACCCCTCGAACCCGCCCTCGGCAAAGCCCTTGGTGGGGCGCTCGACCACCTCGACCCCCAGCCCTTTCAGGAATTCGTCGCCCAATTTCCGCACGTTGTAATAGCCGTCGCACGGCACCAGCAGGCGGTCACCCGCCTTCAGCGTAGCGAAGAGCGCGGCGGAGATCGCGCCCATGCCGGAGGGAAAGAGCAGCGCGGGGGCCTCTTCGAGATGGCTCAGAAGGTGCTCGGTCGCCTCCCACGTGGGCTGCTCGGCGCGGCCGTAGCCGGGCACCCCACCCGGCGTGCCCGGCAGGTGATACATCGAGGCGAGCGTGATCGGCGGGGCGATGGGGTCGCCCTTGGCGAGGGTCTGGCCCCGCAGGTGCAGCAGTTCGGCGGCTTTGGTCTCGGTGGTCATTGGGGCCTATGGCATGAAGTTGCAGGAGAGGAGCCGCTTCATCGCCTTGTCGCTTTCGCTCACGGCAAAGCGGGCCAGCAGCTCGACATGGGGGGTGGCATCGGGCTGGGCCACAAAGACGGTGGGGCCTTTGAAAATCTCGCTTACGAAGTGCTCCATGTCATCGAGGCCCGCGAAGAAATGCACGAAGCTCCCGTGATCGTCCCAACTGCGGAGCTTGCCCGTGATCGGCGTGCTCTTTTCGCCCAGCGAGGCGAAGGAGAGGAAGGTTTTGCCATCGGGCACGCCGATGGTGGCCCGGGTGCCCTTGGCGAGCTGCATCATCAGGGTGAAGCGGGATTTGCGCCTTGCGGCATCAAACATCGAAAGCTCGATGGTGGCGCCATTGTCGGCGGTGGCGGTGAGCGCGCATTCGCCCGCCCCGGTCCCGGCGGCGGGGCGCTTGATGAGCGTCCAGCCCTCGGCCTGCGCGGCGGGAGCCGCAAGTATGACGGCCAGCAGAGCTGCGAGAATTTTCTTCATTGGGAGCCTTCCGGGCCGGGATCACAGGCGAGCAGCAAGGCGAGTGCCTCTTCGGCCCCATCCTCGGTCACGAAGCCAGCGAGGACACCCGCCTCGGGATGAAAGATCGTCAGCCGCCCGGCGCGGGTGGCCAGCATGAAGCGGGCGGCGTCTTGCACTGAAGCGAAGGCGTGCGAGAAACGCCAGAAGGCGGCATCGGGCTCGAGGGTGCCCTCGAGTTGAACCGCCGCGGCGCCTGCCGGGCGGAAGGCCATCGCCGTTTCGCCATCAGGCAGCGGCAGCAGCTCGCGCAGACCAGCAGAAAGCCAGAGGTCGAGGCGGAAGGGCGGCGTGTCTGGGCTGGCCTCGGCCACCGCAGGAGCGGTGATGGCTAGCGCCGCACCGTCATCGGAGGTGAGCGCGGCTGTGCAGGTGGCCGTGCCCGGGTCATTGCTGACGGTCCAGCCCGCGCCGGTGCCTTGGGCCGTGGCCGGAAGCGCCAGCGCGAGGCAGAGTGCCATGCCGGGCAGCCCCGGCGCGGCGCGGCGGAACTGCGTCACGCCATCCCCAGCTTCTTCAGCCGGTTCTCCCTCAGGCGGGCAAAGTCGTCGCCCGCGTGGTAGCTGGAGCGGGTGAGCGGCGTGGCCGAAACCATCGAGAACCCTTTGCCCCATGCGGCCTTTTCATAGGCGGCAAACTCCTCGGGGGTCACGAACCGGTCTACCCGGTGGTGCTTGGGCGTGGGCTGGAGGTATTGGCCGATGGTCAGAAAGTCGATGTCGGCAGCGCGCATGTCATCCATCACCTGCATGACCGCCTGCTTGTCTTCGCCGAGGCCGACCATGATGCCGGATTTGGTGAACATCGTCGGGTCCAGTTCCTTCACCCGTTGCAGCAGCCGCAGGGAGTGGAAGTAGCGCGCGCCGGGGCGCACCTCGGGGTAGAGGCCGGGGACGGTCTCGAGGTTGTGGTTGAAGACATCGGGCTTGGCCGCGACGACCACATCCAGCGCGTCGGGCGTGGAGCGGATGAAATCGGGCGTCAGGATCTCGATGGTGGTGCCAGGCGCCTGCTTGCGGATGGCACGGATCGTCATGGCGAAATGCTCGGCGCCGCCGTCTTCCACGTCATCCCGGTCTACCGAAGTGATGACCACGTGGTTCAACCCCAGCTTTTTCACCGCATCGGCGACCCGGCCCGGCTCGAACACGTCGAGCGCCTCGGGCGGCTTACCGGTGGCGATGTTGCAGAAGGTGCAGGCGCGGGTGCAGACCTCGCCCATGATCATCATGGTCGCGTGGCCCTGGCTCCAGCACTCGCCCACGTTGGGGCATCCGGCCTCTTCGCAGACGGTGGTCAGCCGGTTCTCCCGCATGATCTTGGCGGTCTCGTGGTAGCCCTTGGACGTGGGCGCCTTGACCCGGATCCACTCGGGCTTGCGGGGCTGCGGATTGTCCGGCTTGCGGGCCTTCTCGGGGTGGCGCAGGCGGGGCGGGGATTGGTCGTTCATCTGGCTTGGCCTTTCGGGGCGCGTTTGCCCCATAGATAGCGCCAGAGTTGCGCCGGGGAAAGGGCTTGGGGGGTGAGCCATGCACAGGGCGCAGGGCTGGGTGCGGGGCGGTTGCGGGGCAGTTGGAATCGTTCTAGGCAGACCGCAGGAGGAGCGCTGCCCCGACGGGGTGGCAGATCGGATGAAACAGGTCCGGTCGGTGCCCTCCTATGGGTCTGGCTGGATGAACTTTGCGAGGCAAGCCCATGAAAACCGGAATGAAACTTCCTGACGTCACCTTCCACACCCGGGTCCGCGACGAGGCCGTGGGCGGCCCCAATCCGTTCCGCTGGGAAGACAAGACCACCGCCGATTACTTTGGCGGCAAGCGCGTTGTGCTGTTCTCGCTGCCCGGCGCCTTCACCCCCACCTGCTCCACCTACCAGCTGCCCGGTTTTGAGAACGGCTTTGCCGATTTCGCCGCCGAGGGCGTGGATGCGATCTACTGCATGAGCGTGAACGACAGCTTCGTGATGAACCAGTGGGCCAAAGCGCAGGGCCTCGAGAACGTGGCCGTGATCCCCGATGGTTCGGGCGAGTTCACCCGCCGCATGGGGATGCTGGTGCGCAAGGACAACCTCGGCTTCGGCCTGCGCTCGTGGCGCTATGCCGCGGTAGTGAAGGACGGCGTGGTGGAAGCGTGGTTCGAGGAGCCGGGCCTGTGCGACAACCACGGCGAAGACCCCTATGGCGTGTCCTCCCCCGAGACCGTGCTGGCCTGGCTGAAAGAGGCAAACGCGGCTGTGGCGGCCTGATCGGGTCGCTTTGATCGGTGGGCAGGTTGCCCACCCTACGGGCGCGGGGGAAACCTCGCGCCTTTTGCTTTTTCGGGCGGCCGGGCGAGCTGCGATTTACGCCGTCAGAGCGCGCCAGGCGGGTTCGTCGACGCTGCGGAGACGGTCGAGGGCGGCGACGGCTTCGGCCCGGTATTCTTCCCGGCTCTTGGCCTTCACCACCTCGACCCCTGTCACCAGCTTGTCGATCTCGGGGAGCGGGGTTCCTGTTGCGGCGGAGAGCGCCTGCAACGCCTCCAGCACCTTGCCGAGTTGCTTGCCGTAGCTGGCGACCTCGGTTTGCACGCGCTGTTCGATCTCGGGGATACCCTCGATCTCGGGCGAGAGAAACCGGGGCGTGATCTCTTGAGTCACATCGCCGGAAAAGGGGGCGCGGAGGATGGGGGCCCAGATGTCGAATGGGGATGTCATGGCAATTCTCCTTTGAAATGCCATGAGGGTTGAGGGCGGTGCGGCTTGGGTCAAGCGCGGCGGGCGGGTGATGGGGGATTTGCGGTGCAAACAAGGGGGGCCGCCCGTTGTTTTGGCGGCGCTGCGGCCTGATTGCGCAGCTTGAGGGGCCGGTCAGACCGTGGCGCGGAGGGCCTTGGCGCGGGCGGGCGGCACGGCGCGGATCTCCAGCCCGGTGAAGACGTGGAGCGTGCCCAGTTCGGCATCGACCACCGCATGATCGGAGACCCACCCGCCCAGCATCAGATAGCTGCGCAGCAGCGGCGGCATGCCGAGAAAGGCGCGGCGCGGGTCGGGTTTGCGGCGCAGCAGCCGCGAAAACCGGAAGACCTGCGGCGCCTTCACCCGTGGCAGCCAGCGGCGTGGGGCGAGGTGCTTTTCGCGCAGGAGGGCGAAGGCATCCATATAGGCCTCGGCCTCGGTGCCCTTGAAGGATGAGCAGCCGAAGAGCAGTTCGACGCCGTGGCTATCCACATGGTCGGTCATCCCGGCCCATGCGGCGCGCAGGATGTGCGGGTCGCCCTGCAACTCGGGATGGATGCAGAATCGCCCCATCTCGACCATCGGCCCCTCAAAACCTTCCAGCGGCGACACGTCATAGTACTGCGCCGAGTAGCTGGCGCCGATCTCGGAGCCGCCCGCGAGCGGCAGCAGGCGGAAGGTGCAGCAGAGGCGCCCGGTGCGGGCCTCTTCGATCATCACATGCAGGCAACGGGTGTCGAAGGCATCTTCATCGCGGGCAGTCTCATCGCCGCGAAAGCAGAGGCCGCGCAGGGCCAGCACGGCGGCGAAATCACCCTCGCTCTCCGCAAGGCGCACGCGGTAACGGCCTTTTGTCAGTGCCTTCATCTGCCCGGCCCTCCGCGCATCATTGCGATTCCACGCTGTGCCTCTAGATATGGTTTGGCGCGATCCTAGGCGCAACATGTGACGGAACTGTGGAAGGCTCAGATGGCGGAGATCGAAAAGACCGATGCAGAATGGCGGGCGCAGCTGAGCGACCTTGCCTATAAGGTGACGCGCAAGCATGGCACCGAGCGGGCGTTTACACATGATGACTTCCCCAAGGATGCCGGCACCTTTGCCTGTGTGTGCTGCGGCGCACCGCTGTTCGACCAGGCCGAGAAGTTCGACAGTGGCACTGGCTGGCCGAGCTTCTGGGCGCCCAAGGAAGGCGCCGAGGTGGGCGAGAGCGTAGATCGCAAGTTCTTCATGACCCGGACGGAGGTGCATTGCGCCCGCTGCGAGGCGCATCTGGGCCATGTCTTCCCCGACGGGCCGCAGCCCACGGGCCTTCGTTATTGCATCAACGGCGTGGCGCTGGAGTTCGAGCCGGAGGAATAAGGCGCTTGGGGTGCGCCTTGACTGCGCACCCTAGGCTGGCAGGCCAAGCACCGGGCGGCGGAGCGCGAGCGTGCGGCGGGCCTCGTCGGTATGGCCCAGTTTCATGAGCACATTGGCATAGGTGAGTTCGAGCAGGTCGCGTTGGGCGCGGCTGCCGCCGATGCGTTCTGCGGTGGGCAGAACGGTGGTCAGCTCGTCGAGCGCCGCCTGCCACTCCTGCCGTGCGACATGGCCCCATGTGCGGGCGATGGGGCCGATGAGGTCACCTGCGAAGCCCTTGCTTGCCTCCGTCAGCTTGGCAAGCCGCTCCCCCTGCCCGGCCATCGCATGGGCCAGCGCGGCGTGCATGTCGGCAAAGCTCTGGCCGGGATCGGGGAAGTGCTGGGCGGCGTAATCGCTGATGGCCTGCCAGCGGGCGGGATCGACCTCAAAGCCCGCCAGTTCGGCGCGGTAGAGCAGCGCGGCGGTGTCCGTCAGCAGGTTGATCGGCAGGCTCTTGGCGCCGCCGGGGCCGACATGGGCATCGAGCAGCGGCCAGAGCGCCTCGGCCTCGCCTGATTCCAGCGTCCAGAGCGCGAGGTGCCAGCTGAGGTGGCCGTGCAGCAGGCCCCGGTCATCGTAGTCGGCCAACCACTCCGTGAGGGTGGCGCGGCCTGCCTTTGTCTCGCCGTCCTCATATTGCGCATGGGCGCGGAAGTGGGCGGCGTGGGCGTTGCGGGGGTTGAGCGCGAGGGCCTCGGCCATCAGCGCGTGGGAGGCAGCGGTTTGCCCGGTTTCGCAGAGCGACAGCGCGTGCATCGACATCATCCACCAATCGCCGGGATACTGCGGCATCAGCGCCTCGGTGAAGGCCAGCAGCTCTGCCTCGCGGCCGACCTCGCCGGAAAAGCCGATGAGGCCGAAGATGTTGGTGCAGAGCTGGGCGGCAAGGGCATCGCGCGGATGAGCCAGCACATGGGCCTTTACCGCTGCGCGGGCCTCGGCGGCGCGGCCTTGCGCGACGAGCGTGAGGATCTCGGCCTGCGCCTGCTCACGCTCACTGGCCTCTGCGGCGAGGTCGCGGGCGGTGGCAAGGGCGGCGCGGGCCTCGCCCATCCGCCCCTCCATCATCCGGGCGCGGCCGAGCGCGGCATGGCCGGCGGCAAAGTGCGGGTCAGCCTCGATCGCGGCCTCGAAACAGGCCGAGGCGCCATAGCCTGCGGAGAGAAAGAGGTGAACGCCCGCGTCATATTGCGCCACGGCCTCTGGCGCGGCGGTGCTCAGCGGGTTGCCGTAGTGATCGTGCTGCATGGGACGCTCCGGGCCGGGGACGGATGCCCCCGAGCCTAGACGCTCAGGCCCCGATCAGTCGAGGAAGTCTTCGGCGCGGAAGCGGCCGAGGTTGCCCAGAAGCTGACGCAGGAAGCTCACACCCTTGATGTTGCTGTCGGTCACGCGGCGCGACAGGGCGACCACGTTGCCGTCGCGCAGGGTGAAGCGCTCGATGTTGCTCACGCGGCCAGACGGGTCGAAGGAGATCGCCAGAAGCTGACGGTCCACGAACTCAGGCTCGCGCGGGCCCCATGTGCGGGTGCGGGCGGAGATGTAATAGAAACCGGATTCGCGCTGCACGCCGTAGCCTGCGGGCGAGCCCACGGCCTCGACCACGCTTTCGCGGGTGTCCACGCCAACCTGGATTTGCGCAAGGTCCGCATCGGACGGTGTATAGCCGTGGTTGCGCATGCGCGCAGTGCAGGCAGCCAGCGACAGAACCAGCGCCAGCAGCATCAGCCCTTTCGCTGCGCCAGGGCCTGCCCTCCTCAAAGCCGCCATCTTCCCCTCGTGCCTCAGTTTCTTTTGTCTGGTAATCGGCTTACAGAAGGATCGAGGTTACATCAAGAAAGGAAGCGCATGACGGCAGGAGCTGACGCCCGGGTGATCCGGCTCGCGGATCTGACGGTAAAGCGCCCGACGGGGTTTGATCTGGAGCCCGGCGCGGAGGATCTGGGGCGGCTGGCCGATGAGCTGGGCCTGCTGGCGCTGCGCAAGCTGCGCTTTTCGGGCACGCTGAGCCCGGTGGGCAAGCGCGACTGGCGGCTGGAGGGCGACCTTGGCGCGACCGTGGTGCAGCCCTGTGTGGTCACGCTGGACCCGGTGACGACACGGATCGAGGAGAAGGTGCGCCGCCGTTACATGGCGGAGTTCTCCTTTCCCGAAGAGGAAGAGGCGGAGATGCCCGAGGATGACGAGGCCGAGCCGCTGCCCGCCAGCCTCGATCTGGCCGAGGTGATGCAGGAGGCGCTGGCCCTTGCCCTGCCCGCCTTTCCGCGCGCCGAGGGGGTGGAGCTGGGCGAGGCGGTGTTTACCGAGCCGGGCGCGGAGCCGATGACGGAAGAGAAGGTGAAGCCCTTTGCCGGGCTGGCCGATCTGAAGAAACGGATGGAAGAGTAGCCGCGCGGCGCCAGAGGCGAGTCTGCTGAGTTTGACGGCTTAAAAACGAAGCGCGCGTGCGCCCTGCCCCGGCCCGTGTTGCAGGCTCAAACTCCGGGCTTGCGTTTGTGGAAAAGTTTCGTATTTTGCCGCCTCCTCGCGGATCGGCGCTTGATCGGTGCTGCGGGGCGGCGTATGACGCGCCGGACGAGATTCCCGAAGACGCCGGGGCCGCGCGAGGCGTGCCCTGCCCAGACCCGAGGTTGTGACATGGCTGTCCCTCAGAATAAGATCACCAAGTCGCGCCGCAACATGCGCCGTTCGCATGATGCGCTGGTGGCTGACAATCCCGCCGAGTGCTCCAACTGCGGCGAGCTGAAGCGCCCCCACCACGTGTGCGGCGCCTGCGGCCACTACGACGACAAGGAAATCGTCGCTGCTGCCGACGAGATCGACTTCGACGAAGACGCTGCTTGAGTTTGATTGATCGCGCGTGCGGACATGAGTGACGCCGCCGACACCCAAGCTCCAAAGCTCCCGGCCCTTTCGGGCCGGGTTGTCATTTCTGTCGATGCGATGGGCGGCGATGCAGGCCCGGCTGCCGTGGTGGCCGGGATCGCGAAGTCTGCTGCCAAGAATCCCGATATTGCCTTCATCCTGCACGGCCCCGCCGCCGAGCTGCGCCCGCTGGTGGAAAAGCGAAAGCTGGCCAGCCGCGTGGTGATCCGCGATGCGAGCGGCGTGGTGAAGATGGATGACAAGCCGAGCCAGGTCATGCGGCACGGCAAGGACACCTCGATGTGGGCCACGATCCAGGCCGTCGAGAAGGGCGAAGCCTCGGTGGCGGTGAGCTGCGGCAACACCGGCGCGCTGATGGCCGTGAGCATGCTCCGGCTGCGCAAGATCGAGGGCGTGAACCGCCCGGCCATCGCCTGCCTCTGGCCCTCGCGCAACCCGCAGGGATTCAACATCATGCTCGATGTGGGCGCCGATATTCGCGCCGACCAGCAGGACCTGCTGCAATACGCGCTGATGGGCATGAGCTATGCCCGCAACGGCATGGGGCTGAAGCGCCCGCGCGTGGGCCTGCTGAACGTGGGCACCGAAGAGCACAAGGGCCGCGCCGAGCTGAAGGTGGCCCACGACATGATTCAGGATGCCGCCGCGAAAAACGATTTCGACTTTGTCGGCTTCGTCGAGGGTGGCGATATTCCGAGCGACCGGGTCGATGTGATCGTGACCGACGGCTTTACCGGCAATATCGCGCTGAAGACCGGCGAAGGCACCGCCAAGCTGATTGGCCAGTTCCTCCGCGAGGCCTTCAAGCACACGCCGCTCAGCCGCCTTGCCGCCCTGCTCGCGCTCACCTCGCTGAAGCGCCTGAACAAGCGGATCGACCCGCGCCGGGTGAACGGCGGGGTCTTCCTTGGGCTCAACGGCACCGTGGTTAAGAGCCACGGCGGGGCCGATGCCACCGGGGTTTCGGCGGCGATCAAACTGGCCTTCACTCTCGCCCAGTCGCGCTTCAGTGAACGGCTGGCGGCGCGCCTTGCATCGGTGGGCCACGCGGGGCAGGATGCGCCGGATAACGAATGAATGCGGGCGCACTGCGCCCTGCACAACGAATGAGAAGAGGCATCTGAGAGCATGGTGGTGCGAGCCGTTGTGAGAGGCGTCGGGCATTATCTGCCCGAGCGTGTGGTGCCCAATGCATGGTTCGAGGACCGGCTGGACACCTCCAACGAATGGATCGTGTCGCGCTCCGGCATCGAGCGCCGCCACTTTGCCGCGCCGGGCGAGACCACCAGCCAGATGGCCGCCCATGCTGCCCGCAACGCGCTGGCGCAGGCCGGGCTGGAGCCATCGGACATCGACGCCGTCGTGGTCGCCACCTCCTCACCCGATTTCACCTTCCCCTCCGCCGCCACGATGGTGCAGGCCGAGCTGGGCATGGAGGGCGGGTTTGCCTTTGATATTCAGGCGGTTTGCGCCGGGTTCGTCTATGCGCTCTCGAACGCGCAGGGGCTGATCCTCGGCGGGCAGGCCAAGCGGGTGCTGGTGATCGGCGCCGAGACCTTCAGCCGCCTGCTCGACATGGAAGACCGCGCCACCTGCGTGCTCTTCGGCGATGGCGCGGGCGCGCTGGTGCTGGAGGCCGCTGAGGGCGAGGGCACGGTGGAGGACCGGGGCATTCTGGCCACCGATCTCAACTCCGATGGCCGCTATCGCGAGCTGCTTTACGTTGATGGCGGGGTCTCGACCACGCGGACCACGGGGTTTTTGCGGATGGAGGGCAAGGAGGTGTTCCGCCATGCCGTCGAGAAGCTGGCCGCCACCGCCCATACCGCGCTGGAGAAGGCCGGGCTGAGCGATGAGAAGGTGGACTGGCTGGTGCCGCATCAGGCCAACCTGCGGATCATCACGGCTACCGCCAAGAAGATGGGCCTGCCGATGGAGAAGGTCGTTGTGACCGTGCAGGACCACGGCAACACTTCTGCCGCCTCGATCCCGCTGGCGCTCTCTGTCGGCGTGGCCGAGGGCAAGATCCAGCCCGGGCAGATCGTGGTCTGCGAAGCGATCGGCGGCGGCCTCGCCTGGGGCGCGGTGGTGCTGCGCTGGTAGCAGCGGCGCAGGCCGACTCACCCCGTGGAAGACCCCGCGCAGGCCACGCTCCGGCAGGCACCCGCCGCCCAAACCGCCCACGAACCCCGCGCCAACGGCCAAAATCGGTGAATAAACAGCACCTTCCAAGCCGCTGTTATTGACTCGGAAATTCCCCTGCCCCATCCTCACCCGAAACCAATGGGGGACAGCACATGGCCGGCAAGACGTTGACGCGGATGGATCTGAGTGAGGCGGTGTTCCGTGAGGTGGGCCTGAGCCGCAATGAAAGCGCCCAACTGGTGGAGACGGTGCTGAACCACATGTCCGACGCGCTGGTGAAGGGCGAGAGCGTGAAGATCTCTTCCTTCGGCACCTTCTCGGTGCGTGAGAAAGCCGCCCGCGTGGGTCGTAACCCCAAGACCGGACAAGAAGTGCCGATCAGCCCCCGCCGGGTGCTGACCTTCCGCCCCAGCCATCTGATGAAGGACCGGGTTGCGGACGGCAACCGCAAGTGACCCTGCCGCAGATGCGGGGCGCGTGACGAGGGACGAGAGCAAGGGATAACCGATGGGTAAAGCGCCAGACGCCTTTCGCACCATCTCTGAAGTGGCCGACTGGCTGGGCGTGCAGACCCATGTTCTGCGCTTCTGGGAAAGCAAGTTCACACAGGTGAAACCGCTGAAGCGGGCCGGTGGGCGGCGGTATTACCGCCCCGCCGACATGGAGCTGTTGGGCGGCATCCGAAAGCTGCTGCATGAGGACGGGCTGACCATCAAGGGCGCCCAGAAGTTCATCCGCGAGAACGGTGTGAAGGCGGTGGCCGAACTGTCGCCGCCGGTCGAAGACGAGGGCGATGCGCCCGCCGCTGTTGCCGCCGAGGCGGCGGCTGCGATGATGCCCGAGGCGGAGGCCGAGGTGTATGTGCATGCGGCCCGTGCCGAGGATGCGCCCGAGGCTCCGGTGGATGTAACGGGCGAGGCCCCTGCCCCCGCCGTTGAGCCGGAACCCGAGGGATACTTTGACGCCGTCGATGTGACCGGCGAGGACGCTGCGCCCGCGGTGGAGCCCGAGCCGGAGGGATATTTCGACGCGGTGGATGTGTCAGCCGAAGAGCCTGCACCGGCGGTTGAGCCGGAGATTTCGGAGACCGTGGACATTTCCGGCGAGGAACCCGCACCGGCGGTCGAGCCTGAACCGGAAGGCTACTTTGATGCGGTCGATGTGTCTGCCGAAGAGCCTGCGCCTATTGTGGAGCCGGAGATTTCGGAGACGGTGGATGTGACCGGCGAGGCTCCTGCACCAGTGGTGGAACCCGAGCCGCAAGGGTACTTCGATGCGGTCGATGTGACCGGCGAAGAGCCTGCGCCTGCGGCTGAGCCGGAAAGCGAACCGGCGGAGGTCGCGAATCTCTTTGACGACGAACCGGAAGACCCTGCCGAAGAGGCGAACGCCCCGGCCCCGGCGGCGGAGAGAGACGAGGATGAGGAATTGGCGCTGCCGAGCTTCATCCGCAAGCCGATGGAGGGGCAGGAAACCACCGTGCCGCCGCTCACCCCCGGCCCGCTGCCGCTTGGCGAAGAGGATCGCGTGGGGGAAACCGCGCCGGAGGAAATTGACAGCCGATTTGCCGGCGTGGGTGCAGGCGAAGTGCCCGACCGTGCGCCCGAACCCGAGGCGGAAGAGCCTGCCTACGCGCCGGTGGATTTTGTCGCCGCGGTGGCGCCGGACCCCGAGATGCCCCTGCCCCAGCAGATCACCGCGAGCGACGAGGCTGCGCTGGATGCCGCCGCGCTGCGGCCGCTCTACGACCGTTTGCTGGCGCTGCGGGCGCGGATGGGGTGAGCGGCTGGCGCGGCGCGAAAATCGCCGCTGATCTCCCCTTGCATGGGCGGCAGAATCGTCTAAAAAGCCCGGACGTCGGGCTATGGCGCAGTCTGGTAGCGCGTCCGTCTGGGGGACGGAAGGTCGTAGGTTCAAGTCCTGCTAGCCCGACCAACAGTTTCATGAACGCCCGCACCCGTAAGGGTCGCGGGCGTTTGCTTTGACGGGGGTGCGCAAGCCATGAGCGAGACCACGGGCGTTCTGCCGGGGCAGGCGATTTCGGCGATGATCGAACGGGGCAGCCTGCGCGGCACGCCCGCTGTCACCGAGGCCCAGATCCAACCCGCCAGCCTTGATCTGCGTTTGGGAACCGTGGCTTACCGCGTGCGCGCCTCCTTCCTGCCGGGCAAGGGCGCGACCGTGGCCGAGCGGCTGGGCGAGTTCAGGATGCATGAGGTGTCGCTTGAGGGCGGCGCGGTGTTGGAAAAGGGCTGCGTCTATCTCGTGCCGCTGATGGAGAGCCTGAGCCTTGAGCCGGGGCTGACGGCGGTGGCCAATGCCAAGAGCTCCACCGGGCGGCTGGACCTGCTCACTCGGCTTGTGACCGACCGGGGTGTGGAGTTTGACCGGGTGCCTGCGGGCTACGAAGGCCCGCTTTATGCCGAGATTTGCCCGCGCAGCTTTTCGGTGCTGGTGCGGCCGGGGATGCGGCTGAACCAGCTGCGCTTCCGGCGCGGGCAAGCGGTGCTGGATGACGCGGCGCTGCGCGCGCTCCATGCCGAGGTGCCGCTGGTGGACGGTGCGGCGGTGATTGACGATGGCCTTGGCTTTTCGGTCGATCTGGAACCGGGAGATGACGGGCTGGTGGGCTACCGCGCCAAGCCGCACACCGGGATCATCGACCTCGACCGGATCGGTGAATACCCAGCGGCGGAGTTCTGGGAGCGGATTGAAACGCAGGAGGGGCGGATCATTCTCGATCCGGGGGCCTTCTATATTCTGGTGAGCCGCGAGGCGGTGACGATCCCGCCGATGTATGCCGCCGAGATGGCGCCCTACCTGGCGCTGGTGGGCGAGTTCCGGGTGCATTACGCGGGCTTCTTCGACCCTGGGTTCGGCCATGCCGAGGCGGGGGGCGCAGGCTCGCGCGGGGTGCTGGAGGTGCGCTGCCACGAGGCGCCCTTCGTGCTGGAGCACGGGCAGGTCGTGGGGCGACTGATCTATGAGCGCATGGCCGAGCGGCCCGAGCGGCTTTATGGCGCGGAGATCGCCTCCAACTACCAGGGCCAGGGGCTGAAGCTGGCCAAGCACTTCAAGGTTTAGGGCAGAGACCCCGCTTGCACGGCTGCGCCTTTGGCGGCCTCGGGATTGAGTATTTTCAGCAAGAAAATGAAACGGTTGCGCCCTAGACCGGGAGCGCGGCGAGGCGGCTTTGGCCGGCTTCGCGCAGGATCTCGGCGAGGGTGGTGAACCAGCCGTCATCTGTGGCGGTGCGGCGGCGCAGCAGGCCGAGCGTGCGGGCGGGCTGAGGCTCGGAGAAGCGGCGCAGCGCCAGTTTGGGGGCGGCGGCCAGCTCGGAGGCGGCGGCCAGCTCGGGCAGGAAGGTGAAGCCGAAGCCCTCGGCCACGAGGCCCGAGAGCGTGGCCAGCGAAGAGGCTCCCAGATCCACCCGCGTGTCGGCCCGGCGCAGGGCGCAGACCTCCAGCGCCTGATCGGCGAGGCAATGGCCCTCTTCAAGCAGCAGCAGGCGGTCGGGGTCGAGCGCATTGGGGCTGATCGAGGCGCCCTGCCCGGCCAGCGTGGCGGCGTTGCCCGCGAGCAGGAAGCGATCGGCGAAGAGCGGCTCTTCGATCATCCCGGCCCGGCCCGAGGGGAGCGCGACCACGGCAGCATCGAGCCGCCCGGCCTCCAACGCGTCGAGAACGGATTCGGTCTGGCTTTCGCGGATGCGCAGCTCAAGCGTTAGGTTGCGCGAGCGGATCAGCGGCAGGGCCACGGGCAACAGGTACGGCGCGACCGTGGGGATGACGCCAAGCGCCAGCCGCCCGCCCAGCCCCTCGCGCCAGCGCGTCGCCTGCTCCAGCGCGTCCATCTCGGCCAGCACCGCACGAGCATGGGCCAGAAGCTCGTGGCCTGCGGGCGTGAGCACGGCGCGGCGCGGCTGACGCTCCACCAACCGCAGGCCGGTTTGCGCCTCCATCTCCTTGATTTGCTGGCTCAGCGCGGGCTGGGAGATATGCACAAGTTCCGCCGCCCGCACAAAACTTCCGGTTTCGGCAAGGGCGGTAAAGGAGCGGAGTTGGCGGAGGGTGAGGTTCATAAGGCGAGCTAATCGCAGCGCGGCAAAAAAGCAATTTCCATCTCGGAGCGAATCCGGGCAGAAACTGCGGAATTCCACCACTCCGGAATGAAGCCGGGCCGTCAGGCCGGTTTCTGGCGGGCCCCGTCCCCAGCGGGCGCCCGCCACCTTGACCGAGCGCAAGGAAAGGCTCGCGGGCGCGTGGCATGCTGCATTTGCAGCCAGCCGGATGAGCCAGACATGCCCCTGACCGACCACCTGAAGCAAATCACCTATGGCGGGAATGACGGGATCGTCACCACCTTTGCCATCGTCGCCGGATTCGCCGGGGCGGAGGCCGAGGGGGCGGCGGGAATCGGGGCGCTAGCGGTGCTGGTCTTCGGGCTGGCCAACCTCTTTGCCGATGGGGTCTCGATGGGGCTGGGCGAGTTTCTTTCCACCCGCTCGGCGCGGGCGCTTTACCGGGCGGAGCGGGCGCGGGTGCTGGCCCGGGCGGACCGGGCGGCGCTGGTGGCGGTGCTGGGGCAGCGGGGCCTTGGCCCGGCGACGGCGGTGCGGGTGGCGGAGGGTTTGGAGGAAAGCCCGGAGCTGGTGGCCGACCTGCTGGCGGGTGCGGGCGTGGCACTGCCCGACATGCGCAGCGCCCGGCCCGCGGTGGATGGCCTCGTGACCTTTGGCGCCTTTCTGGCCTTCGGGCTCGTGCCGCTGCTGCCGTTCCTCCTCGCGGGGCCGGAGGCGGGCAGCGCGGCTGCTTCGGCGGTTGCGAGCCTCGGGGCCCTGCTGGCGCTCGGGCTGCTCCGGGCGCGGGCGACGGGTGAGCGGGTGGCACGCGCGCTGGCGGAGGTGGTGGGCGTGGGGGCGCTTTGCGGGCTGGTGGCCTTTGCCGTGGGGGCCTTGGTGGGCTGACGACTACCCGGACAAAGAAAAAACCCGCGCGGGGATTACCCCGCCCCGGACCAAGAAAAAACCGCGCGGGGACCACCCCGCCCCGGACCAACAAAAAACCCGCGCGGGGATAACCCCGCGCGGGCTCCAGCAGAGGAGACTGCTCACCTCAATCCTGCGTCAGCCGATCATATGCGCCTCCGGCCCGTAGGCCTCTTCGTAGTGCCGCTTCAGCCGTTGGAGCGCGATGCGCAGCACGATCTTGCCGGAGCGGGCCGACCAGCCCATGCGCTTTTCGGTGGCTTCCAACCCTTCGAGAAAGCAGCAGCAGCGCAGCACCATGTCACCCAATCCGGGGCCAAGATCGCGCAGCGCCTCGGCCACGCGGGCACGGCTGGCGGCGGGGCCGTTGGCCGGGCCCTTGCCCGCCTCAAACCGGCCCCGGGTGCCGCCGGTCAGGAAGTTGTCCCAGTTCTGGGCCACGCGCGGGCCCATCTGCGCCATCTCGAAATCTTCGCGCAGGCGCTCGGCGGCGGCGACCAGATCGGCACCGAGGAAGGGTTTGCCATCCTTCTCGCGGCGGCGGGCCAGCGCCGTGACCGGGCTTTCTGCGCGGTTGTAGCGGATCTTGCGGGGCTTATCCTCGCCCGCGTCGGCCTCTTCGATATCGGCGTGCTGCCATGTGAAGGGGGTCATCCCCTCGGCAAAGCCGCCTGCCCCGCCCTCGGTTTCGGCCAGCATCCGCTTGAGCGCGGCGCGGCCTGCGGCGGTGATGGTGTAGCTGGCGACCCGGCCGGGCTTGCGCAGGGCGATCCACTCCTTGAGGGCAAAGGCTTGCGCCACCTCGCGGTCGACCACGGCGGTGCGGGTCGAGCGCCCATCGGCAAGGCTGCGGACCACGGCGGCCTTTTCAAGATCGGCGGCCACGGCCAGCACCGCGCCCGATTCCGACAGGCGGCGGAGGATGCGGCGGCCCTCACGGGCGACGGTGGCTTCATCACAGATCTTGCGGTCGGGGGTGAAATGGCGGCTCATGCTCAGCGTCTCCTTGGCGGCCCGGGGCTTGCCCGCGGCCTCACACAGGTTGAAATGCACCTGCCCGAGACTGGCGAGAGCCTCATCGACAAGCGGATCGTCACGACGCTGTTCAAATCGCCTTATCTGCCTGAGAATCGTGGAGGCATGGACCCCCTCCGACCGCGCCAGCCCCCGAATGGAGAGCCCCGCCTCGGTGTGTTTCAGGTAGTGCAATGCGCTTCTGGGCACCCATTGTGGCACCGCTGCGGAGTCCTCCAGGTCTCCGATAATCCCGGTCATCCTCGCCGTCCCCTTCGATGTGCCCCTTGTGATCTTTTGTGGGGCAATCTCTGATGTATCAGTCTCCAGCATATACAACCTAGAGGCGAATTGGTTACTCAGAAGTTAACAATGCGTCGTAAGGCTCAGCTTTGTCTAAAATTTGTGAAAAATTACTGCCGGTGCGTTCGCTCAATCGCTGATTGCGCAACACCCGCATAGGTTGTGCCACTGTGGCCCCGGCAACTCTGGGAGACCACCATGACAGATCAAACCCCCATTCGCACCCAAGGTCATCAGGCCCGCAAGACAACCGGCCCGCTCGGCGGGTTGCGCCGGCCCAAGCTGTTGATTCGGGCCGCGCGGCTCGGGCTGGCCGACTATTCCCGCACCCGCGATCTGAAGCGGATCATGCGGGTGGCCACCCTGCCCGCCCCCACCCAGGCCGTGCGCGACCTGATCCGCACCGAGGCGGAGATGGAGGAAGGGCGGCAGACCGGGCTTTCGACCTATTCGGTCATCCGCCACGTGGAGGTGATGATCGCCCTGCTGGCCGAGGCCCGGCTGCTGCCGCAGGAAACCGCCGGGGGGTGAACGGGGCTTTGGGGGCCTGAGCGCCCCCGCGCCCGATCTTGTGCCCGATCACGACATGGAGTCGGGCAGCACCTCTTTGCGCTTGGCCACGAAGGCCTCCAGCTCTTCGCGGATGCCTTCGTCGAGCGCCGGGGCCTGATAGGCGCCAAGCAGCTTATGCACCCGGTCGGCGGCCAGCGTCGCGGTATCGCGCGCGCCTTCCTCTTCCCATGTCTCGAAGGGCTTGTAGTCCAGAACTTCAGACTTCCAGAAGGCGGTTTGATAGTTGGCCTGGGTGTGGGCGCAGCCAAGGTAGTGGCCGCCGGGGCCGACCTCGCGCAGGGCGTCCATCGCCTGACCGTTCTCATCGACCGGAACGGGCGCCGCGAGGCGGTGCAGGATGCCGAGTTGATCGGCGTCCATCACGAATTTCTCGTAGGACGAAACAAGGCCGCCCTCGAGCCAGCCGCAGGCGTGCAGCATGAAGTTGACGCCGGAGAGCAGGCCCATGTTCAGCGAGTTCGCGGTTTCATAAGCGGCCTGCGCATCGGGCAGCTTGGAGCCGTTGAACGAGCCGGAGGAACGGAACGGCAGGCCGAGGCGGCGGGCGAGCTGGCCCGCGCCATAGGTGACCTGGCTGGCCTCGGGGGTGCCGAAGGTGGGGGCGCCAGAGTTCATGTCGATCGAGGTGACGAAGGCGCCAAAGATCACCGGCGCGCCGGGTTTTACCAGCTGGCTGTAGGCCACGCCCGCCAGCACCTCGGCCAGCACCTGCGTGAGCGTGCCCGCCACCGAGACCGGTGCCATTGCCCCGCCGACGATGAAGGGAGAGATGATGCAGGCCTGCCCGGCCTCGGCATAGGCCTCCAGCGCGCCCATCATCACCGAATCGAAGGTGAGCGGTGAGTTGATGTTGATCAGCGAGGTCATGGCGCAGCGCCCGTTCAGCCCGCCCTCCTCGCCCTTGAACAGGATCTCGGCCATCGCCACCGAATCCACCGCGCGGCTCGGCTCGGTGACCGAGCCCATGAACGGCTTGTCCGACAGCGTGATGTGGCTCATCAGCATGTCGAGGTGGCGCTTGGCGACCGGAATATCGGTCGGCTCGCAGACCGTTCCGCCCGAGTGGTGCAGCCACTTGGACATGTAGCCCAGTTTCACGAAGTTGTTGAAATCATCCATCGTGGCGTAGCGGCGGCCGCCCGAATTGTCGCGCACGAAGGGCGGTCCGTAGACCGGAGCGAGCACGAGGTTCTTGCCGCCGATCTCGACGTTGCGCTCAGGATTGCGGGCGATCTGGGTGAACTGGCCGGGCGCGGTTTCGCAGAGTTTGCGGGCCAGCCCGCGCGGAATATGCACCCGCTCGCCCTCGACCGTTGCCCCCGCCTCGCGCCAGCGCTCCAGCGCCTTGGGGTTCTCGACAAAGGCCACGCCGATCTCTTCGAGCACGGTCTCGGCGTTGTGCTCGATGATCTCCAGCGCCTCCTCGTTCAGGATTTCGAGGTTGGGGATGGCACGGGTGATGAACTTCGCGGCCTCGATCTTGAACCCGGTGCGCTCCGCCCGGCGCGCGGCTCCGCCGCCACCGCGCCCGCGCCGCCTGCCTGCCGCTGCATCCGTCATACCCGAATCCTTTCCCTCAGAAGGGTTGCCTTTGCAGCCTGATAGCGGATGCCGGACGGGCTGCGAGGGCGGATTGCGCCGCCTCGGGGGGAAAAGCGACATGCCGAGGGCGTGCTGCGACGCGGCTTTGACCGGACGGGGGCAAAGATGCTTGAATGGCAGCCCATCGCGGAGGGAGGCCGCCATGACAGCATCCGCCAGCCCGGCCCCGGAGAGGGGCGCACGGCGCGGGACCGAGGAGCGGCTCACGCTGACCTCCTCGGAGATCACCGCGCTGGCCCACCTTTACCGCGGCGAGGTGTATCGCAGCACGATCTGGCGCACCCGGCTCGACACCACGACCAACTGGGCGGTGGTGACGTTGGGGGTGGCGCTTTCGATCAGCTTTTCTTCGCCCGGTGCCTCGCCCCTGCCGCTGGTGCTGGTTGGCGTGCTGATCCTTCTGTTCCTGATGCTGGAGGCGCGGCGCTACCGTTACTTCAACGTCTGGCGGGCGCGGGCGCGGTGGATGGAGACCCATTTTTACGCGCCCATGCTCTATGACGGCGATCTGCACATGGAAGACGAGTGGCAGAAGGTACTGAGCGAGGACTACCTGCGCCCGCATTATCACGTGAGCTTCTGGGTCGCGCTGGGGCGGCGGATACGGCGGAATTACCTGTGGATTCTGCTGATCCAGAGCCTCGCCTATGCCGGCAAGATTGTAGTGCACCCCAATGCAATCGAAAGCTGGGAGCAGGCGGTGGTACGGGCCGATGTAGGGCCGTTGCCCGGCGAGGTGGTGATCGGGATCGGGCTGTTCTACGTGACCAGCTGGTCGGCCATTGCCTTCTGGAGTTATCGGCACGACGCGGCGCTCGCGCGCAAGCGGGGTAAGAAAAGCTCCAGCTCGATGGGGTGAGGCCTGCGTGGGCGCCGGCCCCGAGCGCCCGCTTCCAGCGCTTTGCAGGCTTGCACCCTGCCCCGCTGCGCAATATTGCCTTGCCCCATGAGCACATCCCTTCCCGAGCGCCACCACGAGCGCCTTCTCATCATCGACTTCGGCTCCCAGGTGACGCAGCTCATCGCGCGGCGGCTGCGCGAGTTGAGCGTTTACTGCGAGATCCACCCGTTCAACACGGTGGATGATGCCTTTCTGGCCGAGTTCGCCCCCAAAGCGGTGATCTTCTCTGGCGGCCCGGACTCGGTGACCCGTGAAGGCTCGCCGCGCCCGCCCTCATCGGTCTATGACCTCGGCGTGCCGATCCTCGGCATCTGCTACGGCCAGCAGGCGATGATGGAAGACCTCGGCGGCAAGGTGCATGGCGGCAAGAACACCGGCGGTGGAGGCACCGCCGAGTTCGGCCGGGCGAAGGTGACGCCGTCTGACGCGCGGATCGGCCTGCTCGAAGGCTGGTTCCTCGACGGGCCGGAGCAGGTCTGGATGAGCCACGGCGACCACGTGGCCAAGCTGGCGCCGGGCTTCGAGGTCTATGGCACCTCGCCCAACGCGCCCTATGCGATCACCGCCGACCTGAGCCGCAATTTCTATGCCGTGCAGTTCCACCCCGAGGTGCACCACACCCCCAACGGCGCCACGCTCTACGAGAATTTCGTGAAGCTGGCGGGCTTTGCCGGCGATTGGACGATGGGCGCCTACCGCGAGGAGGCCGTGGCCCGCATCCGCGAGCAGGTGGGCGACGCCAAGGTGATCTGCGCGCTCTCGGGCGGCGTGGATTCTTCGGTGGCAGCCGTGCTGTTGCACGAGGCGATCGGCGAGCAGCTGACCTGCGTGTTTGTCGACCACGGGCTGATGCGCAAGGACGAGGCGCAGGAGGTCGTGGGCATGTTCCGCGAGCACTACAACCTGCCGCTGATCCATGCCGATGAGGGCGAGCTGTTTCTGGGTGAACTTGATGGCGTAAGTGACCCGGAAACAAAGAGAAAGACCATCGGCAAGCTCTTCATCGACGTGTTCCAGAAACACGCCGACGAGATCGAGGGCGTGGAGTTTCTGGCACAGGGAACGCTATATCCAGATGTGATCGAAAGCGTGTCGTTTTCTGGCGGCCCGTCGGTGACGATCAAGAGCCACCACAACGTGGGCGGCCTGCCCGAGAAGATGGGGCTCAAGCTGGTCGAGCCGCTGCGCGAGCTGTTCAAGGACGAGGTTCGCGCCCTTGGCCGCGAACTGGGCCTGCCCGCCAGCTTCATCGGCCGCCACCCCTTCCCCGGCCCGGGCCTCGCGATCCGCTGCCCCGGCGAGATCACGCCCGCCAAGCTCGACATCCTGCGCGAGGCGGATGCGGTCTACATCGACCAGATCCGCAAGCACGGGCTTTACGACGAGATCTGGCAGGCCTTCGTCGCGATCCTGCCGGTGCGCACGGTGGGGGTGATGGGCGACGGCCGCACCTACGACTACGCCTGCGCTCTGCGTGCGGTGACGAGCGTGGATGGGATGACGGCGGATTACTACCCCTTCACCCACGAGTTCCTCGGTGAAACGGCGACCCGGATCATCAACGAGGTGCCGGGCATCAACCGCGTGACATACGACATCACCTCGAAACCACCGGGGACGATTGAGTGGGAGTGAGCGGCACCTACCCCTATCCGCACGACCTGATAGGGCCCTGACTGCCAGCACAGCCCGTTGCGCCGACCAGAAAGGGAGCGCGCCATGACCGAAACACTGATCCTGCACGTAGGGCACGGAAAGACCGGGACGAGCTACATCCAGTCGGCTCTCGCGGTAAACCAAGAAAGGCTGGCGGCCGCCGGGATCACTTATCCCGCTCATGTGGCCTTCGACAAAGCGATCAAGGGCCTCACCTCGGCCGGAAACGGGCGCCTGCTGCATCAGCCCGACTTCTCTCTCGACCCTGGCACCACCACCCTGCTCAGCAACGAAGGTCTGTTTATGACCCTGTCGCAAGACGACGCCTTTGAGCGGCAGGTTCTGGCGCGAACCGGAGCAGTGCGGGTGATCCTATATACCCGTGACATTCTGGAGATGCTCATTTCGTCCTGGGGCCAAGGGATAAAGCGCGGCGGTCGGGTGGAGACATTTGACGAATATGCCAGGCAGTTGAGGGATCCGCATGTCAGGCACTTGCCATGGTGGATCGAAGCGGCGTCTCGTTACGGATTCGAGCTGACCCTGCGGAACTACTCGCGGCATAAGTCCAACATACTAGAAACCTTCTTTGCCGACGTCATGGCCGGGCGGGACGGTACCTTTGAGCCGCTGAAGCCGGCTAGCGAACGGGTCAACCGTTCACTTACGGGGCTGGAGTATGAGTTGCAGCGGGTCTTGAACAAGGTCAACCCGGCCGGCGCGGCGCAAGTGTCGGATGCGATGGTTAATGAGTTGCCCGACGTGAAGAGCCACCGCCCGCGGATCACCGCCGAGACGTATGAGTTACTGGAGGCTCACTACTGGCCGATCCTCAAGGAAATCAACGCGCATATGCCAGTGGGTGAAGCCTTGGAGTTGGGCGCCGCTGAAGACTTCGTTGCCTCGGACGGCTTAGACCCGCAATACCACTTTTCGAACCCGCAGCTCGAGGTGACCGCCGCCGCTATCCGCTCCTCGATGCTCGGGCTCACGCTGCAAAAGGATGACGTGGATAGGCTGCGCGACACGGCAATGCGGATCGAGCGCAGGGAAGAGTTAGGCCTGGAGGACGGTCTCTTTTTGATGAGACTTGCATTGGCGGCGCGGCCCAACGGCCCGGCCATCCGCAAGAAGGTGGAAGCCTGGGAGAAGGCGCTGCGTCTCTCGGAAAACTAGACTAGGCCCCTCGCTATCGCTTCTTCAGGTGCCTTAAGTCATGAATGCCCGCCCGCGCGCGCGGGTCTTCCCCGCCCGGGAACAGCGCATGCTTTTGCACCTTCTGCGTTCCGGTGACAGGAATCTCGTCGACGAAGAGGATCCAGCCGGGGGGCTTGTAGTAGGCGAGTTCGGCGAAGGCGGCGGTGAAGATGGCCTTGGCCGTCTCGGCCGTGGGAGTGTGGCCGGGGGCGAGTTTTATGGCGGCGAGGACTTCTTCTTCGCGGGTTTCGTCGGGGCATGGGAGTACTGCCACGTTTTCCACCGCCGGGTGGGCGAAGAGGGTGTTTTCGACCTCGGCGGCGGCGATGTTCTCCCCTGCCCTGCGGATGATGTTTTTCTTGCGATCCACGAAGCTTATGACGCCATCTTCATCCATCGTGACGGTGTCGCCGGTGTGAAACCAGCCGCCTGACCAGGCCTCTTTGGTGGCGTCGGGCTTGTTCAGGTAGCCCGAGAAAAACCCGCGCCGGGGGGTGGCGGCGGAGTGGCGAATGACCATTTCGCCGGGGGTTCCGGGGGCTACCCGCGCCCCGGCATCGTCCCAGACCTGCACCTCCAGATCGGCGCGGGGGCGGCCCATGGCGCGGGTGTGCGGGTGGCGCGGCTCTTCTTCCATCGACAACACGCGGCACATCTCGGTCATGCCCCAGAGTTCGACCAGCGGGATGCCGAAGCGGGCCTCGAAGCCGGTGTGCAAAGCGGGCTCGACCCCAGCGCCAAGCCCTGCGCGGAGCGCGCCGACGCGCTCGGGGCCTGCGGCCTTGTCGGCCATCAGCACCGAGATCACCACGCCGAGGTAGTGGAACACGGTGGCGCCAGTCTCGGCGCAATCCTCCCAGAAACGGCTGGCCGAGAAGCGCGGCGGCTGGATCAGGGTCGCCCCGGCAAGCATCACCCCGAAGAAGGTCAGGACGCCTGCGTTCACGTGGAAGGCGGGCAGCGGGTTGAAGATGCGGTCGTCGCCCGTCACCGACATCGCCCCGCGCGGGCGCAGGTAGCTTTCGCCCATGAGCAACTCGTAATCGTGGCTCAGGATGCAGCCTTTCGGGCGGCCCGTGGTGCCGGAGGTGTAGAGCAGGCTGGCCTCGGTTTCCGGGGTGATCGCGCCGCCGGGCGGTGCGCAGGGCGCGGCGGGAAGATCAAGGTCGCCATCGAAGGGGCTGAAAAGAGGCGGGTTTTCCATCTCTTCCATCGCCGCCTGCGCCAGCTCGGCATGCTCCGGTGCGGCGATGATGAGCGTGGCGGCGGAATCCTCCAGCACGTAGGCAAGTTCGCCGGGGCGGTAATCGGGGTTGATCGGGACGAAGGAGACGCCGAGCTGGTTCATCGCCAGTTTCAGCAGGTAGTGCTCGGGCCTTGTGCCGAGGCAGACGGCGATGCGGTGGCCGGTGCCATAGCCTGCTGCTGCAAGCGCCTTTGCCGCCGTCTCGATCCTCTCGCCCGCCTCCACATAGCTGAGCGCCGGGCCGCCGGGGGCGACCAGAAACTCCGCCCCGCCAAAGCGGCGCAGGGCCTCCTCCCACACCTCACCGATGGTGCGGCCCTCGGTGCTGATCGCCTGTGGCTCGGTCATGGCACTCCTCCTCGCGGGCAGAGTGCCTTCGGATCGCGGGAAGGAAAAGGGGCTGCTTAGCCCTCGGCCTCGCGGCCCTTGAACCCGGTGGCGACGACGAATTTTTCGGAGCTGTCGGAGCGGCTTGCGCCGGGCTTCACGTTTGCGACCTTGGCAAAGCGTTGCTTCAGCAGCTTCTGCAATTCGCCCTCCGCTCCGCCGGCCAGAACCTTGGCGACAAAGGTGCCACCGGGGGCGAGCACGTCGAAGGCGAGATAGGCGGCGGCCTCGCAGAGCGCGATGATGCGCAGGTGGTCTGTCTGCTTGTGGCCGGAGGAGGCAGCGGCCATGTCGGACATCACCACATCGGCCTCGCCGCCGAGCCATGCCTTCACCTTGTCGTCGGCGCCATCCTCAAGGAAATCAAGCACATGCAGCTCGGCCCCGGCGATCGGCTCCACCTCTTGCAGGTCGAGCCCGATGATCCGGCCCTGCGCCTTGCCCGACTTCTCGCCAAGCGCGTTGATCCGGGGCACGGCGACCTGACACCAGCCGCCGGGGGCGCAGCCAAGGTCCACCACGCGCGCGCCGGGCACCAGAAAGCGATACTTGTCGTCCAGCTCCATGATCTTGAAAGCGGCGCGGCCCCGGTAGCCCTCTTTCTTGGCGCGCTGCACGTAAGGATCGTTCAGCTGCCGCTCGAGCCAGAGGGTGGAGGAGAGCTTGCGCCCACGCGCCGACTTCACCTTCACGCGAAGGTCGCGCATGCCCCGTCCGGAGCTGTTTTTACCTGTGGGTTTCTTGACCATGTCGCCTAGGTGCGTTGCGCCAGCCTTCCTGTCAAGCACAGGTCGGGCCTTGCAAGGCCTCCGGCCCTCAAAACGGCCCGTCTTCCAGCACCCCATCGGCGGACATCTGGGCGTAGAGCAGCCCCTCGCGCAGCCCCCGGTCGGCGACCGAGAGCCGGTCGGTCGGCCAGGCGCGCATCAGCGCCTGAAGGATCGCGGCACCCGACATGATGAGCGCCTGCCGGTCGCGGCCAATGCGCGGGTCGGCTCGGCGCCCGGCATCGCCCATGATCAGGTAGCCACGGATCACCGCGTCGATCTGGGCCGTGGTCATGCGCAACCCGTCCACCTTGTTGCGGTCGTAGCGCCGCAACCCGAGGTGCGAGGCGGCCACCGTGGTGACGGTGCCGGAGGTGCCGATGATCTGGAAGCCCTCGCGCCGAACACCCGCCTCATAGGGGGTGAACTCGGCCAGCATATCCTCGAAATAGCAGGACATGAGCGCAAACCGCGCGCCATCGCCCGCCACATCGCGGAACTGGTCGCGCAGGGTGGCGACACCGAGGGGGATCGAGATCCAGTCCACCACTTTGGCGGCGGGAAACAGGCTCTCTTCGGTCACGAAACCCTTGTGCAGCCGCATGATCGCGCGGGGGCGTTCAGGGCGGGGCACGCGGGAAATGTCGATCCAGACCAGCTCGGTGGAGCCGCCGCCGATATCGACCACCAGCAGCTGATCGGTCTTGGTGGAGACCAGCGGCGCGCAGCTCACAACGGCAAGGCGGGCCTCTTCCTCGGGCTGGATGATCTCCAGCTCCAGCCCGGTCTCGCGGGCGACCATATCGATCAGCTCGGGCGCGTTCTCGGCCCGGCGGCATGCCTCGGTGGCGACCAGCCGCATCCGCTCGACGTTGTGCTTTTGGAACTTCTTTCGGCAGATCCGCATGGCCTGCACCGTCCGCCCCATCGAGGCGCGGCTGATCCTGCCCGAGGCCTCAAGCCCCTGCCCCAGTTGGACAGACTTCGAAAAGCTGTCGATCACATGAAACTGGCTGCCTTTCGGCTGGGCCACCAGCATGCGGCATGAGTTTGTGCCAAGGTCCAGCGCGGCATAGGTGGCCACTGGATCGGCAACCGGCGGTGCAGGTGGTTCGACCGCTTTGGGGAACGCGCCCGCACCAGTGGGACGCTTCGCGGGCATGACGCCCTCCATTTCGAGTTGAGGCCAGCGTAACGCCCAAGGGTGCGAGATGGCAACTGTTTTGCCCGATCACCTCCGGCTCATGATCTGCATGAGAAATCCGATGATCCGGCCCCCTTTCACCGCCCGGCCCTGCCCGGTAGGTATGGATGCGACCGGCGCTTGTCGTTTCCGTTCCTCACCATGTCGAAATCCGCGCGTGGGGGGCGGGGTTTTCCGCGTAGACGGGAATGCGAGAGGTGCCTTTTGGCAAGCGTGAAAGGACAGGCCACATGGCCGAAATCACCATCGTCTACTGGCGGGATATCCCGGCACAGGTCATCGTCGGCAAGGGTCGGCGCGGGTCGAAGGCGGTGTTGCCGGAGCGTTTTGAACAGGCCATCGACCGCTGCGCCATGAAGATCGGCGCGAAGGACAGCGATGCCTACCTCTCGGAGTGGCGCAAGGTGCCCTCCGGCACGGCAGAGGGTGACCCCGATACCGTGGCGAAGGAAACCGCCCTGCGCCTTGAAAGCGAGCACGGGCCGGAGGAGATCAAGGCCCTGATCGCGAATGATGGCTGGGCCCAATCGGCCTGACATGATCCGTTTCTGGGAGCGCGCCATGAACATCCTCAACTTCCGCCGCAAGAGCCCCACCCCGATGAACGGGGATGTGGCTGGCTTCATCAACGGCTATTCCATCGAGGTGATGCCGCGCACCGCCGAGAAAGTGGAAGATTTTCGCGCGATCCTGCCCGAGGGCACCCGAGTCTACATCGCACATATCGACGGCACCCCGATTGACGACATGGTGGCGACGGCCAAGCGCATCGCCGGTGAAGGCTTCGAGGTGATGCCCCACTTCCCGGCGCGGATCATCCCCGATGCCGCAACGCTGGAAGACTGGATCGCCCGCTACCAAGGCGAGGCGGGCGTGACCCAGGGACTGCTGCTGGGCGGCGGGATCAGCCAGCCCCACGGCGATTTTTCGGACTCCATGCAGTTGATGGAGACCGGCCTGTTTGATCGCGCCGGCTTCAAGCGCCTGCACATCGCCGGCCACCCCGAAGGCAACCGCGACATCGACCCGGATGGCGGCATGAAGAACGTCATGCAAGCCCTTCGCTGGAAACAGGATTTTGCCGAGCGGTCCGATGCCGAGATGGCCATTGCCACGCAGTTCTGCTTCGAGGCGGACCCGGTGGTGAAATGGGCCGAGGACCTCGCCGCTGAGGGCATCCGCCTGCCGATCCACATCGGCATCGCCGGGCCTGCCAAGCTGCAGACCATGATCAAGTTCGCCATCGCCTGCGGCGTCGGCCCCTCCCTCCGGGTGCTCCAGCGCCGCGCCAAGGACGTAACCAAGCTGGTCCTGCCCTTCGAGCCGGGTGACGTGCTGGCTGGCCTTGCCGCCGCCCGCGCCGAGGGCCGCGCCACCAACATCGAACAGGTGCATTTCTTCCCGCTGGGCGGGATCAAGACCTGCGCCACCTGGGCCGCCGAAAACGGCGCGCCCGCCACCGCCCAAACCGCCCGAGCCTGAACACCCGAGCCCAAAGAAAGCGCCCCATGACCCGCACCGTTATCGAGTCCAAGACCAAGACCGTCACCATCGGCTTCGACGAGCCCTTCTGCGTGATCGGCGAGCGGATCAACCCCACCGGCCGCAAGAAGCTGGCCGCCGAGCTTGAGGCCGGGGATTTCAGCACTGTCGAGCGTGACGCGCTGGAGCAGGTGGCCTGCGGCGCGACCGTGCTCGATGTGAACTCGGGCGCCGTCTTTACCAACAAGATGGCGGAAGACCCGCGCTACGCCGACAACAACTTCGTCGAGCCGATGCTGATGAAACAGCTGATCGAGAAGGTGCAGGCCGTGGTCGATGTGCCGCTCTGCATCGACTCTTCCGTGCCCGGCGCGCTGGAAAACGGGCTGGAGCAGGCCGAGGGCCGCCCGCTGCTGAACTCGGTGACGGGCGAAGAAGAGCGGCTGGAGCTGGTGCTGCCGCTGGTGAAAAAATACAACGTGCCGGTGGTGGCGATCTCCAATGACGACACCGGCATCAGCGAAGACCCGGATGTGCGCTTTGCGGTGGCGAAAAAGATCGTCGAGCGCGCCGCAGATTTCGGCATCCCGGCGCATGATATCGTGGTGGACCCGCTGGTCATGCCGATCGGCGCGATGGCGACCGCCGGGCATCAGGTGTTCACCCTTGTCCGCCGGTTGCGTGACGAGCTGGGCGTCAACACCACCTGCGGCGCCTCCAACATCAGCTTCGGCCTGCCCCACCGCCACGGCGTGAACGCGGCCTTCCTGCCGATGGCGATTGGCGCGGGCATGACGTCGGCGATCATGAACCCGGTCCGCGCTGTCGAGATGGAGGCGATCCGCGCCGCGAACCTGCTGATGAACCACGACCCCAACGGTGGAGCGTGGATCGGCTTTTCGCGCGTGCTCGATGCGGTCGAGGCGGGCGAGAGCTTTGCCGAGGCCTCCAAGGCCGCCTCTTCGGCAGGCGCAGGCCGGGGCGGGCGGCGCCGTCGCCGGGCCTGAGGCCGATTTGTTTCAAAACGTCAGTATCATTCCCGCCGCAGAAGCTGACGCGCTTAACCGCTTGTTGGCTCCTGTGGCGCAAATTGGACGGTATGGACATGGGGGGCCGCACTTCCCCCGCCGCCCAGAACGGGCCTGCACTTCACCCCCGCACCGCTCAGCCGTGTCTGACCGGGGGATTTGCGGCCCACTCTTGCGCCGTTCCCCGTCGCGGCTCCCTGACTTGCCTTCCAGAAGTCCAGGTCGCAATCTCTCCCGCAGTGTCTGCAGATTTGTCTCCAACCCGGACGGCCGCAATCGTCCTGCTCGTCATCGCGATGGTGGCCGCCTTGGCCGCCGCCTTAGTGAACCCCTTCCTCTCTTGGCTCGACCGGCCCGGCTTCTCGGCTGCCGAACTGCAAATGCCGATGGAGTGGACGCACGAGGGGGTCAGTTACCGAGCAGATTTCGCGATGGCGGGGTGGTGCGGATTACATGTCACCACAGAGGTGCTTTCGCCACCCGAGCGCAAGGCCGAGTCGCGCGAGTGGAGTTTGATCATGCGGGAGTTGGGCGATGCCACGCTGCTGGTGGCGCCAGAGGCACCGATGGGCCTGCCCGCCGCCCTCGTCACCCGGTCCCGCCAAGGCGAGGAGTTTGTGCATACCTGTCGGACCGGCGCCGGAGACACCTGCGCCCCGCCGGAGCGTGGCAGCGCAATCATCCCGATTCCCGCCGAGCTGACCGAGCATGCGCAGGCCATTCTCGACGACTTGCACGCTCAGATACGCCACTGCCGCAGCGCGATCTGAGCCGGCCCTTGCCAGAAGCCCCCCAAGCGGGCATCCAAGGGCCGTCCGCCCGGAGGCCCGCCGCGTGAAACCCGTCATAATTTCCATCGCCGCCCTGTTGGTACTTGCCGTGGTCGCCGCGCTGGCGATGGGCCTTGCGCGCCGGAGCCAAACCGCGGGCAGCGACGAAGATCAGGCCTTCCCGACCGAATGGAGCGCGGGGCAGTTCACCTATCGGACCGATTACACCCTCGCCGATTGCGAAATGCGCATCACCACCGAGGTGCTGGAGCCCGAGGGCTTCGAGGCCGAGAACCGGGTGCTGATCGCCCCGCTCACCGCGCTGGACCCTGCGCGCATCGAAACCACCACGCGCAACCCCTTGCTTGGCCTGCCCGGCCTGCTGACCTTCCATGCCAAGCCCGGCGCGGCGGTGCGTTGCGAGTTGCGCTCAGGCGGCCCCTGCCATACGGCGACACGCGACAAGGCGGAGCTTCAGCTGCCGCCCTTCTGGGCCGACCGGCCCGATGACCTGGCCCGGCTCGTCCGCGCCGAGATTGACGGATGCACTGCCCCATGACCGACCCGCTCGTGATCTTCACCCCCTCGGGCAAACGCGGCCGCGTGCCCGCCGGCACCTCTGTGCTCGCCGCCGCCCGCAAACTCGGCGTCGACCTTGACTCCGTCTGCGGCGGGCGTGGCATCTGCTCCAAGTGCCAGGTCAGCCCCGGCTTTGGCGAATTCTCCAAGCACGGCGTCACCGTTGCCGAAGATGCGCTCACCGGATGGAACGATGTCGAGGCGCGCTATGACAGGGTGCGCGGGCTGAAAGAGGGCCGCCGCCTCGGTTGCCAGGCCTGCATCGAGAAGGACGTGGTGATCGACGTGCCGCCCGAGAGCCAGGTGCACAAGCAGGTCATCCGCAAGAGCGCCGACACCCGCGCCATCGAAATGGACCCGGCGGTGCGGCTCTATCTGGTGGGGGTCGAAGAGCCCGACATGCACGCGCCCACGGGCGACCTTGAACGGCTGAAGGTCGCTTTGGAGAAGGCGTGGGGGATCAAGGGCTTGCAGGCCAATCCTGACCTGCTCACCGGGCTGCAACCGGCGCTGCGCAAGGGCAACTGGCAGGTCACCTGTGCGGTGCATGATGCGGGCCAAGGCGCCCGGCTGCTTGCGCTCTGGCCGGGCTTTCACGAAGGGCCGCTGCATGGCCTCGCCATCGACCTCGGTTCCACCACCATCGCCGCACACCTCTGCGATCTGGAGAGTGGCGCGGTGCTCGCCTCTTCAGGGGTGATGAACCCGCAGATCCGCTTTGGCGAAGACCTGATGAGCCGCGTCAGCTACGCGATGATGAACCCCGGCGGCGCGGCGGAGATGACCGCGGCGGTGCGCGGCGCGCTGGCCGACCTCGCCCGCGCCTGCGCCGAGGAGGCCGGAGTCGCGCCCGACTCGATCTTCGAGATCACGCTGGTCTGCAACCCGGTGATGCACCACCTCGCGCTGGGGATCGACCCGGTCGAACTGGGCCAGGCCCCCTTCGCGCTCGCCATGTCCAACGCGCTGGAACTGCCCGCCGCCACGCTCATGCCAGAGGCGATCCACCCGCAGGCCCGCGCATTCGTGCTGCCCTGCATCGCCGGGCATGTGGGCGCCGATGCCGCCGCCGTTGCGCTTTCGGAGGCGCCACACAAGTCGGACGACCTCGTGCTGGTGGTCGACGTGGGCACCAACGCCGAAATTCTGCTGGGCGACAAACGCCGCGTGCTGGCCTGCTCCTCGCCCACCGGCCCCGCTTTCGAGGGCGCGCAGATCAGTTCGGGCCAGCGGGCCGCGCCCGGCGCCATCGAGCGCATCGAGATCGACCCCGAGACCAAGGAACCGCGCTTCAAGGTGATCGGCTGCGAGCTGTGGAACACCGAGGACGGCTTTGACCTCGCCACCGCTACGACCGGCGTGACCGGCATCTGCGGCTCGGGCATCATCGAGGCGGTGGCCGAAATGCGCATGGCCGGGCTGCTCGACCGCTCCGGGCTGATCGGCTCGGCGGAGGCCACCGGCACCGCGCGGATCACGCCGCAGGGCCGCACCTATGAATACCTTGTCCACGACGGCACTGCAGAGGGCGGGCCGCGCATCACCGTGACGCAGGGCGACATTCGCGCCATCCAGCTGGCCAAATCGGCGCTCTACGCAGGGGCGCGGCTGCTGATGGATGAGCTCGGCGTCGACACGGTGGACCGCGTGGTGCTGGCCGGAGCCTTTGGTGCCCATATCAGCCCCAAGCACGCGATGGTGCTGGGCATGATCCCCGATGCGCCGCTCGCCAAGGTCACCAGCGCGGGCAATGCCGCCGGCACCGGCGCGCGGATCGCCCTGCTGAACCGGGCGGCGCGGGGCGAGGTACAGAAGATCGTGCGCGAGATCACCAAGGTCGAAACCGCAATCGAGCCGCGCTTTCAGGAGCATTTCGTGGCCGCCAACGGCATCCCCCATGCCTCCGATCCCTTCCCCGAGCTGGGCAAGGTGGCGCCGATGCCGGAGCCGTCCTTCAACACCGGCGGCAGCGGCGAGGCGGGCGGCCGCAGGCGGCGGCGTAGGGGCTAAAGCCGCCCGGATCGGCGAGTTTTATCCCATGACAGGCTTTGTCATTGGTAATGCGCGGGGCGAGGCCCCATATCAGTTTCAACGCAGCACAGAGCTGACGGAATGAAACGATATCAAGGCAATAGACCGATGAGCATGGCCCTTTTCTCAACCCTCGCAGCGGCGCTAGGCACCGCAGCGGAGCGCGCCCCAAGCGGCGGACCCGTGAGGCAACCCGCCCCGGCCGCCGTGGCCGCCCGCGCAGAGTAAGTCTCCCTCCGGCGACTGACGGACGGCACCCCAAGTCATCCTCCCCTGAACGGCCCGATTTCTCCGCGGGCCGGGGGTGCCGTCCACGCCGGTCCTGCGGGGTGGAGCGTGGCAGGTCAGGCCCTGCCCCTCCACCCCGCCTCTTTTTGAGCATCTTGACGGCGGCCCCCGGCCCCCGTATCTCAGCCTTCGCGGCGGGTATGATGTAATGGTAGCCTGTCAGCTTCCCAAGCTGAACGCGCGGGTTCGATTCCCGCTACCCGCTCCAGATTTCTCCAGATGCAGTTCTGATCGACGCGCCGTGACGGCGGGGCTATTGGGTGCGCATTCACGGCGCACTGCCGCCCTCACCGCCGCTTGCGGATGAAATCCACCAGCATCCGCGTGCTGTCGTCCTTGTCCGCGCCATCGGCCTCGCCGGCCACGACAGGTTGCAGCGCCAGCGCAAGCTCCTTGCCCAGCTCCACGCCCCATTGGTCGAAGCTGTTGATGCCAAGGATCACCCCCTCCACGAAGACCCTGTGCTCGTAGAGCGCGATGATCATGCCCAGCACTTCCGGCGTCAGCTCGGGGTAGAGCAGCATGGTCGAGGGGCGGGAGCCGGGGAAGGTGTGATGTGCGGCCTGCCGCTCAAGCTCTGCCCCCTCGAAGCCCTTGGCGGCCATCTGCGTCATGGCCTCCTTCTTCGAGCGGCCGTTCATCAGCGCCTCGGCCTGCGCGAGGCAGTTGGAGACGAGCAGCTCGTGCTGATGGGCCAACTCGCTCTCGTGGCCGCGCGCCGCGACCATGAACTCGCAGGGCACCACCCCGGTGCCCTGATGGATCAGCTGGTAGAAGGCATGCTGGCCGTTGGTGCCGGGCTCGCCCCAGACGACCGGGCCGGAAGGCACCTTGAGCTTTTCGCCATCCATCGCCACGCGCTTGCCGTTGCTCTCCATCTCCAGCTGCTGGAGGTAGGCGGGCAGCCGGGCGAGGCGCTGGTCATAGGGCAGCACGGCGCGGGTCGGGTAGCCGCAGATCTGGTGGTGCCAGATGCCGACGAGGGCCAGCAGCACCGGCAGGTTGTCTTTGAACTCGGCGGCGCGGAAATGCCTGTCCATCGCCTGCCCGCCGCGCAGGAAGGCGCGAAACCCCTGCGGCCCGATCGCCAGCATGAGCGACAGCCCGATCGGCCCCCAGACAGAGTAGCGCCCGCCGACCCAATCCTCGAAGCCGAACACCCAGCTCTCAGGGATGCCGAAGGCGGCAGTCTTTTCCATGTTGGTCGAGAGGGCGGCGAACTGCGCCTTCGGATCACCCCCGCCCTCGCTCATCCAGGCCTTGGCCGTGGCGGCGTTGGTCATTGTCTCGATAGTGGTGAAGGTCTTGGAGGCGACGATCACCAACGTGGTCTTGGGGTCGAGGCCGCGCAGCGTGTCGGCGATATCGGCACCGTCGACATTGGCGACGAAATGGGTGCGCGGGCCGTCGTGGTAAGGCGCGAGCGCGAGGCAGGCCATCGCGGGGCCAAGATCGGAGCCGCCGATGCCGATGTTCACCACATCGGTGATCTGGCCGCCTGCCCCGGTAAAGCGCCCCTTGCGGACCTCGTCCGAGAACGCCTCCATCCTGCCGAGCACCTCCTTGATGCCGGGCATCACATCGGCGCCCTCCACCATGACAGGCCCGCCGTCGATGCCCCGCAGCGCCGTGTGCAGCACTGCGCGGCCCTCGGTGTCATTGATCTTTTCGCCGGTGAACATCGCCTCCCGCTTGGCGGCCACCCCGGCCTCTTCGGCCAGTTGCATCAGCAGCCAGAGCGCCTCGGTGTCGATGCTCGTCTTGGAGAAGTCGAACAGCATGTCGCCCATGCGGGCCGAAAAGTTGCGCGCCCGGTTTGGCGTGGCAAAGAGCTTGGCGATCGGGCGGCGGGCATGTTCGGCGTGATAGGCCCTGAGCTTCTCCCACATGGGTGGCATCCTTTCCGTCAATCCGCCTCGCGGACTCTATTGCTCCAAAATCGTGCAGGAAGGTTTAACGCCTTCCGCGGGCTGCCCGGCGGGGCCGCTCAGGGCGCCCAATGCACCGTGGCCTCACCCAGAACCGCCCGCACAGGGGCCTCCTCGGCGCTCAGCCCGCGGGCGCGGTGCAGCGCAGCCAGCTTGGCCTCGCCGGTGATGAGAATATGGGTCGAGAGCGCGCCCTGCAGCACCGGCGCGGAGAGGGTGATGCGCGGCTCGCCCGCCTCTTCGGCCCGCATCGGCAGCAGGATCGGGGCGTCATGGCCAAGTGCCTCCTCCAGCCGGTCGGCGCCGGGAAAGAGCGATGCGGTGTGCATGTCGGCCCCCATGCCCAGCAGTAGCACCGAAATCGGCAGATGCGGCTTCAGCCCCTCGGCCAATGCCTCCATCGCGTCTTCCGGCCGCTCGGCCTCGGCGTAGAGCGGCACGTAACGGGCCGCCTCGGCGGGGCCGGTGAGCAGGCGCTCCCGGATCAGCCGGGTGTTGGAGCGCGGGCTGCTCTCAGGCACCCAGCGCTCGTCGTTCAAGAATACCGTGATCCGGCTCCAGTCGAGCGATTTGCGGCCCGACAGAAGGTCGAAGATCGGGCCCGGCGTGGTGCCGCCGGGCACGCAGAAGCTGGCGGCCTCGTGGGTTTCGAGCGCCATCGTCAGCTCTGATGAGATCTGGTCCGCCAGATCCATCATCATCATCTCGATATCGGGGTATTCGCGCAGTTTCATGCCTTGATGTCCCGCCATTTGCGGCCGTCGCGATGCATCAGCGCCAGCGCATCCTCGGGGCCGGAACTGCCTGCGTCATAGGGCTTGGGCACGTCGTTGCGCGATTGCCAGCCATCGATGATCGGGTCTGTCCAGGCCCAGGCGGCCTCCACCTCGTCGCCGCGCATGAAGAGCGTCTGGTTGCCCCGGATCACATCCATGATCAGCCGCTCGTAAGCGTCCGGCACATCCTCGGCATCGGGCCCCAGCGCCTCGGCGAAGGACATGTCGAGCGGCACATCCATCAGGCGCATACCGCCCGGGCCGGGCTCCTTGATGGTGACGCCCAGTTCCATGCCCTCGTTTGGCTGGAGCCGGATGGTGAGGATGTTGCGGTGCAGCCCAGCCTCGGGGCCGAAGATGCTGTGCGGCGTGTCCTTGAACACCACCGCGATCTCGCTCGCCCGCGCCCGGAGCCGCTTGCCGGTGCGCATGTAAAACGGCGTACCGGCCCACCGCCAGTTGGAGATGCCGACCTTCATCGCCACGTAGCTCTCGGTCCGCGAGCGCGGGTCTTCGACATCTTCGCGGTAGCCCGGCCCGTCCTGCCCGGCATCATATTGCCCGCGAACAATGTGATGCGGGTCCACCTCGTCGAGCGCGCGGATCACCTTGAGCTTCTCGTCGCGCACCGCATCCGGGTCGAACTTGGCGGGCGGCTCCATCGCGATGAGGCACAAGAGCTGCATCAGGTGGTTCTGCACCATGTCCCGCATCGCGCCGGACTTATCATAGTAGCTGCCGCGCCCGCCCACGCCGACGGTTTCGGCCACGGTGATCTGGATATGGTCGACGTATTGCGAGTTCCACAGCGGCTCGAACAGCATGTTGCCAAAGCGCACGGCCATCAGGTTCTGGACCGTTTCCTTGCCGAGGTAATGATCGATCCGGTAGATCTGGTGCTCGTCGAAATGGGCGGCCAGATCGGCGTTCAGCGCCTTGGCACTGGCGAGGTCATGGCCAAAGGGCTTTTCGACCACGATCCGGCTGCGCTCGGTGGCAATGCCGTGGCTGCGCAGGCGCGAGGCCAGATCGCCAAAGAGGCTCGGGCCGACCGAAAAGTAATAGGCCCCGATCACGCCGGGGCGCATCTTGCCCTTCAGCTCTTCCCAGCCATCCTCGCCACGTGCGTCGATGGCCACGTAGTCCAGCCGCTCCAGAAAGTCGCTCACCCCGGCCACGTCGCTGGCGTGCTTGGGGTCGCCGAACTCCTCGATCGCCTCCTTCACCATCTGCTGGTAGCCCGCGCGGTCGAGGTCGGAGCGGGCGGCGCCGATGATGCGGGCCTCGGGGGGCATCTGGCCGGAGGCCATGCGGCGGTAGAGGCCGGGCAGGATCTTGCGGCGGGCGAGGTCCCCGGTGCCGCCGAAGATCACCAGATCGAACGGATCGACGGGAATGACGCGTGAAACCATGGGTTCTCCCTCGCGGCTTTCCGCCTCTCTTTCGGGCGGGCGTTAGCGCTAACGGCCCCGGTTTACCCGCAAGCCTGTCGGAAGTCTAGCACCCGTGGGAGGCCGGGCAACCCGGCGAATGAACGGATTTGTCACGTGAAGCCGGGTTGACCGAGGCGGCATTGGCGGCAAGTCTGGCCGGGCCGGTGGCGCCCGTGTTTTGCCAGTGGTGACAGATAGAAACGCCGATTTTGCAGCCCCCACGGCTGCGCAATTCTGACCGAGGTCATTTGTAACCCTGCGCCGCCGGAGCCTTGCCATGAGGCCCGCGCCGCCTCCCCAAGACGAAAAGGACCGTTCATGCCTGCCCTCAAACCCCTTGCGCTCGCCGCGACCCTTGCCATTGCCCCCCTCGCCGCCACGGCGCAGAGCGGCCCGGCGCTGATCGACCAGTCGGACCCCGAGCATGTGGCCCGCGTGGCTGGCGTGCTCACCGGCATGGGCTTTCAGGTGGAGCAACTCAACGGCAGCGAACGCTGGGGGTTTCTGGCCACCTACAAGGGCAGCAAGCTGCTGCTGGCGCCGGTGAGCTGCAATGAGGGCAAGCCCTGCAACTTCCTGCGGGTCGAGACCCGCTACAGCTACCCTGCCCCGTTTGACGAGGCCGATATCTCCGACTTCAACACCCGCGCTTGGTGCTGCAAGATGGTCCAGCCGGAACCGGGCAAGATCCACCTGTCGATGACCCTGCCCTTCACCGCCCCGATGACCGAGGAGTATCTGCGCAGCAGCCTCGTGGTGCATTACTCCATGCACAACACCGCGTGGGACATGCTGACAGAATGGAACGAGCGCGGCGCCAGCGTGGCCGCCGCCCCGGCCAGCCCCGCGCCCGATACCCCCTCGCTCGGGGTCAGCCCCGCCGAGATCAAGGGCGCCGCCCCTGCCGAACCGCCCAAGTTGGGCGTTGGCGTAGGCAGCTTCAGCCTCGAGGAGCTGATGGAATGATCCGGTCAGCGATGACCGTCCTGAAGGCTGCAGTGCTGGCGGCGGCGCTGCCGCTTTCCAGTGCAGCCCCGGCTCTTGCAGGGACCGACCGGAGCCCCACACCCGAAACCCTCCGCGGCTGGCTCGTCGAGTTGGGTCATGAGGCAAAGGTCGTCGAAACCGGCAAGATCCCCGTGGTCAGTTTCAACACCGGGCTGCACAGCGGCATCTTCCGGTTCAATAGCTGTTCCGCACTCGACAACTGCCTCTTCGTGATGCTGGTCACAACCTTCCCGCACGATCAGAGGGTGAGCAATGCGCAGATGGCAGACCACAACCTTAAGAACGCGTGCTGCAAACTGGCGCGCACGCGAGACGGAATCCGCTTTACAATGCCCTTCCTTGCGCGCGGCGGCTTCGACAAGGAGATGATGGCCGAGGCGCTGCGGCTCTATCCGGGCCAGCTCTCCTACATCGCGTCGACCTACGGGCTGCGCCAACCGGAGCCGTGATCTGGCCAAGCGGCCTTATCAGGCCTCCAGTTCGGCATCCCAGTACAGGTAGTCGACCCAGCTGTCGTGCAGGTAGCCGGGCGGGAAGCGGCGGCCCATGTTCATCAGCTCGCCCGCGCTCGGCGGCCGGGGCGGTTTGCGCAGGCTCATGCCGGTCTGCGCCAGTTGCCGCGAGCCCTTGCGCAGGTTGCAGGGGGCGCAGGCGGCCACCACGTTCTCCCAGCTGGTGCGCCCGCCCCGGGCGCGGGGCACCACGTGATCAAAGGTCAGATCGCCCTTCGCGCCGCAGTACTGGCAGCGGAATTCATCCCTCAGAAACAAATTAAAGCGCGTGAAGGCCACGCGCTTTTGAGGTTTCACATAGTCTTTGAGGACGACGACGGAGGGGATCCTGATCTCGGTCGAGGGACTTCGGACCACCTCGTCATATTCGGCGATGATGCTCACCCTGTCGAGCCAAGCCGCCTTTACGGCCTCCTGCCAGGGCCAGAGCGAGAGTGGATAGTAGGATAGCGGACGGTAGTCGGCGTTCAGCACCAGTGCGGGGTGGTGTTTGAGGTTCGTGGGTTCTCGGACGAAAGTCGTCCTGAAGTCACCGTCCATTTGCCGTCTCTCCGTGCTCGTCTGCCTGCTTTTCTCGCTTCTCGCGCCTGAGTCTTTCCCCGACTATATCTTGGGTTTTACCCCGCGCAACCCCCGCAACATGCGGTGTTGTCTGAACAAATGCCCCGATTCCATGACAGGGGTGTAACGGGCGCACGACAGTTATCCACAAGGCGTGCTCCGGCGCGATGCTGCGATGCCGCATATAGGGCCGGGCGGCGGCGGGGCCAGTTTGGCCTCAGGCACCGGCCAGATCGAGCATCATCGCCAGCAGCCCAAGCTCGGGGTCTGCCTCTAGCTGCCCCTTAGCCCGCCACGCGATCGAGAGCGCAACCTTGGCCGCCGCCCAGCCCAGCATCTCGGCCTCGCTGACCCCGGCGGCGGGGGCGAAGACCGACGCGAGGTGCCGCGCACGGGCCGGGTCGGCAATGAGCGGCTCGGCGCCCTTGGGGTTCCGGAAGGCATTGGCGAGGTCAAAGGCGCGCGGTCCAACGATGCCCTTGGCGTCAAACGCCGTCCAGCCGCGCGGGCCGTCCTTCACGTTGTCATGGTGCAGGTCGCCATGCAGCGCGATGGCCTCGCCCGCCCCTTCGATCAGGCGGCGCATCAGCGCCCTGCCCCGCTCCATCGCCGCCCGGTCGCCCTCGCCCAGCTCCGGGCCGAACTCCAAGGCAAAGAGCGCCCGGCACCAGTCTTCCGCGCTGACCACCCGCGCGCCCGGCCAGGCCGTGGGCTGGCTCCAAAGCCGCGCAGCGACTTCCGCCAAGAGCGCCGTGGCCTCCCCGTCCCGCCCCTCGCGCACGAGGTCTCCCAAAGACGGCCCGCCGAGCCACTCCATGAGCAGCGCGCCCTTGGCGCGGGCGAACAGACGGACCGCGCCCTGCGCCCGGCGGATCGAGAGATACTCCACCCCCTCCGCCTCATTCACCATCGACGGATCATGCCAGACCTTCAGCGCCGCAAGGCCCCGGCCCCGCTGGACACGCCAGACCCTCGCAATGGCGGTTTCGGTTATGAACTCTGGCGAGGTGACGCCAAACCGGTCGAGAATATCTCCGGGCGGTGAGGTCATGCTGTAGGGCGGGCGCAACCCACCATCTGCTCACCCATCCTTCAGCAGAAACTCCCGCAAGAACGCGAAGGCCTGGCTCAGTCCCTCGGGCGCAATCCCGTGGGGCGTGCCTTCCATCGTGAAGGTATATACCGGGAAGCCCGCCGCGTTCAGCGCCTGTGCGGCGAGGTTCATGCTCTCGTAGGGCACCAGCGGGTCCTGATCGCCGTGCGCCAGCAGGATCGGGAAGGTGCTCTTCTTCTCCGCCGCCAGCCGCTCCGGCTCCAGCAGACGGCCCGAGAAGCCGACCACACCGGCAAAGGGCTCGGCCCGGCGAGGGGCGACGTGCAGGCTCATCATCGTGCCTTGGGAGAAGCCGACCAGCGCGACCTGATCCGGCGTCACGCCCTCGGCGTCCAGCACCCCATCCAGAAAGGCGTTCAGGTCTTCGATGGATTGCACCATCGAGGTCTCGGCCTCCTGTTGGCTGGAGCCATCCATCATCGGGATCGGAAACCACTGGTAGCCCATCGGGTTGTTGCGGCAGGGCTCGGGTGCATCGGGGGCCAGAAAGAGCGTGTCGGGCATATGGGCGCCGAGCGGCTGGGCGAGACCGAGCAGATCGTTGCCATCAGCGCCGTAGCCGTGGAGGAAGATCACCACCTGTTTCACGGTGCCCGATTGCGGTGCAACCCGCCCGACCTTCAGCTCTCTCGGTGCCATCTAGCTTATCCCTTCGCGGTTTTTCTCCACCCGGAAGTAGGCCCAAAGCAGCCGGGCCGCAACCGCGCGCCACGGCGACCAGGCCAGCGCCATCTTGCGCAGGGCCTTCTCGCTGGGGCGCTCAGGGAGGCCGTAGAGCATCCGGGCGCTCTCCTGCAGGGCAAGGTCGTTGGGGGCGAACACATCGGCCCGGCCAAGCGAGAAGATCGCATACACCTCCGCCGTCCAGCGCCCGATGCCGGGCACCTGCGTGAGCGTGGCGATCACCGCCTCGTCGGGGGCGCTGCGCAGGGCGGGATAGTCGATCCCCGCCTCCGCCAGCGCGCGTGTATAGCGGACCTTGGGGCGCGAGAGGCCGCAGGCGCGCAACTCCTCATCGCTGGCGGTGCGCACTCGCGCCGGGTCGCCAAAGCCCGCCGCCTCCACCCGGCCCCAGATCGCCGCCGCCGAGGCGACAGAGACCTGCTGGCTGACGATCGCGTTCAGCAGTGCCGGAAAGCCATCGGCTTTCAGCCGCAGGGGCACCTCGCCGCAGGCCTCCAATGCATGGGCCATGCGCGGGCATTCTGCCGCGAGCCACGCCGCCCCTTCGGCCACGCAGGCCGGGCTCTCGATGATCCGGCCAACCTCGCCCTGGGGGCCAGCGCTCACAGCGCCTCCACCCAATCCATCGCGTCCTGCAGGCACTCTGCCCGGGCCACGCCTTCCGGCGCAGGCGGGCGGGCCAGCATCGCCACCGGCAGGCCCATCGCGCGGGCGGCATCCAGCTTGGGCCGTGCCCCCGCGCCGCCCGCGTTCTTCACCACCAGCCAATCCACCTCGAGCCGGTGGAAGAGCTTCATCTCTTCCTCCACGCTGAACGGCGGCACCGAGAGCAGAAACTCCCCGCCCTCGAAGGGAAACGGCCCATCGGCCATGTCGAGCTGGCGGCAGATGATCCGGCGACCCTCAAGGCAGGCAAACCGCTCCAGCCCGGCCCGCCCGGTGCCAAGGAATACGCAGGCACGCTCGGGGATCAGGCTGCGGCAATCCTCCGGCGCGGCGATCTCGACCCAGTCATCCCCCGGCCCCGGCACCCAAGGCGCGCGCTCATGGTGCAGCAGCGGCAGGCCCAGCTCGGCGCAAACCTCGGCGGTACGGGCAGTGATGGCCTCGGCGTAAGGGTGCGTCGCGTCGATCACCGCATCGGGCTGCCAGTCGGCCAGAAAGCTGCGAAAGCCCTCTGCCCCGCCAAAGCCCCCCGTGGACGCCGCCACTGGAAAGGCCCGCCCCCGCATGGGCCGCGCCAGCCGCGCGTGCAGGTCAAACCCCTCGCGCCAGGCCAGCGCCTGCGCAAGCGCACGGCTCTCGCCGCTCCCTGCCAGCAGCAGGATCTTCTTTGCCCCGTCCTTCGCCATCCTGCGCAAGACCATAGAAGTGCCGCATCCGGGGGCCAAGGGCGGTGTGGCAAACAGACTGTTCGCGCTGCGGCACCCCGGCCGCTTGCGCCGCCCTGCCGCTTGGGCTCTATAGCCTGCATGAGCAGTGCCGATATCCCCGCCCCCTCCGCAGATGATCGCAAGGCCCGCCGCAACGTGGCGGTGCTGGTCGCCGCCCAGGCGATCCTGGGCAGCCAGATGCCGATGATCTTCACCATCGGCGGGCTGGCGGGGCAGAGCCTTGCGCCCAACATCTGCTACGCCACCCTGCCGATCTCGCTGATCGTGCTCGGCTCGATGCTCTCGGCCACTCCGCTCTCGGCTCTGATGCAGCGCTACGGACGGCGCGCGGGGTTCTTTGCCGGGGCCTTGGGCGGCGCGCTCGGCGGGGCCATCGGCGCATGGGGGCTCTATGTGCAGAGCTTCCCGATCTTCCTGCTCGGCTCGCTGCTGACCGGCGTCTACATGTCGGCGCAAGGCTTCTACCGCTTCGCCGCCGCCGATACCGCCTCCGACACGTTCCGCCCAAAGGCGATCTCCTATGTCATGGCGGGCGGGCTGGCCTCTGCCGTGCTTGGCCCGCAACTGGTCAAGCTGACCGCCGATGCCTATGTGATCCCCTTCCTCGGCACCTATGCCGCGGTGATCGCGGTCAACCTGCTCGGCTCGCTGCTGTTTCTCTTCATCGACATTCCGCGCCCGCCGGTGCCTTCGGCCGATGCGCCCAAGGGCCGGAGCCGGATCGAGCTGCTGAAGACCCCGCGCATCGCCGTTGCGGTGATCTGCGCGATGGTCAGCTACGCGCTGATGAACCTCGTGATGACCTCCACGCCGCTCGCCGTGGTCGGCTGCGGCTTCGAAACCGGCGATGCCGCCGATGTGGTCACCGCCCATGTGCTGGCCATGTTCGCGCCCAGCTTCTTTACCGGCCATCTGATTGCCCGCTTCGGGGTCGAGAAAATCGTGGCGACCGGCCTCGTGATCCTCGCCGGGGCCGGGGCCGTGGGGCTCTCGGGCGTGGAGCTGGAGCAATTCTTCATCGCGCTGGTGCTGCTCGGGCTCGGCTGGAACTTCGGCTTTATCGGCGCAACCTCGATGCTGGCGGGCGCGCACCGCCCGGAGGAGCGCGGGCGGATGCAGGGGCTGAACGACCTGATCGTCTTCGGCGGTGTGACGATGGCCTCGCTGGCCTCCGGCGGGCTGATGAACTGCTCTGGCGGCACGGCTCAGGCGGGCTGGACGGCGGTGAACCTTGCGATGGCGCCCTTCCTCGTGCTCGCAGGCGGCGCGCTGATCTGGCTCGTGCTGCGCCCGAAGGAGGCGTAGGGGGGGGGACTTGTCAGGCCACTTGGCGAGCCGCAATCCGGGCAGCGCCGTCCCGCGGGGTGGCGCCAGCAACGCCAGTTCGTGGCACTTTATGGATCAGTCGTCATCTTCCCTGAGAAGTCATACCCAACCTCACCAAAGCGCCGCCCCGGGGGGCGGGACGGCGCTGCACGGCGCCTGCGGCTTGATTCCGTGCAGGGAAAATTCAAAGCCGTTCACCCAAAACCTCCCCCCACAAAGAAAGGCCCGCCCCGAAGGACGGACCTTTCCCGGAGAGCGCCGGGCCACCACGCCACCGGGCTCCCCTGCCTGGTGAGGGGTAAGGGTTAGACGCCGCTCACCGGCTGACCGGAAATCCGGAGGATGGCCTGAAGCCCCCAATCGGAATTGTCCTGCTTGTCGTCCTCCGTCAGCATCCCGCTGGCGAGTTCCGCCTCCGGGGTCCAGCCGGGATCGACGTTGACGAAGGCCTTCGGGTCGCCCTTCAGCAGCCCGGCAAAGACCGCCGAGACGATGGTGGAGCCAAGCCGCCCCAACCGCGCCCCGCCCTGCCCTTCGGCCTCGCGGAGGATGTAGTACCACAGCGCCGCCGGCTCATCGTCGTCCAGCGTCACCGTCACCGGCACGTTCAGCTTGGCGGCCACATCCGGCCCCGAAGGCAGCTCCATCATCACGCCGCGAATGAGGTTCCTCGCCGCGAGCTTGTTGGCCACGGAGGCCGGGTTGCCATCGTCCTCGCCGAGGAACAGGAGCGCATTGGCCAGCTTGGTGTCGATCTTCCGCGCCCTCTGCGGGAAGAAATCGGCCTCGTTGCCCATGTCGAAGTACCAGTCCCACTGCACTGTCGTGACCTCTGTGCGGGGGCCGAAGCCGCGCAGATCGGGCTCACTGGCGCCCGAGCCGGCGGTGGTGTTGTTGAACAGCGGCACGCGGTCGAGCTGGTTGTGGGTAAAGTTGGTCTGGTAACCGTTGCGCACCATCGAATGGCCGAACCGGTAGGCCGCCACCGAGAACTCCAGCGGCATGAAGGGATTGTACTCCCAGTTGTACACATCCTTCAGCCCGAGCCCCCATTGCACCCGTCCGTCCTTGCCCTTCATCTTGACGAGTGCGGTATCCACCACCTCATCGATGCAGATCCGGCGAACGAAATCTTCCCAGACGCAGTGCTGGTAGAGCCATGTCAGCACCCGGCGGGCCTCCATGAAGGGGTCCGCTTTGCCCGCGGCCACCGCACGATCCACCAGCGTGTTATGCGCGGTCAGAAAGGCCAGCTGGATCTGGCTGACGATGGCATTCTCGTCATTGCGCATGTCGCCAATGATCGCGCGGCCGAGCGGGTTACGCGGAAGGTCGTCCAGGTCGGAGCCCTCGATCTTGCCGATCAGAAACTTGCCTGCACCGTCATACATATAAGGCTGGTCATGCGGACCGGAGCCATAAACGCAGTCGAGATCCAGCCGCGGCGTGCGGAAGTTGTCGAGCCCCTCGGGGTCGGTGATCTCCACACCCAGCGGCGTCGGGTCGAAGGTGATGTCATGGTCGACGAACTGGCCGAAGTAGGTGTAGCCCGCCGGGATGGCCGAGCTGAACTCCGCCTCCAGCTCATCATCGATCTCGATCGCTTCACCGGGGCTGAGGCCGGGGCGCTCGGTCATGTGCTCATTCGCGAAGGCAACGAAATGCGCTTCGATCTGTTCGGGCGGCACGCCCGGCGGCGACCAGGGCGTGAGGCCGGGGCAGATCCGGCCGAACCGCCCTTTGTAGAGCTTGGAACGCGGGGCGAAAGCGGGACGGGCGGGGCCTTTGGCATGTGACATTGCTACAGTCCTCCTGACTATGGGGCCGTGCCTCGCGCACGGCTCACCTGTTGGGGCGCCGGGCGGCCATCGGGGGAAGCGAAAGCCTGCCTTGGGGCTGGCAAGGCCGTCCGCCCGGCGCCTGCAAAAGCAATGCGCCCGGGCTGACGCTGCGGCAATTTGGGCAAGGGGCAATTCACGCAGATGCACCGGAGCATTCACGTTTCCGTAACGGAAGGCGCACACACCTGCCCCGCGCTTTGCCGGAATCGCCGCCCGTGCTACGCTCGCCCGGTAACCAGGAGGTAGATGACCCATGAAGACGAAGACTGCCCTGGCCGCCCTCGTGCTGGCCTTCGCTCCCGCGTTCGCCTACGCCGAGTGCTCCTCCGCGCATGAGGTGACCATGTCCTGCGCCGACGGAAAGGTCTGGGACGCCAAGACCGCAAGCTGCATCACGCCCACCGGCTGATTGCACGCCGCGCGCCTGCCGGAGGGCCGGAAACCCGGCCGCCGGTAACCCTGCCTTAAGCCTCCGCGCCTAAGATCGGCCAGAACGATACCTGCTCAAGGCGCGAGGCGCTGATGTCCACTTCCCTCTCCCCGCTTCCCGGCGGGCTCGGTGACTTTGGCTCCGGGCCGGATGACTCTGGCTCGGTCAAAGGCTCCGCTGGCCTGCCTGCCATGTCCGGCGGCCTCGGCGGGCTTGGCGGCGGCAGCGCGGCCGCCCGCAAGCTCTCGCGCCGCCAGAAGGCCGCGATCATCGTGCGCCTGCTGGTCAACGGCGGCGCCAAGCTGCCGCTCGCCGAATGGACCGATGGCATGCAGACCGAGCTGACCCGCGCCATGGGCGGGCTGCGCATGGTCGATCGTGACACGCTGGCGGAGGTGATCGAGGAGTTTCAGGGCGAGCTGGACCGTGTTGCCCTCTGCTTTCCCGGCGCAATGGAGGGCGCGCTCGGCCTGCTTGATGGCCATATCTCCCCCATCACCGCCGCCCGCCTGCGCCGCGAGGCCGGGGTCGCCGCCAAGGGCGACCCGTGGGAGCGGATCTCGGGCCTCGACCCGGCCAAGCTGGCCCCAATGCTGGAGGAAGAGAGCGTGGAGGTCGGCGCTGTGGTGCTGGCCAAGCTGCCCACCGGCAAGGCCGCCGAGGTGCTGGGCAAACTGCCCGGCGAGAAGGCGCGGCGCATCACCCACGCGATGTCGCGCACCGGCCGCGTGGGGCCCGAAACCGTCGCCCGCATCGGCCTCACCCTCGCCGCCCAGTTCGATGCCCAGCCGGTGCAGGCCTTCGATGGCGGCCCGGTGGAGCGGGTCGCCGCCGTGCTCAACTTCTCGCCCTCCGCCACCCGTGACGACGTGCTAAAGGGGCTGGAGGAGGATGACGCCGAGTTCGCCGAAGAGGTGAAGAAGGCCATCTTCACCTTCGTCAACATCGCCGAGCGCCTCGCCGCCCGCGACGTGCCCAAGATCACCCGGGGCATCGACCAGCCGGTGCTCGTCACCGCCCTCGCCGCCGCGCAGGGCGAGGCCGAGCGCTCCCGCGATCACATCCTCGACAACATGTCCAAGCGCATGGCCGAGGGGCTGCGCGAAGAGATGGCCGAACTGGGCAAGGTCAAGGAGGCCGAGGGCGAAGAGGCGATGACGGCGGTGGTTGCCGAAATCCGCAGGCTGGAGGCCGAGGGCGAGATCATTCTTATTTCGCCCGATGACGAGGAGTAGCCCGTAAGCCGACACTTCTCCCGCCGCCCATCCCCGCACAGAGCGCCCGCAAGCCCGCGCAGCGCAGCCCCCTTCCCTTCACGCGCCGCCGCCGCTAACCCTGTGCCACCACCGGGGAGAGCGCCGCATGGCCGCCAAAGAGACCGACGCACCGCAGGGCACGGCAGCCGACTGGCTGACCGACAAGCTGCTGCGTGGCTTCATCGGCGGCGCCCGCCTGCTGCCCTACGCCACCCGCATCCCCGCCTTCGGCAAACTCACCCGAAGCGTCATCGGCCCGCTGGCAGGCTATGGCAAACGCGCGCAGGCCAACCTCGCCTATGTCTGGCCCGACATGGAGCCGCCCGCCCGCGCGGCCCTTGCCGCCAAGGTCTGCGAAAATGCGGGCCGGGTGCTGATGGAGAATTACTCCAACCCCCAATTCTTCGCCCGCGCCTCCGGCTTCTCGCTCTCCGGCCGCGGCCTGCCCGCGCTGGAAGAGGCCCGCGCCACGGGCCGCCCGGTGATCGCCGTCACCGGCCACTTCGGCAATTACGAGGCCGCCCGCGCCAAGCTCAACACCTCGGGCTACCACTTCGGCGGGCTCTACCGCCCGATGGCCAACGCCTTCTTCAACCAGCACTACGTGGCAACGATGGAGGCGGTGGGCCGCCCGGTCTTTCCGCAGGGCCGCAAGGGCACCGCCGCCTTCATCCGCCACCTCAAGGCGGGCGGCATGCTGATCATCCTGCACGATGTCCACGCATGGCGCGGCGAGGTGATCGAGTTCATGGGCCGCCCCGCCCGCACCGCCACCTCCGCTGCCGACATGGCGCTGCGCTACGACGCGCTCATGGTGCCGCTCTACGCCACCCGGCAGAACGGCGGCCTGGATTACGCCATCGAGGTCGAGGCCCCGATCCCGCACAGTGACGCACTGACCATGACCGAGGCGGCCACCCGCAGCCTCGAAGACCGGATCGAGGCCGACCCAGACCAGTGGTTCTGGATCCACCGCCGCTGGAAAGTGAGTCGCTGAGCGCGCGGAACATCCGGCCTGCTGTCACGTTGAGAGGTTCAACACACAAAACAGGAGGCACCCCCATGATCAATCGCAAGGCATCGGCCCATTGGAGCGGCAACATCAAGGAGGGCAAGGGCACGGTCTCGACCGCCTCCGGCGCGCTCTCCTCCCAGCCCTACGGCTTCAACACTCGTTTCGAGGACGCCCCCGGCACCAACCCCGAAGAGCTGATCGGCGCGGCCCACGCGGGCTGCTTCACCATGGCCCTCTCCAAGGTGCTCGTCGACCAGACTGGCCATGAGGCCGAGGCGCTCGACACCACCGCCACCGTCTCGATGGACAAGGAGGGCGATGGCTTCGCGGTCAAGAAGATCCACCTCGAGCTCAAGGGCCGCGTGCCCGGCATCGACGCCGCCGCCTTCATGACCGCCGCAGAGGCCGCCAAGGCCAACTGCCCGATCTCCAAGCTGCTCGAAGGCGGCGCCGAGATCACGATGGACGCCACCTTCGAAAGCTGATCGCGGCGCTATCGGCTCAAAGGTACAGCCCTATGAGCCAGGCAATCGCTGCCAACCAACCCACCGCCAGCACCCGCCCTGCAAACAGGCAGGCGCGGGTCTGGCCCGGCGCGAATATGCTCTGCTGCGCGGCGATGAGCGCCGGAATGCCGAAGAAAAAGCCGAAGGCGAGGCTGTAGAGCACCGGCTCGATCCCGCTGCCCTCACTGAGATGCAGCACCGAGACGGCCAGCGCGGCGGAAAAGATGAGCGCGGCCAACACGAGGCAGGCACGCCCGGCCATCGCGCGCCAGATCGGAACAGGGGAGAATACGGCAGGATCGGTCAGATGCATCTGGGGCTCCAAAGGGCTTGGTCTCGGAATAGGGTCTTGCAAAAATCAATGCCCGCAAGGTGGGCAGCCCCGGCCCTGCCCGCAACGGCGGCGCGCAAAGTTTCACGTTTTCGCCACCCAATTCACGCCCGCCTTCCCCTCGCCCCCTTGCCGCGCCATATATCTGGCGATGCTCAAGCTCATGCCCATCCTTCTTGCGGTCGCCTACGGGCTGATCCTCTGGCGCTTCTCGGCCTGGCGGCTGGCCCGCCAGCTGGACAGCCAGAGCACACCGCTCGACGATGCGGCGCTGTTGAAGCTGACCGCCCGCATGGCCCGCACCCTCGATCTGCCCCGGCTCCGCGTGCATGTGCTGGAGACACCGGCGGTCAACGGGCTGGCCGCGCCGGATGGGCGGATCTTCATCACCAGGGGCTTTTACAATGCGCTGAAACAGGGCGCGGTGACCGAGCAGGAGCTCGCCTCTGTCATCGCCCATGAGCTGGGGCACGTGGCGCTTGGCCATTCACGCCGCCGGATGATCGACTTTTCCGGGCAAAACGCTCTGCGCGTCGGCCTCGCGATGGTGCTCAACCGCTTTTTGCCGGGGATCGGCGCGGCGATTGCCTCGGGCATCACCTCATTGTTGTTGGCCCGGCTTTCGCGCACCGACGAGTTCGAGGCCGATGCCTATGCCTCGGCCCTGCTGACCAAATCCGGCATCGGCACCGCGCCGCAAAAATCGCTCTTTGCCAAGCTCGACAAGCTCACCGGCGCGGGCGGGGCCAAGATACCCGCGTGGTTCATGAGCCACCCGCCCGCCGCCAAGCGCATCGCCGCAATCGAGGCGAACGAGATCAAGTGGCGCGCCGAGTAGCCGCCTACTCCGGCACCATCCTGAACACCGCGCCCTCACCCACCGACAAGAACCAGATCGCCCCGTCCGGCCCCTCGCGCACATCGCGCACGCGGCTGGTCTCTGGCGTTTCGATCCGCTCAAGCTCGGTGCGGCCATCGGTCGAGAGCCGCGAGATCATGTCGAACTTCAGCGAGCCAACAAAGACCTGCCCTTTCCACTCCGGAAACATCTCGCCGCCGTAGATCATCAGGCCCGAGGGCGCGATGGACGGGTCCCAGTAATGCACCGGCTGCTGCATCCCGTCCTTGGCATTGCCCTCGCCGATCTTCGCGCCCGAGTAATGCCGCCCATAAGAGATGACCGGCCAGCCATAGTTGGCGCCCGGTTCAACGAGGTTCAACTCATCGCCGCCTTGCGCCCCGTGTTCCACCACCCAGAGCCGCCCTTCGGCATCCAGCGTGGCGCCCTGCGGGTTCCGGTGGCCGTAGCTCCAGATTTCGGGCTGCGCGCCCTCCTGGCCGACAAAGGGGTTGTCTTCCGGCACCGAACCATCGCGGGCGATGCGCACCACCGAGCCGTTCTCGCGGCTCAGGTCCTGTGCCGAGGGCCGCTCGCCCCGCTCGCCGATGGTGAGGTAAATCAGCCCGTCCGCGCCTTCCACGATCCGGCTGCCAAAATGCCGCCCGCCGCTGGAGCCGGGCTCCATCTCGAAGATCACCTCGAACCCCTCCAGCGCGGAGCCATCGTCACTCAGGCGACCCTTGCCAAGCGCGGTGCCCGCCCCGCCGTCTTGTGGCTTGGAAAAGCTCAAGAAAATCTCACGGCTCGCGGCAAAATCACGCGGCACCATCACGTCGAGCAAGCCGCCCTGCCCGCTGTCATAAACCTCCGGCACGCCCGAGATTGGCGCGGCCTCGCCATTTATGACCGCGGTCAACTCTCCGGCCCGCTCGGTCACCAGAAACCCGCCGCCGGGCAAGAACGCCAGCCCCCACGGCTCGTCCAGCCCGCTGGCCACGGTTTCCATCCGCACGCCCTGCGCCTCTGCGGCCTCCCACGCCCCAAGGGCTGAAAGCCCGATCACTGCCGCTGCCAATCGTCCGTTCATGCTGAAAACTCCTCTTTGCACACAACCTAAGGCCTGCCCCGGCCCCGCCCAGCCACCCTGTCGTTCAACTTTCCGCAAGGTCCGGCCCATGCCCCCGCTTTCCAAAGCGAAATTCCCGGTCTAGGCTCAGCCGCAGGACAATGTTCCAACAGGGAGACCAACAATGAAAAAACTGATCCTCGCCACCACGGCCATCGCCGCGCTGGCTGCCCCGGCCTTCGCCGAGAGCCACGGCTCCGAAGTGAAACTGGGCATCATCCTCGGCTTCACCGGCCCGATTGAAAGCCTCACGCCCCACATGCGTGACGCCGCCAAGATGGCCATGGCCGAAGTGACCGAAAGCGGCGCGTTGATGGGGGGCACCACCGTGACCGCCGTCGAGGCCGACTCGACCTGCGTCGATTCTGCCGCCGCCTCCGCCGCCGCCGAGCGCCTGATCACCTCCGACGGGATCAAGGGCATCATGGGCGCTGACTGCTCCGGCGTGACCGGCGCGATCCTCACCAACGTCGCCGTCCCGAACGGCATGGTGATGATCTCCCCCTCGGCCACCTCGCCGGGCCTGTCGACCACCGAAGACAACGGCCTGTTCTTCCGCACCGCCCCGTCTGACGCCCGCCAGGGCGAGGTGATGACCCAGGTGCTGATGGACAACGACGTGAAGACCGTCGCGCTGACCTACACCAACAACGACTACGGCAAGGGCCTCGCCGACAGCTTCCAGGCGGCCTTCGAAGAAGCCGGCGGCACCGTGACCATCTCGGCTGCCCATGAAGACGGCAAAGCCGACTACTCGGCCGAGGTCGCCTCGCTGGCCTCCGCCGGTGGCGATCTGCTGGTGGTGGCAGGCTACGTCGATCAGGGCGGCGCCGGCATCATCCGCGCCTCGCTCGACTCCGGTGCCTTCGACAAGTTCCACTTCCCCGACGGGATGATCGGCACCGCGCTCGAGGAGAACTTCGGCTCCGAGATCAACGGCTCCACCGGTCAGCACCCCGGCACCGACAGCCCCGGCAACGCCATGTTCGTCGAGCTGGGCACTGCCGCGGGCTTCGATCCCACCTCCCCCTTCGCACCCGAGAGCTATGACGCCGCCGCGCTGATCATGCTCGCGATGGAGGCCGCCGGGTCCGACGACCCGAACGTCTACAAGGAAAAGGTGATGGAAGTCGCCAACGCCCCCGGCGAGCAGATCTTCCCCGGTGAGCTGAAAAAGGCGCTCGAGCTAATCGCCGCCGGTGAGGATATCGACTACGTCGGCGCTTCCGCCGTCGAGCTGATCGGCCCCGGTGAAAGCGCGGGCAACTACCGCGAGATCACCTTCGAAGACGGCAAGATCGCCACGGTCAAATACCGCTGATCTTCAGCACGCAAGCTTGATG